>CAYXKE010000005.1:25082-32314 GCA_964464935.1 uncultured Chryseobacterium sp.
CGCGATTGGCGCAAGGCCGATGTGATGGCCATGGCCGGCGTGGGCTACACCCTGCCGGTGGGCTTCGACATGGACCTGCGCTTCTACCGCAGCCTGAGCACATCCTTCGATCGTTCGCAGGGCAGCGCCCGGTACCGGATCTGGACCAACCTGATCGAGTTCAACGTGGGCTGGACCTTCGGCGGTGGGTAGTTCCAGGGCAACATTTTGGTTTGCGTTCCTGCGACAGGCCGGGGGGCAACCTCCGGCCTTCTGTTCCATGGCGTGCAAGCCCCGTCGTCGCTTGCAGGATCGATCGCAACGATTATATTGGCAGCACAACAACCCTACCTACCAATGAAGATCCGTCATTTGCTTGTCATTTCCTGCCTTGCGACCTCCACCGCCACCTTTGCACAAGAGCCCCGTTTCTCGGCTGGTCTTGAAGTGGCATTACCCATGGGCGACTGGTCCGATTTCACGGGTATCGGCTTCGGTGCGACCCTGGGCTTCGAGATGCCCGTGGGCGACAAACTCGGCCTGATCGCTCAAGCCGGCTACATCAGCTTCGCCGGCAAGGACTTCGAGGTCGACCTCGGGCCCTTGGGCAAAACGACCGTGGAAGGTGTGGGCACGAGTTCCATTCCCATCCAAGTGGGTGGCAAGTTCTATTTCAGCGACAACCAGGAGGGTGCCTATTTCGGGGTGCTCACCGGTGTGCACATCTCCAAGGCCAACGTGGAGGGTGCCGAGGGCAACACCAACTTTGGCGTGGCCCCCATGTTGGGCTTCTTCGTGACCGAGAACATCGACCTGGCCCTCCGTTATCAGCTGCTGTTCGACAAGAACGAAGTGACCGACGAGAGCGTCACCAACGGCTACATCGGCCTGCGTGCAGCCTACACCTTTGGCAGCCGCTAAGCGGCCCGGACCTTGTGCAGGGGCCTTCTCCGAAGGGGGGAGGCCCCTGTCATTTGGGCCCTCCGGCATGGTGTTCGCATGTGCTGCCCGGCCAGGAAACCCTGTGCTACATTCGCGAACCTTGCCTCACGAACCTTCAGCTACATGCTCGCCCGTTCCCTGTTCCCGGTCCGCTCCCTGCCGCTGGCCGCTCTTGCCCTGCTCACACCCGCCCTGCTCAGTGCCCAGACCCTGGCCAAGGACGAGGACAACCTCGTGCCCAATGGCAGCTTCGAAGAGGTGGAGGGCAAGCTGAAGCGTCTGGGCTCCATTGAGATGGCCAAGGGTTGGAAGAGCGGTACGGGTGTGCCCGCCGACCTGTACAGCGGCACGGTGTACGATGCGGCGGCCAGCGCACCGCGCAACGCGTACGGCGACCAGAGCGCGCTTACCGGTGAGAACTATGCCGGGCTGGTGTGGTGGAGCTACCAGGGCAAGAAGCCCCGCAGCTACCTCAGCACCCGGTTCAAGTCGCCCCTGAAGAAGGATCAGCGCTATTGCGTGCGTTACTACGTGAGCCTGGGCGACCTGAGCCGCTTCGCCACCAACGAACTGGGAGCTTACATCGCACGCAACCCCGCCAACCGCACCGATCAGGTCAGCCTCACCTACAAGCCCCAGGTGCCCGTGTTGCGCAACCAGGTGTACGATGACATGTACAGCTGGCAGGGCGTGTGCGGCGTGTACCAGGCCACCGGGGGCGAGACGCACCTGATCATCGGGAACTTCGCCGCGAACGAGCGCATCGACAACCGGCGGGTGGAGGCACCGAAAGGGGAGACCCGCCCGCAACTGACCATGGCCTACTATTACATCGATGACGTGAGCGTGTTCCCGGTGAAGAACGACGCGGAGTGCACCTGCGTGCAGATCGATGACGCCGAGAGCGAGTTCATTTTCAGCCGCCGCGGCGCGCGGTCGCCCAACATGAAGCCGGCCGAACGCGCGGACGCCACGGTGTTCTACTTCAAACGCTTCCAGCGCAATATCGACCGGGCCATGGCACCGTGGGTCGAGGAGCTGGCCACGCTGATGAACGAGGACCAGTCCATCCGCATCCGCCTGGTGGGCCACATCGATGAGACCGAGAAGGAACGCACCCGCATGCGGCCCGACCTGGAGCGGCTGGCCCAGGAGCGCGCGGACATGGTGAAGGAGGCCCTGGTGCAGGCCGGCATCTCCGCCTCGCGCATCACCACCGCCGCGAAGGGCGCCACCGAGCGCGCCGACGAGAGCGGTACCGAGGTGGGCATGAGCAAGAACCGGCGCGTGGAGGTGGAGCTGGTGAAGTGAGCCCGGTGCCCATGGCGCAGATGTCCGCCCACAAGCCTCCGGTGAAGGGCGACAAGCGCGTGATCCGGGGCTGGGCCATGTACGACTGGGCCAACTCGGTCTATTCACTCACCATCACCAGTGCCGTGTTCCCTGTGTTCTACATGGGGGTGACGCACGATGCGGCCCAGACCGATCTGGTGGCCCAACGCTACGGATTGCCCGCCGAGGCACTCTATTCCTACGCCCTCTCCGCGGGGTTCCTCGTGGTGGCGTTGATCGCGCCGCTGCTCAGCGGCATCGCGGACCATACCGGGTCGAAGAAAATGTTCCTCAAGGCGTTCTGCTACGTCGGTGCGGCAAGCTGCGCGGCGCTGGCCCTCTTCGACATGGCCCATCTCTGGGTCGGCCTCTTCTTCGTGATGATGGCCTGTGTGGGCTTCAGCGGCAGCCTCGTTTTCTACGATGCCTTCCTGCCCGAGATCGCCGATCGCCGCGATCACGACCGCATCAGCGCAAAGGGCTATGTGATGGGCTACATCGGCAGCACCATCCTGCTGGTGATCAACCTGCTCATGGTCATGTACCCGCACTGGTTCGGGATCCCCGATCGCGCGGGGTTGCCGGCGCGGCTCACATTCGTCACCGTGGGCTTGTGGTGGGTGGGCTTCGCCCAGTTCGCCTTCCGTGTGCTGCCCAATGGCGCGCCCGCAGGAGGAGCCGGAGGTGGTGTGCTCCTCAACGGCTATCGCGAGCTGCGCAAGGTGTGGCGCCAGATGCTGGCCACACGCCGCCTCAAGCGTTTCCTCTTCGCCTTCTTCGTCTTCAACATGGGCATCCAGACGGTGATGTACCTGGCGGTGACCTATGCCAAGGCTGAAGTGAAGGAGCTGGCCCCCGACGGCACGGTAAGCCCCATTGGCGATGCCGCCCTCATCGGCAGCATTCTCATCATCCAGCTGCTGGCCGCCCTGGGGGCCAACCTTTTCGTGCGGCTCAGTGCGCGGGCCGGCAATGTCCGGGCTTTGATGATCGGGTGCGTGGTGTGGATCCTGCTGGTGGTGGCGGCCTACTTCGTGCGCTGGACCTCCGAGTTCCACCTGCTGGCCGCCGGCGTGGGGCTGGTCATGGGTGGCAGCCAGGCCCTCTCGCGCAGCACCTATGCCAAGTTCCTGCCCGAGACCATTGACCACGCCTCCTTCTTCTCGTTCTACGATGTGAGCTTCTACCTCGGCACCGTGCTGGGCACTTTCGCCTTCGGCATGGTGCAGCAGCTCACGGGCGATCTGCGCAACAGCGTCATCATCATCGGCAGTTCCTTCGTGCTGGCCCTGGTGCTGCTGCTGCGCGTGCCGGCACACGAGACGCCGGCGCCGGGTCCCGTGGTGCAGGCATGAGGTGCTCGGGCGGGGCGCCTACCTTCGCCGCTGCATCCGATTAGCGCCAATGAACGGACAAGTGGACTGGGACGTGGTGATCGTCGGTGGGGGCATCGTTGGCGCCGCCACCCTGTACAAGCTGCAGACCCGCCATCCGGGCCTGCGGATCCTCCTCCTGGAGAAGGAGCAGGCCCTGGCCGACCACCAGACCGGCCATAACAGCGGGGTGATCCACAGCGGCATCTACTACAAGCCCGGGAGCTTCAAGGCGAAGAACTGCGTGGAAGGCCGACGCGAACTGGTCGCCTTTGCGCGCGAACATGGGGTGGCGCACGAGGTGTGCGGCAAGCTCATCGTGGCCACCGATGCGGAGGAGCTGCCCCGCCTGAAGAAGATCTACGAGACCGGTCAGGCGAACGGCATCGAGGACATGGAGATGGTGACGCCGGAACAGATCCGCGAGATCGAGCCCCATTGCGTGGGCATTGCGGGGGTGCGCGTGGGCTGCACCGGCATCATCGATTTCCGGGGGGCCACGGAGAAGATGGCCGAGCTCGCCCTGCGCAGGCGGCCGGAAAGTCGCGTGAGCCTGGGCGAGGCGTACATCAGCGCCGAGCAGCAGGCAGGGCACACCACCGTGCGCACCAACAAAGGCAGCTACACCACCCGCTATGCCATCTTCTGCGGCGGCCTGCAGAGCGACCGCCTGGCCCGCGCGGACGGCGCGCATGTGCGCGAGCGGATCGTCGGCTTCCGCGGTGACTATTACGAGCTCACCGAACAAGGAAAGCACAAGGTGAAGCACCTGATCTACCCCGTGCCCGATCCGCGCTTCCCCTTCCTCGGGGTGCACTTCACGCGCATGACGGACGGCAGCATCGAGTGCGGTCCCAATGCCGTGTTCACCTTCAAGCGCGAGGGATATGGCAAGACGGACTTCGACCTGAAGGACACCATGGAGGCGCTGGGGTACGGCGGCACATGGAAGCTCTTCGTGAACAACATGAGCTACGGCATCAACGAGTACCGCCGGGCCTTCAGCAAGAAGCTCTTCCTGCGCACGCTGCAGCGGCTCATCCCGTCGCTCACCATGGACGATATCGAGCCCGGTCGGGCCGGTGTGCGCGCCATGCTGTTGGGCACCGATGGCCGCATGGTCGATGACTTCCGCATCGAGCGGAAGGGACGCCACATCCACGTGCTCAACGCGCCCTCGCCCGCCGCCACCGCGGCACTGGCCATCGGCGGATGGATCGTGGACATGGCCACGGAGCACTATCCGGAACTACGCGATATCGCCTGACCACAGGCCTGGGGGAGGGAAGCGGGCGGGGTGGCTCACACCACCTTGTACTGCTCGAACGTCTCCGTCCAGTTCCACATGAAGTACCCCATGAGGTTGTTCACGCGCTTGAGCACGATGGGGTTCGGGGACCGCTGGTTGCGGAAGTAGGCGTCCTGGAACCGGAACAGGTCGTAGCGCTCGAAGAGCACCTTGCCGATGCCCAGTACGGTGGTCTTGCTCGGGTGGTTGAGGCGTTCCAGCAGGTCACGCGTCTCGTTCACGATCTCCTCCATCTCCGAGGCGGAGCGGTCGAAGGCGTGGGCGAACTTCGCCACGCACAGGCTGAACATGCGCCGATCGAGACCGGGCTCGGCCGCGCGCTGCATCTCGATCATGTTGGCCGTGAGCGCGATCACTGCGAACGGCTCCTCATCGGCTTCGGACAAACCGGGGCGCTCCAGGAACTCCGGCGATTCGTCGATCTCGGCGGCCACCAGCGGAAAGCCTTGGGCCACCAGGTCCAGCAGGCTGTTCACGAACAGGTTCGCCAGCTTGTCCTCATTGATCCGTTTCCTTCCGAACAGCGTGGTGAACATGCGGTCCTCGTCTATGGTCGCGAAGGTCCGGGATGTGGCACCGGAAAGCGATCGCGGAGTGCCTGTATTTTTAACAAGGTTATCCACCTTCGCACCATGATCCAACTGCTTCGCGAATACGCCGCGTACGACCAGTGGGCGAACGAACGCTTCGTGCAACGCCTGGCCCGCGAGACCGATGCCATGCTGGACCGGCCCGTGTCGAGCAGCTTTCCCACCCTCCGCGCCACGCTGCTGCACATCCGCGATGCCGAGAACGCCTGGCTCTGCCGGCTCACCGGTGCGCCCGTTGATTGGCCTGCGGAAGCCTCCAACGACATCCACACATGGCTGCCCTACACGCGGCGACTGCGTGCCTATGTCGAGGGGCTCAATGATGCCGGTCTCCACACCGAATGCACGTACCACGATCTGCGGGGAAATGCGCACAAGCAGGTGCGCTGGCGCATGCTGATGCACTGCTTCAACCACAGCACGCAGCACCGCGGTCAGCTCATCACCATGATGCGGGCACTGGGGCTGGACGACATCCCGGCCAACGACCTGGTGCGTTTCCAACGCGAACAGGCCCGCCTGCCCGGCCGGTAGGCAGGTTTGCCTTGGTAGGCCGGGCGCCACGAACGCGGACGGCGGTACTTTCGCGCCACCTTCCGGAAGCCCGCCATGCCGCTGATCCCGCGCGCCCTCGTCTTGCTGTCCCTGGCCTTGGTCATGGCCGTGCCCGCCGCCGCGCAGACCGAGCTGGACGAGCGCGCGCAGATCGAGGTGCACGACGGCATCACCATCCGCAAGGACTCCGTGTTCCTGCTCAACCTGCGCTTCCGCATGCAGAACCGCTTCGGCCTCACATCCGTGGCGGGCGACGACCTGGAGGTGGCCACGGTGGACGCGCGGGTGCGGCGGCTGCGCCTGCGGTTCGACGGCTATGTGCTCCGGGACCGGCTCCGGTACTACATCCAGCTCAACTTCTCCCATTCCGACCTGGACCTGGACGGTGGTGGCGTGGCCAAGCCCATCCGCGACGCCATGGTGTACTACCACGTGAACGAGCGTTTTTACTTCGGCTTCGGCCAGTCCAAGTTGCCCGGCAACCGCCAGCGCGTGGTCTCCAGCGGCAACCTGCAGTTCCCCGAGCGCTCCATCGCCAACGGGGCCTACACGCTGGACCGCGACTTCGGCCTGTTCACCTACTGGACGCTGCCCGTGGGCCCGCAGCAAGTGCAGGTGAAGGCGGCGCTCTCCACCGGCGACGGGCGCAGCGCCACGCCGGGCAACTCGGGCCTGTCGTACACCGGCCGGGTGGAGTGGCTGCCCATGGGCGCCTTCGCCAACAGCGGCGATTATTCGGAGGGGGACCTGGAGATGGAACCCAAGCCGAAGCTCGCCATCGGGGTGAGCGCCCACCACAACGACCGCGCGCACCGCACCGGCGGCCAGCTCGGGGCGGAGCTCTACGCCCACCGCAGCTTTTCCACGCTGATCGCCGACTGGGTGTTGAAGTACCGGGGTTGGGCGCTTTCCGGCGAGTTCTTCGAGCGGCGCAGCGACGACCCCATCACCACCGATGCCGAAGGTGACGTGCGCTTCGTGCGCACCGGCCAGGGGGCGAACATCCAGTTGAGCCGCTATTGGCGCAGCCGCTACGAGCTGGCCATGCGTTACAGCCTGGTGCATCCGGCGGCCGACACGCGCATGTACGACCGCGCCACCGAGGACCTGTGGCTGGGTGCCACGCGCTACCTCAACGGCCACCGGATCAAG
>CAYXKE010000005.1:32414-52146 GCA_964464935.1 uncultured Chryseobacterium sp.
GCATTGTCACCGCTCACCAGCAGGTAGCGCACCCGGCCGGTATGGTAGAGGTCGGCCGCGGCCTGCATGCGGTGGTGGAACCACGGATTGGGCCCGCCGCTGCGCAGCCTGTGCGACGTGCCCAGTACCAGGCCCACATCATGGTGCGGCACATCGGTGAGGCGCTCGTAGAGGTATGGGGCGGTGTGCGTGCGGATCACGCGGTCGCACCACCATACCGTGGCGAGCGCCGCCGCGAGGACCAAGATCAAGCCCCACATCACGCGCCGTACGCGGGAAGCATTGCCCGGTGAGGTGCGCATGGCCGTGAGCGCTCAGGGGTGCTGGGGAGCGGGCCCCGTGTAGGAGGCGGGGCTCAGCGCCTTCAGCCGTTCCTTCACTTCGTCGCTCACATCCAACTTGTCGATGAAGGCGACGATGTCGTCCTGGGTGATGCGCTCTCGACCCCGGGTGAGGTCCTTGAGCTTCTCGTACGGCTGGTCCACGCCGGCGCGGCGCAGGATGGTCTGGATGCCCTCGGCCACCACGGCCCATTGCGCGTCGAGGTCGCGCCGGATGGCCTCCTCGTTGAGCAGCAGCTTGTCGAGGCCGCGGCCGATGGCGTCGAAGGCGATCATGGTGTGGGCCATGGGCACGCCGATGTTGCGCGTCACGGTGCTGTCCGTGAGGTCGCGTTGCAGGCGGCTGATCGGCAGCTTCTCGCTGAGGAAACCATAGAGCGCGTTGGCCAGGCCCAGATTGCCTTCGGCGTTCTCGAAATCGATCGGGTTCACCTTGTGGGGCATGGCGCTGCTGCCCACCTCGCCCGCCTTGGTGCGCTGGCGGAAGTAGTCCATGCTGATGTACTGCCACACATCGCGGCACAGGTCGATGAGGATGGTGTTGATGCGGCGCATGGCATCGAACAGGCCGGCCAGGTCATCGTAGTGCTCGATCTGCGTGGTGGTGCGCTGGCGTTGCAGGCCCAGGCTTTCCTGCACGAACTGGTCGGCCAGCGCGGGCCAGTCCAGCTCCGGGTAGGCCGCGTGGTGTGCATTGAAGTTGCCGGTGGCACCGCCGAACTTGCCGCTGAAGGGGATGGTGCGCAGGCGTTCCATCTGCACCCGCAGGCGCTCCACGAACACCGCGATCTCCTTCCCCAGGCGGGTGGGTGACGCAGGCTGGCCGTGGGTGCGCGCGAGCATGGGCACGAGCGCCCATTCCGTGGCCCGCGCATGCAGTTGCGTGAGGAGCGCCTCCAGGGCGGGTAAGTAACGCTCGGTCACAAAGTCGCGCAGCAGCATGGGCAGCGCTGTATTGTTCACGTCCTGGCTGGTCAGCGCGAAGTGCACGAACTCCTTGCGCCGGCCCAGTCCGGCCTCCTCCAGCAGCTCCTTCAGGAAGTACTCCACGGCCTTCACGTCGTGGTTGGTGGTGGCCTCGATGGATTTGATGCGGCGGGCATCGTCCAATGACAGGGCACGCACCCGGGCCTCCACCGGGCCCAGGGCGGCCAGGTCGGCGCCTTCCAGTTCGGGCAGGGGAACGGTGCAGAGGAAACGGAAGTAGGCCACCTCCACCAGCAGTCGATAGCGCATCAGCGCCTGCTCGCTGAACCAGTGTGCGAGGTCGGCGGTGCGGGCGTGGTAACGGCCATCGATCGGGGAGATGGCCAGCAAGGGTTCGGTCAACATGGCCTGGATGGGAAACCGCAAATGTAGCCGGGCCACCGGGGCCACGGCCCGTATGGGAACAGAAGGGGCCGTACACGCGTACGGCCCCTTCTGTTCCCGGTCGTTCCGGTGGTCAGTCCTGCCACTCGGCGATGAACAGGTTGGTGTCGTGGCTGCCGGGCTTGTTGTTCCGGTTGCTGCTGAACACCAGGTATTTGCCATCGGGGCTGAACACCGGGAAGGCGTCGAAGGTGTCGCCGTAGCTCACCTGCTCCAGGCCGGTACCGTCGATGTTGATCATGTACAGGGTGAAGGGGAAGCCGCGCTCGCTCTTGTGGTTGCTGGCGAAGATGATCTTCTCGCCACTGGGGTGCCAGTAGGGCGCCCAGTTGGCCTGGCCCAGGTCGGTGATCTTGCGGGCGTCGCTGCCATCGGCGTTGGCCACATAGAGCTCCATGTTGGTGGGCATCACCAGACCCTGGGCGAGCAGGTCCTGGTACTCCTTCAGTTCATCGGGGCTCTGGGGGCGGGAGGCGCGCCACACCAGCTTGGTGCCGTCCGGGCTGAAGAAGGCGCCGCCATCGTAGCCGGGTTCGGTGGTCACGCGGCGCACATCACTGCCGTCGATGTTCATGGTGTAGAGGTCGAGGTCGCCATCGCGCATGCTGGTGAACACGATGCGGTCGCCCTTGGGGGAAACGGTCGCTTCCGCGTTGTACGCATCGCCTTCGGTGAGGCGGCGCAGGATGCGGCCCTGGAGGTCGGCCTCGTAGATGTCGAAGCTGGGGTAGATGGGCCACACGTACTTGCCGTCGGGGCGGCGTTCGGGCTTGGCCGGGCAGCTGGCGTTGGCCTCGTGGGTGCTGGCGAAGATGATGGTGGTGTCGCCGGGCATGAAGTAGCTGCACGTGGTGCGGCCGCCGTGGATGCTCACTTTCTGCGGCGGGCCGTTCAGCAGGTCACCCGCGAAGGGATCGAAGTGGTAGATCTGGTCGCACTCCTCGCCCCACTCGGGCACGGTGGCCTGGAACACCAGACGCTGGCCGTCAAAGCTCCAGTACGCCTCGGCCACATCGCCGCCATTGCTCAGCTGCCGCAGGCTCTTGAAGTGCTTCTCCATCGGGTGGATCAGCGCGCTGGCATCGGCCGTGGTCGGTTCGGGGTCGGCCTGGGGTGCAGGGGTGGAACAAGCGGAGAGCAGCACGGCGAGGGCCGCGAGCGAAAGCAATGGGTGGGACATGATGGAATGGCGCGTTATTGCGGCCGCAAAAGTACCCGCCGCCTTCACGGCCTCTGTCACCGAAGATCCACGGCTTGCTGCTGCCATGGCCCGGATGGTTGACATATGTCATTGGAGCTGCGGAACTTGGATTGACATTCCCCATGGGATCCGGGTAGTTTTGTCGCTCTTTTTCCGGCGTTCATCCCGCCGATCACCATCTCCGCACCGCATCATGCATCGTTCTTTTCTCCTGCCTGCCCTTCTGCTCATCGGGCTCTACCGGGGTTTTTGGTCGCCCGCATCGGCCCAGACGCAGCCGGCCGATTTCTCCAATTCGCTCGTCATGGCCGGATGGCAGGATCCCGTGGGGGCATGCTGGGACAAGAACGGGCGCCTGTACGTGTGGGAGAAGGGCGGAAAAGTGTGGATCGTGGAGGACGGTGTGCGCCTGCCCGATCCACTGATCGACCTGAGCGAGGAGGTGGGCAACTGGCGCGATCATGGTCTCCTGGGTTTCACGCTCGATCCGCACTTCCTCAGCAACGGCCATATCTACCTGATGTACCTGGTGGACCAGCACCACCTGCTGCACCACGGCACGCCGAACTACAACCCCGCGACCAACAGCTACTACGCGGCCACCATCATGCGCATCTCCCGGTACACTGCGCCGGGTCCGGATCGCACGCAGGTGGATCCCGGGTCGCGCTTCGTGCTGGTGGGTGAAACACCGCAGACGGGTGTGCCCAGTTTGCATGAGTCGCACACCACGGGGTCGCTCGTGTTCGGCAAGGATGGGACGCTGCTGGCCTCGGTGGGCGATGGCTCCAGCTACGCCAGCACGGATGCGGGCAGCCGGCCGGAGACCTACTACCAGGCGGCGCTTTCCCTGGGCATCATCCGCCCCGAGGAGAATGTGGGCGCCTTCCGGTCGCAGATGGTGAACAGCCTCAATGGCAAGGTTCTCCGCATCGATCCCGCCACGGGCGATGGGGTGCCGAGCAACCCGTTCTACGACCCCGGTGCGCCGCGTGCGCCGCGCTCGCGCGTGTGGGCGCTGGGCCTGCGCAACCCGTTCCGCATGACCATCGACACCGTGTCCGCACAGGTGAGCACCGACCCCATGGACGGCCGGCCCGGCACTCTGTACATCGGTGATGTGGGCTACAACACCTGGGAGGAGCTGAACGTGTGCTATGAGGCGGGCATGAACTTCGGCTGGCCGCTGTTCGAGGGGTGCACGCAGGTGAACGAGTACATGGACGCCAATGCGCAGAACCTCGACGCTCCGAACCCGCTCTACGATGGAGTAAGCTGCACGCCCTACTTCCGTTTTCGCGATCTGCTGAAACAGGACACGCCCGTGCACCTCAACGGCCACCCCAACCCGTGCAACCCCGCCGCGCAGATCCCCAACACCATCCCGAAGTTCTTCCATGCGCGTCCGTCCATTGATTGGCGCCACGGCAACCAGAGCCGCACACCGGGCTTCCTGGGCAACGAAGCCATCACCTACGACCTGGACGCGCCCAACAGCCCCGTGCCCGGCCCGCGCTTCGGGGGCAACTCCGCACTGGGCGGCCCGCGCCACTCCAACCACAACATGCCGGTGGAGTACCACAACAGCAGCTACCACGCCGATCACGTGGCCGGTTGGATCAAGCGGTTCCGGTTCGATGAGCAGGATCGCCCCGTGAGCGTGCACGACTTCGCCGGCAACCTCGGCCCCATCACCTGGTTGGGCGAAGGGCCGGATGGGTGCATCTGGTACCTGCGCTACTCGCCCGGTCAGCTGCGCCGCATCTGCTACAATCTCGCCGTGGACCTGCCGCCGGTGGTGGTGGCCCAGCAGGATGTGCCGTACGGGCCGGGGCCGCTGCAGGTGCAGTTCACCGGTAGTGGCAGCAGCGATCCCGAGAACGGCCCGCTCACCTACCTCTGGGAGTTTGGCGATGGCACCACCAGCACCGATGCGGACCCGGTGCATGTCTTCACCGCGCCGCCAGGCGTGCCCACGCAATACAACGTGACCCTCACCGTGACCGACGCCGCGGGCCAGAGCGCTTCAGCCCAACTGATCGTGTCCGTGAACAACACCCCGCCCCAGGTGGCCATCATCAGCTTCCCCGACGGGGCCTTCTATCCCATTGGGGTCGATACGATCTTCTCCCTGGAAGCGGATGTGAGCGACCTGGAGCATGGCCCCGCCGAGCTCGCCTATAGCTGGCGCACCACACTGCACCACAACACGCACATCCACCCCGAACCACCCGATCCGAACCCGGTCTCCACCACGTTGATCAGCGGGGTGGGCTGCGACGGGGAATCATACAGCTACAACATCCGCCTCACGGTGACCGATGCCGCAGGCCTCAGCACCACGGTGGAGCACTGGATCTATCCGCCGTGCCACCTCATACCGCCCACGGCCGTGATCAACTCCGATGTCACCGCCGGCCCCGGCCCGCTCACCGTGCATTTCAATGGATGGGCCTCCTACGACCCGGATGGCGTGGTGGCCTGGCACTGGGACTTCGGCGACGGCACCTTCAGCACGGATCCTGCGCCGCTGAAAGTCTTCGGCGAGGTGGGCGACCATGTGGTGGTGTTGACCGTGACGGACGCGGATGGGCTTACCGGCCAGGCTTCGCGCGTGATCTCCGTGCTCACCATTGGTGAGGCGCAGTGCGCGGGACCGGCGGGCAGCCTGCTGGCCGAACGCTGGCTCGGCGTGAACGGTGCCAACGTGGCCGACCTGCTGGCACACCCCGCTTATCCCCACGCGCCCACCACGACCTTCCATCCCACCTCTTTCGATGGGCCCAATGACGTGGCCGATCTCTATGGCACCCGCGTTCGCGGCTACATCGTGCCGCCCGTGAGTGGGGAGTACACCTTCACCGTGACGAGCGATGACGCGGCGATGGTGTTCCTGAGCCCGAACCATGAAGCGCAGTACATGACCCACCTGTGCGAGGTGCCCGGCTGGACCAACCCGGAGGAGTTCAACAAGTACCTGGAACAGGTGAGCGCGCCCGTGTACCTGGAGGCCGGCGGACACTACTACGTGGAACTTCTGCACAAGGAGGGGCAGGGGGGCGATCACTGGCAGCTGTACTGGCAGACCCCTTCGAGCGCCACGCGCACCATCGTGCCGGGCAGTGCCTTGGTGCGTTGGGCGCCCTGCGCGCCATCCATCCGCCTGCGGGCCGCGTTGCAGGGGCCGTGGGACCCGCAGACCAACCTCATGCGCGATGACCTGCGCGCGCAAGGCCTGATCCCGCTGGCGGAGCCCTATGCGGCGCTGGACCTCGGCCATCCGGGCGGGGAGACCACCACGCCCGAGCGGCTGGCCGTTACGGGCAAGAACGCCGTGGTCGACTGGGTGCTGGTGGAACTGCGTGACAAGGACGATCCCACCATCGTGCTGGGGTCGCGCAGCATGTTGCTGGAACGTGATGGTGATGTGGTGGACCCGCAGACGGGCAGCACGCGCCTGGAGTTCAGTGTGGCCGAGGGGCTCTACCATGTGTCCGTGCGACACCGCAACCACCTGGGCATGATGACCGCCCAGCCGGTGAGCGTGGGCGTGGAGAACCAGCTCATCGATCTGGTGACCGGCGGCGTGGCGATGCACGGCACGGAGGCCAGCTGCACCCAGCCTTCCGGCCGATACACCATGTGGGCCGGCAACGTGTTGAACAACGCCATGGTGCGCTACACCGGCGCGGGCAATGGCCGTGATGCGATCCTGGACCGCCTGGGTGGACAGGTGCCCACGGCCACCGTCGCGGGCTATCACCGGGAGGATGTGAACATGGACGGGGTGGTGAAGTACACCGGCCCGAACAACGATCGCGACCAGATCCTGCTGAACATCGGCGGTACGGTGCCCACCCATACGCGGATGGAGCAGCTGCCGTAAGGTCCGCGCCACCCCCTCATTCGCCCAAGGCGTCGCGCCGGATGAGCAGCACTTTGTGCTCCTCGCTGCCGTACGATGCGCCCGTGGCCACCAGGCCGTCTGGCAACGCACGCACCTGCACCAACCGGTCCTCCTTGCCCGCCTGATAGGTGCGCTCCCAGAGCAGGTCGCCTGTATTGGTGAGCCGCTGCACCAGGGCCTGGGTGGAACCGGGCAGGTACTCCCGGTGGCCGGCCAGCAGCAACTGCCCGTTCGCGGTCGCGGCGATCGACCGGGCGGTGCGGTCGTACAGGATGTCGCCGATGGTGCGGGTCCACAGGGTGTCGCCCGTGTTGGCGTGGACCTTCACCAGGTAAATGCACCGTCGCCGTTTGCCGGCACTGTCCACTGGACCATGGCTGTCGGTGTGGCCGGCCGCCAGGAAATGGCCGTCCGGCAGGCGCAGAATGGCGTAGGCATCCTCATCGGCCGAGCCGCCTTGGGCGGTGGTCCAATGGGTGTTCCCGTCCATGTCCAGCCGCGCCATCCACATGTCGGTCTGGCCGCTGGGGTTCTTCCGGCGACCGGCCACGACCATCCCGGTGCCATCGGTCGCTACGGCGTGCGCGATGCCCCCGGCTTCCGGCAGGGTGCGTTGCCATATCAGGGTGCCATCGGCCCCGAACCGGCACACCAAAGGCAGCGTGGAGTCCTCGCGGTGGGTGCCGCAGGTGAGCAGTCCGCCATCGGGGAGGGGGGCGGCGCCGAGGTACTGCTGATGCCCCGCCTGCGCAGGGCGCGCCGTCCATACCAGGTCGTCGTTCGGGGCCACGCGGGCCACCAGGCCATCATGGTCCAGCGCGCCAGGTGCGAACGTGCTGCCGCAGAGGAAGCGGTCGCCGTCGGTGGCTTCCACCATGGTCTGCAGGAACACGCGGCCGGGGATGGGCAGCGCTGTCCGCGTGAGCAGGCTGCCGTCCATGTCGCACCGCATGACCACCGGGCGATGGGTCTCTGAGGACGCATCGTACGCGCGGGCGGCCACCCAATAGCCGTTCGTCTCGGCGATCACCCCCACTCCCCATTGCCCGCGATCCTCGCCGAGCAATTTGGTGAAGACGACCTGGGCTGGGGCGAGGGCCGCGTGGAGCAGGGCGGGGAGCATGAGCGTGCGGAGGCGCATGGTGCGGGGGCGGTGGTCCCGGCCAAGTTAAGGGTGCGGCGGGGTGGCATACGGGCAGGCGTGTAGCTTCGCCGCGTGCAACGTCGCGACGCCGTTCGGACATTTCTGCTTGGGCATCTGCTCATCGCCCTGCCCGTGGGGTGGTTCCTGATGCGCACGGAGAAGCTCGCGCTTCATGCGGCCATCAACTCGGGCGTGCTGGCCTTTGCCGATGGCTTCTTCCGGGTGGTCACCCACGTGGGCGACGGACTGGTGCCCACCCTGTTGGCGCTGCTGTTCCTCGTGTTCTGCGGCATACGCCCCTTCCTGATGATGGGCCTGGGCTGCGGACTGGGCGCGATCGTGGTGCAGTTGGTCAAGCGGCTCATCCTTCCCGACATGGACCGCCCGGCGATGTTCCGCGATCAGCTGCCCGACATGCACTGGGTGGCCGGCATCGACTGGCACCATCACAACTCCTTCCCCAGCGGGCATACGGCGGCGGCCTTCGGCATGTGCCTCGCCCTGGTGGTGATCCTGGGTCGACGGTCGGCGGCCGTGCCGCTGCTCCTGCTGGCCGCACTCATCGGCTACTCCCGCATCCACCTTTCGCAGCACTTCACCGAGGACGTCTTCGTGGGTTCGCTCATCGGCACGGCCATATCGTACGGGGTGTACCGCTGGCTGTACCGGCCGGATGCACCCGCGTGGACGACCCGTGGGCCGCTGTGGGGCCGTGGGGGAGGCCGGAAATGACGAGAGGTGCCTTGCGGCACCTCCCGGGCTTCCGATACGGACTCTCCCTCCCATACCGGAGGATCCTACCATTGGACGTCCGGGTGTCGGTCGGGTCACAGGTGTCCCAAAAAAGTTGTGATAACCTCGTCCCGCCGGCCGGGGTGACCGGCCCGATCGCGGGGGGAAACAAAGAGCCCCACCGAGGGGTGGGGCTCCTGGAGTGGACTTACTCGTTCGTCAGCACCAGCTTGTCCAGGTGCTTGCGGCGCAGGGCACCGGTGCTGCTGTAGAACCATTCCTTCAGGCCGTAGTGGTAACCCCGACGCAGGCCCGAGCGATAGGTGCCCAGCACGCCGCGCTTGCCGCTGAGCTTCTGCAGCACGCGGGTGAGCTTGACGGACACTTCCTCCTCGGTCATATTGGGTTCGTTCTTCTTGGCCCACTTCAGCGCAACCGCCAGCAGATCGGCCTTCGGCAGCATCTGTTGGCGGTCCGTGATGGTCTTCACCACCAGTTCGTCCCAGTTGCTCAGGCGGTAGCCGCCACCGGTGATGGTGCGCTTTTTCCGACGGCCCGGTTTGCGGCGGGTGGTGCTGGTGCGCGTCGCCTTTTTCTTGCTGTCGCCTTCGCTGGGGGTATCACCATTCCGCAAGTCAGCGATGGCTTGCCGTACGCGTTCCAATTGAAAGATCAATCGACGGCGTTCACTGCGATACTGGGTCAACAGCTCTTCCACATCCTTCTCGTTCAATCTTCTCTTGGCCATGAGCGTTGTCAGGTTTTTTGAGGTTTGTTTTCCGGAGCAGCGCAAATTTACTACTCGAGCACCTGTCACTTGGACCTGATGGCTCCTCATCCTTGAGATTCTGCCAAGTTTTCGAGGAGCCCGCGCCTTGCATCTACGAGCGACGGATAATCCTCGCCCAACGGGCGCATTGGTGTGACCGATGGTTGGAACAGGGATGGGCCCATCGGGCCGGAAAGACGCGTGGGCCCGCCACGCTGGTACGCATGAACAACGTGCGGAACGATCGATACGAACGAACGGGCGTGGATCTGCGCTCAGCGTGCGGCCAGCTCCGGAAGAAGCGTGCTCAATTTGTCCATGCTGTCGCACCAGCCCCCGATGTGGCTGTCGCGCGAGGCCGGGGTGGCCAGGCCGGTCTGCCGGAATTCCATGCGCGTGCGATCCCCTTCGTCGTGCAGGTCCACCGTCACCAGCGTGCGGTGCCATGCGGGATTCACTTCCACCGGGCCCACTTCCCACTGGTGGGTGAAGGCCAGATGGCCGATCGGGCGCACCGCCACATAATGGCCACTTGAGGGGTAGTCCCGGCCGTCCGGCGCACGCATCACCACACGCCACTGACCACCTTCGCGTACGTCGGCGGTGGCATCGATGGTGGTGAACGCCGCGCAACCGAACCAATGCACCAGCATGGCCGGTGTGGTCCAGGCCTGCCAGACAAGCGCGCGCGGCGCATGGAACACACGCGTGATGCGGATCTCATCATCCGCCGGCGTGGTCACATGGTTCCGAAGGCGTTGTGCGGCGAGTTCGCTCATGACGTGGTGGGCGGCGTGAAGATCGGCGATCCTGCCGATATCGTTGCCGTCCCTCGCGCATGCGTGCGGGCGGACTTCCGGGTCAACCTTGCATGGCTGCCGGGTCCATCCAGAACACTTCCCAGATGTGGCCGTCGGGGTCGTTGAAGCTGCGGGTGTACATGAAGCCCAGGTCCTCTGCGGGCCGGCATGGGGTGCCGCCGGCCATGATGGCCTTTTCATAGAGGGCCTCCACCTGCGCGCGGTCGTCCACATTCACGGCCAGCATCACCTCGAATTGGCGATGGGCATCGGTCACCGTGCGGCCGGCGGGGAGGAAGCGTGCGATGCCCGCGGGCGTGTGCAGCATGCAGTAGATGTGCGCACTGATCACCAGGCAGGCGCTGTTCTCATCGGTGAACTTCGGTTCGAAGTTCCAGCCCAGTGCTTTGTAGAAGGCGATGCTGCGTTGCAGGTCCTGCACCTGCATGTTGACGAAGATCCGTTCCATGGTATGGGGTTTTGTGGACGACGGTGTTCCGGGTGGTCACGATGCCGGAATGAGTTCAGCGGTGAGTCGGTCCAGGCAATGGGCCCAGGCCGTGGCGTGGGCATCGCGGTGGGCCTCGGTCTGGAAGGCGGTCTGTTCCACCTGCAGGAGGGTGTTCGGCCCGGCTTCCGCGCAGGTGATGGCCACCATCGTGTCGCACCAGATGTCGTCGGCCGCATCGGTGCGGAGCCAGGTGAGCACAAGCCGATGCGGCGGGGTCACATGGGTGTATGTGCCGTGCACCCCATCCGCGCATGAGGGGTGGCGGGCATGGTAGCGGCCTCCCGGTCGAAGGTCATGCCCCCACTGAACGGGATGCTCCGTTGGCCACCAATGGACGAGGTGCGCCCCGCGGCGTAGGGCCGCGAAGACCAGCTCGATCGGCGCGGGGATCAAGCGTCCCAGGGAGAGCGTGCGATGGTCCACCGCGGGGACCGACATCGCCGCCCGAGCCTCACCGACCTGCACCCAGGGGACCGTGCCGGCACGCATGGCTCACAGTTGTTGCACCACCCAGTTGAGCTCGGTGCGCGTTTGCTGCGGATCCGTCAACTCATCGGGGTTGTTGAGGTAGCATTCCCAGAAGCGACCATTGTGGCCATGTCCATGCTCCTTCACCCAACGCTCCAAAGTGCGCCACGCGTCCGGCAGGTGATCATAAGGGCCTTCGTACACGCTGCGCACCACGGTGGCCTTGGGCAGTACGCCCGGCACCACACGCCCGGCGGGCCGCACGTCGCCATCCACCGGGAAACCCAGCTCAAAGTCGAAGGTGTCCGTGGGGCGACGGTGGTGATAGGCGTACAGCGGCCCCACGATGGCAAGGCCCTGCGCCTGTACGGTGGCAATGATCTCTTGGATCGCCGGATCCATGTGGCGGCCCATATCGACGCAGGGGATCGTCAGGCGGATCACCGCGGTGGTGATGGGCGAGGTGGTGAGGAGTTTCGGCGGTGATATCATGGTGGGGTGGGGTGAGGGTCAACGGGGCATGTGGGCGAGCCATGCGTGGACCAGTTCCTGCAAGGCGCCTTCCCCGGCGCGAATGTCGTTCTCGTCACGGAAGATGATCTGCCCGCGATCCGGCCCCAGCCATTGGACCAGTCCCTGCGGATCGGGGATCAAGGGACGCAGGTCGATGCCTTTCACCTTGGCGCCGGCATGCAGGATCACCATCGGCGCCTTCACCTGCCGGGGCCCGTTCAACGTGGCGAACCGATCCTGTGTGCGGTAGCTGGCGGTGTTCCACTTCGCGCCTTCCACGATGGAGGGGTCGGCATCGAGGATGATGTGGCGCAAACGGTCGATCGCGGGACGCAGCGGGTGGGCGTGCGCATCGAGCAGAGCGGTCACGGCGGCGGCTGTGCGGTGGATGGTCATGCGTGTTCCAACTGGGGATCCCTGAGGAAGGGACTTCATTCGTTGCCCGAGGCCGACGGGGCGACCGACTCGGCGTAGGCCTTGTACCGGTCCAGGATGGCCTGCCAGCCTGCGCGCTGCAGCTCGGGGCTGTTCTCGGTCTCGGCATCGAACGTCTCCTCGAGCCGTGTGCCACCCTCCACGGGTATGAAGCGCACTTCGCACGTGCGGCCGTCGGACATGGTGTAGGCGATGCATTCGTGCGTGCGCACCTCGTCGTACACGCCCACCATGTCGAAGCCCATGCTGCCATCGCGTGCGGCCATGGTGGTGACGAAGCGGCCGCCGGTCCGCAGGTCATTGGTGGCGGCCGGGCAATGCCAGTCATCGCTGGCGGCGCACCATTGCGTGATGTGCGCGGGGTCGGTCCAGAGGGCCCAGGCGAATTCCACAGGCCGGGCTATCATGGTGGTGACGGTGATGCGGGTGGGCATGGGAAGAGAAGGTAGGTAGGATGTCAGGGGTGTGACAGGATCTTGTCGAGTTGGTCGAGCCCGGTCGAGAAACCTTCGCGGAAGCCCATGGCGAGGATCCGCTCAAGGTCGGCCTGGTTGGCAAAGTGGATGACGACCCGCACGCGAGTGCCGTCGTCCGTGGGGGTGAAGTGCACTTCCCAGAACGACCGGGGCATTCGGGTGTCGATTTGGCCGTGCTCGTCGCAGAAGCCGCCATTACCGGCGAAGTGGGTCAGGGGATGCACCGCGGTAAAGTCGAAGAAGCTCCAGTGGCGGTCGTCCTCCGGGCCTTCCATGCAATAGAGCCAACGTCCACCGGGGCGCAGGTCCAATGACCGGATGTGGCATAGGTAGGGGGCGGGCGCCCACCATCGGCACAGATGATCCGGCGCGGTCCAGGCGGCCCACACCATGGCGGGCGTGACGCGGAAGGTCCGTTCCACGGTGATCGGGGGCACGTCGGACGACACGGTCAATGGAAGGTGCGGTCGCATGCTCAGGGGGTGGTGCGGCGTTTCCGGCGCGGGGCTTTTCGCGGCGCAGGGGTGGGGCGTTGTGCCTGCATGGCCTGCAGGTACTGGTCCAGACGGTCGAAGCTGGCCACCCAGAAACGGCGGTACTGCTCCATCCAATCGGTGGCGGTCTTCAGCGGGGCGGCCTGCAAGGCGCACGGGCGCCACTGGGCCTCCCGTCCCCGGGCCACCAGGCGGGCGCGCTCCAGCACTTTCAGGTGCTTGCTCACCGCCGGCAGGCTCATCCGGAAGGGCGCCGCCAGCTCGCTCACCGAAGCAGGCCCCTCGGAAAGGCGCGCCAGTATTGCCCGCCGCGTGGGGTCGGCCAGGGCGTGGAAGGTGGCGCTGAGGGGATCGGTGTGCATGCGTGGTTGACCAACGTCAATGCAAATGTATTAAACCGAACGGTTAAATGAACATGCCGGGACCTGGGAGGTGACCGCGGTCATGCGGAGGCGGGGGGAAATGACCGAACTTTGGGGCACGGTCCGGGCATGGTGCACGCGCTCTGACGCCGCCGCCCGGTCCGCTTAAACACGCTTCGGCGAGCAAAGCAAGACCATGGAAAGTGTGACCCCTCAATTGGAAAAGGTCGTGCCCGAGGCGCAGGACTTCCTGCCGCTGCTCGGCACCGACCATGTGGAACTCTATGTGGGCAACGCCAAGCAGGCGGCCCATTTCTACAAGAGCGCCTTCGGCTTCCAGAGCCTGGCCTACGCCGGTCTGGAAACGGGCGTGAAGGACCGCACGAGCTATGTGCTGGTGCAGGACAAGATCCGCCTGGTGCTCACTACGCCGCTCACGAAGGACCACCCGATCAATGACCACCTGCGTCTGCACGGCGACGGTGTGAAGGTGATCGCCCTGTGGGTGGACGATGCGCGCAAGGCCTTCGAGGAGACGACCAAGCGCGGTGCGGTGCCCTACATGGAGCCCACCGAGGAGAAGGACGAGCATGGCGAGGTGGTGAAGAGCGGCATCAAGCTGTACGGCGACACCGTCCATGTGTTCGTGGAGCGCAAGAACTACAAGGGCACCTTCCTGCCGGGCTACCAGCCTTGGAAGAGCAACTACAACCCGCCGCCCACCGGCCTGAAGTACGTGGACCACATGGTGGCCAACGTGGGCTGGAACCAGATGAACAAGTGGGTGGAGTTCTACGAGAAGGTGATGGGCTTCGCCAACATGCTCAGCTTCGACGACAAGGACATCAGCACCGAGTACAGCGCGTTGATGAGCAAGGTGATGAGCAATGGCAACGGCCGCATCAAGTTCCCGATCAACGAGCCCGCCGAAGGCAAGAAGAAGAGCCAGGTGGAGGAGTACCTGGACTTCTACAACGGTGAAGGTGTACAGCACATCGCCATCGCCACGGACGACATTGTCACCACCGTGCGCGACCTGATGGCCCGCGGCGTGGAATTCCTCAAAGTGCCCAGCACCTACTACGAAGGTCTGCTGGACCGTGTGGGGCCCATCGACGAGGACCTGGCATCGCTGGCCGAGCTGGGCATCCTGGTGGACCGCGACGATGAAGGCTACCTGCTCCAGCTCTTCACCAAGCCACTTCAGGACCGCCCCACGCTCTTCATTGAGATCATCCAGCGCAAGGGCGCGAAGAGCTTTGGCAAAGGCAACTTCAAGGCCCTGTTCGAGGCCATCGAGCGCGAACAGGAGCTGCGGGGCACGCTGTAAGCATCCAGACCATTCCCATGTAGAAGGCCGGAGCATCGCTCCGGCCTTCTGCGTTCATCCCATTCCGGTGATCAGCACATGGCGAGGGTGCGCCTGGGGCGCATGGCCTTCCGCCGCAACACGTACACCACCGCCGACAGCACGGCCAAGGTGGCCTCGATGCCGATCCATTGATTGCCGAAGTCGCCGAGCGGGCCGTCCATCACGATGGTGAGCGTGCGGCACAGGGCGTAGTTGCCCCAGAACATCGCGAGGAAGCCCATGGCGGCCGTGCGATCGCGTCGGAAGATCCACACCATGGCCGCCGCCAGCGTGATCCCCACGCCCCCGAACACACCGCGGATGGAGCTGAACGCATCGGTGTTGTCCAGCGGGGTATGTACGAGCGCCATCACACCTGCGGGGTCCAACAGGGCCGTGAGGCTCATGGAAAGGGTGCCGAGCGCGGAGATGGCCACGATGGTCCACGTGGCGAATTCCAGGAATTTGGAGGTCTTCATGTTGTTCGTGTGCATTTGCGGCACGAACGTACCGGGGTACTCCGCGCCCCTCACTTGATGTGCATCAAGAAGCGCGGCCGAGGGGGGCGCCACGGACCGTGGGGGCGCTTCTTGGCGTCCTGTGGCAGGGCGCGAGGTCGATGGAGATCCAACCCACGGCGTGGACCACCCAGGCGAGGCTTCCGTGCGGTGCCCAGGTGGCGTTCATGTCGCCCAGGTGGGTCCGGATCCGGGCGGGATGGGCTGTGGGCACGTGCTACGCTTTCCGCTTCCGAGCGCCGGCGCTGCCATTGGTGGTCGTGCGCATGCCGCCCATGGCGGTCATGGCCGTGCCCGTGCGCTCGCGTGCGAGTGCCGCCTCGGTGAATACACGCAGGCCCATTTCGGCCCTGTAGCCGTGGATCTCCTTCACATCGATGGCGATGAGAAAGTCCAGGATCTCCCCACTGATCACCTGCCCGGGCACCAGCACGGGGAATCCGGGTGGGTAGGGGATGACGAAGTTGGCCGAGACGAGATTGCGGCCCTGGGCCAGGGCGGCGTGGCACTGGTCCAGCGGGATGTAGGTGCAATTCTCCTCGTTGTAGGCCAGGAAGTAAGCGGCGCGGAGGTTGCCGCCGGGCACGGTGGGTACAGCGCGGAAGCTGTCGTGGAACCGGCTGAAATCAGGCAGGGGCGGCACCTGCTGGGTGAGCGAGCGGATGCGCTGCAGGTGCAGCTCCCGCTCGGTGCGGCTCATCGCTTGCACGCGCGCCTCCAGGTCCTCGGCGATGCGCAGCAGCACACGCAGCAGGTAGGCGATGCTGCCCCGTGTGGTGCCGATGTTGGTCATGAACAGCACCGAGTTGCGGCTGGTCTTGTTCACCTGGATATGGTGCTGGTCCATCAGGTACCGGTTCTTGAACGTGTCGCCGTCCACGCCGGTGCGCCCCACGTAGAGGTTGATCTTCGTGGGGTCCACCACGAACTCGTCCTGCGCCCACGCGTCCTCGATCCGGTTCCAGCCCGCGTCGGGGGAGTAGTATTCCTTCAGCCCCGATGGCCGGTGCTCCTCGGGGACCAGGTCGCCCACGGCGATGATGTCGAAGTACTTCCGCAGCAGCGGGTGCTCGCGCACCTTGTGGCGCAGCAGCATGCCCAGCTCGATGGCCTTCTCCACCAGCTCATAGCCCTCGAACTCCACCTGCCGCCGACCGATGTCGAGGCTGGCGAGCACCTGGTAGTTGGGTGAGGTGCTGGTGTGGGTCATGTAGGCTTCGTGGAATGCGGCCTCGCTCCTGCTTTTGAAGTCCTCGTCCCAGATGTGGATCATGCTGCCCTGGCGGAAGGAGGTGAGGGTCTTGTGCGTGCTTTGGGTGGCGTACACGCGGATGCGCACCTTGTCGGGGTCGGGCATGCGGGGCTCCTCGCCGGGCTTGAGCGAGGCGATGTGGGCCGCATGCTCGGCGCGGTAGGCGGCACTGCGGTAGCGGCGGTGCAGGCGTGCGGCGCTGAACATGGCCGTGCGTTGTTTGAGCACATAGCTGAACCGCGCGAACGCGAACCAGGCCTCGTCCCACAGGAAGATCATGTCCGGCTTGATGGCCAGCACCTCCTCCATCACGCGCTGCACGTGGTACACCACGCCATCGAAGGTGCTGTTGGTGAGCAGCAGCATCTTCACCTTGTCCAGGCGGCCGACGCGCTTGAGCTCCAGCAGCTTCTCGCGGATGTGGGCGATGGGCACGGCGCCGTACATGCTGTACTCCGGCAGGGGGTAGCTGTCCAGGTACACGGGATAGGCACCGCTCAAGGCCAGGCCGTAGTGGTGGCTCTTGTGGCAGTCGCGGTCCACCAGCACCAGGTCGCCGGGCTCCACCAGGGCCTGCATCACGATCTTGTTGCTGCTGCTGGTGCCGTTGGTGGCGAAGTAGGTGTACTGTGCGCCGAAGGCCCGTGCCGCCAGTTGCTGGGCCTTCTTCAGCGGGCCGGTGGGCTGCAGCAGCGAATCGAGGCCGCCGGTGGTGCTGCTGGTCTCGGCCAGGAAGAGGTTGCGCCCGTAGAACTCGCCGAAATCCTGGATCCAGTGGCTGCGGAACACGCTGTTGCCGCGCGATACGGGCATGGCATGGAACACCCCCACGGGCCGGCGGCTGTACTCGGTGAGGGCGGTGAAGAACGGCGCCTCGTACCGGGTGGCGATGCCCCGCAGCAGGGTGTGGTGCAACTCTTCAAGGTCCTCCTGCCGGTAGAAGATGCGGCCGAAGTGGTGGAGGCAGTCGTCGTCGAGGTCCATCACCGGCGTGTCGGTCACGTAGTAGCGGTCCACCTCGGGGCGGAACCAGCGCATGATGCGCGCCAGCTGCGGACCCATCTCGCCCTTGGCGCAATGGGTCAGGTCGGCCTGTTCGATGGCGCGGATGTAGCCGGCGAGGAAGCCTTTCGCGTGCGGGCTGGGGAAGGGCACGCCGTAGCGCACCACGCAGGCCTGGATGCGGGGGTTGAAGAGCAGCGCGATGAGGGCGTCCTGCACGGTGGGCACCATCACCACGCCATAGGTGAAGCGGTCGGAGCGGCTCCGTGCGCGGGCCAGCCGCTCGCGGATGCGCACCTGCTCGCGTTCGCTGCTGTCGTCCACGAGGAGCACCTCGAAGTAGTTCTGCTGCTGGCGTTCGTCGTCGTTCTCGGGCTCGGCGTGCTCCTCCATCTCGAGCACGGCCGTCTGGTCTGCGCGGAACACGCCGCTGGCGAGACTGCGCACCACTTGCGCCACCAGGCGTTCCAGGCCGGCGAGGTCGCCCTTCTCCAGCAGTTGCTGCATGTGGCGCACGGCATCCAGGCCGGGAAAGGCCCAATAACGCTCCATCACCAGCAGGTGCTCCAGCGCGTCCGCCGCCTGCACCTGATGCATGTCGCCGATGGCGTGGTCTGCGGATGTGAGCGCGGTGGCGGCGAGCTTGAGGCGGTCCCACAGATGGGCGCGCAGCCCCGTGGCGTTGAAATGGCGTTGTTCCGGAACGGTCATCGCGGTAGGCAGGGAGCTGAAAGATAGGCGCCCGCCCCAATGGACCTTGGCCCGTGGACCTGGCGGATAGGGGCTAAGTTTGCCGCTCCATCCGACCGATATGCGCCGCATTTTCTACGGACTCAGCTTCTTCCTCCTCCTGCTCGTGGGCCTCATCGGCTACTGGCACCCCATCGTGCATTGGTGGTACGTCGTGCTCATCCCCTTGGTGATCGTGGGTATCTCCAACGTGCTGCAGGAGCGCCACACCATCATGCGCAACTTCCCGGTGCTGGGCTATGCGCGCTACTTCTTCGAGTTCATCAGCCCGGAGATGCAGCAGTACTTCATCGAGCGCACCACGGATGGACGGCCTTTCAGCCGCCAGCAGCGCTCGCTGGTGTACCGCCGCGCGAAGAACGTGAACGACACGGTGCCTTTCGGTACGCTGATGGACCTGTACCACGGCGAGTACGAGGGGCTGCGCCACTCGATCTTCCCCGCGCCCATCCTGGAGGAACCGCCGCGCGTGCGGATCGGCGGGCCCAAGTGCACCCAGCCGTACGACGCCTCGCTGCTCAACATCTCGGCCATGAGCTTCGGGGCATTGAGCCGCAATGCGATCCTGGCGCTGAACGAGGGTGCCAAGCGGGGCGGCTTCTACCACAATACCGGCGAGGGCGGGATCAGTGACCACCATCTGGCGCCGGGCGGCGATCTGGTATGGCAGATCGGCACGGGCTATTTCGGTTGCCGCGACGCCAATGGGAACTTCAACCCCGAGCTGTTCCGTGAGAAGGCCCGCCTGCCGCAGGTGCGCATGATCGAGGTGAAGCTGAGCCAGGGCGCCAAACCCGGCCATGGTGGTGTGCTGCCGGCCAGCAAGAACACCCCGGAGATCGCGCGCATCCGGCACATCGAACCCGGCCAGACGGTGCTCTCTCCGCCGGGCCACAGCGCCTTCTCCGATGTGGAGGGCCTGCTGCGCTTCATCGAGCAACTGCGCGAGCTCTCGGGTGGCAAGCCGGTGGGCTTCAAGCTCTGCATCGGCAAGGCCGAGGAGTTCACCGAGATCTGCGCCAAGATGCGCACCACGCGCATGATGCCGGACTTCATCACGGTGGACGGTGCCGAGGGTGGTACCGGGGCGGCGCCGCTGGAGTTCGCGGACACCGTGGGCATGCCCATCGTGCCGGCGCTCATGTTCGTGAACGCATCCCTGCGGCACTACGGCCTGAAGGAGAACATCCGCGTGATCGCCGGCGGCAAGGTCATCTCCGGGGCGGACATCCTGAAGATGCGTGCACTGGGCGCCGACCTCTGCAACAGCGCGCGGGGTTTCATGTTCGCGCTGGGCTGCATCCAGGCGCTGCGCTGCAACACCAACGACTGCCC
>CAYXKE010000005.1:52246-88786 GCA_964464935.1 uncultured Chryseobacterium sp.
TCATGTTCGCGCTGGGCTGCATCCAGGCGCTGCGCTGCAACACCAACGACTGCCCGGCCGGTGTGGCCACGCAGGACGCCGGCCTGCAGCGCGGTCTGGTGGTGCGTAACAAGGCTGAACGCGTGCACAACTACCACCGCAACACGCTGCACGCCACGCTTGAGTTGCTCGCCGCCTGCGGCAAGGAGCGATTCTCCGATGTGAGCATGGACATGTTCGCCCGCGGCGACGAGTTCGTGGAGTTGGCGAACCACTACTTCCCCAACCACCTGGTGGGGGTGCTCCGCAAGGACATCGACGATTAGGACCGCGTGGGCTTGCGGCCGTCGGCGCGTTTTGCGGCACCGCGTGGGCGTGTGGTGAGGGCCGCGGGCTCCGGTGCGGCCTGGTGCAGGGCCAGCCGATTGCCTTCGCTGTCGATGAACAGCGCGAACCAGCCGGCACCCTCACTGATCAGCGTGCGGCCCATGATCACGCGGCCGCCACCGGGTTCCACACGTTCCAGCATGCCGTCCAGGTCCTGCCCGGCGTTGAGGTAGATCAGCGGGCCGGTGTCGGACGGAACGCATCCGGGCCCCTGCACCAGCGCACCGCCCACCCCACCGCTGGCGGGGAAGAATGCCATGCAGTAGTCGCCTGCCACGGACGTCTCCATCACGATCCCGTACAGGTGATCATAGAACGCCTTGGCCCGCTCCAGTTGGTACACCGGGATCTCGAACCAACTCACGTGGTCCACGATGGCGGGGGCGGAGCGGCGGGCGGGTGTGGCGGTGGATCCCATGGTCGGGTGGCTATTGGTCTCGGTCAGTGGATGCAGGAGGGGAACCTTTGGCGATCGGGCCCACCGGGCGCAGCGCGTCCAGGCGGTGCAGACCGTCCTCCTGGATGTGGAGGTCGCCCAGCTCTTTCACGCGCTTGGGCTTGATCAGCGGACCCAAGCTGCTCAAGTAGGGGCGCTCGGCACCGCGCTGGTAGATCTCGAACACGCCCGCGTGGTCCCGGAAGCTTTTCAGGGGTTGGCCCAGGCGCAGCACACCCAGTTCGCGGCTGCGGCGCACGTTCTCCAGGTCGATCTCGATGGGGATGATCTCCTCGTTGTTCTCGGCCTGGTACAGCACGCGGCCTTCGGGGCCGCACACGATGCTGCGCCCGCTTCCCCCTGCGTCCAGTCCGTTGATGTCGAAGAAGTAGCACTGGTTGGTGGCCGCGCTGGCCCGGGCGATGCTCAGCTCGATGTCGCGGTCGATGGTGCCCGTGAGGGTGGGGTGGAGGATCACCTCGGCGCCCATTACGGCCAGGGTCCGCGTGGTCTCGGGGAACCACATGTCGTAGCAGATGCTCACCCCGAAGCGGCCCACGTCGGGCACGTCGAACACGCAGAACGCTTCGCCCGGTGTCACGCCCACTTCGTAGGGGTAGAAGGGGAACATCTTGCGGTAGCGCGCCACCACCTCACCCGCGGGCGAGATCACGCTGGCCGTGTTGTAGATGCGGCCGTCCACCTTGTGGAACACGCTGCCGGGCAGCAGCCAGATGCCGTGCTTGCGCGCCATCTCCTGCATCGGCTCCTCGAAGTCCTCAATGCGTTCCAACGCGTGGTGGGTGAGCGGGCCGTTGAGGCAGAGCTCGCTGAACATGGCCATGTCCACCCATGGGTAGAGCGCCATGAGGATGTCGAGCTTGAGCTTCATCGCCTCCAGGTTGCTGTGGGAGGCGTTGACGCGCATTTGGATGCCTGCGATGGCGAATGGGCGCATGGGGGTCAGCGGGGTGGGTGGATCTTGGCAAGCTCCTCTTCCATGATGTCCAGACCCTTGTTCAGCAGGGCATCGTCGATCACCAGGGGGCTGAGCACGCGGATCACGTTGCGGCCGGTGCCGGCGGTGATCACGATGAGGCCACGACGGGCGCAGGCGTCCATCAGGCGGTTGCAGGTGTCGGCATCGGGTCGCATCGGGTCGCCGTCCACGTTGAACTCCATGGCCATCATGGCACCCAGACCGCGCACCTCGCCAATGCGGCTGTGGCGCGCCCGCATGCGCTCGAAGCGTGTGCGCACCATGGCGCCCACGTGATGCCCGCGGGCGTTGATGTCGATCTCCCGCATGTAGCGGATGGTGGCCAGCGCGGCCACGCAGCTCAGCGGGCTTCCGATGTAGGTGCCCCCGATGGTGCTCGGACCGGCCATGTCCATGATGTCGGCACGGCCCACCACTGCGGCGATCGGCAGGCCGCTGCCCAGGCTCTTGGCCCACGTGCTCAGGTCGGGTGTCACGTTGTAATGGTGGTGCGCGCCCCAGGCACCGGTGCGTCCGAAGCCGGTCTGGATCTCGTCGATGATCAGCAGCACGCCGTGGCGGTCGCACCATTTGCGTAGTCCTTCCACGTAGGCCTTCGGTGCCACCACGAAGCCGCCTTCGCCCTGCACCAGCTCGATGATCACACAGGCCAGCTGGGCGGGGTCCACCGTGTTCTGGGCCAGCTCATCGAGGCGCCGCAGTTCGTCGCGGACGAATTCCTCCTCGGTGCGTCCCGCGCCATGGCGGAAGAAGTTGGGGTATTGCGTGCGGTACACCTCGGGCGCGAAGGGGCCGCAGCCGGTCTTGTAGCCCACCTTGCTCGTGAGGCTCATCGCCATCAGCGTACGCCCATGGAAGGCATCGGTGAAGCACAGCACGCCGCTGCGCCCCGTGGCCTGCCGGGCGATCTTGATGGCGTTCTCCACCGCCTCGGCGCCGGTGCTCACCAGCATGCTCTTCGTGGGGCCGCCGTGGGGGAACAGCGCGTTGAGCTCCTCGCACAGGGCGATGTACGGCTCGTAGCTGGCCACGTTGAAGCTCACGTGCAGGAACTTCGCGGCCTGCTCCTGGATGGCCTGCACCACGGGCGGCGGGCAGTGTCCGGCGTTCACCACACCGATGCCGCCGGCGAAGTCGATCAGCTCGCGACCATCGGCATCGATGATCACCGCGCCGCGTGCGGCCACGGCGGTGGCATTGTTGAACATGCCCACGCCGTTCGGTACGGCGGCCTGGCGGCGGGCGATGAGCTTCTGGCTTCGGGTGGTCTCTGGGGTCATGGCTGGTCTTAGCAAAGTTGATCATCCGCGCCGGATGGCCGACAGCCCTCAGGAGGCAAGGCGGAAAGCGCCCCCGGCAGGGCATCGTTCTACATTCGTGCCATGTCGGCCCGGGTCCTCTCCCGCCTGCTGGTGCTCGCCGCCGTGGTGGTGCTGCCCCTGCTGGCCTGTGCGCAGCGCACTTCGGACAGCCATCGGATGCGTGTGCTGCTCGAGCGGGAGCGCATGGCCCAGCAGTTCGACACCAGCCGCGTGGTGAAGAACATGTTCAAGCTCAACCCGCTGCTGCTCCTGCGCGGCGAGGTGCCCCTGATCTATGAGCGGGCGCTCACCTTCCGCCTCAGCGCCGAAGTGGGCATCGGCTTCACCATGCGCAACTACATGGCCCTCACCCTGAACGGTGATGATGCCGATGACATCGGTGCCGGGGTGGACATCGTGATGCGCCCCACCTACCGCGGTGGCTTCCGCTACTACCTTGTTGATGACCTGGAGCCGCAGGGGCCCTACATGCAGCTGGAGTTCGCCCACTTGGAATATGTGAAGGACATCGCTGAGACCGGCGCGTTCGGCCGCCTCACCGGCCATTCCTTCCGCGACAAGCGCACCTGGAACGACCTGCGCCTGATGGTGGGCCTTCAGCAGCTGGGCCGCTCCAGCAACTGGGCCTTCGACCTGTACGGGGGCATCGGATACCGCATCCGGCATGAGGAGGTGGTACACGAGACGCGCGACCTGGGCACCGGACTGTACACCTACTCCATGGAGGAGCGCAACGACCATGTGCCCGTGCTCCTCCTCGGGGTGAAAGTGGGACTGGGCTTCTGAGCGATGACCATGCGCCGTTCCACCGCCCGACGCCTCCACGCGATCACCGCCGTGATGCTGCTGCTGCTGGCATTGATGGCCTGCCGCCGCGACCCCGAGATGGTGGAGCCCACCCCGCCCGGCCCCACGCCCATCTCGCTCCCCATCCCTCCCTGGGCGATGGACCCCGTGCATCCGGCGCACCTGCCGCCGGACAACCCGCTCACCGCGGAGGGGGTCGCGCTGGGGCGCAAGCTGTTCCATGAAAAAGCACTGTCGAACGACTTCTCCATGTCGTGCGCCACATGCCACCGGCAGGAATTCGCGTTCAGCGACACGGCGCGCTTCTCCGTGGGCACCGATGGCTCGCTGGGGCGGCGCAACGCCATGTCCATCGTGAACATGGTGTGGGACGAATTCTTCTTCTGGGATGGTCGCGTGCATACTCTGGAGAGCCAGGCCCTGCGGCCGGTGGTGGACCTGCATGAGATGCGCAACACCTGGTCCGTGGTGGAGGAGCGGCTGCGCGCCCATCCCGAGTATCCGGGCCTCTTCGCCCGCGCGTTCGGCTCACCGCACATCGACAGCATCCGCGTGGTGCAGGCCATCGCGCAATTCGAGCGTACGCTGCTCTCGTTCAATTCGCCTTTCGACCGCTTTCAGTACCTGGGCGACAGCACCGCCCTCACGGATGCCCAGCGTCGGGGCATGGACCTGTTCTTCGGCGAGGCCCATTGCGGTGACTGCCACCCGGCGCCGCTGTTCCACGACTTCGCGCTGCGCAACAACGGCCTGGGACCCGACCCCCTGGACCAGGGGCAGGGCGAGGTCACCGGGCAGGCCATGCACAATTGGCGCTTCAAGGTGCCCACGCTGCGCAACATCGCGGTCACACCGCCCTACATGCACAACGGTCGGCTGCCCACGCTGGAGATGGTGCTCGACTTCTATGCGGAAGGCGTGCAGGTAGGCATGCCCGGCATCGACGCGCACATGATGCCCTGGGTGGGCGGAGAGATCGACCTGGACCCGGCGGAACGGGCCGACCTCGTGGCCTTCCTCCACGCCCTCACCGATACGGCGTTCCTGACCGACCCCCGGTTCAGTGCACCCCACTGACCAGCGGGCGCAGGTGGGCGAACATGTCGTCCACCATGGCGCTCAGGTCGTATTGCGGCTTCCAACCCCAATCCGCTCGCGCTGCACTGTCGTCGATGCTGCGCGGCCAGCTGTCCGCGATGGCTTGGCGGTGGTCGGGCGCGAACTCCATCACGAAGTGGGGCATGTGGCGCTTCACCTCGGCGGCGATCTGCTCGGGGGCGAAGCTGAAGCCGGCCAGGTTGTAGCTCGTGCGCACCTTCACCAGCCCGGTCGCGGCCTCCATCAGGTCGATGGTGGCGCGGATGGCATCGGGCATGTACATCATCGGCAGGGTGGTGCCGGCGCCCAGGAAGCAGGTGTAGCGCCCGTGCTTCAGCGCCTCATGGAAGATGTGCACGGCATAGTCGGTGGTGCCGCCACCGGGTGCGCTCTTCCAGCCGATCAGACCGGGGTAACGGATGCTGCGCACATCCACACCGTATCGCTGATGGTAATACTGGCACCAGCCTTCGCCGGCCAGCTTGCTGATGCCGTAGACCGTGGTGGGCTCGGCGATGGTATGCTGCGGCGTGTCGTCCTTCGGCGTGGTGGGGCCGAACACGGCGATGCTGCTGGGCCAGTAGATCTTCTTCAGCTTGCCTTCACGCGCCAGCTCCAGCACGATCAGCAGGCTCTCCATGTTGAGCTTCCAGGCGAAGGCGGGGTCCTTTTCGGCCGTGGCGCTCAGCAGTGCGGCCAGCAGGTACACCTCGTTGATCCCGTGCTTGTCGATCACGCGCTCGATGCCCCGCCGGTCTGTCGCGTCGAGCAGTACGAAGGGGCCGTCCTGCTTCACCTGGGGTTCCTTGATGTCGGCCGCCACCACCTGGTCCACGCCGAAGCGGGCCCGAAGGCCTTCCACGAGCTCGGTGCCGATCTGGCCGCTGGCGCCGATCACCAGGATCCTCTTTGTAATGTTGCTCATCACGGGGGCTATGACCGGCAAAGCTATGCGCCCGGCGCACCCACCCGCGAGCCCCGCCCGCCGTACCTTCGCCACCATGGACATGCACCGCCTGCGCAACCTGAAAAGTCCGGAACAGCTCCGGGCGGAATTGGAGCGCGAGGGCACTCCCCGCACCACCCTCAGCTTCTACCGTTACGTGCGGCTGCAGGATGTGGAGACGCTGCGCCACACGCTTTACCGGGAGTGGGAAGCCCTGGGTGTACTCGGCCGCATCTACATCGCCCAGGAGGGCATCAACGCGCAGGTGAGCGTGCCCACCGACCGGCTCGACGCCTTCCGTGCCAACCTCGACGCCCGCGCGGCCTTCCGCCATGTGCCGTGGAAGATCGCCGTGGAGGACGATGGCCGGAGCTTCCTGAAGCTCACCCTCAAGGTGCGCCGCAAGATCGTGGCCGACGGCCTGCCCGACGACGCCTTCGACGTGACCAACGTGGGCGAGCACCTCGATGCGAAGACCTTCAACAAGAAGATCGAGGAGGGCGCCCTGGTGATCGACATGCGCAACAACTACGAATGCCTCATCGGGCATTTCGAAGGCGCCTACCTGCCCAAGGCCGATACCTTCCGGGGGGCCATCGAGGAGGTGGTGGACACCTTCAAGGACAAGAAGGACGCCGAGGTGCTGATGTATTGCACGGGCGGCATCCGCTGCGAAAAAGCCAGCGCCTACCTCAAGCACCAAGGCTTCACCAAGGTGGCCCAGTTGCACGGCGGCATCATCGACTACGCCCGCCAGCTGAAGGCCGAAGGGCTGCCGAGCAAGTACCACGGGCACAACTTCGTGTTCGACCAGCGGCTGGCCGAGCGCATCACCGATGAGGTGGTGAGCACCTGCATGCAGTGCGGCACCCCCAGCGCCCGCATCACCAACTGCCACGAGGCCACCTGCAACATGCTGCTGGTGCAGTGCGAGGCCTGCGCCCGGAAATACGCCGATTGTTGCTCGCCCAGCTGCCGCGAGATCCACCTGCTGCCCCCGGAGGTACAGCGCGCCTGGCGCAAGGGCCGCTCCACACGCAGCACCAAGACCAAGGCCATCAACGACCCCGACGGCCTGCAGCGCCGCATCCGCCAAGAGGAGCAGCTGCTCGCCCTCAACGGCACCCTGCACCCCGAGATCCGTACGGGCGGACGACCCTCCGCACCGATACTGATCGATATCAGCTCAATGTCCGAGTAAGGGCGGAAATTTTCCCGCCCCGACACATACCTCATCCCATGCCCTTCTACCACTCCCTCGGCAACATCCCGCACAAGCGCCACACCGTGTTCCAAAGCCCGGAAGGCCGCCACTACTACGAACAGCTCTTCGGCACGGTGGGCTTCGATGGCATGAGCTCCCTGCTCTACCATGTGCACCGTCCCACGCAGGTGAAGCAGATCGTGGGCAGCACCGATGTGGCACCCAAAGTGGCTGTCGAGAAGAACCTGCGCTCATTGCGCCTGCACGGCTTCAACGTGGCGCCGGTGGCCGACCACCTCGAAAGCCGCAAGCCCATCCTGGTGAACAGCGACCTGCAGATCGTGCTCGCCGCACCCACCGCCAGGAGCGTGGACTACTTCTACAAGAACGCCGACTGCGACGAGATGATCTTCATCCACAAGGGCAGCGGCAAGCTCCGCACCTTCCTGGGCAGCATCGACTTCAAGTACGGCGACTATCTGGTGATCCCGCGCGGCATGATCTACAAGCTGGAGTTCGACAGCGCCGACAACCGCCACTTCATCGTGGAGAGCCACCACCCGCTCTACACGCCCAAGCGCTACCGCAACTGGTTCGGCCAGATGCTCGAGCACAGCCCCTTCTGCGAACGCGACATCCGTCGACCCAAGGACCTGGAAACGCACGATGAGAAGGGCGACTTCCGCATGCTGATCAAGAAGCAGGGTGTGCTGCACGAGCTGATCTACGCCACGCACCCCTTCGATGTGGTGGGCTGGGACGGCTACAACTACCCCTACGCCTTCAGCATCCACGACTTCGAGCCGATCACCGGCCGCGTGCACCAGCCGCCGCCCGTGCACCAGACCTTCGAGACCAAGGCTTTCGTGGTGTGCTCGTTCTGCCCGCGCCTGTACGACTACCACCCGCAGGCCATCCCCGCGCCATACAACCACAGCAACATCGACAGCGACGAGGTGCTGTACTACGTGGACGGCGATTTCATGAGCCGCAACGACATCGGGCCCGGCCACATCAGCCTGCACCCCGCCGGCATCCCCCACGGCCCGCACCCCGGCGCCATGGAGCGCAGTATCGGCAAAACGCAGACCGACGAGCTCGCCGTGATGGTGGACACCTTCAAGCCCCTGCAGATCACCGAGGAGGCACTGAAGATCGACGACGGCAAGTACTGGAACAGCTGGGTGGAGTGAGCCCAACGATCCATCAATTGTGGGAAGCCCTGGCATTTCGGCCGGGGCTTTTCGCGTGGGGGACTGCCAGCGAAATGGGTGGGCACGATCCCGTCGACCGTGTCCACGCGTGCCCCCTGCAACTGACCTATCGACCTCCCTTACGCGGGTCATACCTTGGTGGTGGCTGAAGTGCCACGCCCAGTGTGTGATCGCCCTTCGACCGATGACCAACCGCTCTCCCATGAAAACCCTCCACTTCACCCATCGCTTCGCGGCCCCGCCCGAACGTGTGCATCAGGTCATGCTCAACAAGCCGAGCTACGAGCAGTGGACCAAGTACTTCAACCCCGATGGCGGTTCCAGCTTCGAGGGGGATTGGTCGCCGAGATCCACCATGCGTTTCGTGGGCGCCAGCGAGGATGGCAAGGTGTCGGGCATGCTGTCGCGTGTGCAGGAGCACCGGCCCGGCGAGCGCGTGCACGTGGAGCACATCGGCCTGGTGGTCGATGGCCGGGAGGATACCACCAGCGACTTCGTGCGGGAATGGGTGCCCGCCCACGAGATCTACACCTTCACACCGGTGGAAGGCGGCACCGAGCTGGCCGTGCAGGTGGACGTGGCCGATGCGCAGGCCGGGGAGTTCGCCGCGATATGGCCCAAGGCATTGGCCGAGTTGCAGCGGCTGGTGGAGGCGGGGTGAGAGGCGTTCGCGCCGAGGGGCCTTTCTTTGCGGCCCATGAAGAAAGCGAGTGTGATCCTGTCCACGCTGGTGGGTGCCGTGCTGCATGCCCAGCCCGTGTTCGTTCATCCCGATGCGCTGCCCGCACTGGGGGGCTACCCCGTGGAGACCCGCAACTACGGCACCGTGCCCGACCTGGTGACCAGCGGCACCGGTGTGGTGTGGGACTTCAGCGCGCAAGGCTACTCCGTGGTGGGCTCCACCACCGATTCCATCCTGGTGCCATCAGCCACGCCCTATCACGCCGACTATCCGGCGGCCACCATCGCTGTGCGCTTGGTGGACCAGTTCGGCTACTACCGCACCACCACGGACTCCGTGCTTGACCTGGGCTACCGGCCCGGTCCCTCCAGCCCCTCCCAGATCAACAGCGATCCGGCCCTGATCATGCGCCTGCCCGCCGCCGTAGGCGATACGTGGACCGACCACGTGACCACCGGCTCCACCCCCTCGGTGCTGACCGTGACCGTGCTGGCCGAGGGCACGATCGAGCTGGCCGACGTCACCATCCCCGATGCGGTGCTGGTGCGGCGCGAGCAGCAGTTCCCCAATTTCAACTCCGTGAGCACCACCTGGTTCCGCCGAAGCAACTGCCTGGTGCCGCTGGGCAACGTACTGCCCAACAACGGGGTGGTGGTGCGCGCCCCGCAGGACCTCAGCACCGGTGTGTCCCAGCCCACGGCCGCAGCGGAAGTGCAGATCATGCCCAACCCCGCCACGGAGCATGTGCGCGTTCAGCGCATGGACGGCCGCGCGCTGGGCACGGTGACCCTGCTGGATGCCATGGGCCGTGAGGTGCGGCGCCTGCACACCCGTGTCGCCCAAGCGGACATCGACCTGCACGAGCTGCCCGAAGCGCTCTATCTGCTGCGCATGGACGATGGCATCGTCGTGCGGACCCAACGCGTGGTGAAGGGGCGATGACCCCTTACGGCAGGCGCACCAGGCGCATCTCGCGCTGCTGCACCATGTAGCCGTGTTCGTTGCGGTAGCCGTTCTCGGGACCGGTGCGGGTGAGGCGGAAGCCCATGTGGGTGCCCTCCTCGCGCAGGGAATCGAAGGCGGTGGGGAAGGCCGGGCCTTCGGTCCGCAGGGCGTTCAGATAGAACCGGGTGACGTCGTAGCCCAGCAGGGCGTAGTCGTCCACATCGTGCCCGAAGCGCTCTTGGAAGGCCTTCACGAAGGCGTTGGTGGCGGGCGCGCTGTGGTCGGCGAAGCTGCCGGTGGCGAAGGTGTAGCCCAGGCGGTCCAGGTCGGCCAGCGCGATGGAGTTCATGTTCTGCCAGCTCTCCAGGCCCACCAGCATGATCCGGTAGGTGGAGGTCTGCGCGCGCAGCTTCGACACCAGGTTGGACACGAATTCCAGGTCGTCGCTCGGGGCGAGCAACACGTTGAGGCGGGTCTTGTTCAGGCGGCTCAGCAGGTCGCCCAGGTCACGGCGGCCGGGCTTGGCGATCAGCAGCGTATCGCCGAAGGTGCCGGGGCGGGCGGCCATGGCCTCGCGCAGGGTGCGTTCGACCAGCTCCACGCTCTCCTTGTCGGCGTGGATGTCCGGTTTGAGCAGCACCACTTGGTCGTGGTTGTGGCGCAGGGCCACGTAGCGGGCGGCAAAGCGCAGCAGGTCGGTGCGGGTGGGCACCACCTTGCTCACGTTGGCATGGCCCAGGATCACCTTGTTGCTCTGCGGCACGGGGCATACGATGTGGGTGCGGGGCGCCTGGCGGGCCAGGTCCTCGATGGCCTGGCGGTGGAAGGGCCCAATGCACAGGTCCATCTCTGCGGCGGCCACCCGGCGGATGGCCGGGGTCCACGTGCGGGCGTCGTCGCCCACGTCGATCACATCCACGGTGGCGTTGAGCCCCGCCGCCTGGGCGGAGTCGATGGCCATGAGCGCACCGGCATAGAACTGCGCGGCGATGCGGCTGGCGGGGTGGAAACGGTTCGGGGCGTTGGCGGGCGCGTGGTTCATCACGCTGTCATTGCGCTGCACGGCGAAAGGCAGCAGCAGGCCCACTTTGTAGGAGCGGCCCACCCGGGGCGTGTCGGTCCAGGTGGGTTCCACGGGCGTATCGGTGCCGCCGGGCACCTGCAGCACCATGCCCACCTTCAGTCCTTCGGGCAGGCCGCCATTGGCCTGGGTGATGCTCTCCACCGTGACGCCATAGCGCCGGGCCAGCCCATAGAGCGTTTCGCCGGCCTCCACGGTGTGCTGGCGCATGCCCTCGGGCGCCGCCGGGCGGGTGACCGCGGTGGGTTGTGATCCCCCCATGCTGGTGGGGATGATCAGCACCATGCCCGGTTGGATGCCGGTGTTGGCCTCGGGGTTGCGTTCCAGCAGGGCGTTGATGTCCACCTCATAGCGGCGGGCGATGCCGAAGAGGGTTTCCTTTTTGGCCACGATATGCTGCAGCTCACCATCGCGCAGCAGGGTGGGGGCGGTACGGGCGTCCTTCTTCACCACGGCGTCCTGCGGCACCAGCACCTGCTGGCCCACGGCGAGCCCTTTGGCCGCATCGGGGTTGGCCTGCAGCAGGGCGTCCACGGGCACGGCGTAGGCCCGGCTAATGGCGTAGAGGGTCTGTCCCTGTTCCACCACGTGCACCGTGAATGTGCGGCCGTCCACGGTGCGGGTGGTCTGGGCCACGGCCGGTGCAGCACCGAGCAGGGCGGTGAGCAGGACGGTGGCGGCCAGGTGCCGGAGCGCGGGCATCATTCCCATTCGATGGTGGCCGGGGGCTTGCTGCTGATGTCGTACACCACGCGGTTCACGCCGTTGACCCGGTTGATGATCGCGTTCGAGATCCGTGCCAGGAACTCATAGGGCAGGTGGCACCAGTCGGCCGTCATGCCATCGGTGCTGGTCACGGCGCGCAGGGCGACGGCGTTCTCGTAGGTGCGCTCATCGCCCATCACGCCCACGCTGCGCACGGGCAGCAGGATGGCGCCGGCCTGCCACACCTGATCATAGAGGCCTTCGTCGCGCAGCCCTTGAATGAAGATGTCGTCCACCTCCTGGAGCAGGGCCACCTTCTCGGGGGTGACCTCGCCCAGGATGCGGATGGCCAGGCCGGGACCGGGGAAGGGGTGACGCCCCAGGATCACGGGGTCCAGGTTCAGCTCCCGGCCCACGCGGCGCACTTCGTCCTTGAAGAGCAGGCGCAGGGGTTCCACCACTTTCAGGGCCATCCGCTCGGGCAGGCCGCCCACATTGTGGTGGCTCTTGATGGTGACGCTGGGGCCGTTCACGCTCACGCTCTCGATCACATCGGGGTAGATGGTGCCCTGGCCCAGCCATTTGACATCGCTGATGCGCTTGGCCTCGCGCTCGAACACTTCGATGAAGGTGCGTCCGATGGCCTTGCGTTTGGCCTCCGGCTCCTCCAAGCCGCTCAGGGCACCGAGAAAATCGGCACGGGCGTCCACGCCGGTGATGTTCAGCCCCAGGTGGCGGTAGCTCTCCAGCACGCGGGCGTACTCGTCCTTGCGCAGCAGGCCGTTGTCCACGAAAATGCAGTGCAGCTGGTCGCCGATGGCGCGGTCCAGCAGCAGGGCGGCCACGGAGCTGTCCACCCCGCCGCTCAGGGCCATCACCACCTTGTCCGTGCCCACCTGGGCGCGCAGGCTCTGCACGGTGCGCTCCACGAAGCTGTGCGGGGTCCAGTCGCCCGTGCAGCCGCAGATGTTGATCACGAAGTTGTGCAGCAATTGCAGGCCATCGGCGGTGTGGTACACCTCGGGGTGGAACTGCACGCCGAAGGTCATGTGATCGTGCAGGCGAAAGGCGGCCACGGGCACGTCCTTGGTGCTGGCGATCACCTCCATGGCCTCGCTGGGCAGGGTGATGCTGTCGCCGTGGCTCATCCACACCTGGGTGCCGGAGGAGATGCCATCGAAGAGGTGGCTGGCGGCGATGGTGCCCAGGTGGGCGCGCCCGTACTCGCGCACCTGGCTGCGTTCCACGGTGGCGCCATTGCGCTTGGCCAGGAGCTGGGCGCCATAGCAGATGCCGAGCACGGGTACGCGGCCCAGGAAACCGGTCAGGTCGGTGTCGGGCGCGTTCGCATCGTGCACGCTGCTGGGGCTGCCGCTGAGGATCACACCCTTCACGTCGGGGTCATTGGCGAAGCGGGAGGCCGCCGTGTAGGGGTGGATCTCGCAGTAGACGTTCAGTTCACGCACGCGCCGGGCGATGAGCTGGGTGTACTGCGAACCGTGGTCGAGGATGATGATGGGTGCTCCGGGCATGCGTGCAAAAGTAGCCGCGCCGGCGGACCCCATTGGGGCGGTCATTGTAGTTTGCGCCCCCGTCGGCCCCGCGCGTGTGCCGATGCGGCAAGTGAGACCCCGCCCATGACGGAACGCATCGAAGGCACCACCGAACGCAAAGGAGGGATGGCCCTGGCCACCCGGATCATGATCGGCCTGCTCGTGGGCGCCGCCGCTGGTGTGGTGGCGAGCAGCGTGTTGGGCACCGATCATGAGCAGCTGCGCTGGTTCGTGAAACACATCGCCACGCCGCTGGGCAACCTCTGGCTGCGGCTGCTGATGATGATCGTGATGCCGCTGGTGCTCTCGGCCCTGATCCTTGGGGTATCCGGCATGGGCGACATCCGCAAGCTGGGTCGTGTGGGCCTGAAGACGCTCGGATACACCATCGTGATCTCGGCCATCTCGGTGGTGGTGGGCATCAGCCTGGTGAACCTGGTGCGCCCGGGTGAACGCATTGGTGCGGACACCACCGCCGCCTTGCAGGCCCAGTACGGGGGCGCCACCGCGGACCGCGTGAGCACCACCACCCAGGCGATGGAGGAGCTTTCCACCGAAAGCGTGCCGGCGATCACCCAGCTGGTGGAGACCCTGGTACCGCTGAACCCGGTCTCGTCCATGACGGGCACACCGAACCTGCTGCACATCATGTTCTTCGCCCTGGTGCTGGGCATGGCCTCCACGCTCATCCCGGGCGCCACCGCCGCGCCCTTCCTCGGCTTCTTCGAGGGGCTGTACGAGGTGTGCGTGGTGGTGATCAACGCCATCATGCGGCTGGCGCCCTATGCGGTGACCCTGCTCGTCTTCAGCAGCATCGCCTCGTTCGGCATCGACCTGCTGGTGGCGCTGCTGTGGTTCATCGCGGTGGTGCTGGGCGGCCTGGCCTTCCACTTCTTCGTGGTGTATGGCTTGAGCGTGCGGGTGCTCTCCGGCATCCCGCCGATGGAGTTCTTCCGCCGCATGCGTACCACGGCCGTCACCGCCTTCAGCACCTCGTCGAGCAACGCCACCCTGCCCACCGTGCTGCAGGAGTCGCACCGGCGCCTGGGGGTGCCCAAGGACATCAACTCGTTCGTGCTCACCATCGGCAGCACGGCCAACCAGAACGGCACCGCGTTGTACGAGGGTGTCACCATCCTCTTCCTGGCGCAGCTGGCCGGGGTGGAGCTGTCGCTGATGAACCAGCTCACGGTGGCGTACCTCGCCATTCTGGGGGGCATCGGCACGGCCGGTGTGCCGGGCGGGTCCATCCCGTACGTGATCGTGGTGCTGGCCTCGCTGGGCATCGATCCCGCCCTCATCGCCATCATCCTGGGCACCGACCGCATCCTCGACATGTGCCGCACGGTGGTGAACGTGATCGGCGATGTGACGGCCGCCACGTACGTGGCGAAGTCCGAGGGCCATCAGCTGCTGGGCGCGGGCACGGAGGCCTGATCCCTGCGCCTCACGCTCTTTCGGGCACGCGGCGCAGCTCGAGCACGGTGATCTCGGGCGGCATGCCCACCCGTCCGGGGAAGCCGATGAAGCCGAAGCCCCGGTTCACGTAGAGGAACTGGTGGCCTTCGCGGTAGAGGCCGGCCCATTGCTTGTACACCCATTGCGCGGGGCTGAACGTGGTGCCACCCACCTTCACGCCGAACTGCGCGCCGTGGGTATGGCCGGCCAGCATCAGGTCGATGCCCGTGTCGCGCACCTGAGCGTCCCAGTGCGTGGGGTCGTGGCTCAGCAGGATACGGAAGGGGAGCTGCTCGGTGCCGCGCACGGTACGGGCCAGGTCACCGTACTGCTGGAAGCGTACGCCCCAGTTCTGCACGCCCAGCAGGCCGATCCGCGCACCGCCGCGCTCCAGTATCACGTGCTCGTCCAGCAGCAGGCGGAAGCCCATCTGCCGTTGGATGGCTTTCAGGCGTTCCAAGTTCCGGGCCTTCGCGGTGATGTGGTCCCAGCGCGGATAGTCACTGTAATCGTGGTTGCCCAGTATGCTGAACTTGCCCATTTCGGCGCGCAGGCCCTGCAGCACCTCGATGAACGGCTCGGCCTCGTCCGCGTAGTCGTTCACCATGTCGCCCGTGAACACGATCACATCGGGGTCCTGGGCGTTGATCAGCTCCACGCCGTGCCGCACGATGGAGAGGTCGCCGCCGAAGCTGCCCAGGTGCATATCGCTGATCTGCACGATGCGCAGTCCCTCGAACTCGGCCGGCAGCTTGGGCGATCCCACCAGCACATGCGCCACGTTGAAGGTGCGGCGGCCGCGGGTCATGCCGTAGAGCACGCTCACGAACGGCACCGCGGCGGCGATCAGGCCGATCTGGCTCAGGAAACGGGCTCGTCCCATCGTCTCACCGGTGCCCTCCACCGGGCCGGGCAACAGGCGGGTCCAGCCCAGGCGCACCAGGTGCAGCACGTCGTCCAGTCCGTGGAACAGCACGATCACCACCTTCGGCAGGAAGAACAGCAGGAACAGGCCCACCACGGAGAAGAGGTAGCTGTGGTCGCGGCGCAGACGGGCCTCCGGCATGGTGAGGATGGACCACAGGATGGTGACCAACAGCCCGATGGAGATGCTCCAGTAGAGGAAGCGGGCCAGGCGGCGGATCACCAGGCTGTGGTGGGCCAGGGCGGTGTTGATCCCCTTCCAGGCATAGAGGTCAACCGCCACGACGAAAGCCAGGAAAATGAGGAAGTTGCGGATGGCCTTCGGCGACATGCTGCGAAGGTAGTCGGGCACGGGGCCATCAAGCCACCCACGCGCCGCCCAGGTAGCGGTGGAAGTAGTAGGCCTGAATGGCCAGCGCCACCAGCAGCCACGCGATGAACAGGCCGCGCCCCATGCGGTCCGTGCGACCCAGCGCCACGGCGAGGAGGGTGAGATGCACGGCCACCGCGCTGTACCACAGGAAGGTGCGGATGTGCACGAACGAGCCGAACAGCAGGAAGAATACACTGATGGCGAGGAAGAGCCCGATGGCCTGCCGGGTGGTGGTCCGCAGCGGCGCAAGGCCGTACCACGCGATGAGCACCAGCGCGAACGGGGTGGCCATGATGAAGCGGTTGAGACTGTACAGCGAGCCACCGCGCAGCAGCAGCGCCACGGCCGCGATGCCGGCCACATAGCCCAGCGCGAGCACCACCTCGGGCGGCAGGGACAAGGGCCCGCGGCGGCGCATCCACATCGCCCGCAGCAGCAGGACGCCGCTTATCGTCCCCACCAGCAGCGCCACCGCATCGAGGCGCACCACGCTGCCACCGCCCCACGAGGTGAGCGGCAATTGGGGCAGTTTGAAGGTGTTGCCGAACTCCGCCTGGGCTTTGTAGAAACCCCAGGGGTCGCCGGTCTGCGCGCGCTGCACGGCCATCACGATCAACAGGGCCACCACGCAGGCGGCGGTGTAGAGCAGCATGTGCGCCACGCGGCGCCGCAGGGGGGCATCGCTGAGCGCCACCGCGATGAGCAGTGCGGGCAGCAGTGCCGTGAACGCCGGACGCGACAAGGTGCACCAGAGCATGGCCGCCACGATGCCTCCAGGCCGGCCCCGGCGCAGCGCGATGAGCAGACCCGTGCTGCCGAGGAAGAAGAACGCCTCGGTGTAGGGCACGAAGAGAAAAAAGACCGGGGGCAGCGTGGCGTAGACCAATGCCGCACGCACATCGGCGCCCAACTCACGCAGCAGCCAGCGGGCGCTGAGGAAGTAGATGGCCGCATTGATCAGTGCGATGCCCACCACGCCCAGACCGCTGAGGCGCCAGGCCCCGGGGAAGAGCGGGAAGAACGCGGAGCTCTCGTGGGCGTAGCCGTCGCGCATGATGCCCAGGTAATGCAGCGCATCGAACCGCAGCAGGGTCTCGGCGTTGTAGCCCGGGGACAGGCCCGCCATGTGGAGTCCACCCATCACCACGGCCAGTGAGAGGGCATGCCCCAGCATCGCCAACCACGGTATGTCGTTCCGGTCGAAGGCCTGCATTCGGCGGGCAAGATGCGCCAAGATCTCACTTCGGCCGCCATGGGGCGCCACCCGGGCGCGCGGAGCGGAGGATTACATTCGCACGATGGGATCGCCGATGCTGCGCACCGCTCTGCTGGCCTGGATGGGATGGTGTTCCGCGCTGGCGGATTGCCCGGCCCAATCCACCTGGCGCCGCGCTTATGGGGGCGAGGGCAGCGATCATGGACGCACCGTGCGTGCCCTGGACGACGGTGGTTTCCTGGTGGCCGGCTCCACGGGCAGCTTCGGCACCGGTGGCGATGTGTACGTGCTTCGGCTGGATCAGGACGGCACGGTGATCTGGTCCGGCTACTACGGCGGCATGGGTGCGCAGACGGCCGTGTCCTGTGCCGCGCTGACCGACGGCTTCGCGGTGATGGGCACCACGGGAGCGGGGAGCAACGGCGGGTATGACATCCTGCTGCTCAAGCTCGATACGGAAGGTGCGCTGGTGTGGGAGCGTCACATCGGCTCCGACGAGTGGGACATCGGTCATGCCATGGAGGCGCTGGCCGATGGTTTCGTGCTGGCCGGCACCACGTATGGCCATGGGGCCACGGCGGGCGACGCCTGGGTGGTACGCACCGACCTGAACGGGGATACCTTGTGGACACGTCGGTTCGGCGGTGCGGGAACCGACGAGGCACTGGGCCTTCACGTGGACCCGCAGGGGCATGTGCTGGTGGTGGGGCGCACCCAGGGAAGCGCAGGCCCGCACGATGCGTTCGTCGCGCGGTTGCTCCCCGATGGCACGCTCGACTGGATGGACACCTATGGCGGTGACGGCTCGGATCAGGCCAACGCCGTGACCAGTACCCTGGACGGCGCCTATGTGGTGGTGGGCACCAGCAACAGCCACGCGCCCACCGCGCACATGCAGTTGCGCAAGTACGCCGCCGATGGGGCCCTGGTGTGGGAGCAGGTGCACGGCAACGAGGGCCACACGGAGGCCCGCGCCATCCTTGAGCGGCCGGATGGCGGCTTCGCCATGGCCGGCTACAACAGTATGTACAACGCCGGTGGGCGTGACATGGTGCTCTTCCTGCTGGCGCCCGATGGTGGCTGGGAGCTGGGCAAGAACTACGGCAGCATGGAGTGGGAGGAGGGCCATGACCTGGCGATCCTCGACGACGGCTACATCGTGGTGGGCGCCTCGGAAGCTTACGGCCCGGGTGCGCGCGGGGTCTTCGTGGTGCGCGCTGGTGCCGATGGCGAGACCGCCGACGATACCGTGTACCCGTTCATCGATCCCGTTGGCATCCTGGAACAGCGCGGTGCGGACCCCGGCCCGTTCCTGTACCCCAACCCCAGCGACGGCGCGCTGCACCTGAGCGCGGTGCCGGCAGCGGTGCAACTGCGTTTCATCGACATGCAGGGGCGCGTGGTGGCCGCCCGGGACCTGGCACCCGGCACCAGCACCCTCTACATCGACCTGCCCGCCGGCACCTACCTCGTGGAGCTCATGGATGCCCACGTGACGCTGCGCCGTGACCGCGTCCTTATCCTGCGTTGACCACCTGAACCTTCCGGCCGGACCGGCCGTTCCCGATAGCTGAAACCCACATGCAAGACCTGCTCCGAACCATTCTCGTCCCGCCGGCCCTGGCCCTGGCCACGGTGCTTCCGGCCCAGAAGACCTACACCTATTCGTCCGTGCCCGGCGACCCCATCGGCGCGCGCATCTACAAGCTGGACAACGGCCTCACCGTGTACCTGAGCCGCAACGAGGACGCGCCGCGGATCCACACGCACATCGCCGTGCGTGCGGGCAGCAAGCACGACCCCGCCGACGCCACCGGCCTGGCCCACTACCTGGAGCACATGCTCTTCAAGGGCACCAGTCGCTTCGGCACCACCGACTGGGAGAAGGAAAAAACCCTGCTCGACCGCATCTCCGAGCTGTACGAGCTGCGCCGCGCCACCACCGATGAGACCAAGCGCGACAGCCTCTACGCCCTGATCGACAGCGTATCGAACCAGGCCGCGCGCATCGCCATCCCCAGCGAGTACGACAAGATGATCTCCTCGCTCGGCGCCCGGCGCACCAACGCCTACACCTCGCTCGAGCAGACCGTGTACATCAACGACATTCCCAGTGATGAGATGGAACGCTGGATGCGCATCGAGTCCGAGCGCTTCCAGGACCTGGTGCTGCGCCTCTTCCACACCGAGCTGGAGACCGTGTACGAGGAGTTCAACATGGGGCAGGACGATGACCGCCGACATGCGTCCAAGGAGCTCATGGCCGCCCTGTTCCCCGATCACCCGTACGGCACACAGACCACCATCGGCACGGGTGAGCACCTGAAGAACCCCAGCATGGTGAAGATCCACGAGTACTTCCTCAAGTACTACGTGCCCAACAACATGGCGGTGATCATGTGCGGTGACCTGGACTACGACCGCACCATTGCACTCCTCGACCAATACTTCGGCAAGTGGATCCCCGTGCCGGTGGAGCCCTTCCAAGTACCGCAGGAGCGCCCGCTCACCGCCCCCGTGCAGGTGGAGGTGTTCGGTCCCATGGCCGGCTGGGTGGACGTGGCCTGGCGTTTGGGCGGCACCAGCACCGACGACGAGGTCATGGCCACCCTGGTGGGCCGCATGCTCAGCAACGGTCAGGCCGGCATCATGGACCTGGACCTGATCCAGGCGCAGAAGGTGCTCGATGCGATGGCCTATGGCTATGCGATGCATGACCACGGCATCCTGCAGATGAAGGGCCGTCCGCGTCAGGGCCAGAGCCTGGAGGAGGTACGCGACCTGCTGCTACAGCAGGTGGAGAAGCTGGCGCGCGGTGAGTTCGATGAGTGGCTGATCGAGGCCGTGGTGAACGACCTGCGCCAGAGCCGCATCCGCAGCTGGAGCGACCAGAACGCCGCGCGTGCCGCGGCCTTCACCGATGCGTTCATCACGCACAAGGCCTGGGCGGAGGTGCTCGACTTCCACGACCGCATGGCCCGTGTGACCAAGCAGCAGGTGATGGAATTCGCCCAGAACAAGCTCGGTGCCGGCCGCGTGGAACTCTTCAAACGCACCGGCGAGAAGACCAACGTGTACAAGGTGCCCAAGCCCACCATCACCCCGGTGGAGATCAATCGCGACGTGCAGAGCGCTTGGCGTACCGAGTGGGAGCGCCTGCCCAAGGGTGAGGTGGAGCCGGTGTTCGTGGACTACGCCACGGCCATCGACCGCGGCACGTTGAAGAGCGGTGTGCCCCTGGCCCACATCGCCAACCCCAGCAACGACATCTTCTCGCTCTACTACATCGCCGACCTCGGCACGCGCAACGACCCCGTGATGGACCTCGCGGTGCGCTACCTGGAGTTCCTCGGCACGGACAAACTCAGCGCCCGTGATCTGAAGAAGGAGTTCTTCAAGCTCGGCCTGCGCTTCGGGGTGGACGTGGGCGAGGACCGCGCCACGGTGTACCTCTCCGGCCTGGAGAAGAACCTCGACAAGGGGGTGCGCCTGTTGGAGCAACTGCTGGCCAACCCGCGTGTGGACGAGGCCGCGCTCATCGCCCTGGTGAACGACATCGGCAAGGAGCGTCAGGACCTGCTCAAGAACAAGAGCTACATCCTGCACACCGGCCTGTACAGCTATGCACGCTTCGGGCCCCGCTCGCCGCTCACCGATGCGCTCTCCATTGACAGCATGCGGGTGATCCCCGCCAAGGACCTCATCGCGCGGATCAAAGGCATCACCGCCCATGAGCACCGGGTGTTCTACTACGGCAGCAGGCCCATCAATGAGGTGAAGGCGCTGCTCGACAAGGAGCACAAGGTGCCCGCCAAGCTCAAGCCCGTGCCTCCCGCCCGCGAATACCCCGAGCTGGCCACCAACAGCAACAAGGTGTACTTCCTGGAGCATGACATGGTGCAGACCGAACTGCTGCTGGTGAGCAAGGCCGGCGCGTTCAACATGGACCAACTGCCCTACGCGAGCTTGTTCAACGAGTACTTCGGCTCCGGCCTCTCCAGCATCGTGTTCCAGGAGATCCGCGAGGCAAAGGCCCTGGCCTACAGCGCCAATGCCAGTTACACCACGCCGGTCCGCGCCGATCAAGCCCACTACCTCCGCGCCTTCATCGGCACCCAGGCCGACAAACTGAACGATGCCGTGGACGCCCTGCTGAAGCTCATGAACGACATGCCCCGCGCCCAGGAGCAGTTCGACGGTGCCAAGGAGGCCGCCCGCAAGGTCATCGCCAGCGAGCGCATCACCAAGGCGGGCATCTACTGGAACTGGGAGGCACTGCAGCGCCTCGGCCTCGACCGCGACATCCGTCAGGACCGCTACGCGCGCATCCCCGCCATCACCATGGACGAGATGCAGGCCTTCTTCGATCGCGAGATCAAGGGCCGTCAATTCACCTACCTCGTGATCGGCAAGGAGAGCAACATCGACTTCAAGGCCCTGGAACGCCTCGGCCCGGTGACCAAGCTCACCAAGAAGGAGGTGTTCGGCTACGACGAGCAGTAGTCCGCTCGGAACACATGGCGCACGGCCGGACGTTCACCGCGTCCGGCCGTGTGCGTTCCGTCCCTGTCCGAGGTGCCCGAACTTCACATCGCCTTTCTGATGGCGATCCAGCGCTACCTGCTCACCATCCTGCCCCACCAGGCCCTTGCCGATGAGGTGCAGCGCCTGCGCGCCATGCTCCACCCGCGCATCGGCTCGTTCAGCGGGCGCCACACGCCGCCGCACATCACCCTCTGCTTCCTCGACCTGCCGGAGCACCACGCGCCTGCGATCGTCGCTGCCATCGAACGCGGCACCGCTGGCCTGCATGGCTTCACGCTGCACTACCGCGGCATCACGCATTTCGCCGACCGCCGCACCATCTACATCGATCCGGTGGACAAGGACGCCATCGCCGCCGTGCGTGAGCCGGTGGTACATGCCCTGCTGGCCGATGAGCAGTGGCGTGCCGCCCTGCGCGTCACCGACCATCCGCACCTCACCATCGCCGCGGGGCTCAAGCCTGCACGCTTTTCCGAGGCCTGGGCGATGCTCGCACCACACACTTGCACGAGCGTGCAGGAAGTGCACGAGCTCGTCCTGCTCAGCCGACCGCTACAACCGGGAGCACGCTACGCACACCGACGCGCCTTTCCGCTGCATTGAGGCGGTCCCCGCCTTCCGCATCAGTTCAACAGCTCGAACACGCTCGCCGCGCCCTGCCCCGTTCCCACGCACATGGTCACCACGCCGTATTTCTGGTTGCGGCGACGCATCTCGTTCAGCAGCTGCACGGTGAGCTTGGTCCCCGTGCATCCCAGCGGGTGGCCCAGGGCGATCGCACCGCCGTTCACGTTCACGATCTCCGGGTCGATGCCCAACTCGCGGACCACCGCCAGCGACTGCGACGCGAACGCCTCGTTGAGCTCGAACAGCTGGATGTCGCTCATCTTCAGCCCGGCCTTCTCCACCGCCTTGGGCACCGCCGCCACGGGACCGATGCCCATGATGCGCGGCTCCACACCGGCCACGTGGTAGGAGAGGAGGCGGGCGATCGGCTTCACGTTCAGTTCCTTCAGCATGCGCTCGCTCACCACCAGCACGAAGGCCGCGCCATCGCTGGTCTGGCTGCTGTTGCCGGCCGTGATCGAACCCTTGGCGTCGAACACGGGCTTCAGCTTGGCCAGGGCCTCCATCGAGCTTTGGCGGGGACCCTCATCGGTGTCCACCACGTACTGCTCCACCTGGCGCTTCTCGTTCGCGTCCAGGTACACGCGCTCCACGGTGTAGGGCACGATCTCGTCCTTGAAGCGGCCGGCGGCGATCGCGGCCAGCGCCTTCTCGTGGCTCTTCAGCGCGAAGGCGTCCTGGTCCTCGCGGCTCACCTTGAAGTCGCGCGCCACGGCCTCGGCGGTGAGCCCCATGCCCCAGTAATACGTGGGGTTCACCTTGCCCACCCGGGCGTTGGGCACGATTCGCCAGCCACCGAAGGGGATCGGGCTCATGCACTCCACGCCGCCCGCCACGATCACATCGGCCTGGCCGCTGTGGATCTTGGCCGCCGCGATGGCGATGGTCTCGCTGCCGCTGCTGCAGTAGCGGTTCACCGTCATGCCCGGCACCTTGTCGGTGTTCAGGCCCATCAGGCTGATCATGCGGCCGATGTTCAAGCCCTGCTCCGCCTCGGGCGTGGCGTTGCCCACGATCACATCGTCGATGCGCTGGCGGTCCAGGTCCGGCACCGATGAAACAAGGTGGTCCACCACGTGCGCGGCCAGGTCGTCCGGACGGGTGAAACGGAATTTGCCGCGGGGCGCTTTGCCTACGGCGGAACGGAAACCGGCGATGATGTATGCGTTCATGGGGAGTTGTCTTATGTCCGATGCAGGATTGACTTATGTCCAATGCAGGACTGTCTTATGCTCGTGCGATCTGTCGCTTGCCCCATGTCCGTCGCTCGGATCTGCATGGTACAGTCTTGCATAGGACATGGGACAGGCGTTTCAGCTTCGCGCCGGGCGTCTCTTGTACTTGGTCTCCAGCTGTTGTTGCAGCTTGAAAACGCGGTTCATGATGTGTTCGGTCTCTCCCAGGATCTTGTCCGCCTGGATCTTTTCGATGTAGCCCAGCCGTTCGGCGATGATGGTCTGTGTCGCGAGCTCCGCTGCCGAACCGCATGCTATTCCCAGGAAGTGGAAGAACTCGCCATCGTGGTTGCGTGCTGCGCCTTCAGCGATATTGCTCGGCACGGAGACACCGGCCCGTTGCATCTGGCTGGCCAGTCCGTAAACCTCCTTCTTCGGGAATTTCTCCGTGGCGCGGTATACTTCCACTGACAGGTCAAGCGCTTGCTGCCATACCACAAGGTTCTTGAAGCGGTTCATGGGTTCCGGGGTTTGAAGTGGTGGGTCAGCTTCGACGGTCCGCAGTTACAGTCCTGCATAGGGCATCGGACATAGGACAGAACTGCGGAAACCGGCGATGATGTATGCGTTCATGGGGGAGTTGTCTTATTTCCGATGCAGGATTGTCTGTTGCTTGTTGTGTTGTTGGGCGTGCCCCGGCTCAAAAGCAGCCGGGTCGGGCTATCCGCTGCAAGTCCTCGGCCTGATGACAGGCCTGCGGGCTTTCCGCTTCTATCCCTCACGCGGAGTGCACAACCTGTTCTTGGTGTGGGGCTTTCGTTCATGGATTCATATCTGGACGGTTCCGATCGAGTAGCACTATATCGCGGTTCCGCACTCGTGGAACTTGCTTCAAGGTGCTACTGGTATGCCCAGTGGTACTTAGGAAGGAGGCAGCCGCGCTGGGGCCGGGGGATTTGAGCTTTCTGAGTTTCATGGTTCAGTCCCAGATGGCTTCGGCGAACAAGTATTCCTGAACAACAACGCGCACGGTGAGAGGCGGACCTGCGGAACACAGGTAGCGATACCGGTTAGGTTGCACAACTAGCCAAGGACCGGAATCACAATCCACTCCGGCTACGCGCTGCATCGCGCGACCTCCCACCTCTGGCCATATCTGAAACTCACCGCCGGGTGCTTCTTCAAAAGCCACGCGTTCAGCTGTGGTCATGAGCGGTGCGGGCTTGATGCTATAACTGACAGGCTCTTCCCAGTGGGGTTCGTTCAATTCAAAGAGCGCATGTCCGCGCAGCAATTTGAGAGCTACTCGATTGACTCTATCCCACTCGGGATGGAAAACGGTCTCGCCTGAAGGATTCAACTGCTTACATGCTCCAATTCGTGCTTGAAGAGCTGGGCTATGGTTAAAGGCCTTCTTGATCTTCTCACGTTCGAGCTTGTCGATGTCCGTCGTTCCCCGAAGCACACACTCGACTAAGGCGGAGACGTACACCTCATCCTTTGACAACCCATTATTGCAGGTATAACAAACACCGACTGTTGGCAGCTCATCTGGATGCGGTTGATCCAAGAACACCTTCGAAGGAACATGATCATCTGTATCCGGAACTCCTCCGCATAAGCAACACCACTGCGTTTGGCGCACATCGCCGAAATTCTCTGGATTACGCATCGCGTGCGGCTGGTTTGTGGGTGCTTCGCGTGAGCGATTGCAGCGGAAAGCCCACAGCGCGGTAATCCGCGCGAGGACTTGCAGCGGAAAGCGCGACCCGAGCCCCGGCCTTGAGCCGGGGGAGGGGCACGCCCCAACAACCACTATGCTTCATCGCATTCATCAGCCCTCGTCGGTGATAGGATATCGCGTGCTTGGCATTCGCATGGGACAGTCTTGCATCAGACATAGGACAGTCTTTCATCAGACATAGGACAACCCTCAATTCCGCAGCACCTTGCCCGTGGTGATGATCGACTGCAGCCTTTCCAGGGTCTTCCGCTGCATGCACAACTCCACGAAGGCCTTTCGCTCCAGATCAAGCAGGTACTGCTCGCTCACCTCGGTGGCTTCGCTCAGATCCCCGCCGCACAGCACATACCCCAGCTTCTCGCTGATGAGCGCGTCGTGCTGGCTGATGTAGTTGCCGCTGAGCATGCTGTTGGCGCCCACGTACACGATGCCCAAGCCTTCCTGGCCGAGCACCTTGATGTCGCGGCGTGGGGCGGGCTTGGTGTAGCCCTTGTTCCAGAGGTCCAGCGCGCATTGCTTGGCGTAGGCCAGCTGGTGGGCGCGGCTCACGATCACCTCGTCCTGTCCGGGGCGCAGGTAGCCCAGCGCGAAGGCCTCGTGCCCGCTGGTGGCCACTTTGGCCTGACCGATGGTGAGGAAGCGCTCGCGCATGCGGTTGATGCGGATGTCGCCGTCCTTCAACTCATCGGCGAGGCGCAGGGCGAACTCCTTGGTGCCGCCACCGCCGGGGATCACGCCCACACCGAACTCCACCAGGCCCATGTAGGTCTCGGCGTGCGCCACCACCTTGTCCGCGTGCAGGCACAGTTCGGTGCCGCCGCCCAGGGTGAGCTGGTGCGGGGCCGCCACCACGGGGATGCTGCTGTAGCGCATCCGCATCATGGTGTTCTGGAACGTCTTCACGGCCATGTTCAGGTCGTCGTACTCCTGCTCCACGGCCATCATGAAGATCATGCCCACGTTGGCACCCGCGCTGAAGTTGGCGCCGTCGTTGTACACCACCAGGCCCTTGTAGTGCTGCTCGGCGAGGTCGATGGCCTTGTTGAGGCCTTGGATCACCTCGGCACCGATGGTGTTCATCTTGGTGCTCCAGCCCACCTGCAGGATGCCGTCGCCCAGGTCGTGCACGGTCACCGCGCTGTTCTTCCACACCACGCTGCGCTCGGGCAGGTCGCCCAGCACGATCAGGCCCTCGGCGCGCGGCACCGGCTTGTAGGCCTGGGTGGCGGGATCGTAGTAGAGGCGCCTGCCGCCCTCGGTCTTGTAGAAGGAGGTGTGACCGGCGGCCACCATGTCCTTCACCCATTGCGCCACCTGCACGTCCTTCGCGCCGAGCACCTCGTTCACACCGATCGCGTCCCAGCTCTCGAACGGCCCCTGCTCCCAGCCGAAGCCGGCGCGCATGGCATCGTCGATCTTGTACAGCTCGTCGCTGATCTCGGGCACGCGGTGGCTCACGTAGGCGAAGAGCGCGTTGAAGCTGCGGCGGTAGAACTCACCGGCCTTGTCGCTGCCGTTGTACACCAGCTTCAGGCGCTTGCGCAGGTCCTCTTCCTTCTTCGCGGCATCGAGCGTGGCGAACTTGGGCTTCACCTGCGGCTTGTACTCCAGCGTCTTCAGGTCGAGCGAGAGGATCTCGCCCTTGGGCGTGCTGCGGTCCTTGAAGAAGAAGCCCTTGCCGGTCTTGCTGCCCAGCATGTTCTTCTCCACCATCTGCTGCAGGTAGGGCGGGATGGCGAAGAGGCTGTTGCGCTCGTCGTCGGGGCAGTTTTCCTTCACGCCTTGGGCCACTTTCACCAGGGTGTCGAGGCCCACCACGTCGGCGGTGCGGAAGGTGGCGCTCTTCGGGTGGCCGATCACCGGGCCGGTGAGGCGGTCCACCTCTTCCACGGTGAGGCCCATGTCGGTGACCAGGTGGAACACGTCCATGATGCCGAACACGCCGATGCGGTTGGCCACGAAGGCGGGCGTGTCCTTGGCGATCACCGTGACCTTGCCCAGGTTGCGCTGGCCGTACTCCTCCAGGAAGGCGATCACCGCGGGGTCGGTGTCCGGACCGGGGATGATCTCCAGCAGGGGCAGGTAGCGCGGCGGGTTGAAGAAGTGGGTGCCGCAGAAGTGGCGGCGGAAGTCGTCGCTGCGCCCCTCGGCGATGGCGCGGATGGGGATGCCGCTGGTGTTGGTGGTGATGAGCGTGCCGGGCGTGCGGTGCTTCTCCACGTTGGCCAGCACCTGCTGCTTGATGTCGAGGCGTTCCACCACGACCTCGATCACCCAGTCGCAGCCCTTGATCTTCGGCAGGTCGTCGTCGAAGTTGCCGGTGGTGATGCGGCCCGCGAACTTCTTGTCGTAGAGCGGCGCGGGGTTGCTCTTGATGGCCGCGGCCAGGGCGTCGTCCACGATCTTGTTGCGCGGACCTTCTTTCGGTGCAATGTCAAGCAGCAGGACCTCGGCGCCGATGTTGGCGAAGTGGCAGGCGATGCGGCTGCCCATGACGCCGCTGCCGAGCACAGCGACTTTGCGGATGTTGCGTTTGCTCATTGATCTTGGAATGCTTCACAGCGGCACAGCGGGCACGGAGGAATGTGATCGAGGGGTGATGCCTTCATCCTTTCTTCGCCGTGACCGCTGTTCCCTGGGGTGGACTAAACAGTTGCTCTTGTTCGAGGATGCGGTCCAGTTGGGCCATCACCTCGCGGAACTGGCGGAGCTGTTCGGCGGTGAGGTGGGCCTGCACGGCGCGGTTGAAGCGGATCACCGTGTCGCGGCTCACGTCGCGTTTCTGTTTGCCTTTGGCCGTGAGGTGGATCCGCACCACGCGCTTGTCCTCCTTGCACGGTACGCGGCGGATGAGACCGGCCTCCTCCATGGCCTGCAGCGTGCGGACCAGACTGCGGCTCTCCATGCCCATCTTGGGGCCGAGCTTCGTGCTGGGCGTGCCCTCCGGCTCCAGGTTGAGCAGGATCTGACCGATCGCCAGACTGCCGCCGTACTTGGCCGCCTCGTTGTTGTAGATGCGTGAGATCCGGCTCCACACCTTCCGGATCGGGAATTCAATGGTTTCCTCGGGCTTCATCAGGGATCTGCGGAGACCAATATAGGGCTAAAGGTATGCATGCATACTATTCGGCTCGGGTACCCGGTCCGATCGGCCTAAATTTGATCGACTCCCGCAATGACACGCCTCAAGCACCTCCTACCGCTCCTGGTCTTGATGGCCGGGCTCATCGCCTGTTCCAAGGACGATCCCGATCCGCCCGGCACGGGGGGAGGGGGAGGCGGTGGCGGTACTGAGGGGCCGCGGCTGGTGCTGAAGTTCCGGTTCGACAGCACCCAGGTGCGTCTGAACAACCTCGGTCAGCCCGCGGGCATCCCCGATGGCCATGGGGCACAGAGCCCGCGCTTCAACAGCATGAGCGCCCACTACGTGGAGTTCGCCCCCAGCATGTTCACGGCCCTGGGCGCAGGCCAGGTGGTGTACCACGCGCCGGAGACCACGGCCGGCGGGGAGAACGCCATCGACTTCGACCAGTCGGTTCGCGTGGGCGATGGCGAGGCATTCCTGAACATCCCTCTGTCGCAACTCTCGCCGGGCACCTACGAATGGCTGCGTGTATCGCTGGGCTACCAGAACTACGATGTGCGCTTCAGTGCCTTGGGCCTGAACATGACGGGTACGGTGGCCTCGTTCATCGGCTTCAACACCTACATCAGCTCCTTCCAGGTGGCCGACAGCACCGTGCACGTGAACAGCAACAAGGCACAGGGGTATTGGGCGTTCGAGGTGCACGATCCGCTGGTGCCGACTCCGGTGATCCAGGGCCAGGCACCCGGCACCACGGTGGTGAACCCGCTCTTCGCCACATCGCCCATCCCCGCGGGTTCATGCGTGGTGACCGGTGCGTTCGCCGAGCCGCTCACCATCACCGGCAACGAGACCGAAGACGTGGTGATCACCGTGTCGCTGAGCACCAACAAGAGTTTTGAGTGGACCGAGTCCGATGGCGACAACGTCTATGAGCCATTGGACGGCGAGACCGTGGTGGACATGGGCATCCGGGGGATGGTCCCCATCGTCGAGTAGCCCTAACGCCCGCGCTGGTACACGCGCACGTAGTCCACTTCCAACGCGGTGCCCTCCGGCCAGGGCTTCGGCTTCTTCGGTCCCTTACAGAAGTCCTTCGGGGCTGAGACGGCCAGGTCAAGAATGATGTTGATGCCGTCGTTCTCGCGGGGGAAGTAGGGCGCCGTGTGGTGCTCGCCCGCCGGACGGTCGCAGGGAGGCAGCGGTCGGCCGCGATCGTCCACGTAACGTGTGCGTTGGTGGATCAGTTGGCCGTCCAGGTACCAGCTCACCGCATCGCCTTCCCATTCCACCGCATACACGTGGAAGTCCTTGGAGAGGTCCACGCTGCGGTGCTTGCCGTTGTTGGAGAACTTGGGCCGGCCCCAGCGGTGCAGCGCCGCTTTCAGCACCCGGGGCTTCTCCCCGCAGAACTCGAACACATCGATCTCGGTCTCGCCGCCGAAGCCCCAGAACGCCGGCCAGAGGCCCGCGCCGCGCGGGATGCGGCAGCGCACCTCGAAACGCCCGTGTGCGAAGCGGCCGTGGTCCAGGGAGTGGATCATGGCGCCCTCGTGCTCCTTGCGGTGGCCGTACCACTCACCGGGTTGCGCGCGCACGCCCAGGCGCAGCACGCCGTCGCGCACGGTCACCAGCTCGTCGCGGAAGATGGTGTTGCTGTTGCCCATCAGCCGGGTGGACCACCCTCGATCGCTGCCGTCATCGGTGTAGGGGAACCAGGTTCGCCACTTGGTGCGGTCCAGCTCGGTGCCATTGAACTCGTCGTACCACACCAGCTTCCAGGGCAGGGTGTCGCAGTGGGCCGCGGGGGCCTCCACGCGGGTGCCCACCTTCTTCTCGCGTTTGGTCTGGCCGCTGAGCAGGAGGGGGGCGATGGCCACGAGCAGCGCGACCAGCGGACGGAGGGGGGAGCGGATGGGTTCGATCATGCGGGAGGGGGTACGGCATGGGCCACGCCGTGCAGCCAGAGGACAAGGCCTTGTGCGGGGTGCCAGGTATAGCGTACGGCAGTGCCCGGCACCAGCAGATCGGTGCCGCCGGTGCCATCATCATAGACGAACACCGTGTCGCAGGCGAAGTGGAACACGGCTGTGTCACCGTGCTGGATCAGCCGCATGTGCGGGGCCACATTGCGGAGCTTCCACGGGCGCTCCGCATCCTGTTCGGCGGGCTCGGGGAGCGCCACGTGCATGAACCCGCGTTCCTGGAACCCGTTGGCGAACCACATCACCTTCTGCCCCCAGCTCTCGCGCTCGCCGAAGTTGGCCAGCACCCATTTGCCCTCCAGGCCGGCACCTTCACCGAACACCGTGGGCAGCATGGTCCAGCTGTCGTAGCCCGGTGGGGAAACGTGCATCACTTCGGCGGAGCTGTCGGGACGAGCACGGTAGTGGTAGATGCGTGGCCCTTCGAACTTCTCGTCCACATGCGAGGCCACCATGAGGTGGGTGCCATCGCCCAGATCGAAGGTCACCTGGACCAGTAGTGTATCATGGCGCAGGTTGTCCTCCACCTCGTGCAGTACGAGCGGGGCGCCTTCCGTGGGGACCACGGGCTCCGATGCCGGTGTGGGTGTGGGCTCGGGCGCGGGCGTGCCACAGGCTGTGCCGAGGAACAGCGCACCGGTGATGATGGGGTGCAGGGCGCGATCACTGGTCCACATGGCGCACGGAACCGGAGCCGGTGATGCGGGAGGTGATGGCGGGCTTGCTGCCTTTGTACTTCACATCGCCGCTGCCGCGGATCTCGGCGTCGAGCACGGCGGTGTTCACCGTCACATCGCCGCTGCCGCTCACGTAGGCCCGCGCGCGTTCCACCTTGAGGTTGCCCGCCTTGATGTCGCCGCTGCCACGTACCTCGGCCTCCAAGGCCCGGGCCGTGCCGATGAGCTTGATCTCGCCCGATCCGCTCAACCGGGCGTCCACACTATCGACCTGCACCTGGAGTTCCACATCGCCGCTGCCCGACACCGCCACGTGCATGACCGGTACGGCGAAGGGCGTGTGGCTCTTCACATCGCCGCTGCCGGAGACCACCACGCGGTCCAGCACGGGCACGGTCACGTGGACCACGAACGGTTTGTTGGTGGAGAAGCTGGTGCGCGGGCGGATGCGGCACACGCCGTTCTCCACGACGAACTCCAGCACATCGGTCAAATTGGCCTGGGCTTCCACCTCCACCTTTTGTGCATCACCCTGGCGCACCATCACGTCCACTGAGCCGGTCAGTTCCACCCCGTGGAAGGCGGCCACTTCCACCGGCTTGCGTACCACGGCGCCCGCGCCTTTCACGGGATCGCCCGCGCAGGCGGAGAGGCTGTGGCCGATGAGGATCAAGACGGGCAGAATGGCGGGGAGGCGCAGCAGGTGCATGGGTGTGGGGGTATGGACCCAAAGTTAGCCGGGCGGGGGCTCCAGCGCAGGGGTGCGCCTACCTTCGCCTCCATGCGATCCGCACCGCCCGACCCGGCCTTCATCACGCACCTGCGGAGCGTGCTGCCCGCTGATGCGCTGATCATCGACCGCGAACAATGCCGGCCTTATGGCCGCGATGAGACCGAGGACCTGCTGCACGTGCCCGATGTGGTGGTGCGCCCCCGAAGCACCGCCGAGGTGGCCGCCGTGGTACGGGCTTGTGCGCAGCACCAGGTGCCGGTCACACCCATCGGCGGGCGTACGGGCCTGAGCGGTGGCGCCCTGTGCGTGCACGGTGGCGTGGGCCTCTCGCTGGACCGCATGAACGCCATTGTGCACATCGATACCGAGAACCTGCAGGTGACCGTGCAGCCGGGCGTGGTGACGCAGGTGCTGCAGGAGGCGGTGGCCGCGCAGGGCCTCTACTATCCGCCGGATCCCAGCAGCCGCGGCAGCTGCACCATCGGCGGCAATCTGGCGGAGAACGCCGGCGGGCCGCGGGCCGTGAAGTATGGTGTGACGCGCGACTTCGTGCTCGACCTCGAGGTGGTGCTGCCCGATGGCGAGGTCGTCCGCACCGGGGCCCGCACCCTGAAGAACGCCACCGGTTACGACCTCACGCACCTGATGGTGGGCAGCGAGGGTACCCTGGGCATCATCACCGAGGCGGTGCTCAAGCTGGTGCCCCTGCCACGCGAGACGCGCCTCATGCTCGTGCCCTTCGCCAGCGCCACCGATGCCTGCGCCGCGGTGAGCGCCGTGTTCCGCGCCGGCATCGTGCCCAGCGCGCTGGAGTTCATGGAGCGCGACGCCATCGTGTGGACCATGCGCTTCACCGATGACCTGCCATCACAGCTCTCCGCCGAGCCGGGCGCCTACCTGCTGGTGGAGGTGGACGGCAACGATCCCGCCAGCCTCTTGGACCAGTGCGCCGCGATCGGTGAGGTGATGGAACGCTTCGGCGCCGGTGAGGTCCTGCTGGCGGAGGACGCGGCCACGAAGGATGCGCTGTGGCGGCTGCGGCGCAGTGTGCCGGTGAGCGTGAAAGCCCACAGCGTATACAAGGAGGAAGACACCGTGGTGCCGCGATATGCACTGCCCCAGCTGCTCGAAGGGGTCAAGGCCATCGGTGCACGGTACGGCTTCAGCAGTGTGTGCTACGGCCACGCCGGCGACGGCAATCTGCACGTGAACATCATCAAGGGGGATCTGCCGGACGCGTTCTGGCACCATGAGCTCCCCCAGGCCATCCGCGAGATCTTCCGGCTCACGGTGTCGCTGGGGGGCACCATCAGCGGCGAGCATGGCATCGGCCTGGTGCAGCGCCCATACATGGACATCGCCTTCTCGCCGCGCCAGCTGGCCCTCATGCGGTCCATCAAACAGGCATTCGACCCGCAGGGGATCATGAACCCGGGCAAGGTGCTGCCCTGACCACCCGAAAAGCAGAAGGCCGACCATACCCGCAGGTCTGGCCGGCCTTCTGCTGCTGGTCCGTTATCGGAACAGGGTGAAGTGTCCTCTGAACTCGTAGCGGTCGCGTTTGATCGCGTCCACCACATCCGCTTGGTAGACATAGACGCCATCGGGCATTTCCTGTCCGCCCACCGTGCCGTCCCAGCCTTCCCATGGATCGATCGTCTCGAACAGCAGGCGGCCCCAGCGATCATAGATCCGCAGTACGTACAACTCCAGGTCCACCACATTGGCCACCGGCAGGAACACGTCGTTGATGCCGTCGCCGTTCGGGGTGAAGGCGTTGGGCAGGAAGAACACGTGGTCCTCGGCCTCCATGTAAGCGGTGATGGTGTCCGCCTCCCAGAAGGAGATGGACAGGGTGTCGGAGGTGCTGTCCGGGAGGAAGATGTTGTTCTCCACGGTCCAGTACTTGAACTTCCAGTAGAGGTTGGGCACTACGCGCACGGGCACGGGCAGTTCCTCAGGAGCGGTCACCCAGCGGGGCAGATCAGTGTAGAGCGTGTCGTTGAACATGATGGCCGCGCTGCCCGGCGGGTCCACCTGCAGCAGCACATCATAGCGCACGGGGGGCACGAAGTGGGCCACGATGCTGTCGGCACCGAAGAAGCGGGCCACCACCAGGGAGTCGTTGAGCGTGGGCGTGATGGTGGTGGGGCCAAAGATCTCCCAATGGCTGAAGAGCCATACCGGTTCCTCACCCGGCTCGTTGTTGCCGATGGCCTCCAACTCCGTGTCGATGCCACCGTAATAGGTGCCGCTGAAAGGATAGCTCTCCGGTGTGATGGAGTTGATGCGGATGGTGCCGGCACCCGGAGGCTCCACGTTGAAGGTCACCTGGTACGGGCCCTCCAGGTCATAGCAGTCCACCAGCCCGTCCTGGATCGCCTCGCAACGCTCGAGCATGAAGTCGCGGATGGCCTGTACGTTGGCCTGCCAGCCCGCCACACTGCCGCCCCAGCGCGCCACCTGGCCGGGCATCTCGGGCTCGATCAGCGCCACCAGGCTGTCCAGGAAGGAGATCATGTTATCGCAAGAGAACACCGTGTTGCCCAGGTCGATGTACCGGTTGGTGTAGTAGTTGGACACCATCTCGTTCTCATTGATCAGCTTCTCGAGGATGTCCGTGTGCCCCTGGCCACCCGGGTTGGGCAGATCCTCCACCTGGCAGGGGTCCGCATCGGGGCCGGTCTGGGGCACGCCGGTGAAATTCACATAGTGCCCGAACGAGGCGTCCATGTCCCACAGCACATAACGCCAGCGGCGACCATCGCCCAGGGGGTTCAGGCCGCGCCACCAGGCCGTGTTCCAGTTCAGCCAGTCGCGGCACACGATGTAGCTGTTCAGGCAGAAGTAGTCGATCAGGCTCTTCCAGTTCAGATTGTCGTTCACATAGGCGAAGGCCGCAGCGTCGCCCATGTTGTTGGTCATGATGTAGTTGCGCAACTGGTTCCAGTCGTTCGTGGCGTTGCCCCCGCCGTACTCGGCCCAGGTGCCGCCCCAGGTCTTCAGGAAGTACAGGTCGTTCTCCTCCTGGTCGTAGTAGTGCGCGGTGAAGTCCTTGTCGTCCACTTTCTCACGCAGGTCGTACACCCCCCAGTACTGCCCGTTGGCGTACACCACGCACGGCTCGTAGGTCCGCTCGTCCAGGTGCAGTTCGGACTCGTGCGAGAGCGCCTGCACGAAGGGGTCGCGGATATGGGCACCACCGCCCTCGAAGGGGTAGTTGTCACTGGCGCCGGCCTTGATGATCAGGCGCTGAAAGTAGTCGCGGTTCTTGGTGCGGAACACCTTGAAGTACAGCCCGTCGTTCAGGCCGAAGGCGTCGCGGCCCACGTAGTCAAGACCGCGCTGGGGGTAGGCCCAGGAGTCGTTGCCGTGCTTGTTGAAGTTGCCGCCGGTCTCGCCCTTGAACGAGCCGTCCTCACCGAAGAATTCAAGCACGCCCTCGGGTTCGATCTGGGTGCCATTGAGCAGTGTGAGCAGTTGGTCGCCGCTCAGGGAAAGCACCCGCACGGTGTGCGTCACTCCGATGAAGTACGTGTTGGTCTCCACGAAGCTGGGGGGCACCGTGGGGTCGCCGGGGATGGCGATGGCGCGCACCACCGTGGTGTTGTTGATGGCGATGGGGCCGGCATACAGGGTGGAAGCGGCCGTGGGCGTGCTGCCGTCCAGGGTGTAGCGGATCTGGGTGCCGGCTTGGGCGGTGAGTTCCAGCGAGATGGGGCCGGGGTAGAAGCCGGGTGCCAGGTTGAAGGTGGGGCGGTCGGTGTAGTAGGGGGAGGGGTTCACGTTCGGCCCGTTGGGCGTGGGCGTGGTGAACAGGCTCCATGTGGCGGCACCGTCGCTGGTGCGGCCCCAGCTGTGGTTGGTCTTGGTGCGGAACTCGTACTTGAAGTTGTCCACGATGTTACCCGCCGGGTCGGACAGCACCGCCCGCTCCTCCTGGGTCTGGTTGAGCTTGAAGTTGGTGTGCACCATGCCGCCCGCCACGGTGTTGCGGCCGCTGCAGTACACCATCAGGTACCCGTTGGCCGGCACGGTGGTGCCACCCGGGAACTGGTACTTCAGGTTGTTGTTCTGGCTGTCGCTGATGAACCATCCGCTCAGGTCGAACGGCGTGCCGCTGGTGTTGTACAGCTCGATATAATCCTCGAACTCACCGAAATTGTCCGCGTGGTGGTTCCAGTTCGACGCGCACACCTCGTTCACGACCACCACTTGGGCCGAAGCAACGGATGCGGCCAGGGCCGTGAAGCATAGAAATAGGGTCCGTAGGGTCATGTGGGGGGCTGGTTCCGTCCGCTTTGATCGTACCAAAATAGGAGGTCCGGGGAGAAGTGGCCGGGTCCTTCCAACGACCCGGGCACACGGATGGCTCCACGCGGGTGACGCGCGTGCGTGGGGGGTGGGTTGCCCTGCCCGCAAAAAAATCCCCCGGGCGCACCCGCCCGCCCCATCCCCGGAACAGGAACGGCGACCCGCTGGGGCCGCCGTTCCATGTGCGATATCCTGGTCATCAAGGGGTTCAGCTCGCCTTTCCGGCCGCCGTCCGGCCGCTGCCGATGTGCTGCTCCAGGAACTTGTCCATGGCCGCGTAGAACTCGAAGCGGTTCTCCTCGTTGTGGAAGCCGTGACCTTCGTT
>CAYXKE010000006.1:0-53985 GCA_964464935.1 uncultured Chryseobacterium sp.
CAGCAGCTCAAGGATGTCCGGCTCATCGTCCACAAGAAGCACTTTCTGCGGTTCGCTCATCGTGCCCCAAAGGTGGCCCCTTTATGTTAAGCCTTCATTAGATCAGGTGCGGCCGGGAGCGGCACGATCGGGACTTGGTGTTGCGGACCTGTGCGGACCAGGGCGCAGCTGGGATCCTCATCGTCCTTGGGTTCCACCGGTTGCCTCGCCAAAAGCTGGAATGCCCCCCACCGCCGACCCGGGGATCGAACGCACGTAGCAGCACATCGCCCGGCCCGACATCCGTCGCACACCGGCAAGCGTTATCTTCGCGCCCGCTCCGCCTCCGGGCGGGGTGTTGGACGGCCCCGTAGTTCAACTGGATAGAATGACAGATTCCGGTTCTGTTGGTTGCAGGTTCGAATCCTGCCGGGGTCACCAAGGCGGCTCGTCGTTCGACGGGCCGCTCGCATTTTCGGCCCGTCCCTGATCATGCGCATCGACAAGTTCCTCTGGTGCGTGCGGCTGTTCTCCACCCGGGTGCAGGCCACCGACGCGGTGAAGCGGGAGCACGTGCGCGTGAACGCGCATCCCGTGAAAGCATCGGCCACGGTGAAGGTGGGCGATACGGTGGCCGTGCGCACTCCGCCCATCTGGCGGAGCTGGACGGTGATCGCGCTGCCCACCGCGCGCGTGGGGGCCAGGCTGGTGCCGGAACTGATCACCGAGACCACGCCGCTGGCCGAGCTGGAGCGGCTGGAGACGGCCCGCCGCGTGCGTGCCGAACGCCCCCCCGGTGCCGGCCGACCCACCAAGCGGGAACGCCGCGACATCGACCGTTTCCGCGGCGAATGAGCGGTTGATCCCGCTTAACACTTCTTCGACCTCGTTAACATCCGCCCCCCCGACGGCGCGGATAGTTTCGCCTTTGACCAAGCACGGACCACCATGCACATCGCTCCTTCCATCCTCACCCTCGCGGGTGCGCTCCTGGCCGGACTGGTGCCCCATCTGCACGCACAGTCCGAACCCGAACACCACTTCCGCCTCGAGGTGATCACCCACATCAACGGCGATACCACCCGGGTGATCAAGGAATTCGACGGCACGGACGAGAATGGCTTTCGCGAAGCCCTGCGCGACCTGGGCCTCCACGCGCCATTCTCCTACTTCCATGGGGACGGCGATCTGCAGATCGACATCCGTGACCTGATGGGCCTGCATGAGCTGGACTGGCCGGAAGGCTTCCGCCCCGGGCAATTCAACGGTCCCGCTGAGCCGCGTGCCTGGCTCGGTGTCTCCACCAGCAGCACGGAGCCCAATGGCAAACGCAACGGACCGAAGGCCGGTGCCGTGGTACAGCATGTGACACCCGGTTCGCCCGCCGCCCGCCTCGGCCTGCAGCAGGGCGATATCATCACGCAGCTGAACGACCGCGCCATCGCCGGACCCGAGGAACTGGCCGCCGCCGTGCGCGCGCAACGCCCGGGCACGGAGGTGAAGATCACCTGGCTCCGCAACGACAGGTCGATGACCGGCATCACCGAACTGGGCGAGCAAGCGGGCCCGCGCGCCCCGTCCCATGCCTTCATCCGCCGTCCCGTCCCCGACCACGCCTTCCTGGGGGTGAGCCCCATGGACGCCCCGGAAGGCCCAGGCGTGACCGTGCAGGTGGAAGCGCACAGCGCCGCCACCGACATGGGCATGCGCACGGGCGACCGCATCCGCACCGTGAATGGCCAGCCCGTGGACGACTTCGCCGCACTGGCCGCGGCGGTGAAGGCCATGGCCCCCGGCGACACCGTCACCATCGAGGTGGAACGCGAAGGCAGGGCCATCACGCTCAGCGGGCCGCTGGGGCGCCGCACCGCACGGGCCTTCGCCCGCAGCTTCCAGTGGGACGGATCAGATGGCCCGGACCGACCCATGTACGAGGAGCTGCGTCGCGAGATGGACGACCTGCGCCGGGAGATGGACCGTCTGCGCCAGGAACTGCAGGGCGACATGCCCGCCCCCGGTGTGTGGCGCCGCGAGACCCGCATCCACATCCAGAGCCGCCCGTTGGAGCCGGCCGACAAGGACCTGCTGAGCAAAAAAGGCGTGACAGGCCTGGACCGCGAACTGGACCTGGGCGACCTGCGCTGCCACCCGAACCCCGGCGACGGCCACTTCCGCCTGCGCTTCGATGCCCCCGAGCGGGGTGACCTCACCGTGCAAGTCTTCGATGCCACCGGTGAACGGGTGTACGACGAGCGGATCACCGCCTTCCGCGGCCGCTACGAGCATATCATCGACCTGAGCGACCGGGCCGCCGGCACCTATCTCCTGGTGATCGGCCAGCACGGCCGCACCGCCACCCGCAAGCTGGTGAAGCAGTAGCCTCAGGGCGTGCCGGGGAGCAGCGGGATATCGGGCAGCGCCTCCTCCACGGGGCGCTGCACGTTCTTCCGGAACCAGTGGATGCGGCGGTCCATGAACGGTATCCGGGTGTTGAAGCGGCGCACCACGTTGAAGCGCAGGTTGCTCACCATCCACTGCACGCCGCGCTGCTCCTCCAACAGGTAGCCAATGCGCTCCTGGTTGTAGCCGACGCCCGCATACCACCGCCGGCTGTTGTACCCCATGCTGGCCCGCACCTGGGCATGCCAGCCCGGCCCCGCGCGCCGGTGCAGCCGCTCCCCCTCGCCCTGAGGTTGCCGCAGCCACTGCCCGCTGAGGCCCGCACCCGCCACGCCGGAGATCGTCAGGAACCAGTGCGCGCGCCACACCAGTGTATAGGCGTAGCCGCCCATGGGACCCAGGTCGGCGAAGGTGCCCCGCCGCATGTCCATGGCCGCGGTGAACTCCTCGCGCAGCGCCGTGGGCACCAGCGATGAATCGCCGATCATGGTGAACCAGGTGGCGTAGCCGCCGATGAGCCACGACCCCTGACTGCGCCGCTGCCAGGCGTCCTGGTTGAACGAGGCCCGGTAGCTGAAGCGGTCGCTGTTGAGGATGCGCACCGTGCTCACCCCCAGGTTGAACTGCCGCACATCGGGCCGGTAAGGACGGGCATGGTCCGCGGGCCAGTTCACCTGATCGTGGCCGTGGGAGCTCACGTAGTAGCCGCTGAAGCCCTGCAGGAAGAGGTTGGTGGCCGTGCGCTGGGTGAGGATGTTGGCCTGGGCGTCGAGGTAGCGGGTGCGCCCCACCACCTCGTCATCGGCATTGATGCCCGGCACCGGGAACCCCAGATTGAGGGTGATGGCCCGGTAGCTGGCACCCACGCCCATGTTGATCCGGTTGTTGGGTTGGTACACCAGGTTCTGCGCCCCGGGCACGGAGCCCAGCACCATGCGGTTGTCCTTCGTGCTCAGGTACACCCGGGTGGCCAGGATGTGCGAGTAGTCGTGCACGTAGGCCGTGTCGAAGGCGCTGTCCGGACGCGGGCGTTGGCCCCATGCGGGCGATCCGCCCACCATCACCCAGGCGATGGCAAGGCAGTGAACGAAGGTGAGGCGGCGCATGCACCACAAAGATCATGCGTGGCCACCGCCTTCCTTCGGGCCGTTCGGCCGATCTTTGCCGCCCCGACGCCATGCGTATCGACATCCTCACCGCCGTGCCCGCCCTGCTCTCCGGCTGGTTCGATGCCAGCATCGTGGGCCGGGCCCGCAAACGGGGGCTGGTGGAGATCCAGGTGCACGACCTCCGCCACTGGGCCACCGACCGCCACCGCCGGCTGGATGATGAGCCCTTCGGCGGAGGGGCCGGCATGGTGATGATGGTGGAGCCCATCCACCGTGCCATCACCGAGCTGAAGGCCGGCCGGCCCAATGTGCAGGTGATCTACATGAGCCCCGACGGCCAGTTGCTCGACCAGCCCTTGGTGAACGAGCTGAGCATGGCCACGGACCTGATCCTGCTCTGCGGGCACTACAAGGGGGTGGACGAGCGGGTGCGCGAGCACCTGGTGGACCGCGAGATCAGCATTGGCAACTACGTGCTAAGCGGGGGCGAATTGGCGGCCGCCGTGCTGAGCGATGCGGTGGTGCGGCTGGTTCCCGGCGTGCTCGGCGACGGCACCTCGGCGCTGAGCGACAGCTTCCAGGACGGCCTGGTGGCCCCACCCGCCTACACCCGCCCGGCCGAATACAACGGCTGGAAGGTGCCCGATGTGCTCCTCAGCGGCCACGAGGCCCGGATCCACGAATGGCGCCACCGCCAGGCCGTGGAACGCACCCGGGAGCGCCGCCCGGAAATGCTCGGCCCGGAACACTCCGGAGAGTGACCAGCGTGCGATCGGGGAATATTCCGTAATATTGCGGCCCCGTTCGGGAGGGGTACCCCCCGATCCGCAGGACCCAACACCCTCAGGTCATGGACCGCATCAAGCAGCTGGAGAAGGAATACATGCCGGTGAACGAACTGCCCGAGTTCAAGGCTGGCGACACGATCACCGTGCACTACCGTATCAAGGAGGGCAACAAGGAACGCATTCAGCAGTTCCAAGGTGTGGTGATCCAACGCAAAGGCGCTGGCAGCACCAGCACGTTCACCGTGCGCAAGATCAGCAACAACGTGGGCGTGGAACGGATCTTCCCCGTGTCCTCCCCCTTCATCAGCAAGGTGGAGGTGAACAAGCGCGGCGTGGTGCGTCGGGCCCGTATCTTCTACCTGCGTGAGCGTCGCGGCAAGAGCGCCCGCATCACCGAGAAGCGTCAGTCCGTGGCCGCCGCCCAATAAGGCAAGCCGACCCATCCTTTCCCGAAGGGCCTCCAGTGGAGGCCCTTCGTCGTTCGGGGGTCAGCCCCCCATCCCCTTGCGCAGATCGTCCAGGGTGCGCTGCGGGATCCGGGTCAGGTCCAGCAGCATCAGGGCGTCCAAGGCATCGTTGAAATGCGGGTCGCGGTTGAAGCCGATGATCCGGGCGTTCAGCAGCAGGTACTTCTTCAGCAGCACGGGCATGCCGGGCGCCTGCGGGTCGGCATCGGTGATGGAGCGGTCCATGCGCTTCAGGTCGGCCATGGCCGCCTGCACCAGCGCGGCGCGGTCGGTCTTGTCCGGCCCCACGCGGAAGCGGTTGCGCGGGCGCACCCACTGCGCCACCTCGTCGTCGAAGTGGTACTGCCGCACATACTCCATGATAAGCTTGCGGGAGAACTCGCTGTAGTTGCTGCTGATGCTTACGGGCCCCAGCAGGTAGCGGTGGTGCTCCTGGCCGGTGATCAGCAGCATGAGGCCGCGCCACAAGAGGTACAGGGGCAGCCGCTGCCGCTGGTAGTCGGGGGCCACGAACGACCGGCCCAGCTCGAAGGTGCGCCCCAGGATGCGGTCCATGCGCCGGTCCATGCGGAACAGCGTGCTGGTGTAGAAGCCCCGCCGGCCGTAGCGCTCCATGATGCGCCGCCCGTCGCCGATGCGATAGGCCCCGGCTACCGTCCCCCGCTCCCGGTCCCACAGGAACAGGTGGTCGTAGTAGATGTCGAACTCGTCCAGGTCGATGGCCTTGTTCGTGCCCTCGCCCACCAGCCGGAAGGTTTCCTCGCGCAGGCGGCCGATCTCGCGCAGCACATCGGGGATGCGATGGCTGGGGGCCAGGTACAGGTCGAATGGACCTTGGGAACTGAGCTTCAGCTCGGCGATGGCGTCGATGTTCGCACGCAGCAGGTCGGTGGGCACGGGGTCCACCACGGGGCGCGGCAGGTCGGGGAAGCGCAGCGGGTTGAAGAACTCGCGCTTCACCTGCAGCCCGCTGCCCAGCGCATAGGTCTTGGCGCGGAGGTAGCGTGCCAGCTGCTCGGCCGAGGAGAAGTCGGCCACGTCCTGCGGCGGAATGGGCTTGCCCACCCGCATGCGCACGGAACGCCCGCGCATGCGGAGCATCTGCTTGGGCAGGGCAAGGGTGCGCAGGTTGGGATGGATCATGCCCAGCAGCTGGAACACCAGTCCGTTCGCCCCATCGAACCACACGGGCACCACGGGTACGCCCATGTGCTGGATCATGCGGATCACGGGCATCTTCCAGCGCGGGTCGGCCACGGTCTTCAGGTCCGTGCGCCAGCTGCTCACCTCCCCGGCGGGGAACACGGCCAGCGCGCCGCCCGCCTGCACATGCTGCATGGCCTGCCGCATGCCTTGGAAGCTGCTGCGCGCCATGTTCTCGAACGGGTTCACCCCGATGAACCGGTTGCGCAGGGGCTCCAGCTGCTGCAGCAGGAAGTTGGCCATCACCTTCAGGTCGGGCCGCACCCGGCCCAGCACGTGCACCAGCGCCAGGCCGTCCACCGCACCGTACGGGTGGTTCGCCACGAACACCACGGGGCCGCTCCTGGGGATGTGCTCCAGGTCCCGGGGATCCACCTCCAGGTGGAGGTCCAGGTTCACGAACACGGCCTGGGCGAAGTCCAGATCGTGCAGATGGCTGATGGAATCGTAGAACCGCTCCAGCTTCTTCAGCCCGCTCACCTCAGTGAGCAACGCCAGCCGGGGATCGCCGGGGCGCATGTGGCTGGCCTTCGCCAACTCGCCGGGTTCCACCAATCGCTTCATCGCAAGCCCCCGAAGGTAGCTGGAAGCGGCGGCCGCCCAACGACCACCGGCCCCGCCATCACCGTCACAGTTCAAGTATGCCGATGATGGCCTCGTTCATCAGCTCACCACCGGGGTAGTTGCGGGTGTAGTCCATGTTGATCCAATGCACCCCGTTGCTGTCCGTGTGGTGGTACAGCGGTGCATCGCCCACCTCGGCCGGGAAGAGCACCTTGCGGATCAGGTGCGCGGCGCGTTCCATGCGGGCATCATCGCCCACGCGCAGCTCGGGGTACACATGGCCTTCGGTGCGCACCAAACGCACCTGCCCGCCGATCGCCTTGATGCATGCGGCCATCAGCACGGCATGGTCATCGCAGTCGCCGGCCATCAGGCCCAGGCTCTCCAGCGGCGTGGCGAAGTACTCCCGGCCCTTGGGATCGCTCACGTACTTCCAGTTGTTGTTGATCTCCTTGAAGATGCTGAAGGACTGCACCAGGGTGAACTCATCATCGCGCACCTTGACCGAGGTGAAATGGGTGGTGGCCATGCGCACCGCGGCGGAGCGCACTTCGGGCGCGGGCTCCAGGATGAGGTCGCGCAGCTTTTCCGCGTGGTGGAACGGGCGTGCGCGGTGTGCGGCCAGCGGCACCTGCCCCGTGGTCTCCTCCAACGCGCGCAGCATGTCCACATAGTCCGCATAGAGGCGGCCGAACGTGTACTGCCCGGTGATGCTCGTGATGGTGAGGGCGAGCATGCCCATGATGAGCACGATATACACCACGCGTTGGAAGCGGCGCACGAGCACCACGAACGCGATGAACACGAGCACGAACACCAGCAACTGGTCCACGCGCGCACCACCACCCACCGGAATGATGATCTCTGGAACGAATCGATCCAGGATGATGAACAAGGGCAGGCTCAGCAGCAGTGCGGCGATGTAGAGCACCAGCACGTGCGCGAAACGGCCGCCGATGTCCTCCGAAAAGTCCCGATGCATGCGCTGTGGTCCCATTCCCATCCGCCTACGCCACCAGATCCATGCCGGGCAAGGTACGTGCACGCACGGGCGCGGGCAGCGTCACTTCTGCATGAACGGGGCGGACGAGGGTCGGACGGTTTGACACATGCATGTGTTGGCCGATCAACAAAAGTTGGCGATCGCCATTCCCTTGGGCGGATAGTTTTGTCCCACATGCCAACTGCTCTCTTCCGCAGTCTCTTCCTGCTCGGACCGTTCTGCCTCATGCTGGGCGCACAGGCCCAGGTCGACACCACCGCCATCGGCGGCCCTGACAGTGGCGAGGACGAATTCCTCATGCTCGACCCCGACCACGTGGATGCGCATGCCGACATCGAGGAAGCCGCTCACGCCTTGGGGCTGATGTGGGACGTGAACGACTCGCTGAGCCTCATCCCCTCGTACGATATCTACTGCCACTGGAACACCGATCAGCTGTTCCTGCACCACGGATCGCCCGTGCCCCTGGGCCACGACACGCTGATGCTCCACCTGGCCTTCGACGATTGTGACATGGCGATGCCCACGCACGGCCACGTCACTTCGCCCTTCGGCCCCCGCAAAGGCCGCATGCACTATGGGGTGGACCTGAAACTGCAGACCGGCGACCCGGTACGCACGGCCTTCGACGGCATGGTGCGCATCTCGCGCTACAACAAGAGCTATGGCCACGTGGTGGTGGTGCGCCACTTCAACGGCCTGGAAACGCTCTACGCCCACCTGAGCAAGCGTCTGGTGAAGCCGGGCGATCTGGTGACCGCGGGCGACACCTTGGGCCTCGGTGGCAACACCGGTCGCAGCTACGGCAGCCATCTGCACTTCGAGGTGCGCTTCCTGGACCAGCCGATCGACCCGTCCGAGATCTTCGACCTGAACAGCGGCACGCTGAAGGTGCGCACGTTCGACATCCACAAGGGCACCTTCGCCGCCATTGCCAAGGCCAAGGCCGACCAGGCCGCGCGGAAATACCACGTGGTGCGCAGCGGCGACACGCTCTCGGCCATCGGGCGCCGCTATGGCCGCAGTGTGGCCGAGCTGTGCCGCATGAACGGCATCAAGAGCACCAGCGTGCTGCGCGTGGGCCAGCGGATCCGTTACAACTGACCGGCCTCCGTGCGCCGCAGCACCGCGCGCGACACCGCCGCGATGAGGTCCTGATCGTACACCGGCGAGAGCAGGCGTGTCCCATGACTGCGCGTGCGCAGGAGCACCACCTCGTGGCGCGAATTGGACAGGCGCTCACGCAGGGGGCGGCCCCAATCGAACGTTCTCAGGCCCACGTCCACGGTGCAGTACCGCAGGTAGTCGCGCTTGGCCCGTTGCCGGCCGGCGGTCCCTTCCACCTGCGGCAGCATCATCGAGACGAAATACTCCCGCGCCGCCTTCCGGTCGACCAGGCTCGCGTCCAGCACATCGTCCAAGGGGATCTCCAGGCGTTCCCCGATGCGCCGCAGGACCAAACGGTCGCTCTCCAGCACATAGCTGCACCGGTTGCCGCGGTCGCGGTACACGGCCGCCACCACCAGCACCGCACCGGCCCCCACCAGGGTCCACAACAGGGCAACACTATTGCGGTAGGCCAGCAGGATCACGCCTACCAGCACGAGGAGCGCCGCCAGCCAAAGCGCGGCCCGGGTGTACTGCCATTGCACATTGGCTTGGAAACGCTGGCTGGACATCGGGTGCAAAGGTCGGTGGTCCGTTGGCCATTGCGCGGGGGCCAGGAACGACGAAGCCCGCGATGATCGCGGGCTTCTCTTCACTGTACCGGAGAAGGGAGTCGAACCCTTACAACCTTTCGGTCACACGCCCCTGAAACGTGCGCGTCTACCAATTCCGCCACTCCGGTAAGAACCCCGCGCTCGTCCGTGCGGGGCCGCAAATATATAAGCGGAACATGATCGGTCCATCATCGACCGAAGCATTTCGATCCTCACGCGGGGCCCGAATGCACGAAGCCCCCGCCGCACCAGGGGTGGGCAGGGGCTCCGTGACTCTTCAGATCGACCATTCTACCTGGCCGTGGCGCTCATACGCGGGCCGGGGCCGGCGGGTTTCATGGCTCAGTTCACATCGGGCAGGAAGCTGAAGCGGCGGCCGTAGTCGAGCATCTGCTCCACGAAGTCCTTCGGCTGGTGCACCTCCACATCAACGATCTGGCCCTGGGCGTCCTCCACGGGCACCAGCACGGGGTTCACGAAGCCGGCGTACGGGGCCACCTGCACGTTGGCACTGCGCTCCAGCACCTCGGCATGCAGGACGGGGTCCACCTTCACACCATAGTTCTCGATGAAGGCCTTGGCCGCCTCGTAGTCGCCCTGGCTCTTCATGCGTTGCACCTCGCGCAGCAGCTCGCCGAAGAGCTGGCGCAGCCCATCCACATCGTGCACGCGTACGTAGTGCTTGCCATCACGCTGCTCCAGGGACACGATGCCCTTGGGGGCACCCTGTTCCATCACCCACTTGCTCACCGCCTGGCGGTTGCGCATGTGGGCCTGCATGACATCGTCGCCCAGCTTGATCCGGCGCAGCTGCAGCATCAGGCCATTGCGCAGGTAGGCTTCGTACTCGGCGCGGCCCACCTCCAGGTCGGGCATCAGGCCGATCTCCACCATCTTGGGGTCGGTGATGTAGTACAGGGCCACCAGGTCGGCCCGGGCCTCCTCCAGGGGGCTGGCGTAGTTGCGCAGTGCGTCGGGGCCGCGGCCGGGTTCCAGCACGCCGCTGGCATGGCCGATGACCTCGTGCAGGGCGGTGTGCAGCTTGCCGGCCAGGCTCCCGTACTTCTCGGCGCGCTCACGCTCGGCATCGTCCCAGGCGAATTCCTTCAGCAGTTCGCTGCCACTGGCCTTCTCGTACGCCTCGGAGATGTTGCCCAGGCTCACGCTCTTGCTGCCGTGCTTGGCGCGGATCCAATCGGCGTTGGGCAGGTTCACCCCGATGGGCGTGCTGGGGCTGGCGTCACCGGCCTCGCTCACCACGTTGATGAAATTGTAGGTGATGCCCACCACGTCCTTGCGTTTGTGCTCGGGGCGGATGGGGCTGTTCTCCTCGAACCAGCCGGCGTAGTCCATCAGCACCGCCATGCGCGCGCTGGCTTCGGGGTCCTTCATCTGCACGATCACCTCGAAGCTGCCCTTGCGGCCCAGCGGATCATAGTAATCCTCCACGAAGCCGTGGATGAAGTCGATGGTGCTGGAGGTGTCCTGCACCCAGGCGATGTTGAACGCATCCCAGGTGGCGAGGTCGCCGGTGCGGTAATAATCGATCAGCAGGCCGATGGCCTTCTCCTGCTGCGGGTTGAGGGCCACCGAGCGGGCCTTCTCCAGCCAGTACACCACCTGCTCCAAGGCGGTGCTGTACATGCCGCCCACCTTCCAGACGGCCTCCGTGAGGCGACCATCGGGGCCGCGCACCACCTTGCTGTTGATGCCGTAGCTGACGGGCTCGGCGGCGTTGCGGTCGATGCGGGCGGCGTAATACTCCTCCACCTCTTTCTGCGACACGTCCTCGCCATAGAAGTTGATCGCGCTGGCCAGCACCAGGTCGCGCGTGGCGTCCTGGCTCACTTTCACGGCGTCGATGGTGGGGTCGAAGATGGCCTCCATCACCTCATCCGGCAGGCTGTGGCCCACCTGGGCGAGGCGCTCGGCGAACCACTCACGGCTGAAGCCCGGGGTGAACTTGGCGTTGCTGTAGTGGTGATGGATGCCGTTGGCGAACCAGATCTGCTTGGCGTAGGTCATGAGGGCATCCCAGTCGGCCGTGGTGTCGGCGTCGGTGCGGGCCTCGACGATCTTTTCCACGGCCCGACGGATACGCAGGTTGTGGCGGTAGTTCTGGTCCCACATGATGTCACGCCCGGAAAGGCCGCTCATCGTGAGGTAGTAGGCCAGCTGCTTCTCCTGGAGGGAGAGCTTTTCCCAGCCGGGGATGCGGTAGCGCAGGATGCGCAGGTCCTCGAACTGATCGACCTCCCATTGGAAGGTGGTGTCGGCCGTGGCCGGACGATCCGGGGATGTGGAGGCGCCACCGCAGGCAGCGAGCAGCGGCACGAACAACAAAGGCAGGAAACGCATGATGGATGGTTGAGGGAACGATCGGCGAATATAGCCGTACCCCTCCGGCCACCCTTGGGATCAGCGCTTCACGGCGATCCGCAGGTCCAGGGCGCCCGGTTCAGCAGCGATCACCGCGAAGTCGGTCCCCACATCGAACACCTTGGGCTTGGGGTGGTTGGGCGTAAGGCTGTCGTGGGTGGCGATCTGCTCCACCGGCTGGGCGAACTGGAAGTAGTAGTGGTACTTCATGCTGCCCAGCAGGGCCCCCAGGTCCACGTTCCCTTCCTCCCCCTCATCGCCGGCCATGCCCTGGCCCAGCTGGCGCGCGTGGGCGTTGTTGATGCGCACCAGGGTATTGCCCTCCCAGCGGAAGAATTCGGTGTCCACACCGGTGCTGTCGCGCAGCAGCAGGTTCAGTGCTCCGTTCAGTGCCCCCACATTGTCGAAATCGAAGCTGATGCGCTGCACCCAGGCCTTCTTGTTGTCGAGCTTCACCTTGCGGATGCCGGGCAGCTGTTCCAGCGCAGCGACCTCCTCACTGAGGTCCATCCTGCCCATGTCGTCGCTGTTCTCCCCGCCCAGGTCCTTGAGCTCAGCCATGATCCGGCCCAGCTCCGACATGTCGACCACATAGGTCATGGACCCGCTGCCGTTCTTCTTGAAGCTGTAGTGCTCTTCAATGGTGAGGCAGCCGGTGAGCAGGAAGGGGAAGGTGAGCATGGCCAGCAGGCCGCGGAGGATGTGCATGGGGCACAAGGTACCGCGAGGGCCGCGACCGGGCCGAAAAAAGAGAAGCCCCGCTGCGGGGGCTTCTCGGGGTGGAAGACCGGGCTTGAACCGGCGACCTTCGGATCCACAATCCGACGCTCTAACCAACTGAGCTACATCCACCACGTTCCCGTTGCCGGGGCTTCGGGGCCGCAAATATAGCAGCCGGTTGCTTCGCACCACCCCGATCCCCCCACCCCTTTCTTTGTGCCCCGCATGCACGTGCTCTTCCATTCCGGCTGGTACCCGCACCGCCTGCACCCCACGCTCGGCAATTTCGTGCAGCGCCATGCGGAGGCCGTGGCATCGATGCATGCCGTGACCGTGCTGCATACCGTGGCCGACCCCGGGGTGCGCGCGATCGAGGTGGAGGAACATGCGCGCGGCGGGCTGCGTGAGCTGACCGCGTACCACCCACCCACCCGCCTGGGGCCGCTGGGCGGGCTGCGCGCCTTGCGCACGTTGGTGGAGCGCGCGGGAAAAGCGGACGTGGTCCACGGCCATGTGCTGCGCGCCTCGGCTCCCGGACTGCTGTACCTGCACCACCAGTTGCACCTCCCCCTGGTGGTGACCGAACACTGGACGGGGTACCACCGCACAAGCGGCACCCATGTTCCTTGGGCCGTGCGCGCCCTGATGCGTCGGGCGGCCGCCCACGCCACCTTCCTCTGCCCGGTGAGCGACGATCTGGGCGCGGCCATGCGACGCTTCGGCATCCGTGGGAACTACCGCACCGTGCCCAATGTGGTGGACACCACCTTGTTCACCCCCGCGCCAACTCCACGCCACGATGGCCGGATCCGCCTGCTGCATGTGAGCACGTTGCACGACCCACAGAAGAACATCAGCGGATTGCTGCATGCCTTCGCCGAGGCACGCCGTACCGAGCCCGCGCTGCAACTCATGATCGCCGGTGATGGCGATGCCAACGCCTACCGCCCGCTGGCCGGTGAGCTGGGATTGAACGAGCCGGACCTCCTGTTCCAAGGTGCCTTTCCCCCGGCCGGCATCGCCCGGCTGATGCAGGAAGCGGACGCCTTCGTGCTGGCCAGCCGGTACGAGAACCTGCCTTGCGTGCTGCTGGAAGCCATGGCCGTGGGACTGCCTGTGCTGGCCACACGCGTGGGCGGCATCGCTGAACAGGTGGGCACCGAGCAGGGCGTGCTGGTACCGCCCGATGATCACACCGCGCTGGTGGCCGGCCTGCTGGAGCTGGTGCGGCGCGCACCCACGCTCGACCGAAGGCGGATCCGGGCCCATGCCAAGGGCCGTTTCAGCATCCCCGTGGTGGCCGCCGCCTTCGATCGATGCTACAGGGATGCGCTGAGATCCGGATATTCGGGCACTGCCCAGCACCCATGAGCCCGTCAGACCAGCATCGCGTCCGCCTGGTGGTCCACAGCGGTCCATCAGGCATCCGCCAATGGGAGGCCGATGCGGTACACGCCTTGGTGGCCGTGCCCGGGGTGACACTGGTGGGCTGGACCATCTCCCCCGCCGCCGCGGCGCCGGCCGACCCCTGGTTGTACCGCCGCTGGTGCGCGCGCCATGCCCCCCCGGGCTGGGCCCTCGTTCCCTTGGCCGGTCTGCCCTTCACCCCGGCGCAGCGTCCGGAGCGTCCGGATGCACTTCCCCCGACCGACGTGGTGCTCGACCTCACCGATGGCCCGCTGACGATCGCGGTGCCCCGCCTCGGCATATGGCGCTTCGAGCGCGCGGGGGCGGGAAGCGGCATGCCGGGGCTGTGGGAACTGCTGCACGAAAGGCCCGTCCACGCCGCGCAGCTGGTACGCACCGATCCCGAGGGCCGGCGCTACTTGTTGCACGGGGCGCGCTTTCCGCTGGACAGTGATGATCCGGCCGGCACGGCGGCCGCCATCCTCCACGAGATGGTCCATTGGCCGGTTCGCGCCGCGTGTCAGTTCCTGCTCGATGGCCCCCCCGCCCTGTTCGGCCCCGAGCCCGAGCCGCCATCCCCGCATGCCACCCCGCCCAGCAACTGGCGGATGCTGGGGCTTCCGGTGGTCCGTCGCACCCTGCGCCACCGGCCGAAACCCAAGGTCGAATGGAACATCGGGGTGCTGTACCAACCGATGCACGCCCTGCTCGACCCGCATGGCAGCCTCAACATCCGCTACCTCCCCGAGCCGGCACCGGACACCCACCGCATGGGCCCCGCCGGCTACCTGGATGCCCAGGGACGGATCAATGTGCTCTACCGCAAGCTGCTGGCCGATGGCCGTTCCGAGCTGGCCCGCGTGCGTCCCAAGCAGGACAACGTGATCAAACGGTCGCGCACCATGCTGGGGCCTGAGGCCGACCCCGACAGTGCATCCACCGTGACCATCGATGGCACCGTGTGGGTGGTGGTCGGCTCCACTTCCCATGGCCGTGTGGACCTGTATGTGGTGGACGAGGCCAATGAGGGCCTGGTGTTCGTGCGCACACTGTTGAACGAACCGCTCGAAGCCGTCACCGTATTCCGCCACGCGGGACGCTGGTGGCTCTTCGGCACCCGGAGGCCGTTCGCGGCGGCGGCCTTGCATGCCTGGTGGAGCGACACGATCGAGGGTCCGTGGCGGCCGCACGCGTTGAACCCGTTGAAGATCGACCCCGCCTCCGCACGACCCGGGGGCACGCCATTCGTGCATGAGGGCGTGCTGTGGCGCCCGGCCCAGGACCGCTCACAGCCCGACGCACCGCAGGTGGTGCTCAACCAGGTGCATTTGCTCGATCCCCACCGGTTCAGCGAGACGCCCACGCATACCGTGGTGCCGCGCTCATCATCGAGCTACCCGCACGGCATCGGCACCCTGCACGGCATCGGCCACGTGACCTTGGTGGACGGCATGCGCCGGCAGGAGGGCTTGCACACCAAGCCGCCCAGGCGTACTCCGCGGCGCAAGCGTTCGCGCCGGAAGAGCTGATCAGGTCAGCGACATGAGATCGTCCACACCGGGCGGACGGGCGCAGGTGAAGCCTTCGCCGAAGGGCACACCGATCAGGCGGCCCAGCTGGCGGTGCCGGCCCTCCAAAGCGGCCATGAAGCCGGGGTCGGAGATGGGCGTGACGGGCTCACTGCTGGCGGGATCATGGAACTGCGAGCGGAAGCAGTAGAGGGCCTTCTGCCGTTGCTCCCAGAAGGGCGTGATGTCCACCACGACGTCCGGTTCGATCCAGCGGTCCTGGATGGCGTGGAGCACGGTGACCGGTCGCCAAGGCTGTTGCTCCTTCCCTTGGTGGGTGGTGATGATGCGGCGCAGGCCGCTGAGAAAAGCCGCTTCGGCCACCAGTGCGGCGCCTCGGCCGTGGTCGGGATGGCGGTCGCGCACCGCATTGGTGATCAGCACGCGCGGGCGATGCCGGCGGATGGCGGTGATCACGCGCAGCAGGCTCTCCTGGTCCGGACGGAAAAAGCCATCGGGCAGATCGAGCTGGTAGCGGAATGAGGCGCCCAGCACCTGGCGGGCGGCCTCGGCCTCCTGCCGGCGCAGTTGGGCCGAACCGCGCGTGCCCAGCTCTCCGGCGGTGAGCTCCACCAGTCCCACACCATGGCCGGCGGCCAGATGGCGGATGATGGTGCCGCCCACGGAGATCTCCACATCGTCCGGATGCGCCGTGATGCAGAGCAGATCGACCTGGTCCTGCGCGCTCATCGGCCTTCCACCCAGTTGATGATCGCGGGGTCCAGCGGGGACACATCGGAGGGGAAGGAGCCCACCAGGCGCCCCTCCTCATCGATGGTGAACTTGTGGAAGTTCCACTTCACCTCGGCGTCCATCACACCGTTCTCGGCATGGGAGGTGAGCCAGCGGTACACGGGATGCGGATCGTTCCTGCTGATCTTCACCTTCTCCATGAGCGGGAAGGTGACGCCGTAGTTGCGCTCGCAGAACGCCACGATCTCGTCGGCACTGCCGGGCTCCTGACCACCGAAGCTGTTGCTGGGGAAACCGACCACCACCAGACCCTTGTCCTTGTAGGTGCGATAGAGTTCCTCCAACTGCGCGTATTGCGGGGTGTAGCCGCATTCACTGGCGGTGTTCACCACAAGCACTTTGTGGCCTTTGAAGCGGGACATCTGCACCGGCACCCCGTGGATGTCGGTCGCGCTGAGGTCGTGGAAGGTCATGGCGGGTGTGATCGTTGGGTCGGGCGCCGGCGCATCGCCTGTCGGCACCGGGTCGGCGGGGGTGCATGACAGGCCGCAGACGAGGAAGAGAACGGTCAGCGCACGCATGGCGGATGGCCGCAAAGGTCGGCATTGCGGGGCGGGTTGGAACCATCCCGGCCCGTGCTGCGTAGACCTGTCCATGAAAAAGTTGTCCGCCCTCAGCCTCCTGCTCCTGGCCCCCGCCATGGGGATGGCCCAGGCCCCTGTGCGCATCACCGATCCTTCCGCGTTGGTGACCGACCTGGTGCTGGGCGAAGACAAGGCGGCCATGGCCGCGCTGCAGGCGGCGGGTCTGGCCGATGGGATCATCGCCGCGGCCCTGACCACCACGGTGCCGACGGCCTGGCCGGTGGGGCTGGCCACGGACAGTGCGCGCACGGCGAACAGCGGTGCCATCGTCAACTACTCGGCCCACCGGGTGTGCGACCTGGTGCCGGGCGAGGAAGGCACCGTGCTGGTGAGCATCACCGCCAGCGGTAACATCCACATGCCCGAGGACCTGCGTCCGCACGAGGACCTGTACCTGGCCGTACGGGCCACGGGCCTGAGCGAGCCCCCGCCCGTGGTGGTGCGTCGCCACACGAGCAAAGGCCCGAACTGGAAGCGCCACCCCAAGGCCCGGATCCTGAAGCCCGACAACGTGTACGCCACCTATGACCTGGCGAGCGACCCGGCGGCCATCGCGGCGCTGGAGAAGCGCGGCATGAGCCCGGCCGAGATCGAGGCCGTGGTGTTCCGCAGCCACGAGCGCAACTGGCCCGAGGGCATCAACAACTTCACCAGCCGCTACCCCCGGCTGAAGGATTTCAAGCGGTACAAGGCGTACCAAGCCGCGCGTTGGGACGGCAAGGCCCTGCTGATCATCCCCAGCGAGGTGAACCAGAAGGTGCCAGCCGCCCTGCGTCCGTTCCTCGACGTGTACATGGTGTACACCGCCGACGCCGTGCAGGTGAAAGGGCGCTGATCCCAAGGGCTACCTTCGTGCCGCCATGCGGGCCCCTTCGGCCGTGCATGGGCCGATGAGCCCCACCCAGGAGATCGTCCAACTGTTCCGATTGGAAGCCGCGCTTGACATGCGGCAGCGCACGGCGTGGGCCGGCATGCTGCTGTACGTGGTCAGCGCGGTGTACGTGGCCTACCTCACCACCAAGGGCCTCCACGGCACCGCCGCATGGAACGCCCTGTTCTGGATCATCCTGCTCTTCGCGGCGTTCAACACGCTGGTGCGCTCCTTCCAACGTGAGGACAGTGGCCGCCAACTGTACCTCTATACCCTGGTGGCTCCGCAGAGCGTGGTACTGGCCCGCACCCTGTACAACGCGGTGACCATGCTGCTGGTGAGCCTGCTCTGCCTGGCCGTGTACGCGGGGCTGATGGGCACGCATCCCCTGGATGAGGCCGACATCCTCCAGTTCGTGCTGGCCGTGGCGCTGGGCGGTGTGGGCATGGCCGCGGTACTGACCCTGATCTCCGCGATCGCCGCGCGGGCCGGCAGCGGTCCGGGCCTGATGGCTATTCTCGGCTTCCCCTTGGTGCTGCCCATGATGCTGGCGGTGACGCGGGCCAGCAAGCTCGCCCTCGACGGCGTGGCCTGGAGCGTGAACAAGACCTATTTCCTGGGCCTGGTGTTGCTGGACGTGATCACCGTCACCCTGGCCTGGATCCTCTTCCCGTACCTTTGGCGCGACCGGTGATCATGAAGCTGGGGTGGTGGAAATTCCTTGCGATCGCGCTGTTGATCGCCGCATCGATCGCCGCCCTGTTCGTGCCGCTCGCTCCGGCCCTCGTGCACGTCCATCCCGCGCGCATCGCCCCGGGGCCCGTGGCCATCACCGCCACCGGTCTGAACACGGCCTTCCATGAAGGCTCCACGGCCCACTTGGAGAACGACGGCCACCAGGTGTGCGCCCGCGCAGAGGTGATCGATGCCCGCCATGTGCGCGTGCATGCGGAAGTGCCCGCCGGCATGCGCCATCACCTGACCGACCTGGTGGTGGACGGCCTGCGCTATCCGGGCGCCTTCTTCACCGAGGGCGTGGGCGAAGGCATTACCGGTGCCGACTGCCCCACGACCGCCGCCCCCTCGGGCTTCGTCTTCCCGAACCGCAGCATCCTCTACGAGAGCATCCGCAACCTGCACTTCCACGTGCCGATGTGGTTCAGCATGATCGCGCTGATGGGCATCTCCGTGTGGAAGAGCGTGCGCATGCTGGGCACCGGCTCGCTGGACCGCGACCGGGAAGCCGCCGCCGCCGTGCACGTGGGCCTGCTCTTCTGCGCCCTGGGCCTCATCACCGGCTCGCTCTGGGCCCGGGCCACCTGGGGCGCCTTCTGGACCAACGACGTGAAGCTCAATGGATCGGCCGTGACGGCCTTGATCTACCTCGCCTACCTGGTGCTGCGCGGGTCCGTGCCCGACCCCGGCAAGCGCGCCCGCCTGGCCGCCGTGTACAACATTTTCGCCTTCGTGCTGCTGGTGATGTTCCTGTTCGTGGTGCCGCGTCTCAATGCCATCGACAGCCTGCATCCCGGCAACGGCGGCAACAGCGGCTTCGGCGACCTGGACCTGGACAACCGCCTGCGCATCGTGTTCTATCCGGCCGTGGCCGGCTGGGTGATGCTGGGCGTATGGCTGTACCAGCTCCACGGGCGAAGCCTGCGCTTACGTGAACTCCTGGACCGATGAGAACCCTGCTCCCCCTCGCCATGCTGCTCCTCGCCCACCCGGTGCTGGCACAGGGTGCCCCCAGCTGGGTGGAGGACACCCTGTACGGCGGCGCCAAGATGAACGCCGTGGTGGCCGTGGTGGCCGTGATCATCCTCGGCATCGGCCTGTGGATGTGGCGCCAGGACCGCCGGCTGACCCGCATGGAGCAGCGCCTCAACAACCCCACGGACCAGAAACCATGAAACGCTCGCACATCATCGCCATCGTGATCATCGCCGTGGCCATCGCCGCCCTGGTGGGATCGCTCTACGACAGCAGCACCTACGCCGACCTGAAGCAGGCCTTCGACAATCCCGAACGCGAATACCACGTGGTGGGCGTGCTGGACCGCAGCCAGGAGGTGATCTACGAACCCAGCATCAACGCCAGCCTCACCACCTTCACCATGGTGGACCTCAAGGGGGACACCGCCCGGGTGCGACTGAGCATGGCCAAGCCGCAGGACTTCGAACGCAGCGAGCGCATCGTGCTCATCGGAAAGGCCACGGCCGACGGTGAGTTCCATGCGCGCGACATGCTGATGAAGTGCCCGAGCAAGTACAACGAGGAAGGCTCCGTGGGCGGATGATCGGCACGGGCCGGGCGGCACACAACTACGGGCCTCAGGCGGGCGGGGGAGCGCCCACACACCCGGATCAAAAGCCGGTGGACGGTGAGAACACCCCACCCACCGCACGGAACCACACGAACCAACCAAGCAGCCGGATGGACCACGCACTGAGGTCGACACAGCGCAGCCCCCTCCGGCGATCAGGCCAGAAGCGATGAACTACGTGGGCGAACATACCTGGGTGGGACAACTGGGGCACAGCCTCACGGTCATCTCGTTCATCGGCGCCTTGCTGGCCACGGTGAGCTACGCCTTGGGCACCCAACGCCGGGACGACCGCTGGACGGCCCTGGGCCGCCTGGCCTTCCGCGGGCACAGCGTGGCCGTGCTGGGCATCGTCACGGTGCTGTTCGTGATGCTGTTCAACCACTGGTTCCAGTACGACTACGTGTGGAAGCACAGCAACCTGGCCATGCCCATGAAGTTCATCGCCAGCTGCTTCTGGGAGGGCCAGGAGGGCTCGTTCCTGCTGTGGACCTTCTGGCACGTGGTGCTGGGCAACATCCTGATCTTCCGCACGGGCCGGTGGGAGGCCCCGGTGATGGCCGTCGTGGCCGCCGTGCAGGTCTTTCTGGCCACCATGCTGCTGGGCGTGTACATCGGTGAGGTGCGCATCGGCAGCAGCCCCTTCCTGCTGATCCGGGAGCTGCCCGAGAACATCGGTTCGCCGTGGACGCGCCTCCCGGAGTATATCTCCCGCATTCCGGAGCTGGCCGATGGCCGCGGACTCAATCCGCTGCTGCAGAACTACTGGATGGTGATCCACCCGCCCACGCTGTTCCTCGGCTTCGCCGCCACGCTGGTGCCTTTCGCCTATGCCATCGCGGGACTGTGGACGGGCGAGCGCCGCGCCTGGATGACCCCCGCCCTGCCGTGGGCCTTCTTCGGTGTGGGCGCGCTGGGCGCCGGCATCCTCATGGGCGGGGCTTGGGCGTACGAAGCGCTGAGCTTCGGCGGATTCTGGGCCTGGGACCCGGTGGAGAACGCCTCCCTGGTGCCCTGGCTCACCCTGGTGGCCGCCGGGCACCTCATGTTGGTGAACCGCCGGAAAGAGACATCGCTCTACTCCACCTTCCTCCTCACCCTGGGCACCTTCATCTTCGTGCTCTACAGCACCTTCCTCACCCGCAGCGGTGTGCTGGGCGACACCAGCGTGCACAGCTTCACCGGTGATGGCATGCTGCCCGGCCTGCTGATCTTCATGCTCTTCTTCGTGGCCCTGAGCACGGCCATGATGGGCTCCGACCGCGGCCGCCGGGCCTTCTACGCCCTGGTCTGCGGTGCCCTGCTGCTGATCGGCACGCTCCTGCACATGGAGGTGCCCGCCCTGGTGCTCTTCGTCATCGTGAGCATCGGCATGCTCGTCAAGGCCTATCGCACCGACTTCCTCGATGCCGAGGAGGAGGAAGCGCTCTGGTCGCGCGAGTTCTGGTTGTTCATGGGTGCGCTGGTGCTGCTGCTCAGCTCCCTGCAGATCACCTTCAGCACGAGCATCCCGGTATTCAACATGCTGCTGGAGCCCTTCGGCGAGTTCTTCGGCCGCGTGGGGCGCTGGCTGGGCAGTGATGCGATCGCCGGGCTGGCCGACACCCGGCTGGCCCCGCCCACCGAACCCATCCCTCACTACAACAAGTGGCAGCTGCCCTTCGCCTTCATCGTAACGATCCTGGTGGCCTTCACCCAATACCTCCGCTGGCGCAAGTCCGACGGGCGCCGGGTGCTGCGCGCGCTGGTGGTGCCCTTCCTACTGGCGCTGGCCATCACCATCGCCTTCTCGCTGCTGCTGGAATTCCGCCTGGTGGAGATGAACCTCATCGCCCTGCTTTTCTCCACCGCCTTCGCCGCCGTGGCCAACGCCGCATACATCCCCGCCGTGCTGAAAGGTTCGTTGCGCCACGCGGGGCCCAGCGTCGCCCACTTGGGTTTCGGGCTGCTGCTGTTGGGCGCGCTGATCAGCACCGGACGCAAGACCGAGATGAGCCGCAACACCAAGGGCATGGACCTGCGGTTCCTCAACGAGAACTTCTCCAACAACGCGAACATCCTGCTCTACCGCGGCGACACCGTGCGCATGGGCGACTTCCACGTGACCTTCCACAGCAAGCGGCACGAGGGCCACAACCTCTACTACGACATGGACTACTTCAGCGTGGAGCCCATGACGTACCACGCGGGGGATACCGTGCGCGCCGGCGACATGCTGTTCCGCGCCACCAACGACCACCAGGCCGGCGAGCACTTCGTGGCGGACCAGCCCGCGCACTGGGAGCCCATCGAGCACATCACCAAGCGCCAACTGTGGAACGCCCGCGAGTGGACCTCCGTGCGGCCCGGCAAAAAGCTCTTCGCCCTGGCGCCCTATCTGCAGCTGAACGAGCGCATGGGCAACGTGCCCGAACCCAGCACGAAACACTGGCTGCACCGTGACCTGTACACGCACATCCGCTATGCGGACATGGCCACCGACGTCGACTCGGCCAACATTGGCTGGATGCCCGACCGCCGCTATGACAAGGTGCTGGGCGACACCATCGTGACCCCCACCAGCGTGGCGATCATCGATTCGGTGTACATCAAGCGCGACAGCCTCACCCTGGCCATGCTCGGCGAAGCATTCACCGTGTACGCGGTGGACCTGCGGATCCGCGACCTGTACCGCAGCGACCGCTGGTTCAGTGCCAGCCCGCTGGTGATCTACGCCAACGGCGAACCGGTGGCCGGCAAGCATGGCGAAGTGCCCGCCCTGCGTGTCCGCTATGGCCTGGGCACCGTGACCGGCGATGTGAACGACCCGGCCAGCGTGAAGGTGGGCATCGATGTGGCCGAGTCCGAGTTCGTGGTGATGCAGGCCATCGTGTTCCCCGGCATCAACATTCTCTGGCTCGGCTGTGTGCTGATGCTGATCGGCACGGCGATGGCCGTGTGGCAGCGGGTGCGCGGGGCCTCCCAGGAAAGCTGAAGCGCTGCGCATCTGCGCCGCCCCCCCCTAAGGCCAAGGCGCCCTGCGGGATATCCGCGCGGAACATGGACCTTTGTCCATCGGGCGATGAGCACGCGCATCCTGATGATCGGCACGGGACGCATGGCCCACCAACTGGGCCAGGCATTGACGCATGCGGGCCATGTACTGGTGGGCGTGGCCGGCCGTGATCCAGAGCGCACCGCCGCCCTGGCCCAGGACCTGGGCACTGATCCCATGGCCTTGGGCGATCCCCTGCCCCCCTCCGAGCTGGTGCTGCTGGCCGTGAGCGACGACGCCATCAGTGCCGTGGCCGGTCAACTGCCGATCACCGATGCCGTGGTGGCCCACACCAGCGGCGCCTCCAGCCTGGACCTGCTGGCCCCGCATCCAAAGCGTGGCGTATTGTGGCCGGTGCAGTCGCTCACCCTGGGGCGGTCCATGGACCTCAGCGACGTGCCCCTGATCGTGGACGCCAACAGCGATGCGGCGCGCGCACTGCTCCTTGCGGTGGCCCGAACGGTATCGGGCGCGGTGCACGTGATGGGCGGGGAGCAGCGTCGGCGCATGCATCTGGCCGCGGTGTTCGCCAACAACCTGCCCGTTTTCATGCTGGCCGAGGCCCAGCACATGCTGCGCGCCATGGAGCTGCCCACCGACCTGCTCACCCCGCTGTGGCGCACCGCCACGGCGAACGCGGCCGACGGCGATGCGCTCGGTTCCCTCACCGGGCCGGCACGGCGCGGCGATCAGGCCACCATCCAACGCCACCTCGACCTGTTGGCCGACGACCCCGAGCTGGCCCGGATCTACCAGCTCCTGAGCGAGCGTATCATGCGCACCTTCGGCCACGACGAATGAGCGACCTCAACTACAAGCAACGCTTCGCCGCCCTGCGCACGTTCATGTTCGACGTGGACGGTGTGTTCACGGACAACCGCACCCTGCTGATGCCCGGCATCGAGCCTGTGCGCACCTTCCACACCCGCGATGTGTATGCCGTTCAGCTGGCCGTGAAGGAGGGCCTGCGGATCATCGTGATGAGCGGCGGGCGGTCGCAAGGCGTGGCCGAGCTCTTCGCACGCGCCGGGGTGCGCGAGGTGAACCAGGGCGTGGCCAACAAGCTGGCCCGCTTCGAACAACTGGTGCGTGAGGGTCTCGACCCCACCACCACGGCCTACATGGGCGATGACATCCCCGACCTGCGCGTGATGCAGCAGGTGGGCTTCCCCTGCTGCCCGGCCGATGCCGTGCCCGAGATCCAGGCCACCGCGCTGTATGTGAGCCGCCGATCGGGTGGGCTGGGCTGTGTGCGCGACGTGCTGGAGCAGGCCATGAAGGCGCAGGGCCTCTGGATGAGGGACACCGCCCATCACTGGTGAACCATGCCCCCCTTCCTCCGGCTCACCCGCCCGCTGAACCTGCTGATCATCGCGCTGACGATGACGGTGATGCGGGTGGGGGTGATCGATGGGCACCTGCATCGGGGGGTGGCGGCCGTGGCGGCGGAGGCGGGCGTGAGCGTGGCCGAGATGAAAGCGGCCACCGGCGACCTCGGCGCGCGCATGCCCCCCCTGCATTTCGCGCTGCTGGTGCTCAGCACCGTGCTGGTGGCGGCGGGCGGCAATGTCATCAACGACTACTTCGACATGCGGATCGACCGGATCAACAAGCCCGGTCAGGTGATCGTGGGCCGCCACGTGAAGCGGCGCACGGCCATGGTGGGGCACTGGGCGCTGAGCGGTGCGGGCCTGCTCCTGGGCGCATTCGTGGCGTGGCGGTCGCGGCTGCCGCAGCTCGTGCTGATACCCGCCCTGAGCATCCTGGTGTTGTGGGGCTACAGCCTGTTCAAGCGCCGGTGGCCCATGGGCAACACCGTGGTGGCCTTGCTCACCGCCATGGTGCCGATCACGGTGGGCCTCTATGAGATCCCGCTGCTGCGACGCGCCTGGCCCGGCCCCATCCAAGCTATGCTCCCCAACCACACCGCCTTTGAGATCACCCCGGCCTTCGACGACCTGTGGTGGTGGATCGTGGGCTACGCCGTCTTCGCCTTCCTCTCCACACTGGCCCGCGAGCTGCAGAAGGACATGGCCGATGTGAGAGGCGATGGGGCGCATGGACGACGCACCGTGCCCCTTGTGTGGGGCATGCGCGTGGCGAGGGCGCTCACCCTGTTCTTCATCGGTCTCACCATCGCCGGGGTGCTTTTCGTGCGGGCCACCGTGCTCACCGATCCGTTCTCGTACTGGTACATCGGTGCGGGCGTGGTCCTGCCACTGCTGCTCAGCGCGGGCTTCACCTATCAGGCGCAGGAAAGGCGTGGCCATGTGTGGGCGGAGCGGCTCATGAAGGTGGCCATGGTACTGGCCGTGGCCTATGCCCTGTGGATCCGGTGGCCGTTCTGACGTGCGAGCCTTCCCCGCACCGACCTTTGCGCCGCCATGAACTCTCCCCTCCTCCCCTGGCGCATCGTGCTGGCCTCCGCTTCACCGCGCCGCCATCAGTTGGTGCAGGGCCTTGGACTCCCGCTGGAGATCGTGCGCATCGACGTGGACGAGACGCCGCCACCCGGCATGCCACCCGCTGAAGTGGCCGAACACCTCGCCTGCCGCAAGGCCGATGCCTGGACCACCCCGCTCGCCCCGGACCAGGTGCTGGTGACGGCCGACACCACCGTGGTGGTGGGCAACGAACTGCTGAACAAGCCCGAGGACGCCGCCGACGCCCGCCGCATGCTCGGTATGCTCTGCGGCCGCACGCACGCGGTGTACACCGGCGTGTGCCTCCGCACCACCCAACGCACCCGCTCGTTCACCGACACCACCCAGGTGCGGATGGCCGCCCTGAGCCCCGCCGAGATCGCCTGGTACGTGGAGCACCACAAGCCCTTCGACAAGGCCGGCGCTTATGGGGTGCAGGACTGGATCGGCCTGGTGGGCGTGGAGGCCATTCAAGGCAATTTCTACACGGTCATGGGTCTGCCCACCCACCGCCTCTATCAAGCCCTTCAGGAACTGGCCCCATAAGGTCTCCTGGCCCGGTTACCTTTGAATAGGACCAACGTCCAAATCACATGAACCTCACGATCAACCCGGCCTTGGGCGCCCTGCTGCTCCTGGCCCCCCTCTCCATCCATGCACAGACCACTCAGGACGGCACCCAGCTCGAGTGGCGTCGCGAGATCACCGTGGTGCCCACGACCATGTCGGTGAACAAGGTGGACATGCCCGCCCACCAGATCAGCGTGTTCGAAGCGGACGCGAGCACGGCCATCGACCTGTGGAAGGCCGACTACACGCCCATCAGCAGCGGCATCTCGGGCAAGCCCCTGCGCGCCACCAACGTGCGCCTGCCCCAGCTGGCCGAGGAGCCGATCGTGGTGGTGGCCGAGTCGAGCACGGAAAAGAAGGCCGGCCTGGCCAAGCTCACCCTGGCGTTCCTGGCCAACGACAGCACACCGCTGCCGGACAATGGCCAGCAGGCGGCCGTGATGCGTGAACTGGCCGTGCGCCTGAACAAGGCCCTGGTGCAGACCCAGATCGACCGCTACCAGAAGCAGCTGGACAAGATGAGCGAGAAGGTCGGCGACATCCAGGCCGATGTGGCCAAGACCCGCGGCAAAGTGACCAAGACCAGCAGTGAGCTGGAGAAGGTGAAGAGCAAACGCTCGAAGGTGGAGCGCGAGAACGCCCAGCTGCATGGCGAGATCACCGGCCTGGAGAAGAAGTTCGCCCTGAGCAACGACGCGAAGGACCTGAAGAAGCTCACCAAGGTGCGCAGCAAGCTGGCCAAGAACGAGAGCGCACAGGCCAAGCTGATGGTGCAGGAGGCCAAGCTCCAAGGCACGCTGAACAAGCACCAGAGCACCCTGGATTCGCAGACCGCGAAGGCCGGTGTGCAGACCGAGAGCAAGGACGACCTGATCAAGATCGTGGCCGAACTGAAGCGCAAGCGCGACAATATCCGCTGAGCGCCGCGCTCAACGAAGCAACGTGATGTGGCCGGTCGCCTCGTGCAGGTGGCCGGCCACGTCCGTTATGGCCACCTGCCACACATACACCCCGGTGGGCAGTGGTTCGCCGGCGGTGCCGTCCCAGCCCTGCAGGGGATCGGTGGTGCGGAAGAGCGACCGGCCCCAGCGGTCCATCACCACCAACTGGAAATGCGCCGGGGCACGAACGGTGCTCAGCACCGTGAAGACATCGTTCAGGCCGTCGCCGTCCGGCGTGAAGGCATTGGGCACGTACAGCGCGAAGTCCTCCTCCACGCAGTAGCGCCCCTCGGTCTCGTGGGCGCACCCCACATCGTTCATCACTGCCAGGCGCACCGGATGGCAGCCGGCGCTGAGAAATGTGTGCACCACCGGTGTGCCCTCCGCCGTCCCCTCCTCACCGAACTCCCAGGTATGAGTGGCCCCATCGGAGGTCGTAGCGGTGAAGGTCACCGTGGGACTGCCAATGGTGGTAACGGGGGGATCGGCGACGAACACGGCCATGGGCGTGGGACGGACGATGATGGGCGAGGGCAGCGTCGTGACGGTGGTGCAGCCGTTCGCGTCCGTGTGGGTGAGCACAGGCTGGTACAGACCCGGATCCGGGTAGCAGGTTGAAGTGATCGCTCCGGTGGCGGTGGTGCCATCGCCGAGGTCCCACAGGAAGGTGCCCCCCGCAAGTGCCGATGCCTGCAACGTGGGGCAGTGCGGTGCACATCCGGCCGGAGGGTGCGCGGTGATCGAGGGCGGCACCGGCTCCACCACGTCTACCGTGACCTGCACGGGTGCCGCGGCACAGCCCTGGGCATCCGTGGCGGTGATGGTGTATACGGTGGACTGGGTGGGGAGCACCAGGGGGCCGGCGGGCGCGAAGGTGAGGCTCAGCGGCGGGGTGCCCCCGATCACCTGGGGCACAAGAAGCAATTCTTCACCGGCACACAGCACGGCATCGGGCGGAGCGGTGAGCAGGATCGGGGCGGGACCCGTGACGTTGGCCGTGGCGGTGGCCGTGCATCCCTGTGCGTCGGTGGCGGTGAGCGTATAGAGGCCGGGCGCGAGGTCGTTCATGATCGGGCCACTTGCCAGCGGCGGATCCCAGGCATGGGTGATCGGGCCCGTGCCACCGGTCACCTGGGCGTGGATGGCCCCATCGTTCAGCCCGGCGCAGCTTTCGGGCGTCACATCGAGCGTGATCTGCAGCGCATCGGAGGCGGGCAGCAGCACGGCGGTGGCCTCCACGGTACATATCCCGGGCCCGGAAACCTGCACGGTATAAGTGCCCGGCCCCAGCCCGGAGATCTGCGCCGTGGTCTGCCCGCCCGGCGACCAGAGGAATTGCACCGGCCCGGTCACATGGTCCACCTGGGCGGTGAGCATGCCGTTGTTCCCGGCACAGCCGGGCTGTGCGGCCAGGATCGTCACACCGGGTACTTCCACCGTCCGGGTGATGGTGCTGGAGGCGTTGCACGGGCCCTGGGCGGTGAGCGACACGGTGTACACACCCGGGGCGCTGAAGGTGTGCGAGGGCGACAGTCCCGTGGCGTGGTTGAACGCGCCGGAGGCCGGATCGCCGAAGTCCCAGCTCAACGTGGTAGGGCACAGCGCGGAGGTGGAGAGGAAATCCACCGCATTGTCACCGCAGGCGAAGATGAAGTCGGCCGCATTGGGCGGGGCCTCGCCCAGGAAGAAGTCATCGAAGGCCACTCCGTCATAGCTGTTGCAGGTGGTGCCGGCCCCGAAGACGAAACGGAACTTCACGGAAGGCTCGCCCGCCAGGTGGTCGAGGCAGTGCGATGCCGTGACCCAGCCATTGCTGCCCTGCCCGCCCGCACAGCTGCCCTGCGTGGGCCCGATGCGACCGGTCCACCCCTGCCGTGGATCGGCCAGTGTGAGGTGGTTCACGTAGGTGGTGTTGTACCAGTTGGTGTTGAGGCAGTGCGCGGGCCCGCCGGCGGCACCGACATTGGTCCACGTGGCGCCCTGGTCCAGCGAGTACTGGAAGGCCAGCCCATCGTACTGCCGCTCACATTCCCAGAACAGCTGGAACGACACCCACGGGTGGGCCACACTACTGAGGTCGAAGCAGGGCGATGCCACCCAGCTCTGCTGACCATAACTGTAGAAGCTGGAGGTCAGCCCACCGATCATCCAGCAGCGCTGGCCCTCGCCGGCGACATCGATCACGTTCTTGCCCGGGATACCCCATGCCCAGTCACTGGCCATCCCGCCACTGGTCCAGGCGGGGCCGTTCTCAAAGCCCTCGTGGTGGGGGAACGTGTTCACGACCGGGCCGCACTGGGCATGCAGGGTCTGCGCTCCCAATGTGCCCAAAAGCACCGCCGTCAGTGTGCGCACGCGGGCCGATCGAAGGGGGCCGGTCATCCGGGTACAAAGGTCCGGCGCCGGCAGGTCATTTTCCACCGCCCTCAGCGGAGGATCGTCACGTGACCGTGAGTTCTGAAGCTGTCACCGTTGATCGCCTCGGCCTCGAGCAGGTAGTAGTAGGTGCCTTCCGGGGCAGGTTCCCCCGCCATGGTGCGGCCGTCCCACACTTGGTGGGTGCGTTCGATCTTGTACACCTCCTGCCCCCAGCGGTTGTACAGGGCCAGGTGCACCCGCTGGATACCCCGGACCGTGAGCTGCAGCACATCGTTCTGGCCATCGCCGTTGGGCGTGAACACGTTCGGCACCTCCACCATGGGTTCGCCATACACCATGATCACCACTTCGGCCTGGGCCGTGCAGCCGTCCTGCTCAGCGGTCACCATCACCACGTACTCACCCTCCGCGGTGTAGGTGTGTTGGGGCGACTGCTCGGTGGAGCTGGTGCCATCGCCAAGGTCCCAGAGCAGGATCGCGGAACCGCCATCCACCAGCGCGTTGAACTGCACCGGCAGCGGGGCCAGACCCTCCGTGGGTTGTGCCACGATCTGCACTCCCAGGGGGCTCTCGATCACCTGCACCGAGGCACTGCTTGTGCCGCAGGCATCGGTCATGGTCACGCGGTACGTGCCGGGCGCGTGCACTGTGATGCTGGAGGTGGTGTCGCCTGTACTCCATGCGAAGGTGCCGTCGCCCAGGGCGGTGAGACGGGCCGTGGGGCACAAGGTGGTGTCGCCGGCGATGCTCACCGTGGGAGCGGTGCGGAAGGTCACGGTCACTGAAGCCTGGTCGGTGCCGCAGACCGTGGTTCCGGTCACGCTGTACACACCGGTCTCGGTCACGGTGATGCTGGGCGTGGTGGCGGTGGTGCTCCACACAAAGCTGTCCGCACCGGAAGCGGTCAGGACCAGGCTGTCACCGGCGCAGCCCTCCGTGGCCCCGGTGATGGATACGGCGGGTGCCTGGCCGGCCACGATGGAAACGGTCTCGGAAGCGCTGCCGCACGAGGTACTGCCCGTCACGGTGATGTCACCCGGGCCGGTCACGGTGATCGTCAGCGTGGTGTCCCCGGTGCTCCACAGGTAGGTGTCGGCGCCACTGGCGGTGATCTCGAAGGGCGTGCCGCAGAAGACGGTCACTCCGGCGATGGTCACATCCGGGGAGGAGCCCGCCACCAGGGTGATGGAGGCCTGGCCGCTGCCACAGGAGGTGGAGCCGGTCACGCTGTACACGCCGGGCTGGTCCACGGTGATGGTGGCCGTGCTCTCGTTCGTGCTCCAGAGGTAACTGTCGGCACCGGATGCGGTGAGCTGCACGGGCTGCCCGGGGCATACCTGCGTGGGTCCATCGATCGTCACCGTCACACTTTCCGCGCTCACCACTTCCACCGACGCCTGGCCGGTACCGCAGATGTTGGTGCCTGTCACGGTGTAGGTACCGGGAGCGGTGACCACGATGGACGCTGCCGTGCCCTGCGCGCCCCAGTCGTACGAATCCGCACCGGATGCGGTGAGCGTAAGGCTCTGACCGGGGCAGATGCTCAGGGGGCCATCGGCGGTGATGGTGGGTTGCGGGCCGGAGGAGACATCCACGGGCACGTCCACGCAAACGGACTCTTGGTCACAGGCGCCGGTCACACAGAGTTGGAGTACCACCGTGCCGTTGTCACCGGGTCCGGCGGTGTAGCTGGTGCTGATGGCGTTCGGGTCGGCGAAGGAGCCCGTGCCTCCCTGCCACTGCACACCGTCGTAGCTACCGCTCACGGTGCCCGTCAGCTGAACGGTGCCGCCATCGCAGATGGGGCCGGAGGGCTGTGCGCTCACCAGCAGCGGGTCCACCGGCGCCTGGCAGTCGTTGTTGTAGTACGTGGCCACGGGCACCCCCGGCCAGGTGAAGTCCACCGTGGCGCCGTTGTTGATGAGCATGTTGCCCCCGTAGGTGCCGTTCTGGTTCACCAGCAGGCGGCGATCATACTGCACCGTATCGCGGCACGCCGTGGGCACGTGCGTCATGATCAGCGTCTCGATCACCGACGCGCCCAGCGGCACGGGCGACTCAGATCCCGTGGGGTTGTTGTGGTTGGGGAAGTGGTTGGCGAGGTTGCCCGTGGCTTGGAAGGTGATGTAGATCGTGTCCGTGAGGTTGGCGAAGGAGTTGGCGGCCGGACACATGTCCACACTGCCCACCAGGATGACCCGGCTGCCAGGCGGGATCACGCCGCTGGGGGGTTCGAGCAGGTGGCCGCAGTTCACGATAGAGGCGTTGAGCTGCGCCGTGAGGGCCGCCGTCTGCGCCGTCTGAATGAAACCGCGCCACGGGTTGTTGGGCCAGGTGACCGAGATGTCGATGAGGCTCAGCGGCTCCGGGCCGGTGCGAAAGCGCACCATCTCGTTCTGCCCCTCGCTGCTGCCCGGGCACAGGGTGTTCGGGTTGCAGGCATCCACCAGGATGCTTTCGATCTCCAGGCATTTGGTGGGGATCTGGGCGAGTGCTCCGGCCAGCGGGAGGGAAAAGGCGGCGAGGAGCAACGGGATCCGACGGGATATCATGGATGGCAACGCTGATGCCGAAGGAACGAAAAAAATGCCCTCAGTTCGCCATGCTGCTCAAGCCCCAGAAAAAGCACTGCGCCGGCCGGTCAAGCGGGTGCCCGTGCTGGTGGCGCACATGCGCGCCCGGCGGCGGGATCACCGGTCCATTGTCCGACCAATGACGGTACAGCCCCAGCACGAAACTGAAGATCAACCCGCGCAGCGCGGCAGGCATGTCCATCGGGCGGATCATTCCTGCTTCGCGCGCTCCCAGTAGCGGTCCATCTCCGCCAGGGTCATGTCACCCAGCGCGCGTCCATCCGCGTGAATGGCGCGCTCCATGTAGCGGAACCGCTGGATGAACTTGCGGTTGGTGCGTTCCAAGGCTTCGTCGGGGTCCACACCGATGAACCGCGCGAAGTTGACGATGCTGAAGATCACATCGCCCAGCTCGGCGGCCTGGCGGTCGCTGTCCATGTCCACTTCGTGCCGTAGCTCGGCAAGCTCCTCCTGCACCTTCTCCCACACCTGGTCGCGGTGTTCCCAATCAAAGCCCACGCCGCGGGCCTTGTCCTGGATGCGCACGGCCTTCACCATGCTGGGCAGGCCGCGCGGCACGCCGTCGAGCACGCTGGCCGGTTCGTCCCCTTGCGCGCCACGGGCGGCCTTCTCCGCCAGTTTGATGCGCTCCCAGTTGGCCTTCACCTGCTCCTCGTTGTCGGCCTTCACCTCGCCATAGATGTGCGGGTGCCGGTGGATGAGCTTCTCACAGATGCCGTCGATCACCGATCTGATGTCGAACGCGCCCTTCTCCTGACCGATGCGGGCGTAGAACACGATATGCAGCAGCACATCGCCCAGTTCGCGGCGCACCTCGTCCAGGTCGTCGCGCAGGATGGCATCGCCCAGCTCGTACGTCTCCTCAATGGTGAGCGGCCGCAGGGTGGCCATGGTCTGCTTGCGGTCCCAGGGGCACTGCTCACGCAGCTCGTCCATGATCCGCAGCAGGCGGAGAAATGCGATGGCCCGCGGGTCGTCAGTGGTGTTGGACATGCGGCGAAGTTATCCTGCGGGCGCACTGCCGCCGCCCCGTGCATGATCATCATCGCCGCCCTTCCGCACCATGGCGAAAATGGCGCTCCACCCACGCGTGGCCGGTGTGATCGCCGAACGCACACGCAGGCGCCCCACCGCCCGCCGCTCCAGAAGTGCCCTATCACAAAAAGGGCTATGTTCGCCGAAATACTCTTGAACATGAACCATGTAAAAACCGCTTTCGGCTGAGATCATGAAACAGACATTTTCCGCACTTGCGCATTTCCGCGACCGTTCCCTGCCCTTCACTTTGGCCATGACCCTGGGTCTTCCGACCGTGGGCCAGGACGGCACCTTGGATCTCGTGTTCGCCCCCACCACTGGAGAAAGCCGGATGTTCCATGCAGCGGCCGACATGGGCGACGGACATGTACTTCTGGGGGGATTGACAGAGATGGGAGGTCTGGTGCGAATGGCTTCCGACGGGACCATCGACCCCACTTTCGCGAACGACGGCAACACCGCTCCCTTGGTTGGCGCAGTGTGGAGCATTGTGCCACTGCCGGATGACCGATACATGGTGGGCGGCAGCTTTAGCGGTTACGCCGGACTGACACAGCCCGGTCTGGTGCAGATCATGGCCGATGGCACCGTGGACCCCGGCTTCCAGCCCGGCGCGAGCGTGGGTCCGGAGATCGCGGGGCTCGAGGCCGCTGTGTACGCGGTGGTGCGCCAACCCGATGGCCGGTTCGTGGTGGGTGGCCTGTTCGCCACGTACGACGGCCATGCGAGCCGCGGACTGGTGCGCATCCACGCCGATGGTGCTTACGACTCCTCGTTCAACGTGGGTAGTGGGGTGGCCCTGGGCAGTATCGGCGGTGCGGTTTGGGCCATCGCCCTGCAGGCCGATGGCAAGCTGTTGATCGGCGGGTACTTCCAACAGTACAATGGCACCGCAACGTCCTACCTGGCCCGCCTCCTTCCCGACGGCACCCTGGACGACACCTTTGCCATGGGGAGCGGACCGAACAGCCTGGTGCGCGCCATTCAAGTGCAGCCCGACGGCCGGATACTGATCGCCGGCCAGTTCACCCAGTACAACGGCACCCCCGCTGCGGGTATCGCCCGGTTGAACAGCGACGGCACCCTGGACACGAGCTTCCAGATCGGCACGGGTTGCACCGGTGTCGCGGGCCCGAACGTGGGCGGTGCGGCGCTGCTGCTCCAGGCGGATGGCCGCATACTTCTGGGAGGCTGGTTCAATGCGTTCAATGGTACCCCGCGCAACAACGTGGTACGTCTCAACACCGACGGATCGGTCGACATGAGTTTCGATCCCGGCACCGGAGTGACCGAATATCCCGGGCTGGGCAATGATTACCCGCGCGTACGCTGCCTGCATCCCATGGCCGAACAGCGTCTGATCGTCGGAGGGGTCTTCGCCAAGTACAATGGCGTGGCCCGGAACAGCGTGGCCCGGGTGGTGAACAGCGGTGTGGTGGGCATCGCCGAAGCCGGAGCCTCTCCCCTCCTGGGGGTGTACCCCAACCCGTTCACCGACCAGTTGCACCTGGACCTGCCACAGGACAGCGGAAGCCTGCCCTATGTGATCATCAATGCGCACGGTGCGGAGGTGGCCGCAGGCCGTGTGCGTGCTGGTGAGGCCGCCCTGCACCTGGGCCATCTGCCGGCGGGCATCTATCTGCTTCGTGTCGGCACTGCACCCGGCGTCCGGGTGGTGCGGCATTAGGCACCCACCATACGGTGCGAACGTGCGCAGGGGCGGCCATCCGGTCGCCCCTGCGCTTGTTCTGTCCGTGTCGAAGCCTCAGATCCCGAAGAGGCGGCTCAGCAGGGAGCCCTTCTTCTTCTCCTCCTCCCGACGCTCCGACCGCTGCACCAGCTTGGCGTCATCGAACAGCTCGCGGAACACGGGGTCCTTCTCCGCCGGAGCGGGACGGCGATCGCTTTTCGGGCGGTCGGTCTTCGCAGGGTCGTTCCGTCGCTGCTCGCCCTGGGCACGATCGGCCTTCGGCCGGCCGCCTTTGGGGCGATCGTTGCGCGGCCGTTCGGAATCGGCCTGTGCAGGACGGTCGGTCCGGCCCTCCGCGTTGTCCTTGCCCGACGCACGGCCCGATCGACGGCGCTCCGCTCCCGGGCGATCACCGGAGGTGGCAGGGGACCCAGCGCTCCCGTTCGGACCGGACTGCCCGGAACGCTCACCCGCGCCCCGCCCGCCACGACGACGACGACGACGCGAACGGCCTTCCTTGGCCGCGGCGGTGCCTTCCACTGGAGCGGCATCACCCGCGGTGGGGCGGGCCTCATGCGCCTCACGCGGTGCACGCGCCGGAGCCTGCGTACGTCCCTGGCCCTGACCACGACCACGGCCCCGTCCGCCCGCGCGGGGCTCCCGGCCTTCACGCGGCTCGGGAGCGGGCTTCCTCTTCGGCGGGCCGGTCATCACGAACGGATGGTCCTCCACCACGGGGATCTCCCGCTTGATCAGGCGGGTGATATCCCGCAGGTACTCCTTCTCCTCGTGGTCGCAGAAGCTCAGCGCGCGACCCTCGGCGCCGGCACGGCCCGTGCGGCCGATGCGGTGCACGTAGGTCTCCGGCACGTTGGGGATGTCGAAGTTGATCACATGGCCCAGGCCGTCGATGTCGATGCCGCGGGCGGCGATGTCGGTGGCCACGAGCACGCGCGTGCGGCCCTCCTTGAAGTTTTTCAGGGCGGCCTGGCGGGCGCTCTGGCTCTTGTTGCCGTGGATCGCCTCGGCGGTGATGCCGTGCTTCAACAGCACCTTGGCCACCTTGTTGGCGCCGTGCTTGGTGCGGGTGAAGACGAGCGCCTCGCGGATGGCGGGATCCTGCAACACGTGCACCAGCAGGTCGTTCTTGTCCTGGCGGTCCACGAAATACATCTTCTGGTCAATGGTCTCGGCGGTGCTGCTCACGGGCGTCACCTCCACTTTCACGGGGTCGCGCAGAATGGTATTGGCCAGCTTGGCGATCTCCGGCGGCATGGTGGCACTGAAGAGCAGGGTCTGGCGATCGGTGGGCAACTTGGCGATCACCTTGCGCACGTCGTGAATGAAGCCCATGTCAAGCATGCGGTCAGCCTCATCGAGCACGAACACATCGAGCTGATCGAGCTTCACGAATCCCTGGCCCATGAGGTCGAGCAGACGGCCGGGGGTGGCCACCAGGATGTCGACGCCCCGCTGCAGGGCATCGGTCTGGGGCTTCTGGCCCACGCCCCCGAAGATCACGGTATGGCGCTGGTCCAGGTGGCGGCCGTAAGCGGCGAAGCTGTCGCCGATCTGGATGGCGAGCTCCCGCGTGGGGGTGAGCACCAGGGTACGCACCGGGCGGGGACCGCGGCCGGGCTCGCGCTCACGGGTGGTGGCGCGCTGCAGGATGGGGATGGCGAAGGCGGCCGTTTTGCCAGTGCCGGTCTGCGCACAGCCGAGCAGGTCGCGGCCGTTGAGCAGGTGCGGAATGGCCTGCTCCTGAATGGGGGTGGGATGGGTGTAGCCTTCTTCCTGAAGGGCTTTGAGAATGGGATCGATGAGACCCAGATGGGCGAACGTGGTACGTTCAGTCATGGAAATGATGGGCACCGAAGATGGTGCGGTCGTTGGTGGGATATGGCCGGCACATTGCCGCTGGCGCATACCCGCATCGTTGGTCGTTGCGGTCCCCTGGGATCCGGTACGGCGGGCAATGATCCGCCACCGAAGGCGCCTGCATGGAAGACCGCGGGGAGAAGACCGCTGGTCGGGTGGCGCACGGGGAAGCCCTTCAAGGTGAAGGACGGGCAAATGTACGACCGAATGGACCACCACCCGGTATCGGGGTCAAAAACAAGCCAGCGCCATGGGTGCGATCCGGTACCTTTGCCGTCGCAAAGTCCCGGTCCGCGTCGGACCAGATCAACCCTTCAATACCCGCACGCATGTCCCGAGAGGTCGTCATCGTTTCCGCAGTCCGTACCCCCATTGGCAGCTTCGGTGGTTCGCTGGCCGAAGTGCCCGCCACCCAGCTTGGTGCCACCGCCGTGAAGGCCGCCGTGGAGCGTGCCGGTGTGCCGGGCGAGGCCGTGGAGGCGATCATCATGGGCAGTGTGCTGCAGGCCAACCTCGGCCAGGCCCCCGCCCGTCAGGCAGGGAAGTTCGCCGGCCTGCCCGACACGGTGAACGCCACCACCGTGAACAAGGTGTGCGCCAGCGGTATGAAGGCCGTGGCCATGGCCGCTGCGGATATCCGACTGGGTGATGCCGAGGTGGTGGTGGCCGGCGGCATGGAGAGCATGAGCATGGCCCCCTACTATGTGGAGAAGGGCCGCTATGGATACCGCTTCGGCAACGGCGTGCTGGTGGATGCCATCGGCAAGGACGGCCTCACCGACGTGTATGGCAACGTGGCCATGGGCGTGTGCGCCGAACTGTGCGCCAAGGAATACAAGGTGAGCCGCGAGGAGCAGGACGCCTTCGCCATCGAGAGCTACAAGCGCAGTGCCGCCGCATGGGCCGCCGGCAAGTTCAAGGACGAAGTGGTGCCCGTGACCGTGAAGACCCGCAAGGGTGATGTGGTGGTGAGCGAGGACGAGGAGTACAAGAACGTGAACTTCGACAAGGTGCCCGCGCTGAAGCCCGTGTTCCAGAAGGACGGCACGGTGACCGCGGCCAACGCCAGCACCATCAACGACGGCGCCGCCGCCCTGGTGGTGATGAGCGCCGATAAGGCGAAGGAGCTCGGCTTGAAGCCCATTGCCAAAGTGCTGTCGTACGCCGAGGCCGAACAAGCCCCCGAGTGGTTCACCACCAGCCCCGCCAAGGCCGCCCCCCTCGCGGTGAAGAAGGCTGGGTTGGAAATGAAGGACATCGAATACTTCGAGTTCAACGAGGCCTTCAGCGTGGTGGGCATCGCCAACACCAAGATCCTGGGCCTGGACCCCGCCCGCGTGAACGTGAACGGCGGCGCGGTGTCGCTCGGACACCCGCTGGGTTGCAGCGGTGCCCGCATCATCGTCACGCTGATCAACGTGCTGAAGCAGAACAACGCCCGCTACGGTCTGGCCGGCATCTGCAACGGCGGCGGCGGTGCCAGCGCGATCGTGATCGAGGCGCTGTAAGCACCGTGTGATCCACAGCCGTCCATGAACGCCGTCATCTGCCCCCTGGCCATCGTGCCGGTGCGCGCCGAGCCCAGCGACCGGGCCGAGATGGTGACGCAGTGGCTCTTCGGTGAAACGGCCGAGGTGGTGGAGACCACACCCAAATGGAGCCGCCTGCGCTTCGACCATGATGGCTACGACGGCTGGGTCGACAACAAGCAGCTTTTTCCCTGCTCCACGCCGAACGACGACCCCGATGAACGGGTGATCGGGCCCGGCACGGTGGTGGACCTGGGCGACCACCAGGTGAACCTGCCCTATGGCGCCGTGCTGCCCTTTCACGAGAACGGCACCATCCTGTGGCAGGGCCGCCGGATCGCCGTACATGCCTTGGTGAACCATCGCCCCGACCTGGGCCGCGCCGATCTGCTCGACCTCTACCTGCACCCCTTCCTGGGCGCCCCCTACCTGTGGGGCGGCCGCACCCCCTGGGGCGTGGACTGCAGCGGGCTCACCCAGATGCTCTACATCCTCATGGGCATCTACCTGCCGCGCGATGCGTCACAGCAGGCCCAGGAGGGCGACACCATCGAGCTGCTCGACCTGACCGAGCCCGGAGACCTGGCGTTCTTCGACAACGACGAGGGCCGCATCGTGCATGTGGGGGTGATCCTGCCGCGCGACGCCGAAGGGAACATGCGCATCGCCCATGCCAGCGGCCACGTGCGCATCGACACGTTGGACCAGCAGGGCATCTTCAACGCCGGCACCCACCAGTATTCGCACCGGCTGCGCGTGGTGAAGCGGATCGCCTGAAGGCCCTGCGCTTCCGTTATTCCCCACATTTGCATCATCCCCACGGCCCGTGCCGTTGGTCACCACATATCGCCCATGCGTCCCATCACCCTCACTCCCGCCGGCACCGAGATCGCCCCAAGCGAATTGATCCTGAACCCCGATGGTTCGGTGTACCACCTGGCCCTGCGCCCCGAGCAACTGGGCGACATCGTGCTGGTGGTGGGCGACCCCGGCCGCGTGGAGCGGATCAGCGCGCGCTTCGAACGGATGGACCACAAGGGCCGGAACCGCGAGTTCGTGGCCCACACGGGCTGGCTCAATGACCGGCGCATCACCGCACTGGCCACCGGCATCGGGCCGGACAACATCGACATCGTGCTCAACGAGCTCGACGCCCTGGTGAACATCGACCTGGAGCGCCGCACGCCGAAGGACAAGCAGAAGGCCCTCACCATCATCCGCCTGGGCACCTGCGGGGCGCTGCAGGAGAATATCCCCGTGGACGAATTCGTGGTGAGCCACAGCGCGCTGGGCCTCGACGCCATGCTGCACTACTATGCGTATGAGCAGACCGACGCGGAGCTGCGCCTGCTCAACGCTTTCCTGGAGGAGACCGAATGGCCCGGCAACCTGCCCCTGCCCTACATCGCCACCGGCGACGCGGGCTTGGTGGAGCTCCTGGGCCCCGGCAACCACGTGGGCATCACGGCCACGGCCGGCGGCTTCTACGGCCCGCAGGGGCGCCAACTGCGTGCGGTGCCCGCCGTGCCCGATCTCAACGAGGCCCTCACCCGCTTCCGCTTCGAACGCCCCGCCACCGAGCCGTCCCTGCGCATCGCCAACTATGAGATGGAGACCAGCGCCCTCTACGGCCTCAGCGGCCTGCTGGGGCACCGCGCCTGCACCGTGTGCGCCGTGGTGGCCAACCGCCTGCGCAAGGAGTACACCAAGGACCACCATGTGGCCGTGGAGCGCATGATCGACATGGTGCTGGAGCGGGTGGCCGGGTAGGAACGCCCCGCCATTCGCCCATCCGCTCGGCCCGGGGCGGGCCCGCCCGGTGCGCCTTTCTCCGGGCGCGATCAACCCCGGCCCGTTGAAACAAGCCGCGCCCCACGCCCCCGCCCCGGGGAAGGCCCGGATACTTTCGTCGCATCCCCCAGGCACAGCGGAACCATGAGCGAGAACGAGATCCAAGCCCTGATCACCTTGATCGACGATCCGGACGAAGGCATCTACACGGAGGTCCGTGAGCGGATCGTGTCGCTGGGCCCCCGGGTGGTGCCGGAGCTCGAACGCGCATGGGAACTGGCCGACCTGGGCGACCTGTTCCGCAACCGCATCGAGGACATCCTGCACACCATCCATTTCGACCAGGTGCGCGAGCGGCTGGTGGCCTGGCGCGAAGGCGGCTGCACCGACCTGCTGGAAGGGGCCCTCATCATCAGCCGCTACCGCTACCCCGATCTGGACGAGGCCCGCGTGCGTGCACGGCTGGCGGCCATCCGGCAGGACATCTGGCTGGAGCTCACCGACCATCTGACGGCCTTCGAGAAGGTGCGCGTGTTCAACCATATCTTCTTCAACGTCCACAATTTCACGGGCAACAAGAAGAACTACCACGCGCCCCAGAACAGCTACATCAACGAGGTGCTGGACAGCCACACCGGCAATCCGCTCTCGCTGGCGATCATCTACCAAATGCTGGCCGAGGACCTGGGCCTGCCCATGCGCGGGGTGAACCTGCCGAACCACTTCGTGCTGGCGTACCTGGACGAGGACACCATCGGCACGATGGACAGCGACGACCACAGCGCGGCGAACGTGCTGTTCTATGTGAACGCCTTCAGTCAGGGCGACATCCTGGGGCGCAAGGAGATCGATGAGTTCCTGGCCAAGCTGAAGATCGAGCCGCAGCCGGCGTTCTACCGCCCGTGCAGCAACCTGGAGATCGTGCTGCGCCAGTTGAACAATCTGGCCAACAGCTACGCGCGCAACGGCGATCCCGAGCGCGCGCGCGAGGTGACCGCCCTGCGCCGGGCACTGGAAGGCACGCCCCAGCAGGCCTGATCACCCGCCCACGATCCGCGCCAGCGTGCGCAGGATGATCCGCAGGTCATTGGTCAACGTGGGGTTGCGCACGTATGCCAGGTCGAGCGCGAGCTTCGCGGGCATCACTTCCTCCACGTACGTGCGCTCGGGGTCCGCACTGCGGCCCAGGAGTTCGTTCTCGGCGATGTAGGCGATGCTGGCGGCACTGGTGATGCCGGGCCGGACCCGCAGCACCGCACGTTGCTCCGGGGTGTACAGCGCCACGTACTTCGGCACTTCCGGCCGCGGGCCCACGATGCTCATGTCGCCCACCAGCACATTGATCAGCTGGGGCAGCTCGTCCATTTTGCTCTTTCGCAGGAATCGTCCCACGCCCGTGATGCGCGGATCGTGCCCGCCCACCGTGAGCTGGCCCAGCCGTTCGCTGTCGGGCCGCATGGTGCGGAACTTCCACAGCCGGAAGGTGCGCCCGTCGCGTCCCACCCGCTCCTGCCGGAAGAACACGCCGCCGGGGGAGCTCAGCCCCACGCACAGCGCGATCGCCACCAGCACCGGCGACAGCAGCAGCAGGGCCGAGGCCGATGCCAGGATGTCGAACAGCCGCTTGGCCATGGTGCGAAAGTGCGGAGAAGCGGCGCCTCACATCACCTTGTCCACCGCCTTCTTCACCGCGGTGATCACCTGGTCCACCTGGTCGTCGGTGAGGTCGTAGTACACGGGCAGGCTGATCTCGCGCTGGTAGTTGCGGTAGGCCACGGGGTGGTCGGCGATGCGGTAGCCCTGGCTGTGGTAGTAGGTGAAGAGGGGCAGGGGGATGAAGTGCACGTTCACGGACACGCCGCGCTCGGCGATGGCGCGGATGATACTGTCGCGCTGCTCCTCGGTGGCATGGGCGATGCGGAGCATGAACAGGTGGTGGCTGCTCGTGCGGCGTTCGTCATGGAACACGGGCAGGATGAATCGCTCATCACCGGCGAAGGCGGCCGCGTAGCGTTCGCAGATGGCGCGACGGCGCGGCAGGGTCTCACTGGCATAGCGTTGCAGCTCCACCATGCCGATGGCCGCCTGGATGTCGGTCATGTTGCACTTGTAGCCGGGATAGGCCACATCGTACCGCCAGCCCCCGGCCTGGGTCTTGGCCAGCGCGTCCTTGCTCTGGCCGTGCAGGCTCATCACGTTGAACCAGTTGTACAGCTCCTCGGGGCTGAAGGGCTCAGGCAGGTTGAAGGCGAGCGCGCCCCCTTCCGCAGTGGTCAGGTTCTTCACCGCATGGAAGCTGAAGGCGGTGACATCGGCCTGACCGCCCACGGGTGCTCCGTTGAGTTGGGCGCCGAAGGAGTGCGCGGCATCGGCGAGCACCAGCGCGCGGCCCAGCCGCATCTGCGGGTTGCTGCCGCCCACGCGCAGGTTGACCTTGGGCGTGAACAGCGGGCACTTCTCCACGGCGATGCGCACCAGCTCGTCCGTGCGTGCGGGCAGCCCGCCCACATCCACGGGGATGATCGCCTTGGTGCGGGGCGTGATGGCACGGGCCACCGCATCGGGATCGATGGTGAAGTCGTCCAGCACATCCACCATCACCGGCTTGGCCCCCGTGTGCACCACGATGTTGGCGCTGGCGCAGTAGGTGTAGGAGGGCACGATCACCTCATCGCCGGGGCCCACGCCATACCAGCGCAGGACCATCTCCGCGGCGGCGGTCCAGCTGTTGAGCGCCACCATGCGGGGCACCTGGCAGTAGCGGGCCAACTGCCGTTCGAACTCTTTGGTGCGCGGGCCGGTGGTGATCCAGCCTGAACGCAGCACTTCTTCCACGGCCTTCACCGTGAGGTCATCGATGCGCGGTGGGGAGAAGGGGATCATGGGCGTACGGGGCAAGTGTCAGAGGCGAAGGTCGCAAGATCGGCACATCCCCCGTCATCGATCGTCGGCGTCGGACCTGTTCCATTCCACGGTCCAGGCCATGGCGGCGAGGAAGATCACGCCCGCCTGCACTTCGAGGAGCGATTCCACGGCCATCTCCACGGCAAGCAGGAGCATGAGGGCAGCGCCCACGGCCGCGCGCCGCCGCACAAAGGCGAGGAGCGGCACGAGCAGCAGACCGCCGAGCACGAGCAGGCCGGGCAGTCCAAGCGCCGATCCGGTCTGTAGGAACTGGCTGTGGGCGTTTAGCCGCAGCTCGGCCGGATGCACGTAGCCATGCTGCAGGTAGCACGCCACGAGCTCGTCCTTCACATCACCGGTGCCGGTGCCCAAGGGCCAGTGCGCATGCATCACCTCGCGGGCCGTGCGCCACACGAGGATGCGCACGTCGGTGCTGCCGGCGGCGTCGGGCGCGGGATCGGCCTGCCGGAACATGGTGCCGAACTGGGCGAGCTTCTCCTGCATGAAGGGTGAGGACCAGGTGTATGTGGCGAAGACCGCGATGGCCACGCCCACGGGCGCCCATGCGCGTCGTCCGGCGCGTACCACCAACGCGGCGAGCACCACCACCAGCACGATCCACCCCACCTTCGAGGCGAAGAGCACGATGCCCACCAAGTACAGAGGCAGCATGGCGCGACCCGCAGCACCCGCGCGCGACCCCATCGCCCAGCACACCGCGAAAGCCGCGTACATGGCGGCGTACGACGGGTGCAGGAACAGCGAGAAACGTGAGGAGAAGAGTTCGGACGAGGTGCTGGCGAAGCCTCCCCCCTCATCGCCCCACATGTGCGTCCGGGCCAGACGGAACAGCGCCGCGGCCAGGTCGACAGCGATGGACACCGCCACGCCCGCCGCGAAAGCCCGCTGCATCAGCCCGCCACCCTGCCGCCGCGCCACGGGCACTGCGAAATGGAGCAGCGGCACGAAGAGCAGCGCGGCCTTTACCTCCAGGTCGAAGAGGCCGAAGTCGATGTTGGTGGACCAAAGCAGCCCCACCACGTGCAACAGGTAGAACAAGGGCGCCCACCACAGCGGGCTGGTGATGGGGGGCCAGCGGCGCCCGGGCTCACGGCGATGGTGCGCCACCAGGGCGATGCCGGCCAGGACCATGAAGGCCGGTGCGGCCTGCTGCCAGAGCGCGAGGCAGTAGAAGAACAGCATGAGGAAGACGGTGGCGGGCACGCCGTGGGCGGCGATGGCGCCGGGCACGCGGTCGTGGGCCGTGGGGCCGTCGCCACGCGTGAGGGCCTGGTCGCGCGCACCTGGCCGGCGCCGCAGCACCAAGAGCTCCCATATGCCGCGGAGGTAGCCGACCCCATATCCCACGTGCAGGACAAGGAACGCCTGCAGCACGCCCCAGCGATCGGTCGGCGAGGCCGCAGCGCGATGGGCGCTGAACTGGGCCGCCACCAGATAGGCCGCCACGCCCGCCAACAAGCCACCGGCCACGATGCCCGAAAGCCCCCCCAAGCTCATACCCAGCAGTACGAAGGCCACCCACAGCGCCGGCACCAGCTGGCGCACCGTGGTCACCGTACGATGCTTCTGATTGACATACACCTTCCAAAACCCGTACTGCGCATACTGCTCGAACAGGCGGGCGTAGCTGGCCCGTACATGGTAGCGCGACCGGATACGATGGTCCAGCAGGATGCGGAAGCCCGCCTGCGTCACCCGGAAGTTGAACTCATCGTCCTGGTTGCGCACGAGGTCCTCGTCGAAGTAGCCCACCGCCTCGAACACCTCATGGCGGTAGCACCCGAAGGCCACGGTATCCACATAACCCTCCCTGCGACCGGTGCGGAAGTGTGCGCTGCCTACGCCGAACGGGTGTCCCATGGCCGCGCCGATGCATCGGGCTTCATCGCCCTCGAAGACATTCTCGATGATGCCGCCCACGCATCCAACGGTGGGATCGCGACGCAGGGCATCCACGTTGGCACGCAGAAAGCCGTGTTCCACCTCGGCGTGCGCGCCGAGGATGATCGCCGCATGGTACCCCCCCCTGCGCAGTCCCCGGTTCAGGGCCTTGGGCGTGGTGCGGTCGATGTTGTCGATCAGCTCCACCTGCGGATGGGCACGGGCCAGCGCCTCGACGATCGGCCGGGTGCCGTCGTCGCTCATGCCGTCCACCACGCGCACGGTCAACAGGTGCGGGGGATAGTCATCATCGAGCAGGGAGCGTACGCAACGCTCGATATGGCGCGCCTCGTTGCGGCAGGGTATCACCACCACCAGGCGCACATCGTCCGGTGGCGGTGGCAACACGCGGGTCGATGTTCCCTCGTCTCGCATCAGTTGTTGATCCGGTGGATCCCGGCACCAGCCAGGAACAGCAGGAACAAGGGCATGCCCAGTCCTTCGATCATCAGGGCCTTGTACGCCTCCGGCCCCGTGCGCAACAACTGCGGCAGGAAGGCCACAAAGAGGAAGGGCGCCATGCGCAACATCACGACGGTACGTGGCGCCCATCGGCTTTGACGCGGACGCCAGCGGGCCAGCGTCCACAGCAGGCCCACCATGGCGCCGCCCACGAAGGGACCGGCCACGCCTGTATTGAGGTACCAGGCCGTGGCATGATGGATGGTGTAGCCCTGGCCCGGCACCAGGCGCGCGTGCTCCGCGTAGTGGTCGTAGACGGTGCCTGGCCGAGCGCCCATGAACGAGGGTCGAAAGGCATACAGCAGATAGCGGAAGCTCACTCCAGGCGCCATGGGCACATCGCACCGCAGCACACCGTACATGCTGAAGTGCGGGGCGAACAATTCGTTGGTCCAGAAGTGCTCCAGTACCGCGGCCACAGGCCCTTTCTTCGCCGGCACATGGGCGATCAGCGGCAGTTCGTAGGGGTAGAGCGCGGCCTCCGGGGTCTCGTGCTTGGAGAGGGTGGCCACCTCGTGCCATGTGAAGGAACGCACCCAGCCGGCAAGGATGATGGCGCCAAGGCAGGTGGCCACCAGCGGAAAAGCCTTACGCCAGCCGGAGCGCCCGTACACCTGGAACAGCAGCAAACATCCCACCACCAGCCCAACGAATATGGGATGGCGATCACCCACGAACACGAAGTAAAGGCAGAGCAGATGCACCAGAGCGGGGTAGGCACGAAGCGTCCACTTGCCGTTGCGGGAGGTGAACCAGGGCCGTGGCGCGTCCTCCGAAAGGCGGATGGCGCCACCGAGCACCAGGCACATGGCCGCCATCTCGTTCATCAGCCCATGCAGCGCACCGCGGGCCCCTTCGACTTGCGAAAGGGCCACGTATACGCTCACGTCATCGCGCATGGCCATACGCACCTCGGGCAGTACCATGGCCAATGACACCAACACCAGGGCCACACCGCCGATCAGGAAGCGGCGATGGTCCACCACCATCACCGGCCTTTGCTCATCGTCGTCCGTGCGTCGCCGTGACATGAACGACCATGCGGCCACCATCCCAGCCATGAAAGTGCCGTGGAGCAGCACGGCCTTCACATAGTCGGTGTCCACCTCGAAGGGGAACATCTTCTCCATGAGGTAGTAGTAGGACAGACCCACGCGGTAACCTTGATAGCCGGTGGCGGCGTCGAGGATGAAGGGCCACGCACCGAGCAGGGTCCAGAAGTACACGAGGAAGGCGCCCACGGGGATCGACAGATCGCGGGTGCGCAGGTGGATACGGACCACGGCGACCACGTACGCCACCGTGATCACCACGAGCATGAGATAGGACAGCAGGGCGATGCTCATCGTTCCACCAGGTCGTGCAAGAAACGATATGTGGTGCGATCGATGATCTCGGCGTCGATGCCGTTGCGCCGTGCTAGCTCACGACCGTTGGAGCGAACAGGCCCGCGCAGCACGCTTTCCAGGGCATCGGCCAGCGCTGTGGGGTCCTGTGCGACCACGGCGCCAGGCCGCACGTCGCGCAGGCGTTCCCGCACGTCGCCCACGTCGTTGGTCACCACCGGGAGCCCACAGGCCATGGCTTCCTTCACCATGGTGGGGCTTCCCTCGCGGTCGCTGCACAGCAGCAGGGCGTCGGCGGCGTTCAACAGCACGGGCATGCGGTGCGGTTCGATGCCGCCCTGGAGCACGTGCAGGCGCACGGGTACGCCGCGCGCGCGCAAGAGCTCCACGGTGCGCTCGGCGAGGTCAAGGCGTTTGAGGGCGGGGTTGTTGCCGTTGAAGATCACGTGGCGCTCGGTGTCGGACCACCCCAACTCGGCCCGGCAGGCGGCGCGGTCCATGGGACGGAACATGGCGAGGTCGACGCCCATGGGCAGCACCCGGGCCTCGTCGCGCCGCCACCACAGGCGCTGGCGCAGGCCCTCGCTCACACAGATGATGCCGGCCGCGAAGAAGGCCGCCCACTGCGAGAAAGCGCGGCCCAGCAGATCGCGCAGCACACCATCGGTGGGCGTGGGATTCAGGTCGCTGCCGTGGAAGGTGATCACCACCGGCGCGGTGCTGGCCAGCACGGTGAAGAGGCCGGTGACGGTGCCGTAATGCGCGTGCACGATGTCGGGCCGGAACTCGCGCACGCGGCGGCGGAAGCTGCGCCAGGCGCGCCAAAGCCCCGTAGGCGAGGTGCGGTGTTCCAGGAAGTAGATGTCGACCACGGCACCGGTCTCGCGCGCGGTCCAGCAGGCCTGCCGGCGCGCGAAGGGCATCTCATTCCCCTCGGCACGTCCCGGTATCACCACCAGCAGACGCAGGGGGCCTCGGCCCTGTGCGCGGCGGAGCAGCTCGGCGCGAACATGGGCGATATCCGTACGCGTTCGCACCGCCAGCACCACCATGCCGACCACCAGCGCCACACCCGCCCAGTGGGCTGGAAGACCGACGACCGCCACCACGCCCAACAGGATCACGGTCACGGTAAGCGCGATCAATATGTTCACGCCGTTGCGGGGCCCGGTGTGATAGGCGTCGAGCACGCTGCGGAGCGCAACGAAATAGGCCAAGGCTGGAGCAGCCAGGAAGATGGTCCGACAGGCGGGCACATAGGGAGCGGTGTCCACATCGCGTAGATAAAGCTCCAGCGCCCAAGGCAGCACGACCTCACCCAGCACCATGGCCGCCACCGAAACGATCAGGGCATTGCGTTCGAGCCGAGCGATACGGCGTTCCAGCCCCAGGTGGTCGCCCGTGCCGATTGAGCGAGCTGCCTGCGGCAGCAGCAGGATGCTGATGGGTGCGAAGGCGGCGGCCATGAGGTTGAGCAACGTGACACCGAGGCCGATGCCGCCGCCCGCGGCCAGGCCCCACCGGTGGGCGGCCCACAGCACGGGCAGGGTGAACAGGGCAGCATAGGCCAGATCACCTGGGATGCGGGGCAGGCCGTAGCGGAGCAGGGCACCCCGCTCAACGGGCGCCACATGCAGCGGACCGCGCACCAGGTCGGGCAGCAGGAAGAGCAGGGCCACGCCACACCAACCCAGTCCGGTGAAACGGAGCACCGCGGGCAGGTCGGGCACCACGGCGAAGCCGACCAAGGGCACCACGGCAAGGCCGATCACTTGTAGCACGTTGGCCGCGAGGGTACGGTGCGCGCCTCGGAGGTATCCGTAGGCCACGGCGTGCAGGCACAGGCCCAGCACCATCCATGCCAGGGGGGCGGCCACCGGGGCCATGGCGGCATCGCCCAGCAGGGCGCGGGCCACGGTGGTGGGCATCAGGGTGGCGAACAGCACTCCGGCGCCGCTTCCGATCAGCACGATGCGCATGGCCGCCAGCAGGTAGCGCCGCTGCAACGGGTGGGCCTGGGCCATGGCCACCATGCGCGGCAGGCCCACGGCCAAGCCGAGTAGCAGCAAGGGCTGCAGGAACGACACCGTGCGGCGCACCAGGATGTAGGCATCGAGCCCATCTCCCCCAAGCTTCGCCGCCAACCGGTAGGCCACGAGCGTGGCCACCATCACGCCTCCTTCGGCCAGGTAGGTGTGCAAGTGATCGGAGCGGAGCACGCGCGGCCGGTCGTGCCGCTGGTCCGTGGTGGCGTTCCTCATTCCTTCGTGCGCTCCGGGCCCAGTTGGGCAAAGATGCGGTTTCCAGCACCACCCCCGCCCCGCACCGCTGCCCAGCCCACCGCTCCCCACGGGCATGGGCCGCTCATCCCATCCACCATACCCCACCCGCCTTTCCGGCTATCTTCGGCGGCGAAGAACTCATGGATATGGACTTTTTTCAATGGCATTGGTGGGCGGGGTTGGCGATCCTCCTCTTCATCGCCGAGATCTTCGCCCCGGGATTCTGGCTCTTCTGCCTGGGCGTGGGGTGCCTGGGGGGCAGCCTGGCCGCCGCCCTCGACCTCTCCAGCAATGTCCAGCTCCTGATCTTCAGCATCGTGACCCTCGTCGCTTTCCTCACCATCCGCCCCCTGCTGATGAAGCGGATGTGGAAGGCCCCTACCGTGCCCACCAATGCCGACGCCCTCGTGGGCCAGCGTGGCCGCGTGACCCAGGACTTCGAACCCGGCCTGCGCCTGGGCCGGGTGGCCGTGGGGGGCGACGACTGGCGCGCCGAAAGCATCAGCGACACGGCACTGCGCACCGGTGACCTCGTGGAAGTGCTCCGCGTGGACAGCAACACGCTGGTGGTGCGCCCCCTGAACGACCCTCCTTCGCGACCCTGACCCTAACCCCATCCTCCCATGACAAGCGGTTTCTACGTCCTCCTTCTCCTGGCGATCTTCGTCATCTTCATCGTGGCCAAGGGCCTGCGCATCGTGCAGCAGAGCGAGTCCATGGTGATCGAACGCCTGGGCAAGTTCCACAAGCTCCTCTCCCCCGGGATCAACGTCATCATCCCGGTGGTCGACAAGCCCCGCGAGATCACCTTCCGGTTCAGCCGGGAGCTGCCCGATGGCAACAAATTCGTGCAGTTCACCAAGAAGGAACGCATCGACCTGCGCGAGACCGTGTACGACTTCCCCCGCCAGAACGTGATCACCAAGGACAACGTGATGACCGAGATCAACGCGTTGCTCTATTACCAGGTGATCGACCCCGTGAAGGCGATCTATGAGATCGAGAACCTGCCGCTGGCCATCGAGAAGCTCACGCAGACCACCCTCCGGAACGTGATCGGTGAGCTGGACCTGGACGAGTGCCTCACCAGCCGGGACACCATCAATGCCAAGCTTCGCAACATCCTCGACGAGGCCAGCCACAAGTGGGGCGTGAAGGTGAACCGCGTGGAACTGCAGGACATCAACCCGCCGCGCGACATCCGTGAGGCCATGGAAAAGCAGATGCGCGCCGAGCGTGACCGCCGTGCGCAGATCATCGACGCCGAAGGCAGCAAGCGCGCCATGATCCTGGAGGCCGAGGGTGTGCAGCAGAAACAGATCAACGAGGCCGAGGGCCAGAAGAGCGCCCAGATCCTGGAGGCCGAGGGTGATGCCCAGGCCCGTGTGCGCCGCGCACAGGGCGAAGCTGAAGCCATCCGCCTGGTGACCGAGGCCATCCAGGGCACCAACGCCGACCCCACGAGCTACTTGATCGCCATGAAGTACCTTGAGACGCTGAAGGAGATGACCAGCGGCCAGAACAACAAGGTGATCTACATCCCCTACGAGGCCACCGGCGTGCTCAGCAGTGTGGGCGGCATCAAGGACATGCTCGAAGCCAACCGCACCCTGCGCGGCTGAGCGCCCCCGCAGCCGACCCTTCGTCGAACAGTCCGCATACGAACCCTAACACATTTCCCCATGATCGACCAGCTCCTCAATTCGCTCAAGGACAAGGTGGGCGGTGACCTCATCAACAAGATCGGCCTGAACGACGGCCAAGCCAACGGTGCCCTCGCGGCCGCCGGCGACTCTCTGCAGGAACTGGTGAAGAGCAAGGGCGGCGACATCGCCGGTCTGCTCGGCCAGGGCGGTGGTGACCTGCTGGGCCAGCTGGGCCAGAGCTACCTGGGCAAGCTCACCGGCCAGGTGGGCCTCGACGCGGCGAAGGCCGGCTCCGTGAAGGACCTGGTGCTGCCCGCCCTGATGGGGCTGCTCAGCAACAACAAGGACCTGCTGGGCTCCCTGGTGGGCAAGGCCGGCGGGCTGGGCGATATCGCCGGCAAGCTCGGCGGCATCGGCAAGCTCTTCGGCAAGGGCTGAGCGCCTTTTCGCATTCGTGCACGGCCGGTCAGCAATGTCCGGCCGTGCGCGTTCCACCGCCCGGTTATCGCACCGATACGGGCCTCCGCGCCGGATCCACTTCCTTTGCGCCCCCATGTCAATGAAGATCGAACGCCGCAGGTCGGCCATCCACGGCAATGGCGTGTTCGCCACCCAGCCCATCCGCAAGGGCGAGGAGATCGTGGAATACAAAGGCAAGCTCATCACCCATGCGCAGGCCGATGCCCAGTACCACGGTGACCTGGAGAGCGGCCACACGTTCCTGTTCACCTTGAACGACCAGTGGATCATCAACGGCAACGAGGGCGGGAACATCGCCCGCTGGATCAACCACTCCTGCGCCCCCAACGCCGTGGCGTTCGTGCACGAGCATGACGGCGGCGACCCGCGCAAGGACAAGGTGATCATCGAGGCCCTGCACGACATCGCCCCCGGCGAGGAGGTGACCTACGACTACGGCTTCGAGTTCGATGTGCCCTACACGGCCCGGTTGAAGAAGATCTGGGCCTGCCACTGCGGCTCGCCCAACTGCATCGGCACGATGCTCAAACCGAAGAAGCGCCGAAAGGGCTGATCCGTTCCGGCATGGCCCTTGCAAAGGCCCCTCCGTTCGCAACCCACTCATGAAAAAGATCATCGCCCTGCTGCCCCTGCTGCTGCTCACCGTACTGGCCTCCGCCCAGGACGACACCCGTGCCCGCGCCGTCGTGGACGCGCTGATCGCCAAGGCCAAGTCCTGGCAGTCGTTCGAGGCCGATTTCACCAGCCGGCTCGAAAGCACCCGCGACAAGCTGGACGTGACCCAGAGCGGCACCATGCAGGTGAAGGGCCGGAAATTCCGTCTGGTGGTGGACAAGACCACGTTGATCAACGACGGAACCACGCTCTACTCCTATGATGCCAAGGCCAACGAGGTGACCCTGAACGACCCCGCGGAAATGGACCAGGAGCTGGATCCCTCCAAGCTCTTCACCCAGTACGAGAAAGGCTTCAAGACCCAGTTCGTGGAGGAGAAGACCGAGGGCGGCGCCACCGTGCAGGTGGTGAAGCTCTTCCCCACCGAGCCCGGCAAGAAGTCGTACCACACCGTGGTGCTCACCGTGGACAAGGCGAAGACCGAGCCGCGGAGCGTGAAGATCCTCTACAAGGACGGCAACACCGTGACCTACACGCTGAAGAAGTTCGTGGCGAACGCGCCCCTGGGCGATGCCCTGTTCACCTTCGACAAGGCCCGCCACCCGGGCGTGGAGGTGAACGACATGCGCTGAGGGCGGTACCTTTGGCGGTACCGGCCACTGACGGCCGGCCGCCATCACCGCCGACATGCCGACCACCGAACGCGTGGTGACCGCCACCCTTGACGCGGCACCCTACGCCACGCACCTCACCGCCCGGGGCCTCCCCTTCATCGCCGATGAGCCGGTGGAGCACGGTGGCCAGGACCGCGGCCCCGCCCCGCATGAGCTGATGCTCGCCGCCCTGGCGTCGTGCACGGCGATCACCATGCGCATGTACGCCGAGCGCAAGGGATGGCCCTTCGCCGGGCTGCGCGTGACCGTGCGCATGCAACGCGTCCAGGAAGGACGCGAGGTGGACACCCGCATCCATGTGGGCTTGGAGCGCCCCGAAGGGCTGACCGACGAACAGTGGGCCCGCATGCGCCAGATCGCCGCCGCCTGCCCGGTGCACCGCACCCTGGCCAGCCCGATCCACCTCATGGTCGACGAGGACCCGCCCGCCGCCCCGGCCACGCACGGTTAAATTTGTGCCCTCCACCACCGCGGCGCCCAGAAGCATGCCCCTACAGGATCCGGAACGCATCCAGCTCAGCCCCCTTCAGAAGGCCAGCCGCATCAACCGTGACCCTGACCTCTACGGCACCTTCGCCGAGATCGGCGCCGGGCAGGAGACCGTACGCCACTTCTTCCGCGCCGGCGGTGCCTCCAGCACCATCGCCAAGGCGATGAGCGCCTACGACAAGGAGTTCAGCAACGCCATCTACGGCCCCGAGCCAGGGAACCGCTTCGTGTGCGAGGGCCGCCTGCAGAACATGCTGCGGCACGAGTACCAGCTCATCATGGACCGTGTGGACCGCCAGCATCACCCGGACCGCAAGTTCTTCACCTTCGCCAACACCGTGGCCACCAGCACCAAGCAGGACGTGCACAGCGGGCACGGCTGGCTGGGCGTGCGCTTCCAGACCGCCCCCAACGGCCCCACCAGCGACGTGGTGATCCATATCCGCCTGCACGTGGCGGAGATCTCCCTGCAGCAGGAGCAGATCGGCATCATCGGCGTGAACCTGCTCTACGGCTGCCTCATGCACCACCACCAGCCCGAGGAGATCATGAACGGGCTCTACGACAACCTGAGCCGCCATGTGGTGGAGGTGGACATGATCCAGATGAACGGGCCGGCTTTCGAAGGGGTGGACAACCGCCTGCTGAGCCTGCAACTGGTGAAGCGCGGCTACACCGACGCCGTGATCTTCGGGCCCGACGGCCGCAACCTGCAGGCCACCGAGACCCTCTACAAGAAGAACATCCTGGCCATCCGCGGAAGCTTCCGCCCGGTGACCAAGGTGAACATTGATATGATCGTGAACGGCTATCACATGTTCATCAAGGAGAACCGCGTGGACCGCGACCAGCTGCAGGTGCTCTTCGAGATCACCCTCAACAACCTGCGCGCCGATACCGGACAGGTGGACGAAAAGGACTTCATCGACCGCGCCGACCTGCTGTGCTCCCTGGGCCAGACCGTGCTGATCAGCAACTACCAGGAGTACTACAAGCTGGTGGAGTACTTCAGCCGCTACACCAGGTCCCGCATGGGCCTCATCCTGGGCGTGAGCAACCTGATCGAGATCTTCAACGAGAAGTACTACCGCCACCTCAACGGCGGCATGCTCGAGGCCTTCGGCATCCTCTTCACCCGCGACCTGAAGATCTACACCTACCCCTCGCTCATGGAGGGCGCGAAGGACGGCGAACTGATGACCACGGCGAACATGCCCGTGCATCCCCGTCTGCGCCCGCTTTATGACTTCCTGCTGTTCAACAAGCGCATCGTCGACATCGAGCAGTTCGACCGGAACGTGCTGCACATCTTCAGCAAGGAGGTGCTGCAAATGATCCGCGAGGGCCGCCCCGGATGGGAGAGCATGGTCCCCCCGTACGTGGATAACATGATCAAGGCCAAGGGGCTCTTCGGCTACC
>CAYXKE010000006.1:54085-77598 GCA_964464935.1 uncultured Chryseobacterium sp.
TTCCTGAGCGGCGATGGCAGCGGCGCCGTGGTGCGGTGGGACCGGCACCGGCCTGATCAGGGCGAACAGGTGATCGACGCCGGAGAAGGGATCTTCAGCCTTCACTGGGCCGCGGCCCAAGGACTGCTGTGGGTGGGCACGCACCATGGTCGATGCATCGTGGTGGACATGCACCGGCGCCGCGTGGTGGCCGACCATGCCACCGGCGCGCGCGGCCTCTTCGCCTTCGCCACCCTGCCCGACGGCCAGGTGGTGAGCGCCGGAGGGGATGGCATCCTGCGTGTCCATATGGTGCCCGACGGGGGGATCCGGCGGCAGATCCCACTGACCGACACGAAGCTGCGCTGTCTGGCCATGGACGGCGCTGGCCGGTCCCTTGCCGTGGGTGCCAATGACGGTATCGTACGGGTGCTGGAACCGATCCTCCTGAACGAACGGGCCACCATCTCCACGCACGCGGCACGCACCGGCGCACCCGAGCGCCACACCGGCTGCTCCGCGCTGGCCTACCACCCCCACAAACCTGTGCTGCTCACCGGTGGCAAGGACGGTCACCTGGAGCTGTGGCGCACCGATACCGATCACCGCGCCATGCTCGCCCTGCCCGCCCACCGGGGCGCCATCTACCGCATCATTTTCGACCCCGCCGGCCAGCGCTTCGCCACGGCCGCTCGCGACAAGACCTGCGTGGTCTGGGACGCCGCCACCCTGGCGCCCCTGCACCGCCTGGACCGCGCCGCAGGCGGCCACTCCCACAGCGTGAACACGGCCCTCTGGATGGACCACGTGCTGATCACCGCCGGCGACGACCGGATGGTCCACGCCTGGGGCTGACATGCGCTCCCCCACCGGCTATCTTGCAGCGCCTGCATGAAAGCCCGACTGGTGGCCCTGTACGCCCGGGAGCTTTTCAACCCCGGTCCGCTGGGCATCCTCATCAACCCCTTCTACATCATCCGCCGCGGACTGTACCGCGGTGTGCGCCGCCATGCCCCGGCCCTGCGGGGGCGCCTGATGGACTTTGGCTGTGGTGAAAAGCCCTACCGCGCCCTGTTCCAGGTGGACGAATACATCGGGGTGGACGTGGAGGCGGCTGCGAGCGGGCACGGCACCGCCATGTCGCAGGTGGACGTTTTCTACGACGGCAGGCACCTCCCCTTCCCCGACGCCCACTTCGATTCGGTGCTCGCCTCGGAAGCCCTGGAACACGTGTTCGAGCCGGACGCGATCCTCACCGAGATCGCCCGGGTGACCAAGCCCGGCGGCCACCTGCTGCTCACCGTACCCTTCGTGTGGGATGAACACGAAGTGCCCTACGACTACGGGCGCTACACCTCGTTCGGGATCACCCACCTGTTGAAGCGCAACGGCTTCCGCGTGGTCCAGCTGGACAAGAGCAGCAACTACGTGCAGACCCTCTTCCAGATGTGGAACGCATACGTGTTCCAGCATATCCTCCCGCGCCGCACCCTGCTCAAGGTCGTGCTCACCCCGGTGCTCATCGCGCCGTTCACCCTGCTCGGGCTCTTGCTCGGGGCGATCCTGCCCCGCCACCGCGGCTTCTACCTGAACAACATCGTGCTGGCCCAACGGGAACCCGGGTGATGCCCCGTTCCATCCCGGGGCTTCCCCCTCACCCGCAGGGTAGCTTTGCACCCTCCATGGCCTTTCAGCTCATTTCCGAATTCCAACCCGCCGGTGACCAGCCGGAGGCGATCAAACAACTGGTCAACGGGCTCAACGAGGGCATCCCGGCGCAGACCCTCCTGGGTGTGACGGGATCCGGCAAGACCTTCACGGTGGCCAACGTGATCGCCCAGGTGGGCCGGCCCACCCTGGTGCTGAGCCACAACAAGACGCTGGCCGCCCAGCTCTTCGGCGAGTTCAAGCACTTCTTCCCGCACGACCGGGTGGAGTACTTCGTGAGCTACTACGACTACTACCAGCCGGAGGCCTATCTGCCCACCTCCAACACCTACATCGAGAAGGACCTCTCGATCAATGACGAGATCGAGAAGCTGCGGCTTTCGGCCACCAGCGCCCTGCTGAGCGGGCGGCGGAACGTGATCGTGGTGGCCAGCGTGAGCTGCATCTACGGCATTGGGAACCCGGCCGAGTTCCGCGCCACCACGGTGGAGGTGCACAACGGCATGCGCATCGCCCGCAACCAGCTGCTCCACCGCCTGGTGACCGCCATGTACACCCGCCGTGACGCCGATCCCGCCCGCGGCCACTTCCGCGTTCGAGGCGATGTGGTGGAGGTGTACCTCGCCTACGCCGACGAGGGCATCCGCATCCATTTCTGGGGCGACGAGGTGGAACGGTTGGAGCGCTTCGAGATCCCGAGCCTGCGCACCGTGGAGACCATGGACCGCGTGAGCATCCACCCGGCCAACATCTTCGTGACCAGCCGGGCCACGCTGGAACGCGCCGTCCACCAGATCCAGGAGGACATGGGCCGGCAGGTGGATTTCTTCCGCGAGAGCGGCCGCCACCTGGAGGCCAAGCGCCTGGAGGAGCGCACGCTGCAGGACCTGGAAATGATGCGCGAGCTGGGGTACTGCAGCGGCATCGAGAACTACAGCCGCTACTTCGACCACCGCGAGCCCGGCCAGCGCCCCTTCTGCCTGCTGGACTACTTCCCGGACGACTTCCTCACCGTGATCGATGAGAGCCACGTGACGGTGAGCCAGGTGCGGGCCATGTACGGCGGCGATCGTAGCCGCAAGAAAAACCTGGTGGAATACGGCTTCCGCCTGCCCAGCGCCCTGGACAACCGCCCGCTGACCTTCGAGGAGTTCGAGGGGCTGATCGGCCAGACCATCTTCGTGAGCGCCACCCCCGCCGACTACGAACTGCAGCGCAGCGAGGGCGTGGTGGTGGAACAGGTGGTGCGCCCCACCGGCCTGCTCGACCCGCCCATCGAGGTGCGCCCCAGCCGCGACCAGATCGACGACCTGCTGGACGAGATCCGCCACCGCACCAAACGCGGCGAGCGGGTGCTGGTGACCACCCTCACCAAGCGCATGGCCGAGGAGCTGGACGAGTTCCTGGGCCGCAATGGCGTGAAGGCCCGATACATCCACAGCGATGTGGAAACGCTGGACCGCGTGGAGATCCTGCGCCAGCTGCGGCTGGGCATGTTCGACGTGCTGGTGGGCGTGAACCTCCTGCGCGAAGGCCTCGACCTGCCCGAGGTGAGCCTGGTGGCCGTGCTCGATGCCGACAAGGAGGGTTTCCTGCGCAGCGAGCGCTCCCTGACACAGACCGCGGGCCGCGCTGCCCGGAACGTGAACGGACTGGTGGTGTTCTACGCCGATACGATCACCGACAGCATGCGGCGCACCATTGAGGAGACCGAGCGCCGCCGCGCCAAGCAGATGGCCTACAACGAGGCCCACGGCATCACCCCCACCCAGGTGCGCCGCGACCGCGACGAGGTGATGCGCCAGACCGCCGTGATCGACATCCACGACGATGGCGGGCGCCGCAACTACTACGTGGAGCCCGAAACCCCCAGCATGGCCGCCGATCCCGTGGTGCGCTACATGAGCACGGCCGACCTGGAGAAGAACGCCACCCAGCTGGAGGCGCGCATGCGCAAGGCGGCCAAGGAGCAGGACTTCATCCAGGCCGCCCAGCTGCGCGACGAGCTCTTCGCCGTGCGCAAGCTGCTGGAAGAACGCCAAGGATCCGCCGCATCATAGTTCGGCACCGTCCGTCCCTCAGGCCGTATTTTGGCCGAGGAACCATTCCCCTCATCCCTCAACCTGGAACCATGCGTCTTATCCCCCTCGTCGCCGCCGGTGTCGCACTCCTGCTCACCGCTCCCACCGCCCAAGGCCAGATCGCCTTTGGCGGCACCCCGCCCGGGCTCACCAGCCTGGCCAAACAATTGACCGAGGCCCCCGTGGCCACCATGCCCGCCGTGGACGTGGAAACCCTGATGGCCGAGGACGCCGCCCGCGCGGCCAGCGGCGAGAAAGGCCCGTATCGCTTCGGCTTCAACCACGCCACGGACCTCGGGCTGGACAACAGCGGTGCATGGTCCGAACTGCCCAACGGCGACCGCGTATGGCGCCTGGGCATCGCCTGCCCCGGGGCGTACAGCATCAACTTCGAGTTCCATGACTACCTGGTGCCCGAAGGTGCCCGCGTGTTCGTGCACAACGAGGCCGGCCAGGTGCTTGGCGCCTTCACCGCGGCCAGCAACGGCGGCCACCCCACCATGGGCGTGGACCTGCTGCCCGGCGACCGCATCACCGTGGAGTACGTCGAGCCCGCCTACGTCCAGGGCCAGGGCCGCCTGCGCATCGGCCAGGTGACCCACGGCTATCGCGATGTGTTCCAGATGGCCAAGGGCCTGGGCGACAGCGGCTCCTGCAACAACAACGTGATCTGCCCCGAGGGTGATCCCTGGCGCGACCAGATCCGCTCCGTGGCCATGATGGTGGTGGGCGGCAGCGGATTCTGCACCGGCCAGCTGATCAACAACTGCGCGGAGGACGGCACCCCCTACTTCCTCACCGCCAACCACTGCCTGGGCGGCAGCACGAACAACTGGGTGTTCCGCTTCAACTGGGAAAGCCCCTCGTGCAACCAGAACCAGAACGGCCCCACCAACCAGAGCGTGACCGGCGCCACCCTCAAGGCCAACAGCGCCGGGTCGGACGTGGCCCTGCTGCAGCTGAACTCCACCCCGCCGGCAGGCTACAACGTGTACTACAGCGGCTGGGACCGCAGCGGCACCGCGTCCACCAGCAACGTGGGCATCCACCACCCCAGCGGCGACATCAAGAAGATCACCTTCGACAACCACGCCGCCACCCAGGCCAACTGGGGCGGTGCCCAGTGCTGGCGCATCGCCAACTGGGAGGACGGCACCACCGAGCCGGGCAGCAGCGGCAGCGGATTGTGGAACCAGAACGGCCACCTCATCGGCCAGCTGTACGGCGGACAGGCCTCGTGCAACAACAACGTGAACGACTACTATGGCCGCTTCGATGTGAGCTGGAACGTGCTCGCACCCCACTTGGGCAGCTGTGGCCCCGTGCTCAACGGCTATGACCCGAGCTCCCCCGGCCTGGCCATCGACGCCGCCCTGCTCTCGATCTCCAATGTGCCGGACAACATCTGCAACAGCACCACGATCCAGCCCAAGGTGACCATCCGCAACAACGGCACCACCACCCTGACCTCGCTCACCCTGGCGTACAGCGTGACGGGCGGCCCCAGCGGCAACGCCACTTGGACCGGCTCCCTCGCCACCGGAGCCACGGCCGAGTTCCAACTGCCCACCCTGAACCTGGCCGGCGGGTCGCATACCCTGAGCGTGACCGGTTCCAACCCCAACGGGCAGACCGACCAGAACCCGGCCAACAACACCGTGACCCAGGCCTTCACGGTGGTGCCGGTGGGCATTGATGTCACCGTGCGCATCACCACCGACAACTACGCCAGCGAGACCACCTGGCGGGTGACCCCGCAAGGGAGCAATACCGTGCTCTACAGCGGTGGCCCCTATAGCGACGGCACCAACGGCCAGCAGGTCGAGACCATCATGTGCCTGGCGGAAGGGTGCTACACCTTCACGATCTTCGATGAGTGGGGCGATGGCATCTGCTGCAGCTACGGCCAAGGCAACGTGCAGATCCTCTCCGGCGGGCAGGTGCTGGCCTCGCACAACGGCCAGTTCACGTCACAGGCCTCGGTGAACTTCTGTGTCACCGCTGGGGGGGTGGGTATCGATGAGACCGCCGCCACCCGCTTCCAGCTGATGCCCAACCCCACGCAGCACAGCAGCACGCTGGTGTTCGGCGCACCGCTCAACGGCCCCGCCACGCTCGCGGTCATCGACCTCACCGGCCGCACGCTGCACGCGGAACAGCTGGCCGCCGGCGCCCAGTCCACCACCATCGACCTGACCGCCCACGCCCCGGGCACCTACCTGGTGCGCGTGGCCGATGCGCAGGGCGAGTTCGTGCAGCGCCTGGTGCGCATGCACTGAGCCGCTTTTCGGCCCCCTTGGGAGGGGAGGAACGTCCACGGGTGGCGTTCCTCCCCTTCTTTTATCTTTCCCGATCATTACGCCCGATGAACCAGCTCTACCGCCGCCTTATCCTCGCCGCGATCCCCGTCGGCCTGTGCCTCACGATGCAGGCCCAGAAGTCCTTCGGCGGGCAGCCGTTCGGCCTGATGCCGCACCTGAAAGGGAGCATCCCCGAAGCCCCGGTGGTGGCCCTGCCGCCCGCATCGGGTGCCGCCCGCACAGTGGACCTCGGCCTGGACAACAGCGGCGTGTGGCACACCATGCCCAACGGTGACCACCTGTGGCGCCTGGCCCTCGAAATGCCCGGCGCATCGGCCATCGGGCTGGGCTTCACGGAGTACGAGGTTCCGTACGGCGCGCTGGTGTTCGTATACAACGCCACGGGCGGGCAGCAGGGCGCGTTCATGGCCGCCAGCAGCCCCGGCAAGGCCACGTTCGAGGTGGTGGCCCCGCCCGGCGAGCGGATCACCGTGGAATATTACGAGCCCGTGGCGGTGGCCGGTGAAGGGCGCCTGCGCATCGGGCTGGTGGACGATGGCCCGGTGGTGATGGGAGGCGGTGGCTGCCCGGTGGTGCCCCCGGCCGGCGTGGACATGATGCACCCGGCCTACGAAGGCACGATCTCCCTCGAACCCGCCTGCTGCACCGTGGCCTGGGACGATGTCTGCCAGAGCATCTACGATATGCTCTTCCCCCAGTTCTGCGTGCCGCCACCGCCGGATGTGGACACCAACTCCCCCGAGTACCAGATGGTGATCACGACCCTGCCCGAATGCTGCAGCGTGGAATGGAGCGTGGCCTGCCAGCAGCTCTACGAAAACCCCGGCACCTGCACGGTGGTGCCCCCGGCCGATGTGGACATCCTTTCGATGGCCTACATGACCACGATCGGGGAGATGCCCTCATGCTGCTACGTGGCCTGGACGGACGATTGCCAGGAACTTTACGAAAGCCATATACCCAACTGCACGGTGGTGCCTCCTGCGGATGTGGACACGGAAAGCATCCTCTATCAGGGCCTGATCTTCGCGTATCCCGAGTGCTGCGATACGGAGTGGAGCGAGATATGCCAGGTCATGTGGGACATCCTCAATGGTGTACTGCCCACCTGTGTGGAACCGCCTTCGCACGTGGACCCCAACAGTGAAGCCTACTGGGCCGTGATCTCGGACATGCCCGAATGCTGCATGGTGGAATGGAGCGACGCATGCCAGGCCTTCTTCGAGGAGAACGGCGGTCCGGTGCCCATCCCGAACCTGGACGCTGCGGTGACCTCCATCGTGGGCGTGTCCGACCTGGTGTGCGGCACCGACCATGTGACGCCTCAGATCACCATCAAGAACAACGGCACGGACGTGATCACCTCCGTGGTCATTGTGTATGGCATCCAAGGCGAAGCACCGCAGTTGGACGTGTGGAACGGTTCGCTGCTCTATCTGCAGACGGCCAACCACACCCTGCCGCCGCTGCCGATCCTTTCGCATGAGCAGACGCTGGTGGTGGCCACCAACGCCCCCAACGGCTTGGAGGACGAAGTGCCGGGCAACGACAGCTGGACCCAGACCCTCTTCGGCAGTGTGCCGGCGGACACCGTGTACCTGCACCTGACCCTGGACGACTGGGGCTCGGACATCACCTGGACGCTGCACTCCGAGGGTGGCACCCTGCTGTACAGCGGCGGCCCCTATGCCGATGGCATCGGCGACCAGACGATCACCATCCCGTGGTGCCTCACCAGCGGCTGCTTCACCTTCACCATCCACGACAGCTTCGGTGACGGCATCTGCTGTGGCGCCGGCAATGGCGGCTATGTCATCGCCAACGGCCACGGCTATACCTTCGCCGAGAACGACGGCCAGTACGGCTTCATGAGCACCGACGGCATCTGCATCAGCGAGATCGGCGTGGCCGAGATCGACGCGGCCGGCACCATGGGTGTGTACCCCAACCCCACCACCGGCACCATCACCGTGGCGCTGCAGGGCACCACCGGGCGCACGTGGTTGCGCCTGATGGACGCCACCGGCAGGCTGGTGGAGGAGCGCGCCATCATGGGTGGCCCGGCCGTGAGCCAGGTGCTGGACATGAGCGCCCTGCGCCACGGCATCTACATGCTCGTTGCCGAGCACGACGGCGGGCGCCTGGTGCAGCGCGTGGTGTTGCAGCGCTGAACGCTCAGTACCGAAGCAGGTAGTACGCCAGCTTCACGTACTCGTTGTTGACCATCAGCAGGCCCTCCTCGCTGGCCCACCAGCGGGCCGCGTCGTAGCGCCGGCTTTGCGCGGGCTGCACCAGCACGGTGATGCCCGTACCCTTGAAGTTGCGCCGGAACACCCAGCGCACCCGCCGCAGGTGGAACTCGGTGGAGACCACGGTGATGGTGTCGTAGCCCGCCGCCAAGGCATGCGCGCGGATGGCCTCCGCCTCCTCCCACGTGCTGGTGCCCACGATCATGGCATGGACGCGCGTGCTGTCGGCGCCCACGCGCAGGGCCGCTCCCCGCGTGAGCACCGCTTCGGCCAGGGGCATCCCCACCACCTCCAACGACGGCGGGACATTGCTGCCGGTGCAGTACATCACGGGTGCCACGCCCCGCTGCAGCAACGCGGCCCCGGTCTCGCCGCGCTCGGTGGCCGAACCGCCCAGCACATAGAGCGCATCGCTGCGCAGCTCGGGGTCGGCGGTGATGAGGAAGCGCCCCGTGGCGCGCAGCACTGGGCGGTGCAACAGCCATGCCCCCGCCAGCAAAAGGGCCAGCAGAATGGCCGGCCGCATCAGCCGCCCAGGACGGGGCCATGCGGTGCAAGCGCGATCGGAGCTCATGCCATGGGATGTGGACTCAGTACACGCCCTGCCGACGGCGCACCCCCCACTCCAGGGTGAGCAGCGCCAGCAACAGGAAGAACGGCCAGCGCAGGTCCACCAGGTCGGTGAAGCGGTCCTGTCCGTAGGAGCGCGCAGCGATGCGGTCGTCGTTGAGGATGGCCTGCGCCAGCCGGTCGATCTCCTCGACCCGCACCAGCTCGCCACCGGTGCGCGCGGCCAGGTCGGCCAGGAGGTGATGGTCGGCCACGGTGTTGAAGCGTTCGGCCATGAGGGCGTGGACCATGAGATCGCCCTCGATCACCGCGGGCTTGTCGTCGATGCGGGTGCGTGCCTTCCAGTGGTAGCGGCCGGCAGGCAGGCGGCCCGCCTCCAGGCGATAGGCATTGCCCACCGGCGTGAAGCTGTACGCGAAGGTGCCGCCCGCCTCATCGGTGAGCTCGATGGACACCTCGCCATCGTTCACCAGCTCATAGGCGGCGTTGTACACCTCGGCACGCAACACCACGAGTTCGTTCTCCTCGAAGCTGGGCGCATGCTCCACGCGGAAGCGAGCGCGGTCCTGCCGCAGGGCCAGGTACTGCACCAGCTTGCGGACGAAGCCATCGAAGTGGGCGTGTGAACCGTTGAGGCGCATGTCGGCCAGCCGCCAGCGCCACAGCCCCTCGCCCACGATGGTGCCTACACGCCGTTCGCCCTGCTGCTGCACCACCACCAATGGATCGTTCGTGCGCAGGGCACCGATGCGCTGGTACATCACCGCGGTGGCGCCCCGTACCTGGTCGGCGCGACCGAAAGGCACCTGCAGCGGTGGAAAACGCTCCATGGCGGTCAGCTGGCCGGGCTCGAAGGTGAAGAGCTGGAAGTCCTTGTTCGGCGCCATGGCCGCATCGGTCATGCTGCCGCGGTGCTCGGTGAAGCGGACGCCCGCCCCCTGGGCATTGTAGATGTCGAAGTGCATGCCGGGCGACAGGATGAAGAGCGCCGGCACGTTGCGGTCCGCCGCCTGCTTCAGCAGCGGGACCATGGTATGCTTCAGTGACGGCAGGCCATGCAGGATGAGCAGGTCCACCTCATCCACGGAGACCGGTGCGTCGGCGGCCATCACGGCCTGGATGGCATAGTTGCCGGCACCGTCGAGCGCGCGGTGAAGGGCCCCGATGTCGGGGTGCGGACCGGCGCCGATGATCAGCACCTGCTGGCGGTCGTCGAGCACGTCGATGTGCACGTGCATGGTATTGTTCACCTCGGTGCGTTCACCGGGCACAGGCTCCACCTGCACCGTGTAGCGGCGCAATCCGGGACGATCGGCCTTGATGCGGAAGGGCACCTCCTGCACGTGTCGGCCCGGGTCCAGCACGATCTCGCGGGCGGCCACCACCGCACCGTCCGTGGATACGGTGACACGCGTGCGGCCGGAGCGCATGCCCCGCGCCTCCACGCGCACCCGCAGCGGGAACTCATTGCCGAGATAGCTCAGCCGGTTGTGCTCCACCTCCTTCAAGAGCAGGTCGGGGTACACGGTGGTATCGCCCAGGGCCACCACATGCACGGGCACGCCCAGGCGGTCGGCCTCCAGCAGCGGATCGCGCCCCCGGTTGCGGATGCCATCACCCGTGATGATCACGGCGCCCAGATCGGGGCCGCTCGCTCGATCATATACCGCGCGGAACAGCTGCCCCATGTCGGTGAGCGCATCGGACTGCGCGGTGTCGATGCCCTCACGCACTTCCTGCCCGTAGGTGAACGTACGCACCTGATAACGGTCGGCCAGCGCTTGTTGCAGGCGCTCCAGGCCGGGCGCCAGCATGGTGCGCAGGGCGGTGGTATCGCCCGCCAGGCCCACGGAGGCGGAGCCGTCGTGCGCGATCACCACCACGGGCTTGCGCACCTCGCGCACCATCGTGCGCACCATGGGCTCCAGCAGCAGGAAGGCCACCAGCGCGATCACCACCGCACGCACCACGGCCAGGGCCATGGCCACCCGACGGGGCAGAGCGTCGCGGCCACCGGGCCGGTACAGCACCCAAGCCAGGCCCACGCCCAGCAGCAGGCACAGCAGCGCCAGCCAAGGACTATGAACGGTGGTGAGGTTCATGCGGGCAGTTGAGGGTGGACCGTGGCGGTTGTCCGGCTACTCGGTGTGCGTGCGACCGGCAACCAGGACCGACCACTGTGGACCACCGGCGATCACGTCAACATGCCGCCGCACACGTGCAGCGTTTGCCCGGTGATGTAGGCGCTGAGGTCGCTGCCCAGGAACACGCAGGCGTTGGCCACATCGGTGGGCGTGCCGCCGCGCTTCAGGGGGATGCCCTCGCGCCATTGCTCCACCACTTTGGGGTCGAGCGCGCCGGTCATCTCGGTCTCGATGAAGCCAGGCGCGATGGCATTGCTCCGGATGTTGCGGCTGCCGAGCTCCAGGGCCACGCTCTTGGTGAAGCCGATGATGCCGGCCTTGCTGGCGGCGTAGTTGGCCTGGCCGGCGTTGCCCTTCACGCCCACCACGCTGCTCATGTTGATGATGCTGCCGCTGCGCTGCTTCAGCAGGGTGCGCAGGGCGGCCTTCGTCATGTTGAAGACGCTCTTGAGGTTGGTGTCCATCACCTTGTCCCAATCCTCCTCGCTCATGCGCATCAGCAGCTGGTCGCGCGTGATGCCGGCATTGTTCACCAGCACATCGAGGCGGCCGAAGGCCTCCACCGTGGCATCCACGGCGGCCTGGGCCTGGGCCATGTCGCCCGCATCGCTGCGGATGGCGATGACCCGGCGCCCGCTCCTGGCGGCCAGTTCGGCGGCCAGGGCCTCGGTCTTCTCGGGATTGCTCACATAGGTGAACGCCACGTCGGCGCCCTCTTCCAGGAACCGTTCCACGATCCCCCGCCCGATGCCGCGCGATCCGCCGGTGATCAGGGCCGTCTTGCCTTGCAATAGTGCCATGCGGCGAAGGTAAGGGCGAGGCCCCACCCACCGCGGCCCCTGGGCCGGGAACGAAAAAGCCCTTCAGCGCGCGCTGAAGGGCCTGTTCCGTGAGCCCCCCGCCGGATTTGAACCGGCGACCTGCTCATTACGAATGAGCTGCTCTACCGCTGAGCTAGGGAGGCAGGGTCACCGGGGTGGGTGACGGGGTGCAAATGTAACGGAAGGTCGCTTTCCCAGAACAGGGGGATACCGGGCGCCCCGAAGGCCTCACAGCCCGAGGAGGAATTGCATGGTGTCCACCCCGTCGGCGTGATCCATCAGGCCGGGGTACTGCGCCCGGCCGAAGGGCACATGGCCGTGGCCCACGATGCACTGGATGGCATCGGCCTGAGCCCGCAGGCCATCCTCCGCGGCCGCGCGGTCGGTGTAGCGCTCGTAGTGCAGGGTGGCCGTGGCGCTGTGCAGATCGGCCGACTCGCGCATCAGCAGGAAGCCGTTCTCCAGAAAGGGCACGCGGTCCAGCAGCCACAGGGCGCGGTTGTAGTCCAGGTTGTTGCCATACTTGGTGTGCAGGGCCACCTCGTGCCACGGATAGAAGGCGCGGAACAGCCGGTCGAGGTCGAAGTCCTGCGGCAGCAACACCTTGGCCACGTTGCGGCAGCCCAGGCCGAAGTAGCGGAACACGTCCTCGCCCAGTGCGGCCAGCTCTTCGTCGGTCTCGGTGCCATCGAGCAGGGCCACGCTCACGCGGCCCCGGCGCACGATGCGGGGCAGGTGGCCGAAGTAGTGCTCGAAGTAGCGGGCGGTGTTGTTGCTGCCGGTGGCGATCACGGCGTCGACCGGGCCCAGTTTGCCGGTGGTGAAGGTGATGCGGTGGCGGGTGCCGGCGGCGAAATGATCGAGCACCTGCACCAGCGCGGGGATGAGCTCGGGCTCCTGCGAGGAGCACTTCACCACGGCGCGATGGCCGGCGGCCCACACGGTGAGCACATCATGCAGACCCACCAGCGGGATGTTGCCGGCCAACACCAGGCCCACGGTCCGCGGGCTGCGGTGGGTGGCCAGCGCGGGGTAGGCGGCCAGCCAGGTGGGCACGTGGGCCAGCGCGGTGGCCCAGGCCGAGAAGGCGTGACGCACGTTGGCCTCGGTGGCCCATCCATTGATGCGCTCGGCGTTCCGCACCGCGTGGTCCAGTGCGGCGTATTCGGCCTCGCCCAGCCCGATGGTGTGGCCCGGCCAGTACCGTCCCTCGCCGATGGCCGCCATCACCCGGCCGAGCTGCTGCAACGCCGCGCTCCGTTCCTCCACGCTCCACACTCCTTCGGGCAAGGCCATCGGTCTATCTTTGTGGCCGCAAAAGTAGACCTGCTGCCATGGCGATCATGATCACCGAGGAATGCATCAACTGCGGTGCATGCGAGCCGGAATGTCCCAACAACGCCATCTACGAGGGCGGTGCCGAGTGGCGCCTGGCCGACGGGACGAGCCTGCACGGGATGCAGACCACGCCCATGGGCAACACCTATGACGCCGATGCGGCGCAGGCTCCGGTGGCCATGGATGTGTACTACATCGTGACCGACAAGTGCACCGAATGCACCGGCTTCCACGATGAGCCCCAGTGCGCCGCGGTGTGCCCGGTGGACTGCTGCGTGGACGACCCCGACCACCGGGAGACGAAGGAGCAGCTCCTGGCCAAGAAGGAGTTCATGCACCTGTGACCCGCCCGCCGGCGGGTACTTTGTGCCGCGGAACCCACGTTCCCCGTACGGAATGCGCCTGCCCATCCTCCTTCCCCTCTGCCTGATCGCCGGGGCCCTGCACGCCCAGGACCCCATCGCGCCCGTGCGCACCCAGGTGGAGGCCATGGCGCGCCAGACCACCGATGCGGGCCGCGACAGCGTGAACGGGCTGCTGAAACTGGCCCTCCGCGAACTGCTGGAGCGGGACGATGCGCTGACCATCGACCTCACCGACCTGCCCATGGCCCGGGTGGACGCCCCCGACGGCCAGTTCCGCCTGCTCACCTGGAACCTGCCGCGCACCGATGGCGGCCACCGGTTCGAGGGCATGCTGCTGTACCCGCACGGCAAGCGGATCACGCTGGTGGAGCTGCGCGACATGAGCGGGTCCATCCCCGCGCCCGAGGTGCCCGAGCTGGGTCCCGACCGCTGGTACGGCGCGCTGTACTATGAGGTGATCCCCGTTAAGCGCGGCGGCAAGACCTACTACACGTTGCTGGGGTGGAAGGGCCACAGCAAGGTGGAAACGCGCAAGGTGATCGACGTGCTGCACTTCAAGGGCGGGCAGCCGCGCTTCGGCGCGCCGCTCTTCGGTTCGGGCCGCATCCGCGCACACCGCAAGGTGTACGGGTACTCGTTCCAGGCGGTGATGATGCTGCGCTACGAGCCCGCCCAACGCCGCATCCTGCTGGACCACCTCTCCCCCATGCGGGCCGACATGGAGGGCCAGTGGGCGTTCTATGGGCCGGACCTGAGCTACGACGCCTACGTGTGGGACAAGGACCACTGGCGTTTTGAGCGCGATGTGGACGCCCGCGACCATCGCCCCAGCGACAAGCCGTACAAGGCGCCCCCACCACCGCCCAAGCCCTGAGCCTCAGCCCAGGTGCATGGGCACTTCCATCAGGAGCAGTTCCGCGTCCTGGCTGTCGGACTGGATGGTGAGCTTGTCCACATCCCAGATGCCCAGGCCGTCGCGCTCGTTCAGGGCAGTGCCGTTCACGGTCACGTCGCCCTTGATCACGAAGGCGTAGACGCCGTTGCGCTTGTCCTTCAGCGTGTAGTCGGTCTTGAAGCCCTTGTCGAAGGCGCCCATGTGGAACCAGGCGTTCTGGTGGATCCACACGCCGGGATCATCGGGATCGGGCGAGAGGATCTGCTGCAGCTTGTTGCGGCGGTCCTTCACGTCGAAGCGCATCTGATCATAGCGGGGCGTGACACCGCGCTTGTCCGGGAAGAGCCAGATCTGCAGCAGGCGCAGCTCCGCGTCGTGCCGGTGGTTGAACTCGCTGTGGGTGATGCCGGTGCCCGCGCTCATCACCTGCACCTCGCCGGCGGTGATGGTGCCGCTGTTGCCCATGCTGTCCTTGTGCTCCACGGTGCCGCTGAGCGGGATCGTGATGATCTCCATGTTGTCGTGCGGGTGCGTGCCGAAGCCGCGGCCGGGGGCGATGCGGTCGTCGTTGAGCACGCGCAGCACGCCGAAGTGCATGCGGTTCGGGTCGTAGTAGTTGGCGAAGCTGAAGGTGTGGCGGGCCTTGAGCCAGCCGTGATCGGCGGCGCCGCGGGTGGCGGCCTTGTGCAGGACGGTGTTTGCCATGATCCTTGGTGTTTCCGTGGGTAGATGTTCGAACCCCACGACGTCCAGCGGACGCAGTTCATCGATGTCGTTCTCGACCAGGCGGGCGAGCATCGGGCTGGCGGCGAGCATGCCGGTGCCGAGCAGTCCCTTGCGGAGGAAGTCCTTGCGGTCCATGAGCGTCGTCGTTCGGTGGCACAAAGGTCAGGCGGCCCTGGGGGGGCGTGCATTGAACCAGGACAAGATATGCGGTGGTGGCGCTACCGCCCGCGGGTCATCCGTGCACGCAGCTTGCTGAGGAACTCCGGGGTGATGCCCACGTAGGTGGCGATGACCTGCTGGGGGATGCGCTCGCTGAGGCCGGGGTACTTCTGGAGGAAGTCGGTGTAGCATACCTCGGCGGTGCTGCTCAAGGCATGCACGAAGCGGTCCTGCAGGGCGCTGAGGTGACGCTGCACGGCCAGGCGGAAGGCCCGCTCCAGCACGGGCACCTGGGCGAAGAGGTGCTCCTTGTCCTCGGCGCGGATGGCCAGCAGGTCGGTGTCCTCCAAGGCTTGGATGAAGAAGCGCGAGGGCATGCGCTGGCTGAAGCTGGCCAGGTCGCCGGCCCACCAGCCTTCGGGCGCGAACGCGAGGGTGACCTCCTTCCCCTTTTCGTCGATGAAGTAGATGCGCAAGCAGCCCCTCACCACGAACCATTCCTGCTCATTCACGTCGCCGGCGTGCTGGAGCATCTCCCGGCGGGCCACGTGGCGCGGGGTGTAGGCCTGGGCGACCACCGCCAGCTCGGCATCGGTCAGGGGCACCAGCCGGCGCAGGGCATCGCCCAGTGCGGCATGCGCGGTGGGGAGGTCCATGCCACGAAGATGGCGATGGCGCCCGCTTCCCACGCCCGGCCGATCGCGTATCCTTGTTCCATGTCGTGTCCCGCCTCCGCCTGCTTCGCCCCGCACACCCTGTTGCAACTGGGCTTCGCCGCCATGGTGTCCATCCTGTTCCTGCAATCCGGTCTGGACAAGGTGTTCGACCGCAAGGGCAACCAGGCGTGGCTCACGGACCACTTCGCCAGGAGCCCGCTGAAGGGCACGGTGCCCGTGCTGCTGCCGGTGATCACGCTGGTGGAACTGAGCGCCGGTGTGTTCAGCGCGGCGGCCTTCATCGCCGTGCTGCTGGGCCGGGCGGGCTGCGTCGGCACCGTCGGCATGGCGCTGGGCATGGTGGCCATCACCATGCTGTTCTTCGGGCAGCGCGTGGCGAAGGACTACGCGGGTGCGGCGGCGTTGGTGCCGTACTTCCTGCTGTGCGCCGCGGGCCTGTGGGTGTTCGGCGCGCTGTGAGGCGGGATCAGATCCCCAGGCGACGCTTCACCTCCTCCGGGGCGAAGCTGCCGCGCCGGAAGGGGTGCGCCTCGGTGTTGAACACGTGCTCGCTGAGGTTGAAGCGGCCATCGCCCTCGGTGAAGGCCAGGTAGAGGTACTTGAGCGTCTCGGCGAAGAAGAAGGTGGGCATGTAGTCCTTCTGCTCCATGGTGCGCACATCGGCCACGGAGGTGAAGGCCACCTCGGTGCGGCAATGCTGCTTGATGGATGCCCAGTAGCGGGCGGCCATCTCGCGGTACAGCGGCTTGCCGGTGAAATGCAGCAGGTAGTAGGCCGACTCGATGATCTCCGGGTTGAGGTCGTAGGCGCCGTGGCGCACGGTGCGCGTGCCGTAGTCGTAGGCGGTGGGCTCCAGGCCGTGTTGGTGCCACACCACGTCCCAGGTGTGTTGCAGGCGCTCGGCGCGGGCGGTGTCCCCGCTGAGCACGAGCAGCGCGGGCATGAAGGCATCGTAGAGGGTGATCACGCGGCTGGTGCGCTCGCCGCTGTCCATGTCGCTGCGGCCATACCACAGCAGGCTGTCCTTCTCCTCGGGCAGGTGGGCGTTGACGGCGGCGATGCTCTCGCGCCACACCCGGCCGATGGTGGTGTCGCCGAAGAGCTGGTACGCCTTGTAGAGGTACTCGTAGTAGCTGTCCACGCCGGCGCAGATGTGGGCGGTGCGGTCGGTCCACTCACCGGTGCGCACGTGGATGTCGGAGCCCACGAGGCCGAGGGCGCTGCGGCGTTCATGCACGGCGAGGGTGGCGCGTTTGCCGGCGGCGTAGTACTTGGGATCGCCGGTGTAGTAGCTGAGGATGCCGAGCTCCAGGATGTTGGTGCCGGCCTCGGCCACGTTCACGGTGTCACCGCGCTGCTTGCCGGTGCGCAGGTTCACGTAGTAGGTGGGGATGCCCGTGGGCGTGTTGAAGGCGGGCAGCAGGCGGTCGGCGAAGTCCACGGTCCTGGCCAGCACCGCGGGGTTGCCGCTGAGCTCGTACATGCTCAGCAGGCCGCCGAGGATGCGGATGTCCACCTCGAAGACCTTGGCGTCGATGTCCTTGTCCCAGCTGAGGGAGTCCACCACGTAGCGTTCGATCTCGGCGGCCTCGTCGTGGAAGCCCATCAGCTTCAGGGTGCTGTAGGCGTCGATGGGCGAGATGTAGAGCGGCTGCGCGTACCAGTCCTCCGCGCTGCGCGAGAGGGGTTTGAGGGCATCGTGGCCCCAGGCGTACTGCTTGTAGGCCCGCCAGCTGCGCAGGGTCTCGCTCCGCACCTCCTCGGCCAGCTGGAGGTAGGTGCTGTCGATGGCGGTGGTGGTGCCGGCGGGTTCGGTGGACGGGCCGGAGCAAGCGGCCAGGAGGAGGGGAAGGAGGTAAAGGTGGGCGCGCATGGGACGAAGATGCGCAATGGCGGTGAGGCCCGCGTTAGGGATAGGAGCAAGTAGCCCGCAGTGAGGCTTTGCGAACGAGGACTACTGCGGATAGCCCGACGGCGCGGCGCATTTGGACGCGCCGGAACGCCCGAATGACCTACGCCAACGCCGACCGCACGGCGCTCTCCATCTTGTCCAGGTAGGCCGTCAGCTCGGCTTCGGTCCACGTGACGCGGATGTTGAAGCTGATGAGGCGGGAGATGACATCGTCGCTCTGGGGGAAGCGGAGGGTCTTGAGGTCCTGGGGCAGGCCGAGCTCGTGGGCCACGGTGCGGAAGGGCATGCGCAGGTCCTTCAGGTGGTCCCACTGTTTGATGTAGTGGTACATGTTGTCGTACCAGTATGCGCCGCCCACGCCTGCGGCGCCCATGGCCTGGTGGGCCTTGCGGGCCGCGGCCTCACTGGGGAAGAGCATGTGGAAGAAGGTGGCGCTGTCGCCGGCATCGTCGCACTGGCGGCGGAAGGCCAGACCGGGGATCTGCGCGAGGCGCTGCTGGATGATGGCCTTGTGCTTGCGCTGCTGGGCCAGGATGTAGGGCAGCTTGCGGGCCTGGGCCAGGCCGATGGCGGCGTTGATCTCGCCGATGCGGTAGTTGGTGCCCAGGATGGGGTGGGCCTCCATGCCGCGGTTGTCGCCCTGGTGGCTGTGGCCGTGGTCGCTGAAGTACTCGGCGGTCTGGATCAGCCCGGGCTCATTGGTGATGACCACGCCGCCTTCGCCGCAGGTGTTGATCTTGAAGAAGTCGAAGCTGAAGCTGCCCATGCGGCCGTAGAGCCCGAGGTGCCGGCCTTTGTAGGTGGCGCCCAGGGCCTGCGCGGTGTCCTCGATGAGCATGATGCCTTTCTCCTTGCACACGGCCAGGATACCGTCCAGATCGGCGGCGGCGCCGCACATGTGCACCAGCAGCACGGCCTTGGTGCGCGGGGTGATGGCGGCGCGGATGCCCTCGGCGCTGAGGCAGAGGGTGTCGTCGATCTCGGCGAACACGGGGATGGCGCCGGCCAGCAGCACGCTCTCGATGGTGGCGATGAAGGTGAAGGGCGGCACGATGACGTGGTCGCCGTAACCGATGCCGCAGGCGGCCAGCATGGTGCTCACCGCGGTGCTGCCGCTGCTCACGGCCAGGGCGTGCTTCGCGCCGGTGAAGCGGGCGATCTCGGCCTCGAACGCGCGCGCCTTCCAATGGCCCTGGCGCTGGGCATCATGATTGTAACGGAACAGAACGCCCGTGTTCAGGACGTCCATCACCTCCTTGCGTTCCTCTTCGCCAAAAAGTTCTGTGCCGGGCATGGGTGTGCGTTGATGGCGCGAAGGTACCGGTGGGATGGGGATGTGGGGAGCTTGCGGGGGCCATCACCCACTCCGCCGCCCCTTCCGAACTTCGTACGGCTGCGCCCCGGTGAACGACCACCGGGCGGACGCGGTCCGGACATCCATGGAATTCCGCACGCACACACTGGGCGATCACCGCATTGCGGAGGTGGTCCACAACGACATCGTGTTCACCACGGTGAGCGGGGCGTTGGACCTGCTGGGCAACGCCTACTACCACGGCTTCGATGGGCTGGTGGTGCATGTGCACCAGCTCCCCGAGGGGTTCTTCGACCTCGCCAATGGCATGGCGGGTGAGGTGCTGCAGAAGTTCAGCAATTACCGGATGCCGGTGGCCATCGTGGGCGATCTGTCGCCGCATCCGAGCGCGGCCTTGCAGGCGTTCATCCGGGAAAGCAACCAGGGCCGGCAGGTGCACTTCCGCCGCACGGTGGAAGAGGCCATGGGGACGCTGTTCCAAGCGGGTCGGTGAGGGGTCGGCGGCGCGGGTGTGCCCGGCCCACAGGCGCCTGTGGGCCTGTGTTCATGCGCCTGCACACAGGCGCCCCTCAGCGCACAATGGCGAAGCGCAGGCGCTCACCGCCATTGTGGGGCGTGCGCAGGTAGTAGGTGCCTTGGCGGAGATGGCCCACCTGAAGCACGTGCCGGTCTTCGGTGGCGGAGAGGGTCATCACCACCTGGCCGGCGGCATCGAGCACCTGGCTGGCGCCGCCGTTCGGAGTGACGATGTGGAGCAGGTCGGTGGCGGGGTTGGGCCACACCATGGCGCGGGCGGGTTCCACATGCACGGAGCGGATGCCCAGGTGGGTGGTGGTGCCGTCGTGGTCCATCTGGCGCAGCTGGTAGAACCAGAGGCCGGTGCGGGGTTCGGGGTCCACCCAGGTGTAGTCCACCCGCATGTTGGAGTCGCCCTGCCCAGCGAGGCTGCCCGCGTAGGTGAGCTGGGTGGGATCCTGGGCGGCCCACACCTCGAAGCGCGCACAATGCTGCTCGGTGGCCGTGGCCCATTCGCACAACACCTGGCCGGGCAGGGAGCGCACGTTGAAGTCGAGCAGCGCCACGGGCATCACCGTTCCGGGGAACGCGGCAGGCCCATGGATGGTGCCATCGAAGCCGTAGGACCAATAGGTGATGTTGCAGATGGTGATGGTCTGGCTGTTGCCGCTGTTGTTGCCGTACAGCACGCCGCCAGCAAGGATCTCCACCAGGCTGCCACAGGCCATCTTCAGTTTGGCCCCCCCGCCGCTGAAGAAGAGGGTGCCTGCCACGGTGATCGTGAGGACACCATTGTAGTTGATGTTGGAGCTGACGGTGACGGTCTTGCCGGCGGGGATGATCAGATGATCTCCCACGGCGGGCGCCCCGCTCGGGCTCCAGGTGGAGGCGGTGGCCCAGCCCCCATTGTTCACGGCCGTGCGCGTCACGGCGTGGGACTGGTTCGGTATGAGGAGTGGCAGGAGGAGGAGCGGCAGGATCGCGTAGGGCTTCATGGTGGGTTCGGAACGGGGCGCTCGTACGCGTCCGCCGGAAGAAGGTTCTGTGGCATTCATTCCCAATTGCGCCGCTAACGCTTATCCGACGGACGGTTTGCGCTGTGGGAACCGTTCCACAGGCGCCCGTTCCCAGCCGGTCCCGATGGGCGGAAAGCAGAACGCCCGGGCAAGCCCGGGCGTCCACGGAGAACGTTCGATCGGTCCGGTGGACCGAGGGGTTCGATGTTATGCGAGCACCTCGCGCACGCGGTCGGCGGCCTCCTGCAGGGCCACGGCGCCGATCACATCGAGGCCGCTGCTGTCGATCAGTTCCTTGGCCTCCTTGGCGTTGGTGCCTTGCAGGCGCACGATAATGGGCACCTTGATCTCGCCGATGTTCATGTAGGCATCCACAATGCCCTGGGCCACGCGGTCGCAGCGCACGATACCGCCGAAGATGTTCACCAGGATGGCTTTCACGCGGGGGTCCTTCAGGATGATGCGGAAGGCCTTCTCCACGCGGGCCGCATCGGCGGTGCCGCCCACATCGAGGAAGTTGGCGGGCTCCCCGCCGCTGAGCTTGATGATGTCCATGGTGGCCATGGCCAGCCCGGCACCGTTCACCATGCAGCCCACGTTGCCGTCGAGCTTCACGTAGTTCAGGCCCGCCTCACCGGCCTCCACCTCGGTGGGGTCCTCCTCGGTCTTGTCGCGCATCTCCACGTAGTCGGGGTGGCGGTAGAGGGCGTTGCCATCGAGGCGCACCTTGGCATCCACGGCGATGACCTTGTCGTCGCTGGTCTTCAGCACGGGGTTGATCTCGAACAGGGCGCTGTCACTGCCTTCGTAGGCCTTGTACAGGGCGGTGACGAACTTGATCATCTCCTTCTTGGCCGCGCCGGTCACCCCCAGGTTGGTGGCGATCTTGTTGGCCTGGAAAGGACGCAGCCCCACGCGGGGGTCGATGTATTCCTTCTGGATCTTCTCGGGATGCTTCTCGGCCACCTCCTCGATGTCCATGCCGCCCTCGGTGCTGTACACGATCACGTTGCGGGCGCTGGCCCGGTCGAGCAGCACGCTCATGTAGTACTCCTTGGTCTCGCTGGGGCCGGGGTAGTAGACGTCCTCAGCGATGAGCACCTTGTGGACCTTCTTGCCGGCGGGGGGCGTCTGCGGGGTGATGAGCTGCATGCCAATGATGGCATCGGCCTTTTCGCGCACCTCGTCGATGGTCTTGGCCAGCTTCACGCCGCCCCCCTTGCCGCGGCCGCCGGCGTGGATCTGGGCTTTCACCACCCACCACTTGGTGCCGGTCTCCTGGCCGAGGCGCTTGGCCTGGTCCACCGCTTCGTCCGCATTGTAGGCCACCAGGCCCCGTTGCACGGCCACGCCGTATTTCTGAAGGATGCTCTTTCCTTGGTACTCGTGCAGGTTCATGGATGCGGGAGTGTGGATCGGGCTGCGAATGTACAAGCTGCCGCGCACCCGGCCGGGACCCGCCCCGCCGCGGATTTGTTCCTTTGCATGGCGAACGCCCGATGGACCACGAACTGCCGCTGCTCTACGACCTGCTGGTGACCCGCCTGCGCGAGCTGCTGGCGGGCTGGGGTGTGCCCCCCAGCCAGCTGCCGTGGATGGCCCTGCTGGTGGGTTCCGTGATGGTGTCCACCACCCTGTGGCTGCTGGCCAAGGTGATCAACGGCGTGCTCACCGCCGTGCTGCACCGGCTGGCCGTGAAGACCAGCTCGGCCCTGGACGACAACCTGATCCACCACCGCGTGCCGCGTTATGCAGGCCGGATCGTGCCCCTGGTGATGGCCTTCAACCTGGTGCCCGTGGTGCTGGCCGACTTCCCGCGCTGGGTGGGGCCCGTGGAGCGGCTGGTCCACATCTTCTTCATCATCCTGGCGGTGCGGATCGTGCGTGCGCTGCTGGGCGCCGTGCGCGACACGCTGAAGGTGGAGGAGAACTACAAGGGCAAGCCGCTGGACAGCTACATGCAGGTGATCTCCATCGTGCTGTGGGCCATCGCCGTGATCCTGATCTTCACCCAGCTCACGGGCCGCTCGGCCATGGGCTTCCTCACCGCCATGGGCGCGGCATCGGCCGTGCTGCTGCTGATCTTCAAGGACGCCATCCTCGGCTTCGTGGCCAGCATCCAGATCAGCGCCAACGACCTGGTGCGCATCGGCGACTGGATCGAGATGCCCAAGTATGGCGCCGATGGCGATGTGATCGAGATCAACCTCACCACGGTGAAGGTGCGCAACTGGGACAAGACGGTCACCACCGTGCCCACCTATGCCTTGATCGGCGACTCGTTCAAGAACTGGCGCGCCATGTTCGAGGGGGGCGGCCGGCGCATCAAGCGCGCGATCCGCGTGAAGATCAGCAGCATCCGCCACCTCACCGACGCCGAACTGGACGACCTGCGGCGCATCCAGCTGCTGGCCCCTTACATCGATGAGCGCCGCGCGGAGATCGCCCGCTACAACGCCGCCCACAACGTGGACCGCACCATGCCGGTGAACGGCCGCAACATCACCAACGTGGGCCTGTACCGCAAGTACATTGAACTCTACCTGGCCAACCACCCGGGCATCCACCCGGACATGACCCGCATGGTGCGCCAGCTGCCACCCGACGCACAGGGCCTGCCGCTGGAGCTGTACTGCTTCACCCGCGACACGCGCTGGATCGTGTTCGAGAGCGTGATGGCCGACGTGTTCGACCACCTGCTGGCCATCAACCAGTACTTCCACTTGGAGGTGTTCGAGAGCCCGGCTGCGGATGATCTGCG
>CAYXKE010000007.1:0-7601 GCA_964464935.1 uncultured Chryseobacterium sp.
CCAGCTTCGTGATGCGCACCAAGGAACATGTGGCGGTGCTGATGCCCGACGGGCCACCGCAGCGGCCGTGAACAAGCGTCTCCTCATGCGCATCCTGGCGCACTTGGAACAGAAGGACCTCGATGAACTGCATGCGGAAGTGGCGGCGCTCGATGCGGCGTTCCGCACCACGGCCCGGCCCGGCCTGGAAAAGTCACTGGCCGAGCCGGAAGAACCAACGGAGCGGCCACTGGATGCAGGCGAACTGCCGGTGGGCCGGGAGGAGGAACGACGCGGCCATGCCCTGCCGAACCCGGAGCCCCATGCGACCGACCATCAGGGTGCGGAACTGGGCCGGGACACGATCGCGCGTGGAAGACAGAAGCCACGATCCTCCGAACCCGACCGCACCCATCACCAAGGGCCGAAAAGCAGGTGAGCAGGGATCGGAACCCTGCTCACCGCGAACATCATCATGGGTAGCCTGCCCCCGAGGTGTGATGTTCTGTCGTGAGTGGCAACACATCCTGTACCAGCGGCGGTCACGCATCCTCGGCCGAACAGGAAATCCTTGCGGGATAAGGCATTCAGGCGCATCGAGCCAACGCTGCGGCCTTCGACCCTGGGGCGTCCGCTCTGCAATATCGTACCCGGTGATACCCCGAATTGTTCCCTCAATGCCGCAGGTCATGCGGGCACAGGTGGAAAAAGAGAACCCCTGCCCATCGCTGCGCAGGGGTTCCCGGCCGAAGGAGCGCGGATCTACCGATCGCGGTCGTTCGGCACTGCATTGCCCTGGTCCCGCATGGTGCGGTTCAGGTACTGCTGATACTGCTCCGGCGTGAGCAGACGCTGGATCTCGGTGTTGCGGCGCTCGGTCAGGGCTTTGTAGTTGGGCGCGTTCCAAGGGGCAGTGCCGAGGCCATTGTACTCCTGGCGGTAGCGATCGTCCACGGCACGGAGCTCACGCAGCCGCTCGGGCGTCACGTTCAGTTCACGGGCCATGGAGTCGTCCCACCAGACCCAGCCCTGCTGCTTGCCGCCTTGGTCATTGGTCACGCTCGTGGGTGGTTGTTGCCTGGCCTTCTCCTGGGGTGTCACGTTGGTCTGGGCAACGGCCAGCGTGGCCATGCTGCAGACCAGTATGATCGCGAGGATCAGCTGGCCCAGGGTGTGGCGGAGGTTCGATGCGGTCGTCATGGGTTCGTGGGGTTTTGGGGTTAGGACCAGCATGCGTCCAGATCCGTACCGCAGGAGCGGGCGCCCCCGGCGGAAGCGCTGAAGACCAGGCGGAGCGCGGGTTCCCGCATATGGGGCATATGGCGCGACAGCCGAACCGGATGACGGCCGATGTGTAGCCGGCTACCCAACCTGTGCGACCCTTGGGGGCTCGATACCATTGTCCGGGCCGTGGACACTCATGCGGAACCCTGTGTCGAATGATGATCATCTCGACGCCGATCGTACGCGGTGCTCGGGGCGAAGTGGGGAAATCTGTGGAACAGAGACCACAGTCTCGGAAAGGCGCGTGAGCTGCGTTAAATTGAAGTGGCTGCCCGCCGGTGCTTCGATGCGTGACTCCCGATCCTCCGCTCCATTCCGGTCGAACCGCCCATCTGGCGCTCATGCCCCCAACCGCGCAGAAGCCCCGGGGGACGGGCCTTTCAGCAGGACGCACGTAGCTCCACAGGGAACTGATCGCCTGTTCCCCACGCGGCATCCCGCATCTCTTCCTCCATCCGTCGGTGCCGCGCTTGTGGACGATCGCGCGGGCGACCGGCAAGGACCATGCCCCGACCATCACCATGTGGCCCACCGTTCGCAGGCCCTGCACCTTCGGCAGGTCCCAGGTCCACTTTCCCGCTGAACCCGTCCGCGCATCATGGCCAAACGCACCTCCAAGCCCAGGCAAGTCAGCCCCCGTTCCACCGAAGAAAGCGCTGCGACACAACAACGGATCGCCGCAATGGACATGCTGGTGGACGCGGTGGAGGCACGTGACAGGGCCCAGCGATTGAACGAGCGTCTGCTGGAAAGCGAGGAGCGTCTGCGTCTGGCGCTGGACGCGGCGCAGATGGGCTCGTGGGCGTGGCACATCACTGCCGGCCGGGCCGAGTTGGATCCCCGCATGTGCCAACTGCTGGGACTTCCACCCGATGTGCGCGCCCTTCCCAACATGCGGCTGGAACCACTGGTGCATGACGCCGACCGCGCCGCCTACGACACGGCCATGGCCCACGCCACAGACCCAGGCGGCGATGGCATCCTGGACATCCCCCTGCGCATCCACGGGCCCTCGGGCGGAATGCATGTGCTCCATCTGAAGGGCAGGACCACGTTCTTCGGCCAGCCCCGGCAGGCCGTCATCATGCAGGGTGTGGCCTTCGACGTCACCGAGCGCCAGCGCGAACAGGACGAACTGCGCGCCACACAGCGTCGCCAGACCTTCCTCCTCGCCCTCTCGGACGCACTGCGCACCCTGTCCGACCCGCTGGAAGTGAAGCGCACGGCCAGCCGCATGCTCGCCGAACATCTGGGAATGGACCGCGCCGCATACTTCGATGTGACCGAGGACGGCTACCATATCAAGTGCGATCATGCACGCGGCCTCCCGTCCATGGTGGGCCACCACTCCGCGGCCGCCTTCGGGCCGCAGGTGTGGGAATCCATCCACGCCGGCCGCACCGTGACCAACAACAATGTGGCGGCCGACCCCTCCCTCACTGAGGAGCAACGCGCCCTCTATGCCCGATCGTCCATCGCCGCGCACATCGTGGTACCGCTGCGCAAACAGAACTGTGTGGTGGCCGCTTGTGCCGTGACCACCGTGGCGCCCCGGGAATGGACCGCCGAGGAGATCGCCTTGGTGCAGGAAACGGCCGAGCGCACGTGGACGCTCCTCGGGAAAGCGCGCGCGGAGACATCGCTCCGTACCAGTGAATCGCGCTACAGCGCATTGTTCAACTCCATCGATGAAGGGTTCTGCGTGTGCCGCATGCTATTCGACGAGGAAGGCCGCCCGGTGGACTACCTCTTCCTGGAGGTGAACCCGCTCTTCGAACGCATGACCGGACTGGCCGATGCCGTGGGCCACACCGCATACGAACTGGTGCCCGACCTGGAGCCGATCTGGCTGCAGACCTATGCCCGCAGCGTGCTGCACGGCGAGGGCTTCCGCTTCGAGCAACGTTCCGATGCCATGGACCGCTGGTTCGATGTGTTCTGCATGCCGGTAAAACCCGCCGGTCACTTCGCATTGGTCTTCAAGGACATCAGCGCCCAGCGCAAGGCCCACGACGAACTGCAGGCCAGCGAAAGCTTCAACCGCAGTCTGATGGACGCCAGCCCCGACTGTGTGGAAGTGCTCGACACCGAGGGGAACCTGCAGCTGATGAACCCGCCGGGCATTGCCCTGATGGAGATCGAGGACCTCACCCCCTACAAGGGGCGCCACTGGTGCCATCTGTGGCCCGAGGAGGCACACGACGATGTGCGCCATGCGATCGCGCGCGCATGCCAGGGTGAGGAAAGCGCCTTCGATGTGTTCTGCCCCACGGCCAAGGGCACACCCAAGTGGTGGGAGGTGCGTGTGCTGCCCGTGCGCGACCGGTCCGATGGCCCCGTGATGCGCATCCTCTCGCTGTCGCGCGATATCACCGATGAGCGGCAGCGCGAGCTGGACCTGCGCGAGAGCGAGGGTCGTCTGCGCATGGCCACCGATGCGGGCCGCGTGGGCGTTTGGGATTGGAACATCCCGGAGGATGCGATGACATGGTCCGCCATGCTCTTCGAGATGTTCCAGCTGGAGCCCGCGCGCTTTGGCGGCCGCATGGACGACTTTCTGGCGATGATCCACCCGGAGGACCGCGAAGGCCTGCACACAGCGATCGAGAACAGCATCCACGCGGGCACCTCCATCGATGCCGAGTTCCGCGCATCGCGCTCCGATGGCGGGGTGATCTGGCTGCACACCCGCGCCCAGGTGATGCGCGACCAGCGGGGAAGGCCGCACCGCATGATCGGCGCCACGGTGAACATCACACGGTCCAAGGAGGCCGAGGAGACCCTGAAACGCTCGGCCCAGCGCAAGGACGAGTTCCTGGCCACGCTGGCCCACGAGCTGCGCAACCCGCTGGCACCGCTGCGCAACGGGCTTGATCTGCTGGGCACGGCGAGCGATGATCCCCACATGGTGCGTGAGGTGAGCGTGATGATGGTGCGGCAGGTGGACCATCTGGTGCATCTGGTGAGCGACCTGCTCGACCTGAGCCGCATCAGCCGCGGCGTGATCGCCCTCCGCCGCAGCCCCATGGACCTGAACGACGCACTGCAACGCGCCATCGAGGCCAACCTGCCCATGCTCACCGCCAAGGACCATCAGTTGGTGGTGCAACGCACCGAGGGCCCGTTGATGGTGTACGCGGACCTCACCCGCCTTACGCAGATCATCGGCAACCTGCTGGACAATGCCGGCAAGTACATGGAGCCGGGCGGTGTGGTCCGCCTGCGCACCGCCGCTGAGAACGGCAGGGCCGTGCTGGTGATCAGTGACAATGGCATCGGCCTCACACCGGAACAGATCCCCAAGGTGTTCGAGATGTTCAGCCAGGTGGACCGCGGCAGCGACCACAGCCGGGGCGGGCTTGGCATCGGACTGCACATCGTGAAACGGCTGGTGGAGATGCATCAGGGCTCCGTGGTCGTGGCCTCCGACGGCCCGAACACCGGCTGCACCTTCACCGTTCACCTGCCCTTGTCCACCGACGCCGTACCATCTCACGCACACAGCGATGCGCCGACCACGGCCCGCCTGCGCATCCTGCTGGCCGACGACAATGTGGACGCGGCGATGATGTTGAGCATGGTGCTGCGCAAAGCGGGGCACGAGGTGCTCGCCTTCCACAGCGGCATCGAGCTTCTGCAAGCCGGCGACTCCTTCGCGCCCGATGTGGTGATCCTGGACATCGGCATGCCGGGCATGGACGGGCATGAGACCTGCCGGCAATTGCGGGGCCTGCCCTGGGGCCGCAGCATCCCCACCATCGCCCTCACCGGCTGGGGCCAGGCCGAGGACCGCGCCCGGTCGAAGCAGGCGGGGTTCGATCATCACCTGATCAAGCCCGTGGACCGCGCCGCGCTGAACGACGTGCTCAGCACGGTGAAGCCCAATCTTCCACACTGATCGGCACCAAAAGAAGAACGGGACAAGTGACTTGTCCCGTTCCCCGAGGTCCGTGCCCACTCTTGGCGGTGGCGTGCGGACACGGACGTTGGCGCTGTGCTCAGTCCAGCTTCTCCAGCTGCCGGTCGAACCAGTTCGTGGTGCTGTCGCGCAGGCTGCGGGTGTCCCTGCGCACCTGGTCCCAATCGTTGGTGGTGGCGTTGGCCAGACGCGGGATCTCGCGGTCCAGACGGGCGATGTTCGCATCCAGCTCGGCCACCTGGCCTTGGAACTCGGCCCGCTTGTCGGCCTTGTCCACGCCCTTGTCCAGCTTTTCCTGGATCCGCGTGCGGCGGTCCACCAGGCGTTGGCGCAGGCTGCTCAGATCGTTCACGGCCGCATCGCGTTCCTTCATCCAGGCACGGGCGTCGTCGGCCTCGGCCATTTCGCGCCGGGCGTCGCGCATCTCATCGGTCACTTTCTCGGTGGTATCACCGGGCTCATATCCGCAGGCCGTGAACATGCTGGCGGCCAGAGCGGGGATCAAAAGGGAATGGAGTTTCATGGTGTTGGGTTTTCCCTTATGCGGACAATGGCCGGGCCAACGCGTGCCGAACTGGGGCGCCGCCCTTGGCGCGGGTGGATGATGCACGATCCGGGGGACGCGTGTGCATCGCATGCCCCACCCCGCTGCCGCAGCACCGGCCGGGGCGCGTGAGCCGATGACCGGCCACGTAGCGTGCACGTGCCGTGGTATGGATGTTGGCCGCTACGGTGCATGAGCGCACCGCACCCCGACCACACCCCGGCCGAACGATTCTACGCCGCGGCCCTGGACACCCTGAACGAAGCGGGCATACCCTATCTCCTGGGCGGTGGATGGGCCGTGCGGCACTACACCGGGATCGCACGCAACACGAAGGACCTCGACATCTTCTGCCGCAGTGTGGACCATCAGGCCATCCTCATGCGATTCGCGGAAGAAGGTCACCAGGTGCAGCTCTGTGATGTGCGGTGGCTGGCCAAGATCATCAGCGGTGACCACTTCATGGACCTGATCTGGGACACCACCAACAGCATCTGCCGCGTGGACGATGACTGGATCGCGCGCGCCCGTCCGGGCACCTTCCTGGGACGCGAGGTACGCTACGTGCCGCCGGAAGAGCTGCTCTGGTGCAAGATGTACGTGATGAACCGCGAGCGCTTCGACGGCGCCGATGTGAACCACGTGCTGCTGAAGCAGGGCGCCAGCCTCGACTGGGCGCGGCTGCTGCGCCACTTCGATCCCCATTGGCACATCCTGCTGGGCCACCTCCTCTTCTTCCAGTTCATCTACCCGGCCGACTTCCGCGAGATCGTGCCCACCGACCTCTTCATGGAACTGCTGGAACGCGCCCGCGCGCAATACGACCTGCCCCCGGCGCAGGAGCGGGTGTGCCGGGGACCCATCGTCGACCAGACCCAATACGCCATCGACATCCGCGAATGGAATTACAAGGTGATCACGATAATGACCGTTTGACCCCAACGGGATCTACCGAGGCATTGGTGATCGCCGCCATGGCCGACCTGCACATGCGCATCGGTGACCAAGGCCGGTGGAGCCCGCTGTTCATGTCACTGGAGGGCCAGGCACGCGTGCTGGTGATCGCGGGCGACCTTACGGACACCGGCGATGAGGAGGAGGCCGAACTGCTGGCCGCCGAGCTGCGTGCGTGCCCGGTGCCGGTGGTGGCCGTACTGGGCAACCATGATCACGAGAAGGGTCGTCAGAAGCTGGTGCGCCAGGCGCTGCAGAGTGAGCGCGTGCACATCCTCGATGGCGAGGCCGTGGAGGTGGCCGGCATCGGCTTCGCCGGGATCAAAGGGTTCTGTGGTGGCTTCGATGGCCACATGCTTTCGCTCTTCGGCGAGGCTGCGATGAAGGCCTTTGTGCAGGAGTGCGTGGACGAGACCCTGCGTCTGGACCGCGCGCTCGACCGGCTGGAACGCTCGCACCTCGGCATGAAGAAGGTGGCCGTGATGCACTACGCACCCATCGTCGCCACGGTGCAGGGTGAGCCGCCGCAGATCCATCCCTTCCTGGGCAGCTCCCGCCTGGCCGAGCCCCTCACCCGGCGCCACGTCGACATGGTCTTCCATGGCCACGCCCATCACGGCAGCCCGGAAGGACGTCTGCCCAACGGCACGCCGGTGTACAACGTGGCCTACCCCAGCCTGCGCCACGCGGGCATCGACACAGGGCTGCGGCTGGTGCGGCTTTGATCACCGCACCATGGAAGGCCCTTCGCTCCACCTCGCCGCGCAACAATTGCAGCCCTTCACCGGAAAGCGCATCGAAGGCGTGCGCGGTAATACCACCATCGGACGGGAGCGCCCGCAGGGGCAGCAGGTATCGCGCATCTTCGCCTGGGGCAAGCACTTGGTGCTGCAATGCGACGGCTTCGCGCTGCGGGTGCAT
>CAYXKE010000007.1:7701-72413 GCA_964464935.1 uncultured Chryseobacterium sp.
GTGCATCCCCAGTATAGCCCTATCCCAGCGCGATGGCCGCATTGATCAGCCCGATGTGCGAGAAGGCCTGCGGGAAATTGCCCAGGTGCTCGCCGGTGCCGGGATCGATCTCCTCGGCATAGAGGCCCAGCACCGTGGCGCGGTCCAGCATGCGTTCAAAGAGTGTGCGGGCCTCATCGCGGCGGCCGGCGCGGATCAGCGCGTCAATGAGCCAGAAGGTGCAGAGCACGAAGGTGCCTTCGCCGCCGGCGATGCCATCGGGTGCGTCGAGGTACCGGTAGCAGAGGCCGTTGGTGACGAGCTTGGCCATGATGGCATCGATGGTGGCCCGCATGCGCGGGTCATCGCCGGGGAGGAAGCCCACGATCGGGAGCATGAGGCTGGCGGCATCCAGGCGGTCGTCCTCGTACGACTGCATGAACGCGCCATGGTCCGCGTTCCAGCCCCGCCGCAACACCTCTTCGCGAATGGTGTCGCGCAGTGAGCGCCATTGCGGCAGATCGGCATCGAGGTGATGCATCGCGGCGATCTCGATGGCCCGGTCCAGCGCCACCCAGCACATCACCTGGCCGTAGAGGAACCGCCGGCGGCCGCCGCGCACTTCCCAGATGCCGTTCTCCGGCAGCTCCCAGTTGGTGCACACCCAGTCCACGAGCGGGCGCACGTGTGGCCACACCGCGCGTGGATCGTACGTGCCGCGCACGCTGGCGAAGTGCAGGGCATCGAGCACCTCGCCGGGCACATCGAGCTGGAGTTGATGGGCCGCGGCATTCCCCACGCGCACGGGCCACGATCGGCGATGGCCCTCCAACGCCAGGATCCGCTCCTCGGTGCGTCCTTCGGCGCTCACGGCATGAAGCACCTGCATCTCCGGACCTTCCACGCGCACGGTGCGCATGATCCACTGGAAGAATGCCGCGTCCTCGTCCATGAATCCCGCCTGCATCATTGCGTTGAGGGTGAACGCCGCATCGCGGATCCAACAGAAGCGGTAGTCCCAGTTGCGCACCCCGCCGATCTCCTCGGGCAGTGAGGCGGTGGGCGCCGCCACGATGGCTCCGCTGTCCACGTCGTGCAGCAGCTTCAACGTGAGCACGCTGCGCACCACCGCATCCCGGTATTGCCCGCGGTAGGTGCAGCGCGCCGACCAGGCCGACCAGAAGGCCGATGTGGTCTCCAGCGCCCGGAACGGATCGTCGGGGGCTTCCATGCGCGGGCCGTCGAGCACGAACACGACCCGGTCGCCGGACCGCAGGGTGAAGCGCTGCATGATGGCCCCGGCGCCCTCGTCCACCTCCCATGGCCCCGGGCCGCTGATGTGGAAGCGATCGAACCAGGCGTGCGGCCCTTCCACCGTGAAGCGCGGCCATTCGGTGGCGTGATCGGGGCGCGGGGTGCAGTACGTGAGCATGGGCACCACGCCTGCCACGCCTTCCACGATGCGGATGAGCGCGCCGGGATGCGGGCGACCCGGGATGCGCGGTGACACGTCCATGAAATCGTGCGTGCGCACGGCACCATGGTCGGTGCGGTAGGTGGTGCAGAGCACGTTGGTGCCGGGCGCGTAGGCGTGGTCCGATCGGAAGGGCACCTCGGGGTGCAGCTCCCATGCGCCGCCGGCGTGGCGGTCCAGCAGGCGCGCGAAGAGGAACGGCGAGTCGAAGTGTGGCGCACAGAGCCAGGTGATGGATCCGCGGCTGCACACCAAGGCGGCCGTGCGGCAGTTGCCGATGAGCCCATGATCGGCGATGGAGGTGGGCGGACTGCTGAGGTGGGCGCTGGTCATGGCTGGGGAATGGGGGGCGCCGCGCGGACGCGACGCAGGAACGGCAGCACCTCGGCCTGGCCGTCGATGTTGAAGCGGGCCAGCGACGGCCGCATGCCCACGCACACGGAGAAGGCGTGCGGCGGCAGGGCACCGAACATGTCCTCGTCCGTGTGGTCGTCGCCCAGGGCCAGGATGAAGTCGGCCGTGTGCAGGAAGGGCAGGCTGAGCACGGCGGTGCCCTTGTCGGCCCCGAGCGGACGCGCCTCCACCACCTTGTCGCCCTCGGTGACGCGGAATCCCATCTGGTGCGCGAGGTCGTCGAGTTGTTCGATGAGCTGACGCGAACGGAGGAAGCCCAGCCCGCGTGGGGCGCCGCGGTAATGCCAGGCCAGCGACGATGCTTTTTCCTGCACCAGGGCACCGGGGCAACGCGCGGCCATGGCGTGCATGAGGGGCAGGATGCGCTCGCGCCAGGGCCCCTGTTCGGGCACGGCAGTGCGCCATCCGCCCGCCGGGCCGCGCAGCCAAACGCCATGCTCCGCGCTGAGCGTCACCGGCAGATGACCGAACCATGCCGACAGCTCCGCCCGGTCGCGGCCGCTCACGATGGCCACGTGCGTGCCGGGCACATCGATCAGGTCCTCCACCACCTGCAGCACATCGGCGTTGGGCCCCGCTTGGGCAGGATCGGTGGTGAAGGGCATGAGGGTGCCGTCATGGTCCAGCAGCACCACGCGCGAACGCGCCTGCGCAAAGGCCGCAGCGATCTCCTTCTCGATGGCGGGCCGCACGCGGTGTGCGGCCATGCGGCGCTGCTCGGCCCGCGCATCGTGCAGCTGCTCGAGCATGTCCGCCGCCCAGCGGTTCACGTCGTACTCGCGCAGCCGGCCGATCATGCTCGCGTGGCGTTCGGCTTGTTCCTCGGGTGTGAGGGTGAGCGCATGGGCCATGGCATCGGCGATGGCCTGGCGGTCGTTCGGGTTCACCAGGATGGCGCCGCTCAACTCCTCGGCCGCGCCGGCCGTTTCGCTCAGCACCAGCACCCCGCGCTGGTCGCCGCTGCTGGCCACGAATTCCTTGGCCACCAGGTTCATGCCGTCGCGGATCGGCGTGATCACCGCCACATCGGCCGTGCTGTACAGCGCCGAGAGGTGGGCGATGCGGATGTGGGTGTAGCGGTAGATCACCGGTGTCCAATCGATCGTGCCGAAGCGGCCGTTGATCCGGCCCACCAGGCCCTCGATCTCGCGATGCAGGTCGTCGTAGCGGTCCACCGCATCGCGCGAGGGCACCACCACCATGATGAACACGATGTGCTCGCGCAGGTCGGGATGTTGTTCCAGCAGCAGGGCGATGGCCTCCAGCCGATTGGGCAGCCCCTTGGTGTAGTCCAGCCGGTCCACAGAGAAGAGGGCCCGTTTGCCGCGCACCTGCTCGCTGATGCGTGCGCGCTCGGCCACCACCTCGGGCGCATCGTACAGGCTGGTGAAGCGCTCTGTGTCGATGCTGATCGGAAAGGCGTCCACACGGGCGATCTGGCGGGGGGTGCGGATGCGACCCAGGTGGTGCTCATAGCCCAGCACCTGCTGCACCGCGTGTTTGAAGTGCTGCGCATAGGCGTGGATGTGGAAGCCCACGAGGTCCGCGCCCAGCAGGCCCTTGAGCATGTCGCGCCGCCATCGGTCGGGCATCTGGCGCAGTACCTCGTGCGAGGGGAATGGGATGTGGAGGAAGAAGGCGATCTCCGCGTCGGGCAGGCGATCGCGCAGCATGGCCGGCAGCAGCATCAGGTGGTAGTCGTGCACCCAGATGCGGTCGCCGGGGCGCCAGATGGCGGCGATGCGTTCGGCGAAGAGCGCGTTGGCCGTGCGGTAAGCCTCCCAGTGTGCGGCCTCGTAGCGCACGTAGTTGGTGAAGTAGTGGAACAGGGGCCAGATGGTGGAGTTGCAGAAGCCGTCGTAGAACGGCTCGTGCAGTTCCTCCGGCAGGTGCACCGGCAGCAGGCCGTAGGCATCGAATGGCAGGCAGCCCTCCCCGTCCAGGTGCGGGGCCAGGTCATCGGCGCCGGCGTCGGCGGTGCCCACCCACAGCGCGGGCTGCCCTCCGCTGCGGGCCAGATAGGAATTGATGCTGGTGGCGAGCCCGCCTGCGCTCGGATGCAGTTGCAGTTCACCTTCCACCACGGCCATGCGGCAGGGCAGCCGGTTGGAAACGATCAGCAGCCGGCCGGCCTGCGTGTCATCATTGCTCATGCCCGATGACCACAACGCACGGACCGATCACACAGGCCGCGGCCCGCGCGGGGTTGACCGGGGCCGCCGTCCGGTCGGTGGGGCGGTGGGGCCACGCGGCGAGGTGCGGGGACCACGCCGACAGGTACCTCCGGCCCTACATTATGGCCATGCCGATCGACGGAGTTCCCATCAAAGGCCGGGGCGCCAACACGCAGGTGCCGAACCGCTTCCTGAAGCAGAGCTATGGCATCGTGCATTGGGAAGGCATCGACGAGGTGGAGGAGGAAGGGCCCGCCACCCGCTACGTGCCGGAGCACGCCAAGCGCATCGTGAACAAGGTGAACTCGCCCGACCTGCGCATGAACTGGAGCATGAACCCCTACCAAGGCTGCGAGCACGGCTGCGCATACTGCTACGCGCGCCCCACGCATGAGTACTGGGGGTACAGCGCGGGGCTGGACTTCGAGCGGGTGATCATCGTGAAGCGCAACGCGCCCGAACTGCTGCGCGCCACGCTGATGGACCCCCGGTGGCGCCCCGAACCCATCATGTTCAGCGGCAACACCGATTGCTACCAGCCCGTGGAGCGGCGCGAGGGCATCACCCGCCGCATGCTCGAGGTGCTCCTGGAGTTCCGGCACCCGGTGAGCATGATCACCAAGAACGCTTTGATCCTGCGCGACATCGACCTCCTGGCCGAAATGGCGGCGATGCAGCTGGTGTCGGTGGCCATCAGCTTCACCACGCTGAACGAGGACCTGCGCCGGGTGTTGGAGCCGCGCACCAGCACCGGCCTCAACCGGCTGCGTACCATGGAGCGGCTCACCAAGGCCGGCGTGCCGGTGTACACCATGATCGCACCGATCATCCCGGCATTGAACGACCATGAGATGCCGCAGTTGATGGAGGCCGCCGCCAACGCGGGCGCGGTGGGGGCCGGCTACACCGTGGTGCGCACCAACGGCGCCGTGGCACCGGTGTTCGAGACCTGGCTGCGCGCCCACTTCCCCGACCGCGCGGAGAAAGTGCTGGCGCAGATCCGCGACACCCACGGTGGCCAGGTCAACGACAGCCGCTACGGCAGGCGCATGCGCGGGGAAGGCCCCTTCGCGGAGAACATCCGCCAGATCTTCCACCTGCACCGGCGCAAGCACTTCGCCGATCGCGTGGTACCGGACCTGGACCGCACCCGCTTCCGTCGGCCGCCCACCGGGCAGCTCGACCTCTTCACGGCCGGGTAAGGCCCGCTCAGAGGAACAGGCTGATGGTGAAGCTGGGGCGCTCCTGATGGGCATCGTCCGCATGACGCGCCACCAGCTGGGTGAAGCGGTCCTGCGCCGCGTCGTAGATGGCCGTGACCTGAAGCACACCGTGCGGGAAGTCGATGTGGTACATCGGGCTTCGGTCATGCCCGGGCCGCGGATCGGCCGAGGGGGCCTGTTCACGCGCCACGGCGATCAAGTCCACGAAGTGGGCATCGAAGGCGTCACGCAGTTCGCGCAGCAGCATGGGCGCATCAGGCTGCAACACGCCCACCACGAAGCCGTGGCGCTGGTGCGACACGCAGTAGTGCCGCAGCCAGGCGGTGATGTGTTCAACGGTGGTGAGCGGATCGCGGAGCATGTGGGATCAGGATGGCATGCGCACGTCGAGGCCCGAGGCGCGGATGGCCAGCAGCGAAGTGGTGGCACTGGTGTGATGCACGAAGTGGCCGCCGGCGTCCTGCCAGGGGGCGCGCTGGTGTTCCTGGTCGTCCACCAGCACATCGCCGGGAGAACAGAAGCGGTGCTTGTTGCGGGCCCAGGTGGTGATGACGGGCACGCCCGGGAAGTGCTGCTGCACCCAGGCATACTTCTGGCGTGCGGCCCATCCACCCACGGGCACACCGGAAAGGATCACGGGCCGCAGGTGGCGCACGCCCGCCATGAGCTCATGGGCATCGGGCATGAGGGGCAGCCGGCCATAGAACAGGGGTGCGGCGGCCAGCTTGCGCCAGAAGGCGGCGGCGCCGTGCCGCTCCTGGTAGGCGGCTGGCGGCATCTTCAGCAGTGCTTCGGCGGCGGAGTGGAAATCCGCCAGCACACCGTCCAGGTCGAGGTATAGCTGGGCCTTGCGCATGGTCAGCTCTTTTTCCCAGCACGTCCGCTGCCGCTCTTCTTCCCGCCACCGTCCTGTTTGTTCACGGTGGCCCAGGCGATGCGCTCGGCGGCGCTTTCAGAACGTCCCGACTTGCGGGCACTCTCCTCGATGTGCGCGGCCTGCCGCTTCTGCTTGTCGGTGTACTTGCGCTTGTCCCCGCGAGGCATGGTCGTATGGATGTTGGTGTACGCGATGGCAGTCAGATCCGGTGCCACCGCCAGTGTGCATCAGGGCACGCTGGCCCGGCCGATGAGGTGGTCCAGCTCCAGGCGCACCTCGTGGAGGGCGGGCGGCACGTTGCCCTCGGTCGCGCGCTGTGCGTCGCATTGCCGCAGCAGATGCACGAGCCTCCGCACGCGGGGATCTTCCGTGAAGTCGGTATCGGCCAGCCAGGCCTCCACGCCCACAGACATCTGGGCCGGGGAAAGCGTGAAGCGGTCCACCGCCTTGCGCAGTGCCCAGAGGCGTTCCATCAGGTGGCGGTCGTCCATGCAGGTGGGCGTTGGGCACTGGGGTCGGGTGAGCGGGTGCCGGGCCAAAACCGCTTCGCTCGGTCGCAGCGGCCCGGCACCCGTCCATCCCATGGTGGCAGACGAGGGCAAGCCCGGTGCCAAGGCCCTGTGCCGATGCGCGAACGATGAATGAGCGTGGCGGATCGTGGGATCGATGCCACCGCGTGGCGGCGAGCGTGGCGGCACATCCCCACACGCCCCACACCGGGCGGGCCCATGCAACGGCCCGCACCCCCATCCCGCCGGATCACGCATGCCGCATGGAACGAGGCCCTGCGACACAGGGGCGAGCCGCCCCGCCCGAAGGGTCCTTGGAACGGCACACTTCATGACCAGCCCCGATTGAGATGACACAGCGCGCATATCACATCACCCAACGCCCGGACGGCCGCTGGGAGGGCCGTCGTCAGGGCTTCCAACGAGTGAGCATCCTGCACACCGACCGCAAAGTGGTGGAGGAGCGGATCAAGTCGCTCGCCGAAAAACACGGCATGCCGGTCTTCATCCAAGGCCGACAGGTGGACATCACGCAGATCGGCGGGGCAGGCCGATGAGCCTCAGCGTGCACCCGCCCGGGTATGCACCAGGCGCAGCACGCACGCCCGCCCCAGGTCGGTGTGCACCTCCTGTGCGGTGATCATGCGCTCGCGCAGCACATCATGCTCGCGGTGGCAGATGTCGGCCTGCGCCGGCGGGATGCCCGTGGTCCACGGGGCCAGGCGCGCGGCATGACCGCGGATCATCTGGCGCAGCTCTTCGAGGAGATCGCGTTGCCGCGCGAAGCGGTCGCGGAATTGCAGCAGGTCGTGGCGCAGCTCGGGGCGGCGGGCGCGATCCAGGGTGGCCAGCAGCTGCTCCTCCAGCCCAGCCAACTCCTCGTGCCAGGCATCGAGCGTGCTGGACCACTCCACGTGATCGGCGCGCATCTCGTGCAGTGTGCGGCGGGTGGTGGGCATGTTCGTGGTCCTTTCAGGCGGCCAGACTGTGGAGATGCTCGCGGCAGGCCTCGCTGCACTGGGCACACACGGCCGCGCATTTCACACAGTGCCAATGGTCGTGGCGGGCGCACTCGGCGCGGCAGGCGTCGCAGATGACGATGCATAGCCGCAACACGCGACCCGCGTATGGGGAGCCCCGCGCCACATAGCGCGAGGCCAGAGCGCAGATCTCGGCACAGTCGCGGTCCAACCGGATGCACGCCTGCATGGGTTCCGGCGCATCGAGGCAGGCGTCGGCGCACACCTCGCAGGCGGTGATGCATTGGAGGAGCGTGTGCATGAGCGCGTGGGTGCGTTCGTCCCTTTTCATGGTGCGGCGTATTGGGTCGATGTGCGTGCAAGGACAGGGCCGCTCGCGATGCCAAGGGGGCGCAGCGGGTGAAGCGGGTACGAGCGGGGCGGTGATCACCCGTGTACGAGGGCCTCATGCCCCATCTCCCGCCCCGCGCCACGGCGGGCGCAGGCCTTGCACGGTATGTGCTCCGGATGTCCCACCAAGACACCATCCATGAAACTTTCCCACTTCATCGCCATCGCGCTGCTCACCCTGGGAATGGCAGCCTGCATGCCCGGTCCGGAGCCCGCCGTGGGCCGCACCCAGGGCAGCGACGACCGCGACCAGCAGCCCGACACGGCGCGCGACCACTCCCACCCCATCCGCAACATCACCGACGACAGCACCACCACACCCTGAACCCCACGACCATGAAGGACCAACTAAAAGGCCGGCAAGTGGCGATCCTCGCCACCGACGGATACGAGACCAGCGAACTGGACGAACCGAGAAAGGCACTGCTGCAGGCCGGTGCCACCGTGCACGTGGTATCGCCGAAGTCCGGCACCATCAAGGGCTGGAAGAACGGCGACTGGAAAGGCAGCACCGAGGTGGACGTGAGCCTGGAGAAGGCGCGTGCCGAGGATTATGCCGCGCTGGTGCTGCCCGGCGGTGTGATCAATCCCGACAAACTGCGGAAGGAGGAAAGTGCGGTGGACTTCGTGCGTGCCTTCTTCCAGGCCGGCAAGCCCGTGGCCGCCATCTGCCACGGCCCGTGGATGCTGGCCGAGGCCGATGTGCTGCGCGACCGGCAGGTGACCAGCGCGGCGAGCATCCGCACCGACCTGCGCAACGCCGGTGCCCGCTGGGTGGACGAGGAAGTGGTGGTGGACAATGGGCTGGTGACCAGCCGCGGACCGGAGGACCTGCCGGCCTTCAACGCCAAGTTGGTGGAGGAAGTGCAGGAAGGTCGCCACAACGGCCAGCAGGCTTGAACCATGGCCGCACCACGCCAACCCCGTCCGCGCATCGCGCCGCCCCCGCGCCGCGAAGAGCCGCAGATCCTGCCTCCCGCCGAGGAGCCGACCGCACCACCGGACGCCCCGCCCACGCGAACGCCGGTGGAGCCGCCCATCACCGAGCCCACCGAAGCGCCCACCACCCCACCGGACGCGCCGCAGGCCGACCCGCCCACGGAGAAGCCCACCTGGCCGCGCCCCCAGCAGCCCACACCTTAACCATTGACCACTTCGCCCCCGTTGGGGTGCAGCACCTGGCCGGTCATGTACGTGCTGGCCGGTGAGGCGAGGAACACGAAGCTCGGCGCGATCTCCTCGGGCTGGCCCGCGCGCCCCAGCGGCACATCACTGCCGAAGCTGGCCACCTGCGCCTTGGTGAAGGTGGAGGGGATCAGCGGTGTCCACACCGGGCCGGGCGCCACGGCGTTCACCCGGATACCGCGCTTGGCCAGCGATGCGGAGAGCGAACGCGTGAAGCTCACAATGGCCCCTTTCGTCGCCGCGTAGTCCACCAGGTGGCCACTGCCGCGGTAGGCGGTGACGGACGTGGTGTTGATGATGCGCCCGCCCTTCTTCATGTGGCGCAGGGCGGCGCGCGTCACGGAGAAGTACGAGAGGATGTTCACCTTGAAGGTGTGCTCCAGCTGCCTGCGGTCGATGTCCTCGAAGCGCTCCTGCGGGAACTGCACAGCGGCGTTGTTCACCACGATGTCGATGCGACCAAAGGCCTTGATGGTGCGCTCCACCACGCGGCGGCAGTGCGCCTCCCGGCCCAGGTCGCCGGGCAGCAGCAGACAGCGGCCGCCCATGGCCTCCACGGCCGCGGCGGTGTCGCGCGCATCGGGATGTTCGCTCAGGTAGGCGATCGCCACGTTCGCACCCTCCTTGGCGAAGGCGATGGCCACCGCCCGGCCGATGCCACTGTCGCCCCCGGTGATCAATGCGGTCTCGCCCACCAGAGCACCGGTGCCGGGCAGGTCCTTGTTCACGGCGATGGGGCGCGGGCGCATGGCCTGCTCCCGGCCGGGGCGCCGCTGCTTCTGGGGCGGGCGCACACGACGTGGCTTGCGGGATGACTGCATGGAATGAGGTCCGGCCGTTGGGGCACGGAAACCGATCGCGGCGAACCACGTGCCACCTCCCAATACACATGGTGTGGGCAGCCGCACGGGTGGCAGCGGGGCATCGCCTCCTCAAAACGGGGGTTGATGCACGGCATCGGCCCGAAGTGCCCCACCGGGAACCGGGCAATGGCGCAGGTGCCCTCGGCCTGCGGCCGCCCGGAGCCGCCTACATTCACCGCCCGATCCCAAGGACATGACCAAACATCTTCTTCTCACCCTTTGCGCCTCTGCGGCGCTCCGCCTCCATTCCGCCGACCGGATCGTGGAGGAGTTCGGCACCGCCCCCACCTACCCCAACATCGCCGCCGCCGTGAGCGCGGCCGCGGACGGTGACCGCATCATCATCAAGAACCGCGCGGGCGACATCCCGTGGATCGAGAACATCACCATCGACAAGTCGCTGGAGTTCCTCAACTACATGAACGACGGATACTTCGTGGTGCAGGGCAACTGGACGGTGGTGCCCGCCGCCGACCGGAAGGTGACCATCAAGGGCATGCGCAATACCAGCGGCTCGATCGTGTTCTCCGGCACGGGCCCCGTGGGGGGCACCCTGGTGCGGGTGCTCGATGGCCACTTTGTGAACGGCAACGTACAGTTCGCCACGGATGCCATCCGCGGTGAGATCGTGGGGAACCTGTTCGAGAACGGCCATGTGCGGGTGAACCTCGGCAATGTGGTGGGCAACCAGATCACCACCACCGGAGGCGCGGAATGCATCCGCGTGTCGCCCTCCACCACCCAGTTCCAAGGCGACACCTGTGCGGTGATCGGCAACGTGCTGAGCGCGTCGGCCGCCGGTGGCACGTGGGAAGGCATCCTGGTCATTGGACGCGCACAGGCTTACCACATCCGCAACAACTGGATCCAACACAGCTGGATCGGCATCGAAGTGCAGGGCGGCACCGCACAGGGCGTGGCCAACATCGTCGCCAACAACAGCATCCGCAGCCGCACGGGCGGCACGGGCACGCGCTACGGCATCAACCTCGCCAACACCCAGAACGGCTCGGTGTGGGAGGTGATGAACAACGCCATCGGCGCCCAGTACGCCGGCGACAACAGGGGCATCAACCGCGACGGCGGCAGCGGCAACCAGGGCCAGATCAACGTGTACTACAACCATGTGGCCCCCATGCAGGTCACCATCAGCACCGGGTTCACCTTCGAGGGCAACAACACCACTGACCAGCCCGTGACCTTCAACGCGGATGGCACCCTGGACAATGCGCCGGCGGCCGTGGACGGCGGCAACCCCGCCGCGCCCTACTTCGACCTGGACCTCACCATCGGTGATGCCGGTGCCTATGGCGGCAGCTACACGCTGGCCAACTTCTTCCCCCTGCACACCGGCGCCGCACGTGTGTACATGACCGGCCATCCGTTCAACGTCCGCGAGGGCGCCACCCTGCGTGTGCGCGCCAACGCATGGGACCGCTAAGCCCACCGGCCATGCACCATATGTTGATGCGAACGCTGCTCGCCGTGCTGCTCGTGCCGGCCGTGCTCCCGCTGTGGGCGCAGGGCGTGAGCGCCGCGGAATACTTCTGGGACAACGACCCCGGCCCCGGTAACGGCACCGCCATGACCGCACTGGACGGCGGCTTCGGCCAAGCCGTGGAGGCCATCCTCATGGAGACCTCCACCCTGCCCGCGCCCGGCCCGCACAAGCTCGGCATCCGCGTGCGCGACGCCCAGCAGAACTGGGGACCGGTTTTCGCCACCCTGGTGGTGGTCGATCCCTCCCTCACCGCCGTGCCCGAGATCCGGGTGACGCACGCCGAGTACTTCTGGGACACGGATCCCGGCACGGGCAACGGCTCCGCCATGCTCGTGTTCGATGGTGACTACAACAGCGCGGTGGAAGCCGTGATGATGGAGAGCGACGCGCTGCCCGACGTGGGCGTGCACGTGCTGCACATCCGCGCCCGCGACACGCACCTGGCCTGGAGCGCCCCATTCCGCGTGGTGGTGGACGTGGTGGCCGGTGCGGTGAGCTTCCCGGAGATCCGCGTGACGGCCGCAGAGCACTACTGGGACACCGATCCCGGGCCCGGCAACGGCACGCTCATGCTGGCGCTGGATGGCGACTTCAGCAGTGCGTTCGAAGCGCTCCGCGGCGGTGAGATCCCCGGCCCCGTGGAGGCCGGTACGCACGTACTGTGGCTGCGCGCACGCGACACGCACGGCAACTGGGGCCCGTCCTTCGGCATCGTGGCCCAGATCGACACCACCATCACGGACATCAGCACCGACGTGCCCGCACTGACCGATGCGCGCAGCTTGGTGCTGCTGCCCAACCCCGCCCAGGCCGATGGCGGCTTCATCGCCCGTTTCGACAACCCGCGTGATGAGGTGCGCGTGGTGCTGATCGATGCCGGTGGTCGCCAGGTGGCCGAAGTGCACGCCGGCACCACGCAGGAGGTGGCCGTGCCCCTGCACGGCGTGGCGAGCGGCCTCTACCACGTGGGCGTGCATGCCCGCGCCATGCGCACCGAGTGGCGCCGCCTGGTGGTGCACTGACCGCGACCGCACAAAATGCAGGGGCGGTCCGATCGGTCCGCCCCTTCCATTTTCCGGCAGGTCCGTCCCCGCAGGTTCAGAAGGCGTAGGTGGCACCACCCATCAGCAGACCGCGCTGCACGGGATGGCGGTACCAGCGCTCGTACTTGCTTGCGCTGAGGTTGCTCATGTCCAGGAACACGCTCAGGCGGCGGGTGTAGCGGTACTCCAGACCGAGGTACAGGTCCATGAAGCCATCGAGCTCGGTGCGCGTGTGCGGCACGGCCTCGTCGGCGGGTTCGGCCAGGCGGAACGCAGGACGCGCGCCCAGGAACTGCGCCTCGAGCTTGGCGATGAGCTTGTCGCGCAACGCATAGCGCCCACCGAGGGTCACCCGGTAGGGCGGCAGGTTCCACGGGCGCTCCTCCATGCGCGTGGTGTAGCTGAACACCTCGGCACGGCCCAGGAACGACAGCGCCTCGCCATCGCGATAGCGCAGTTCGCCGCTCACGGTGGTGATGCCCACCCGGTCGTACACCACGCCCATGCGGTCGCCGAAGGGCGGCATGGGCACATTGATGTACAGCGGCAGGTCGTCCCACTTGGCGATGCTCACACGCACATCAAAGCCGATATGGCGGCTGAAGCTGCCGCGCAGACCGCCGTAGGCATCGTACTTCAGGCTGGAATTGGCCAGGCCCGGCGCACCGCCCAGCCAGGGGTTCTCGCGCGTGAGGCTGCGGAAGCTGTTGCGGCGGCGTTCGCCCGTGAGGCCGGCGTAGGGGATCAGGATGTCGCTGAAGAGGCGGTAGCTCAGATCGGCATGCGGGAAGAAGTGGAACGTGGTGCGCCCCATGCCATCGATGTGGATGCCCGCGCCCACGGTCACATCGTAACGCTCACCACGAGTGCGCACATGCGGCGTGAAGCCCACGAGGATGCCGTTCTGCCGCACCTCGCCCAGGATGCCGCCCAGATCGGCGCGGTACGCGTTGTTGTCCAGCACCACGCCCAGGCCGAAATACTCGCGCCCTTCGTATTTGCCCACCCCGCCCTGCAGGCGGATGTTGGTCTCGCGGCTGCCGGCCAGGTTGCTGTACGCGTGCACCTCCACGCCCGCATCGTGCGCCAGGCGCGTGCTGTCCTTGTAGGTGCTGCGCACGCGGGCCGCGAAGCCGATGTCGTTGTAGATCTGGTGGCGCGCATCGGCGGGCGGATCGATCATCTGGTCGATCGCATGCGCGATGCTGTCGTTGCTCGGGTAGCCGTAGTAGCTCACGCGGCGACGGTCGTACATGAGGCGGCCGCCCACTTCATGCTCGGGCAGGAACTGCGTGTAGTGCCCGTCGATGCTGTTGAAGCTGTAGTCGCTGGGACCCATGTCCTGCAGGCCGCCATTGCTGCTCATGTGCTTGGCGTGCACGCCCCAGGTGTTGGTGCGCGAGCGGCCCTGGTCGTAGTACAGCTCGCCCAGCGGTGTGGTGTACAGGCCGAAGCCCGCCTTCACGAAGCCGCGGTAGATGCGCTGTTGGGGCGTTTGGACGGACAGGCGTGCCGGGGCGATGCTGTCCACGCGCGGTGGGATCTCGGCCTTCACCCCCAGCACCGAATAGGTCACGGGCTGCTCGGGCACGATGGTGTCGAGGCGCTGCGGGCGGAGGTCGATCTTGCGCGCATCGGCGATCACCGGGCTGAACACGCCTTGGATCACGTACTCGTTGCCGCTTTGCAGGGGCGTGGTGCCACCGGTCTGGGCGAGCGCGGCCGGCACCGCGAGGGCGGCGCTCAACAGGAGGGCTGTGCGGTGCTTGCTCATCGTTCGCTTTCCGTGCCGGGCATGGGCACCTCGGGGATGTCTTGCTCGCCCTGGGGCACCTCCATGCGCTGCTGTTCACCGGCCACGATGGCATCCAGGCGTTGGCGGGCCTGGGCCACGAGCTCGGGCTCCTGGCAGTTGTCGATCACGCTCTGCAGGGTGGCCTTCGCCTGGAAGAGGTCGCCCATGGCGGCGTACACCTCGCCAAGCAGAATGAAGGCGCGGGCTTTCCAGTGGTCGTGCGCGGGATAGCGCTGGGCCAGTTCGAAGACCTCCTTCTCGGCATCGGCGTGGCGGCCCTGCATGTGGCGGATGTAGGCCTGGTGGAACTTGGCCTCGGCGCCGCTGGCGTTGGTGGTGGCCTGGCTCACACTGCGGAAGGCGGTGTAGGCGGCATCGTACTGCTCCCGGCTCAGCTCGCCGTGCGCCAGCACCAGACCGGCTTCGGCTTTCAGGTCGGCCGCGGCGTCGGGGTTGTCCAGGACGTTGCGCGCGGCGTCGGCGGCATCGCCCGGGCGACCCAGGTGACGCAGGCTGCGCATGCGGCCCACCTGAGCGGCCAGCTTGTTCTGCGGGTATGCCGCCACCTGCTCCAGCCGCGCGAAATGCTCCATCGCACCCTGCCAGCGCTGCTGCTTGAAGCTGATGTCGGCCGCACCGAAGAGCGCGCTCTCCAGGAACTGCGGCAGGTTGCCCGCCACCACGGCCTCCAGATCGGGCAGTGCCTGATCGAGCTCGCCTGCGCGGTACAGGCAGTCGCCGCGATAGAACCGGGCGTTCAGCGCATAGGCGCCGTTCGGGTACTTCGCCAGGTAGTCGCCCAGTACGCCGATGGCCTGCGCACAACGCTCGTTGAAGTACAGCTCCTCGGCGCTGCGGAAGTACTTCTCGTCCAGATCGAGCGAGGCGGGATCCACGAACGACAGCGTGCGTACGTAGGCCTCGTACTCGCCGACCCGGCCCTCCTGGATGTAGATGGACTCGATGCCGGCGAGGGCTTCGCGGGCGCCGTCCAGTGTGGGGTACTTCGCCACGATGGCCTTGAACTGCTCCAGCGCCTTGGTGGTGTTGCCCTGCCGGCGATGGATCAGCGCGATCTGCAGCATGGCCGGCCGCACGTGCGGGCTGTTCGGGTGCTGCTCGATGAGCATGTTGTAGTGCGAGAGCGCCTCGCTGTCCTTCTCCTGGTTGATGTAGGTCTCGGCCAGCTGATAGCGCGCATCGGCGGCGAATCGCGAGCCGGGCTGGTCGTTCAGCAGGGCGGTGAGCGTGGCGATCTTGCCCGGGTTGTCGCGCAGCAGGCCCTGCACCACGCCCTTCTGGTACCGGGCATAGTCGCGGTCGGGCGAGTGGAGGGCCGCGGCCTGCTCGTACCAGCGCAGGGCAGCGTCGTTGTCGCGGGCCACAAAGGCGCAATCGCCCAGGCGCATCAACGCGTCGGCGCGCTGGCGGTCGTCGCCGGTGCGGGCCATGATGAAGCGACGGAAGCTCACCGCGGCCTCGCCATAGTCCTTCAGCTTGAAGTACGTGTAGCCCATGCCGTAGCCCGCCTGCTCATAGAGCTCGGTGGCATACGATCCCGGGCTGTTGCGCAGGTCGTCGTATTTGCGCAGCGCGGCCTGGTACTCGCCCTTGCCGTAGTACGACTCGGCCATCCAGTAGTGGGCCATGGCGTTCACGCGGGGGTCCTGCGGGTACTTCAGCGCCCGCTCGAAGAACAGGGCGGCATCGGCGTACTTGCGCGCCTCGTACAGCTCCACGCCGCGATCGTAGGCCAGGCGCTGGTAGGCCTCCTTCAGGCGCAGGTCCAGCGTACGCACTTCATCCAACGCCTCCAGCGCCGCCTCGTAGTTGCGGGTGCGCATGTACACGTTCAGCAGGAAGCCGTAAGCCTCATCGCGCCGCGGCGTGTCGGGGTAGGTGCGCAGGTAGTTGCGCAGCGCGTTGATCGCCTCGTGGTACGGGTCGAAGCTCAGTTCATAGGCCAGCTTGGCGTACTGGAAGAGGGCGTCCTCGGCCACGCGCGTGTCGTGCCCCAGCTCGTAGGCCCGCTTGAAGGCGGTGCGCGCGGCGTTCTTCTCGTCCAACTTCAGGTAGCTGTCGGCCATGTGGTACGTGGCCAGCTGGGCCAGGCTGTCGTCCGCATTGGCCACTTGGGTGAAGGTGTTCACGGCCTTGCGGTGGTCGCCGCTACGGTAGTAGGCATAGCCCAGCATGTAGCGGTCCGTACGCTCCACACCCACGCGCTGCACGCTCTTCTCGAGGTACGGCACGGACTCGGTGAATCGACCGCGCCGGTAATGCGCCTCGCCCGCCAGCCGATTGATCTGGTCCATGCGCCGCGTGCCCTGGGGGTCTTCCAGCAGCTCCTTCACGTAGGCGTCAAGCTGATCGTACTCCCCCTGCAGGAAGAGGATCTCGGCGATGTAGTAGCGCACGATCCGGCCGAAGTCGGGGTCCTTCTCCAGCGTGCGGAAGGCGGCCAGTGCGGTGGCGTGGTTGCCGCGTTCGTACTCGATGTGGGCCGCGTAGTACGTGGCCGGCACGGCGTACATGCCCGAACCGGGCTCATGCTTCACCGCGCTGAACTCGGCCAGGGCACGCTCGCGATCGCCCTCTTGGAAGAAGGCATAGCCGCGCTTGAAACGATACTCCTCCAGATCGGCAGCGCCCAGGGCGAAGCGGTCCACCTGGTCGCTCCACGCGATGGCCTCGGCCCATTTGCGCTGGGCGAAGGCATGGCGGAACAGCTCCATGCGCACCGCGGGCACGTGCTGGCTGCCGGGGTGGTCGGCGATGAAGGCGCGCAGCTTGTGGGCCGCGTCGTTGTTGAAGAGGTGCACGGCGCACAGGGCGAGGTGGTACTCGGCCTCGATGCGCTCGGGGGCGTGGCGGTCAGCGATGCGCTCCACCACGCGCTCCAGTTCGTACCGCGCGGCGCCGTACTTGGCCATGTGGTAGAGCTCCAACGCGTGCACCAGGTCGGCGTCGCGGTGTTCGTAGTGCGCCGGCCGCTGCGCAAAGGCGGCGTTCCCCGGGGATGTGCACCACAGGGCGAGCGCCAGCAGCGGGCCGCCGTACGGATGAAGGGAAGGCCTCATGGATCGGTCAAAGTTCCGGCCGGTGCGAAGGGGGGGACGGGCGGGGAGCGGCGGACTTATCCACGCCACGCTGTTCACCCCCGGCAGCCCACCGCACCACCTTCAACGCGCAGGAGCGGCCGGAAATTTTGGACCTTTGACGCATCCCGCCATCACGCGTCGTCCTCGCCCATGAGCAGCTCCCCCATCATCCTGTTGCACAACGTGCGGATCCACCAGAACGAGAACGTGGTGCTGAGCAACGTGGACCTCACCGTGCAGAAAGGTGAGTTCCTCTACCTCATCGGCCGCACCGGCAGCGGCAAGAGCAGCCTCATGCGCACGCTCTACGGCGACCTGCCCCTGCGCGAGGGCGAGGGCCACGTGGCCGGTTTCGACCTCACGAAGCTCAAGCGGAAGCAGACCCCCTACCTGCGCCGCAAACTGGGCATCGTGTTCCAGGACTTCCAGCTGCTGGGCGACCGCAACGTGAACGACAACCTGCTCTTCGTGCTGAAGGCCACGGGCTGGAAGGACAAGCGCCGCATGGCGGAGCGCGTGGAGCAGGTGCTGGAGAAGGTGGGCCTCGCCACCAAGGGCTACAAGATGCCGCACGAGCTCAGCGGTGGGGAGCAGCAGCGCGTGAGCATCGCCCGCGCCCTCCTCAACGACCCCGAGCTGATCCTGGCCGACGAACCCACCGGCAACCTCGATCCCGAGACCACGGGCGAGATCGTGGACCTGCTCTTCCAGATCAGCCGCAGCGGCAACAGCGTGATCATGGCCACGCACGACTACACGCACATGAAGCAGTTCCACACGCGGGTGGTGCGTTGTGCCGATGGGCAGCTGCAGGAGCTGAGCGCGGCCGGTGCGGTCTGAACGCCCGTTGACCTTTTCACCTGACCGGCCGGTCCAACAACGCCAGGATCCGCTCGGCGTTGCAGCGGTTGCTGAACCGCTCCTCCAGCACGCGCGTGCGCTCGGCGGTCACGGTGGCGTCGACCGGGCGCTCCATGCAGGCGAGGATGCTGCGGCGCATGGCCTCCGGATCATCGTGCACGTGGCACAGGCCGTCCAGACCGGTGCCCTCCACCATGGGCCGGTTGCACACCACGTGGCGGCCGGTGAAGAGGCACAGCAGCAGCTTCAGCTTGATGCCCGTGGCCTGGAAAGTGGGCAGCACGTTCACCTGGGCCTGGCGCACCAGCCGGTGGATCTCGTCCGTGCCGATGCCGCTGCGCAGCTCCACGTTGGGCATCCGCGCCACTTCACGACGCAGTTCCCGGCTCGGGTCGCTGCCGGCGATCACCAGCTTCGCATCCAAACCTGGGAACACGCGGCGCACCAGGAAGAGCGCGGCCTGGTCGTTCTCCGGCACGCCGAGCGCACCGTGGTACAGGGCGAAGTCGCCGGTGCCGGAGGGCACCTCCACGTGATGGCAGGCGTGGAAGGCCGGCACGTGCACCACATGGCGGAAGTGGCCGGCGAAGTAGGCTTCGTCCTTCGGGGAGATGGCCAGGATGTGGTCGGCCTCGCTCAGCACCGGCTCGAAGCGCTGCAGCTTGCGGGCCTCGTTGAGGAAGTAGGTGCGGCGGAAGGCGTTGCCATCGGCCTTGGCCAGCGCGGCGTAGTAGTCGTGCTCCACGTTGTGGGCGCGCACCAGCCGGCGGCGACCGGCCAGTCGCGGATCGCCCAGGTGGAAGCAGCAGTGGAGCCCCTCGAACAGGATGGGGTGGTCGTCCTTGGCGAGGCGGTGCACCAAGGCCTCACTGCGGCGGCTCACCACCACATAAGGCAGCGCGTTGAACAGCTGCATGCGGCCCAGGCGGCGCGGGTAGTAGTGCACCTCGGCGCAGAGGTCGTCCAGTTCGCGGGCGCGGGGGCGACCGTACTGGAAGCAGTGCAGATGCACCTTCACGCCGATCGCATGCAGGGCCTTCACCTTGTGGTACACGTCGATCACCCCGCCATAATCCGGTGGGGCGGGCACGTCGAAGCTGACGATATGCAGATGGGGCTCAGCCAAGGGCGCGAAGGAAATTGCGCAACGTGCCCATCTCCCGGGCCCCGTCCAGCGCGGCGGCCGCGAATTTAGCCTTTTCACGCAGGGCCTGCATGCGTGCCGGGTCGGCCTGCAGTGCCCGTACGGCACGGGCGATCAAGGCGGGATCGGCCGTGCGGACCACCACGCCCGCATCGTGCGCCCGCACCAGACCGGCCACCTCGGGCAGGTCCGTCACCAGCGCCGGGATGCCCGCATGGAAATAGTCGAACAGCTTGTTGGGCAGGCTGTAGCGGTAGTTCAGATTGGTGTCCTTGTCCAGCGACAACCCCAGATCGGCGTTCCGGGTGTAGCCCATCATCTCCGCGTACGGCATCCGGGGCAGCATGCGCACGCGGTCGTGCAGGCCGTGTTCGTCCACCAGCCGCTGCAGCACGGGCCAGGCATCGCCCCCACCGATCAGCAGCAGCAGGCAGCCGGGCAGCTCGCGCATGGCCAGCACCGCCTCCTCGCCCCCCCGATCCACGTTGATGCCGCTCCCCTGGAACACCAGGATGAACCGGTCGACCGGCAGACCGAGCGCGGCGCGCGTGGGCGGCTCGGGCAGGGGCCGTGGCATGGGGATGTTGCGCACCACCGTCAGCGCCTTGCCATAGCGTTCGTGATACGCCTGGGCGATGCTGTCGTTCACCGTGATGATGTGGGAAAGGCGCGGGAAGAACCACCGCTCGATGGCCAGCCAAGCCCGCCGGGCGGTACGCGAACGCCCGTCCGGACGGAAGAGCTCGGGCACTTCGGTGAAGAACTCATGGCTGTCGTACACCAGCCGGCGGCCACGGAGGCGTGCGGCAAGGTGGGCGGCGGGCAGCGTATCGAGGTCGTTGGCCACCACCAGCTGGGCACGCGCCGTGAGCAGCAGCAGGAAGAGGCGCAGGTTGTACTCCGCATAGAACAAGGCCCCGCGTCGGAAGAGGAGCCGCATGCGCCGCGTGGCGTAGGGCCGGTGGAGCGGGGCGCTGTCGGGCAGGCGCCGCCCAACCAGCAGCACGTCCCAGCCCAGCTCCTGCAGCACGGTGCAGGTGCGGTGCACCCGGTTGTCGGTGCTCAGGTCGTTGGTCACGCAGACGATGGCGCGGCGCATGGCTGCAAGTTCCCGCTGGGCGGTAGGCGCAAAGGAACGGCCCGTGGGGGTTGCCACGGGCCGTACGCGGGTGGGCGGGCACCTCACCGCACCTTCACGGCGCGCTTCACCACGTGCTCGCCGTCCAGCAGCAGCGTCACGTAATGCACGCCGGGCGCCAAGTGGGCGGTGTTCCATTCGTAGCGGTGCGCACCGGCGGGCCATGCGCCCCGCCCCGCTCCCCGCCCATCAGCCCGCCGTTGTGGACAGCCGGCTCCGTGGTGGTGCCCAAGCAGGCCGCCTTCCCGGTAAACTTGCACCCCGTACCACCATGCAGCTCATTCCCGACGCCGACCTCACCCCCTACAACACCTTCGGCGTACGTGCCCGGGCGCGTTGGCTGGGCCGCTTCCGCAGCGCCGACGAGCTGCGCGCACTGCTGGCCCGCCCCGAGCTGAAGGACCTGCCGCAACTGGTGCTGGGCGGCGGCAGCAACGTGCTCTTCACGGGCGACCACCCCGGCGCCGTGCTGCTGAACGAAGTGCCGGGCATCTCCGTGGTGGGCGAGGACGAACGCCACGTGCTGGTGCGTGCCGGCGCGGGGGTGCGGTGGGACGAGCTGGTGATGCACGCCGTGGCCAACGACTGGGGCGGCATCGAGAACATGAGCCTGATCCCCGGCAAGGTGGGCGCCGCACCCATGCAGAACATCGGCGCGTACGGCGTTGAGGTGAAGGACGTGTTCCATTCGCTGGAGGCACTGCGCATCGCCGATCACGAGGTGGTGACGTTCGACCGGGAGGCCTGCGCCTTCGGCTATCGGGAGAGCTTCTTCAAGCGGGCGGGCCGGGGCCGGTTCATCATCCTGAGCGTGACCGTGCGGCTCACCAAGCCACCGCACACCGTGAGCACGCAGTACGGCAGCATCAACGAGGAGCTGGCCCGACGCGGCATCACCGCACCCACCATCCGCGACATCAGCGAGGCGGTGATCGCCATCCGCCGCAGCAAACTGCCGGAACCCCGGGAACTGGGCAATGCGGGCAGCTTCTTCAAGAACCCGGTGGTGCCCGCGGAAGTGGCCGAGGCCATCCGGCGCGCGTTCCCCGATGCGCCCACGTACCCCGCACCGGGCGGGCAGGTGAAGCTGGCCGCGGGCTGGCTCATCGAGCAGGCGGGCTGGAAGGGGCACCGCACCAACGGATGTGGCGTGCACGCCCAGCAGGCACTGGTGCTGGTGAACCACGGCGGTGCCACCGGCGGGGAGATCTATGCACTGAGCGAACGCATATGCCGCAGCGTGCGGGAACGCTTCGGCGTGGAACTGGAGCGCGAGGTGAACATCATCGGTTGAAGGAGGCCCGTGCGCGATGGGCCCGTGCACACCGAAGTAACTTGCACCGCTACCCGATGCGTCCGCAGAAGAACACCATCCTCAACGGATCCCTCTACGCCGCGGCACTGGTGGGCACGATCGTGGCCCAGATGAACGGGCTCCACACGCTGGAGTACGTGTGCAAGCCCCTGCTCATGGTCATCCTGTCCAGTTGGTTCTATTTCAACAGCCGCCGCGTGGGCGATCGCTTCACGCTGCTCATCCAGGTGGGCCTCTTCTTCGCGCTGGTGGGCGATGTGATGCTGATGCTCACCCACAAGGACCAGTTCTTCTTTCTGGTGGGCTTGGGGGCGTTCCTGATGACGCAGCTCTGTTACACGTTCGCTTTCGCGCAGAACATCGTGGACAACCACGCGGGGCCGGGCGTCTTCGTGTCGTGGCTGATCGCGCTGGGACTGGGCACCTTCGCCTTTTTCTTCGGATGGACCCTGCTCCCCGCGGTGGACGAGGTGATGTTCATGCCGATCGTGGCCTACCTGATCGCGATCACCGCCATGGGCACCGCCGCCGGGTTCCGCTACCGCCGCACCTTCCCGTTGAGCTTCTTGCTGGTGCTGGTAGGCGCACTGCTGTTCATCACCTCCGATGCGATCCTGGCCACTGAACGATTCGTGCGCCACATGGAGCACGCCCGCTGGTCGGTGATGGTCACCTACGGCATGGCACAGTTCCTCATCGCCGCCGGTTGTCTGGTGCACGTGTTGGACCCGGACGAGATCCGGCGCAAGGCCGTGCTGCAGCCGTAGCCCTTCGTTCAGCTGATCCGGCCCCACACGGGCGCACCGGCCGTGCGCTCCTTGAGCGTGCGCGCCACCATGGCATGGGCGGGGTCGGTGAGTGCGGGATCGCTTTCCAGCAGCCGCTGGGCCACCTCACGGGCCTGCTGCATCAATGCGGCGTCCTCCACCAGATCGGCGATCCGCAGGTCGGGCAGGCCGCTCTGCTTCGTCCCCATCAGGTCGCCCGGCCCGCGCAGCCGCAGATCGGTCTCGGCGATCTGGAACCCGTCGTTGGTGCGCACCATGGTGTCGATGCGTTCCCGCGCCTCGTTGCCCAGCTTCCCGCCGGTCATCAGGATGCAGTAGCTCTGATCGGCACCGCGCCCCACGCGGCCGCGCAACTGGTGCAATTGGGAGAGGCCGAAGCGCTCGGCGTTCTCGATCACCATCACGCTGGCGTTGGGCACGTCCACGCCCACTTCGATCACGGTGGTGGCCACCAGCACGTCGGTCTCTCCTTTCTTGAACCGCGCCATCTCGTAGTCCTTGGTGGCCTGGTCCATCCGGCCGTGCACGATGCCCACGGCATACCGGGGCAGCGGGAACCGTCGCGACAGGCTCTCGTAGCCGTCCATCACGTCCTTCAGATCGGTCTTCTCGCTCTCCTCCACCAACGGGTATACCACGTACACCTGGCGCCCCTTGGCGATCTCCTGTTCCAGGAAGCCGAACACGGCATTGCGCGAGCGGTCATCGCGATGCACGGTGCGCACGGGCTTACGGCCGGGCGGCAGCTCGTCGATCACGCTGGTGTCGAGGTCGCCGTAGAGCGTCATGGCCAGCGTGCGCGGGATGGGCGTGGCGGTCATCACCAGCACGTGGGGCGGTACCTCGGCCTTGGCCCACAGACGCGCGCGCTGGGCCACCCCGAAGCGGTGCTGCTCATCGATCACCACCAGGCCCAGCCGGTCGAACACCACCCGGTCCTCCAGCAGTGCGTGCGTGCCCACGATGATGTGTACGGCGCCCGCGCGCAGAGCCGTGAGTATGCTCTTTCGCTCGGCCGCGCGGGTGTTGCCCGTGAGCAGGCGCACCACCACGGGCATGTCCTTCAGCATGCCGCTGATGGTGTTGAAGTGCTGCTGAGCAAGGATCTCCGTGGGTGCCATCAACGCGCATTGGGCGCCGTTGTCCAGGGCGATGAGCATCGAGAGCAGCGCGACGAGCGTCTTGCCGCTGCCCACATCGCCCTGCACCAGCCGGTTCATCTGCCGGCCGCTGCGCATGTCGCGCCGGATCTCCTTTACCACGCGCTTCTGGGCGCCGGTGGGCTCGAAGGGCAGGTGCTTCGTGTAGAACGTGTGGAACAGCTCGCCCACCGCACCGAACACGCGGCCGTGCTGGCCTTGCTGGAGCAGGTGTTTCTGCTGCAACAGGCGCAACTGCACATAGAACAGCTCCTCGAACTTCAGGCGGCGGCGCGCGACCTCCAGCGTGGCGGCATCGGGTGGGGCGTGCATGGCGCGCACCGCCTCCTCATGGGAGAGCCCGCCGAGCATGCGCACCACGGGCGTCGGGAGGTTCTCGGGCAATTGGCCCTGCACCAGCGGCAGCAAGGTCTTCTGCAGCTTCCAGATGGCCTTGCTGCCCAGCCCCTTGGCGCCCAGCTTCTCCGTGGTGCGGTACACCGGCTGCAACGCGCTGGGCACCTCCGCGGGGCCCTCGCCCACCGGCTCGAGCTCGGGGTGGGCGAAGTTGGGCCGACCGTTGAACCACGTGGGTTTGCCGTAGAGCACGTATGGCTGACCGGGCTTGAGGCTGCCCTGCAGCCAGCGCACGCCCTTGAACCACACCAGTTCCACGGTGGCGGTGCCGTCGCTGAACGCGGCCACCAGCCGCGACATGCCCTTGCCGCCCACGGACCGCAGCGGGCCCAGCACGCCGCGTACCTGCACTGTGCCGGACTCGGCGTTCAGGTCGGCCAGGCGATGGAACCGTGTGCGGTCCACATGCCGAAAGGGGAAGTGGGCCAGCAGATCGCCGAAGGTGTGGATGTCCAGCTCCTTGCGCAACAGTTCGCCCCGCTGGGGGCCCACGCCCCGAAGGAACTCGATCGGGGTGTCGAGCACATCGCGCATGGGCCGAAAATACGGGCGCCCGGCCGCGATGGCCGGGCGCTCCGCGCGTCGAAAGAACGGGTGGCCTACTTGTGGCTGTAGTTGGGCGCCTCACGCGTGATGTACACGTCGTGCGGGTGGCTCTCCTTCATGCCCGCCATGGTGATGCGGATGAAGCGGGCCTCCTTCAGGGCGTCCATGTTCGGGGCACCGCAATAACCCATGCCGGCACGCAGGCCGCCCACCAGCTGGTGCATCACCTCGGCCAGGGGGCCTTTGTACGGCACCCGACCGCTGATACCCTCGGGCACCAGCTTGCGGATGTCGTCCTCCATGTCCTGGAAGTAGCGGTCCTTGCTGCCGTGCTGCATGGCCTCGATGCTGCCCATGCCGCGGTAGGCCTTGAAGCGACGGCCTTCGTAGATGATGGTCTCCCCGGGGCTTTCCTCCACGCCGGCGAACATGCTTCCCACCATGACGGTGCCCGCACCGGCGGCCAGGGCCTTCACCACATCGCCGGAGTAGCGAATGCCCCCGTCGGCGATCACGGGCACACCGGTGCCTTCCAAGGCCTGCGCGCACTCGAGCACGGCGGTGAGCTGGGGCACGCCCACACCGGCGATCACGCGGGTGGTGCAGATGCTGCCGGGCCCGATGCCCACCTTCACGGCGTCGGCACCGGCCTCGGCCAGGGCGCGGGCGGCCTCGGCGGTGGCCACGTTGCCCACCACCACGTCCACATCGGGAAATTCGCGACGCACCAGGCGGAGCATCTCCATCACCCCGCGGCTGTGACCGTGGGCGGTGTCGATCACCAGCGCGTCCACGCCGGCCTCCACCAGCATGCGCGGGCGCTCCAGGTCGTTGAGCGTCACCCCGATGGCGGCGGCCACGCGCAGACGGCCGTGGCGGTCCTTGCAGGCGTTGGGGCGCTGCTTCAGCTTGATGATGTCCTTGTAGGTGATCAAACCGACCAGGGCGCCATCAGCGTTGACCACGGGCAGCTTCTCGATCTTGTGCTCCTGCAGGATCTCTTCGGCCTGCGTCATGGTGGTGTCCGGCTTCGCGGTGATGATCCGGTCCTTGGTCATCACCTCGGCCACCGGGCGGCTGCCGCGCTTCTCGAAGCGCAGGTCGCGATTGGTGACGATGCCCACCAGACGGTCGTTGGCGTCCACCACGGGGATGCCGCCGATGTGGTGCTCGGCCATGAGCTTCAGGGCATCGCCCACGAGGGCGTCCTCGCGCAAGGTCACCGGGTCCAGGATCATCCCGCTCTCGGCGCGCTTCACGCGGCGCACCTCGGCGGCCTGGTCGGCGGGCGGCTGGTTCTTGTGGACCACACCGATGCCGCCGGCCTGCGCGATGGCGATGGCCAGCTCCGCACCGGTCACCGTGTCCATGGCGGCCGATACGATCGGGACGTTCACGGCGATGTGGCGGCTGAACTGGGAACGGATGTCCACATCACGCGGCAGCACATCGCTGTACGCGGGCACCAGCAGCACATCATCATAGGTGAGACCTTCAGCGGCGAACTTCCCTTGGTGCGGGGCGCCGTTGGCCGGAGCGGCCTGCTTTACCGGGGCAGTAGTGGGGCGGTCCATGCACAAAGGTACGTGCGCGGAACGGATCCGGCATCGCCCTGGCCAGGGGACCGTCACAGGTCGCCGGCCTCGGCGATCAGCTCGGCCACGTCCTTCACCACCACCTCGGCCTCCTTGTTGAAGTGTTTCACGCCGTCGGTGAGCATGGTGTTGCAGAACGGACAACCGGCGGCGATCACCTGCGGCTGTTGGGCCAGGGCCTCCTCGCTGCGCTCCACGTTCACCTCGCGCGTGCCGGGTTCGGCCTCCTTGAACATCTGGGCACCGCCGGCCCCGCAGCACAGGCCCTTGGCGCGGCTGCGCTTCATCTCCACCAGTGCCGCGTCGAGCTTCAGCAGCACCTCGCGGGGCGCCTCGTATTCGTTGTTGCCGCGGCCCAGGTAGCAGGGGTCGTGGAAGGTGATGCGCTTGCCTTGGAACGAGCCGCCCTCCACCTTGATCCGCCCCTCCTTCAGCAGTGCATTGATGAACTGCGTGTGGTGCATCACCTCGTAGGTGCCGCCCAGTGCCGGGTACTCGTTCTTGAGCGTGTTGAAGCAGTGCGGGCAGGCGGTGACGATGCGCTTCACGCCATAGCCGTTCAGCACGGTGACGTTCTGCAGGGCCTGCATCTGGAAGAGGAACTCGTTGCCGGCGCGCCGTGCGGGGTCGCCGGTGCAGGTCTCCTCCTGGCCCAGCACGGCGAACTTCACCCGGGCCGCGTGCAGAATGCGCACGAAGGCCTTGGTGATCTTCCGGGCCCGGTCGTCGAACGAACCGGCACAACCGACCCAGAACAGGACTTCGGGCGTTTCGCCTTTGGCGGCGAATTCGGCCATGGTGGGAATGTGGGGGCGTTCCATGAGCGATCAGTGCTGGTCGACTTGGCGGGTCGACACGACGGGTGCGAGCATCATGCCTCCTGGGTCCACTCCATGCGCCGGTCGGGACCGAACGCCCAGGGGGCACCATTGTTCTCCACGTTGTTGAACATGCTGGTGAGGGCCGGACGGGTGCTGCTCTGCTCCATCACCAGATAGCGGCGCATCTCCATGATGATGTGGACCGGATCGATGTTCACCGGGCAGGCCTGGGTGCAGGCGTTGCAGGTGGTGCACGCCCACAGCTCCTCGTCGGTGATGCGGGTGTGCAGGTCCCTGCCGTCGTCCACGAAGACGCCCTTGTTCGCGTCGATGTTGCGGCCCACCTCCTCCAGCCGGTCGCGCGTGTCCATCATGATCTTGCGCGGGCTCAGCAATTTGCCGGTGATGTTGGCCGGGCATTCGCTGGTGCATCGGCCGCATTCGGTGCAGCTGTACGCGTCGAGCAGGCTCTTCCAGCTCAGGTCGAACACATCCTTCGCACCGAAACGCTCGGGCACCTCCACACCGGCCACCGTGCGGGCGGGCGCGGGATCGGGGGGCGGCACCGAGGGGTCGATCATGCTCATCACTTCACCGGTGATGCGCGGCATGTTCTGGATCTCGGTCTTCGGCCTCAACTTGCTGTACCACGTGTTGGGGAAGGCCAGCACGATGTGCAGATGCTTGCTCACCACCAGGTAGTTCAGGAAGGCCAGCACGCCGATGATGTGGAACCACCAGGCGCTGCGTTCGATCAGCACCAAGGTGCCGGCGTCCATGGTGCTGAAGCCCAACAGCCCGGCGAGCCAGCCGCTCACGGGGAAGGCTCCGGCCTGCACGTAGTGGTCCGCGCCCATGCCCTGCAGCGTGTGGTCGGCGGCGTTCATCACGAGGAAGGCCGTCATCAGGGCGATCTCGGTGAAGAGGATCAGGTTGGCGTCGGTGCGCGGCCAGCCATCGAGCTCCTTCATGGCGAAGCGCTTCAGCCGGATGATGTTGCGGCGCACCAGGAAGATGGCACAGCTCACCCACACGCCCAGGGCCAGCCATTCGAAGCTGGCGATGAGGAAGTCGTAGAAGCCCCCGAGGAAGCTGAACACGCGGTGGGTGCCGAAGATGCCGTCAATGATGATCTCGAGCATCTCGATGTTGATGATCACGAAGCCCGCGTACACCAGGATGTGGAGGATGCCGGCCACGGGGCGCACCACCATCTTGCTCTGGCCGAGCGCCACGCGGGCCATGGTGGCCCAGCGCTCGGCGGGGCGGTCGGTACGGTCCTCGTCGCGCCCCAGGAGGATGTTGCGCCGGATGCGCCGCGCGTTGATGGAGAAGAGCACCACCGCCGCCACGAAGAGGGCGATGAAGACAATGGACGAGATCATCGCTGCATGCGTTTATCCTCCTGCAGCGCGCGCTTGATGCGGTCCACATCGCTGTCGCTCAGCTTGGGCAGGCGGTCCTTCCTTCCGAAGAGCGAGAGGTGCACGTAGCGGTTGGGGTTCAGGCGCAGGTCCTCCATCAACAGGTCAAGCTCGCGGCTGGCGCTCTGCAGGTTCTGGTACAGGGTGTCGTTGTGCAACAGGGCGCCCAGGGTGCCTTCGCCGCGCTCCATGCGGTCCATCAGGGTCTTGAGCTGGCCACTGGCCGAGGTGAGGTCGGCCATCACCTGGTCCAGCCCGCCATGGGCAAGGGTGCTGCTGATGGAGTCGAGGTTGGCCACGATGCGGCCGATCTCGTCGTTGTACGCACGGAAGTTCGCCGTGATGGCCTCGATGTGCCCGAGGGTGTTGTGGATGGTCTCCCGTTCGGCGGCGATCATCGCATCGATGCGTTGGGCGCTCTGGTTGAATGTCTCCAGGGTGCTGCGGATGCTGGAGAAGCTCGCGTCGATGTCGCGGCGGGCGCTGTCGTTGAGGATCAGCTGCAGGGCGGTGAGCACGGAGTCCACGCTCGCGAGCATCCCCTCGGCCTTGCGCTTCAGCGGATCGATCTGCTCGCCCACCGCGTCGGTAATGCTCAACTGAGCGCCGCCCATGAGCGTGTCGCCCGGAGTGGCCATCGTGTTGGAAACGCCCGGCAGCAGCTGCAACGCCCGGGTGAACAGATCAGCGCTGTAGATCTCCACGCGGCTGTCCGCGGGCAGTTTCAGCTCCTGCTCGCTCAGTTGGAAGCTCACGGCGATGCGGCCGGAGCCGGGCAGGAACGAGGTGCGCACCACCTGGCCCACCTTGTAGCCGTTGTAGAACACGGGCGTGGACTCACCGATGCCGGCCACGTTGCCGTACACCACGTGGTACACATTGCGCTTCTGCAGCAGGTCGAGACCTTTGAGGTAGTTCACACCGAAGACCAGCAGAACGGCACCGGCCAGGACCAGGAGGGCAATGGAATATTCACGTCGCTTCATGCGCAGGTGGCGAAGCCCCGGTCAGCGGCCATGGGCCAATTTAACAGCTTCCTGAAGATCCATCCGTTCGCCATCGCGGAAAGCCACGATGAACGCGCCTTCGAAGCCCTTCTCGCGACAGCGTGCTTGCAGACGCCGGGCGGCCTCCAGGGAGGTCTCATTGCCCACGGTGTAGCGGTAGGTGCCGGCTCCCTTGTGCTCCTCCACCCCTTCGAGCCCGTTGAAATTCGCGGGCTTGGTGTCCATGCGTCGGGCCGTGGTGGCGATCTGCACCTTGAAGCGCACCCCGCTCGTGGTCACCACCGCTGCGGGCTCTTCCTTCGCCGGGGTGGAAGGGGCCGGTGCGGCAGGCGTGCTGCTCTGGGCGACCGGGGCCGTGGTGGGCGCCGAGGGCCCATGGCTCTCCAGCGCGATCTTGTACTCCTTGAAGGCCCGGTAGATGGCGCTGGCCAGATGATCCTGCCCCAGCTTGCTCTGGAGGTAATCCTCCTCCTCCGGGTTGGAGAGGAAGCCCAGTTCCACCAGCACCGACGGCATGGTGGTGTAGCTGATCACCAGGAAGCCGGCCTGCTTCACCCCGCGGTCGGGCCGGCCCACGCGCTCCTTGAACTGCTTCTGCAACAGCGAGCTGAAGAACAGGCTCTGGTCCAGGTACACGTTCTGGCGCAGGCTCAGGGCGATGATGCTCTCGGGGTCCTTCGGGTCGAAGCCATCGTAGCGCAGCTCGTGGCCTTCCTCCAACAGGATCGAGGCGTTCTCCTTCATGGCCACCCGCATGTTGGCCTCGGTCTTGTGCAGACCCATCACGTACGTCTCCGCCCCCACGGGTTTGGACGACTCGTTGCTGTTGCAGTGGATGCTGATGAAGAGGTCGGCCTTCGCGCGGTTGGCGATCATGCTCCGCTCCATCAACTCCACGAAATGGTCCTTGTCGCGGGTGTAAATGACCTGCACATCGGGGAAGGCCTCGCTGATGTACTTGCCGGCGAGCAGGCCCACGTTCAGCGCGATGTCCTTCTCGTGGGTGCGGTAACGGCCCGTGCCGGTGGCACCGGGGTCCTTGCCCCCGTGGCCGGGATCGATCACCACGGTGCGGATGCGCCCGGGATCACGCCCCTGGCCCATGGCCGGGCGCGGGCCGAAAAGACCCAAGGCCACCACACAGGCGGCCCCACACACGATCCGGGTCAGGTGGCGTTCCATGGAAGGGGGAAGGCGATGCGGTATTTTCGCCGCGCCCAGCCCCGGACATCGGCCCGGCGCATCCATGACGCGAACTCCCCGCATCCGGCCTTCATGGCGCGAACTTAACGGACGATGGACCGGGGGCTGGTGGATGCGGAGGGCAGTTTTCATCAGCGGGATGTTGGGCAACGCGCTGGGCGGGGCCCACGGCCAGGCCTTGGAGAGCGAGGTGGCGTACAGCGCCCGCGACAGCATCCGGTACGACCTGCGCGCCCAGGAGGTGCACCTCTTCGGCGCCGCCACCGTGACGTACCAAGGGGTACAGCTCAGCGCGGAACGGATCATCTTCAGCTTCAAGAACGAGGAAGCGCGCGCCTTTGGTGCCCCCGACAGCACCGGCAAAGTGCAGGGCCGCCCCCGGTTCACCCAGGAGGACCACGCCTTCGATGCCGACAGCATCCGGTACAACTTCCGATCCAAGTCCGGGCTCATCCGCGAGGTCACCACCCAGGAACAGGAGACCTGGGTGCATGCCCATTTGAGCAAGCGCCATGCCGGTGGCGAGGTGCACAGCACGGGCGGCATGCTCACCACCTGCGACCGCCCCCACCCCCACTACCACTTCCGCGTGGGGCGCATGATGGTGATCCCCGACGACAAGATCGTGACCGGCCCGGCCTACATGAAGATCGGCCCGGTGCCCACCCCGCTGGCCGTGCCCTTCGGCTTGTTCCCCAACAAAAAGGGCCGCAGCAGCGGCGTGCTCATCCCGGTGTGGGGCAACAGCGACCAGCTCGGGTACTTCCTGCTCAATGGGGGGTACTACATTCCCATGGGCGACCATGCCGACCTGCAGCTCACCGGCGACATCTACAGCCGGGGCAGCTGGGCCGCACGCGCCCAGGCCCGCTACCGCACGCGCTACCGTTACTCCGGCAACGTGGACATCAGCCGAAGCACCCAGCTCAACAGCGATCCGGAGTTCCCCGATTTCAGCAAGCTGAACAACTTCTTCGTGCGGTGGAACCATTTGGTGGACAGCCGGGCCAGCCTCACGGACCGCTTTTCGGCCAGCGTGAACGTGGGCACCAGCCAGAACTTCGCCAACAACTTCAACAGCAACCTCAACGACTACCTGAGCAACACCTTCCAGAGCAACATCGCCTGGACGCACCTGTGGCCCGGCCGTCCCTACAACCTCAGCGCCAACCTGCGCCACAGCCAGAACACCCTCAACCGCACCTTCGACCTCACCCTGCCGGCGGTCACCTTCAACCTGCAGCGGCTCCTGCCCATCCAGCTGCTGCGTCCGCCGGGCGCCGCTCCCCGCTGGTACGACCAGCTGAGCGTGAGCTACACCGCCACCTTCGAGAACCGCCTGCGCACCACCGAGGACCAACTCGCGCTGGACAACTTCACCTACCTGGCCGGCCAGTTGCGCAACGGCGTGCGCCACACGGCCAATGTGGGCACCACGCTGAAGAACCGCTTCTTCACGCTGAACCCCGAGTTCCGCGCCACCGACCGCATGTACTTCGACCGGCTGCACAAGACGCTGGTGGAGACGGAGGACACCACGTTCGTACGCACTGACACCATCTCGTACTTCAGCGCACCCTTCGAGTGGAGCGCCGGCGCCACCCTCACCAGCAAGCTCTACTTCATGTACAGCTACAAGGGCCGCCGCCTCAAGGCCATCCGCCATGTGATGACGCCCACGGCCAGCCTCAATTACCGGCCCGACCAGAGCACCGAGATCACCGGCCCGTACGGACCCAACGGCACGCCGGGCAACTACTCCCCGTTCGACGCGGGCATCTTCGGCAAACCAGCGGCCGGCCAGAGCAGCACCTTGTCCCTGGGACTGCTCAACAACGTGGAGGCAAAAGTGCTGGACCGGCGCGCCCCGGCCGACAGCACCGGCCGCAGCGGGGACGCCTACCGGAAGATGAAGTTGCTCGACTTCGTGGGCATCACCTCCAATTACGACCTGCTGGCCGATTCGCTGCCCTGGTCGCCGGTGAACATCGCGGCGCGCACGCTCCTGTTCAACATCATGAACGTGAACGTCACCAGCCTCTGGGACCCCTATGCCGTGGACGATCTGGGGCGCCGCATCACCACGAGCGAATTCGACCGCTCCGGCCGGCTGGCCCGCATGACCTACACCAACGTGGCCGTGGGGCTCGATCTGCAGAGCCGCCGCTATGGCCAGTCCACCAATGACGATCACGGGCGCCGCCGGAACAAGGTGGTGGAGGACCCCGATCCCGCCAAGGGCGGTGCCGTGAGCTTGAGCCTCCCCTGGCGCCTGAACGTGAACTACAGTTACGACGTGAACCGCACCTACCTGGGCGGCCGGCACAGCGATGTGGACCGCCAGAGCGTGATCTTCAACGGCGACCTGAACATCCTGCGCCATTGGAAGCTGGGCGTGAGCAGTGGCTACGACCTCACCAACCAGGACTGGACGCCCACCTCGCTCAATCTCTACTGGGACCTGCACTGCTGGGAGTTCAACTTCAACATCATCCCCATCGGGGTGCGGAAGAGCTTCATGTTCCGCATCAACGTGAAGGCGAGCGTGCTGCGCGACCTGAAGTTCGAACAACGGAGGCCGTACGGCGGGGCGGGCGATCTGATGTACTGAGGCCCGCGAAGGAGCGGCCGGAAGTACTTTCGCCACCATGCGTGGCAACAGCTTCGGCGTGGCGTTCCGCCTCACCACATTCGGCGAGAGCCATGGCGCCGCCATCGGTGGCGTGGTGGATGGCTGCCCCGCGGGCCTGGACCTGGACCTGCACGCCGTGCAGCTGGAGCTGGATCGCCGCCGCCCGGGCTCCACCCCCTTGGGCACCACGCGCCGCGAGGACGACCGCGTGGAATGGCTCAGCGGCCTGTGGACCGAACCGGAACGACCGGGACGGGCCACCACCCTGGGCACCCCGATCGGCTTCATCATCCGCAACCGCGACCAGCGCAGTGGCGACTACGACCAGCTCAAGGGCGTGTACCGTCCTGGCCACGGCGACCGCACCTGGGAACAGAAATTCGGTCTGCGCGATCACCGTGGCGGCGGACGGAGCAGCGCCAGAGAGACCGCCTGCCGCGTGGTGGGCGGAGCGATCGCCCGTCAATTGTTGCGCACGGTGGGCGTCAACGTGCATGCCTTCGTGCAGCAGGTGGGGCCCGAGGTGATGGCCCCCGCCCAGCCCGTGCAGTACGACCGCGTGTGGGACGATCCCGTGCGCTGCCCCGACCCGGATGCGAGCGCCCGCATGGCCCGGCTCATCGAGCAGATGCGGACCGAAGGCGATTCCGTGGGCGGCGTGGTGGCCTGCCACGTGACCGGTGTGCCGGCCGGCTGGGGCGAACCCGTCCATGACCGCCTGGACGCCGACCTCGCACGCGCCATGCTCTCGATCAATGCCTCCAAAGGCTTCCAGATGGGCAGTGGCTACCGGGCCGCGGCCATGCGCGGCTCGATGCACAACGACCCGATCACGGCCCGGCCCACGGCAGGCGCCACCCACAGCGGAGGCACACTCGCGGGCATCAGCACCGGCGAGATGATCCACTTTGATGTGGCCTTCAAGCCGCCCAGCACCATCGCCCGCCCGCAGCACACCATCGACACGGAAGGCCGACCGGTGGTGCTGGAGGCACGTGGCCGGCACGATCCCTGCGTGGTGCCGCGCGCGGTACCAGTGGTGGAGGCCATGACCTGCCTGGTGCTGGCCGACCACATGCTGCGCCAGCGCACCGCCCGCCTGTAAGCACGTTCAAAGCACGGCGGCCACGGTCTCCAGGCCCACACCGCGTGATCCCTTCACCAGGACCACATGGCCGCTGATGGGCCGCTGCTCCAAGTGATGCGCCAAAGAGGCCGCATCAGGCCAGTGGGCGTCCGCCGGGGCATGCGGTGCGAAGGCGCCGCCCACGTACAGCGCCCGCAGGCCCAGCTCCTCCACCAGTTGCACGATGCCCCGGTGCTCGGCGTCGCTCACCGCGCCCAGCTCCAGCATGTCGCCCAGCACCGCGATCCGCGGCCGCTCGCTGGGCATGGCGGCGAAATTGCGCAGCGCCACGGCCATGCTCGTGGGATTGGCGTTGTACGCGTCGAGCACCAGCTGATTGCGCCCGGAATCCCGGAACTGTGACCGGTTGTTGCCCGGCACATACTCCGCCAAGGCACGGTCGATCGTGGCATCGGACACGCCGAAGTATCGGCCCACCGCCACGGCGGCCAGCGCATTGGGCAGGTTGTAGGCACCCACCAGCCGGGTGGTCACCGGCCGCGGGGCACCATCGGTGCCGATGTACGCCAGCTCCAGCCAGGCATCGCGCCCCACCGAATGACCGCGCACATCGGCCTGCGCGGTTCCGTAGGTGGTCCGCGGCAGATCCGCCGCGTGCTGCATCAGCAGCGGATCATCGGCATGCACGAAGAGATGGCCGCCCGTGGCCGCGATGTGGCGGTACAGTTCGGTCTTGGTGGCCACCACGCCATCGAGGCTGCCGAAGCCCTGCAGGTGGGCACGTCCGATGTTGGTGATGAGCCCGTGCGTGGGCTCGGCGATGCGGCACAGCTCATCAATGTCGCCGGGTTTGCCCGCTCCCATCTCGATCACCGCGTAACGATGCGCGGCGGTGAGGCGCAGGAGCGTCAGGGGCACCCCGATCTCGTTGTTGAGGTTGCCCTCGGTGGCCAGGGTGGGGGCGTGGGCCGCGAGGACCGCGGAGACCAGCTCCTTGGTGGTGGTCTTGCCGTTGGTGCCGGTGATCGCCAGCACGGGCAGGTTGAACCCGCGCCGGTGATGGCGCGCCAGGTCCTGCAGCGCGGTGAGCACATCGGGCACCAGCACATAGCGCCCGTCCACGGCCACGGTGGGGTCGTCCACCACCACCATGCGGGCCCCTTGTTCCAGGGCCTGTGCGGCGAAGGCATTGGCATTGAAGCGGGGCCCCTTCAACGCCATGAAGAGACAGCCCGGCGTGATGCGGCGCGTGTCGGTGCATACGCCGGTGCTGGCCAGGAAATGGACGTGGAGGGCCGCGGTGGTGGTCATGCGCAAAAAAAGACCCCCGGGCGATGCCGGGGGTCCGAAGATAGCGGGCGTGCGGATCAGCGCTTGAGCTTGTCGCGGCGCTTGTCGTCGTTCATGCCGCGGGGGCTGCCCACACGGGTCATGGCACAGCGGAAGCCGATGGTGGCGGTGCTCTGACGCTCGTCCAGGAAGCGGCGCGTGGCGGGGTTGGCCCAGTAGATACGGTCGGCCCAGGATGCCCCCTTGTACACGCGGGCCCGGTCGTTGATCAGCGAGTGCTTGCCCCAGTCGTACATCGGGTTGCCCTCATACTCCGGCTGGTCGTAGTACACGCTGCTCTCCAGGTCGCCGTCCATGTAGTTGATGTTGTCGGCCACCCGGTAGTTGCGGCGGTCGATGTTCTCCTCCACGGTCACGTTGCGCCAGCGCAGTTCACCGGGTTGATCGCTCTGGTAATCGCTGATACCGCTCAGCAGCTTCGGGCAGATCTCCAGGTCCTTGCTCTTGATGTTCTCCACCATGTCCTGGATGCGCTGCATGGCGGCGTCGTGCTTGCGGGTGTTCTGGAACTCGAGGGCCTGGGTCACGAACTCGAGCAGCTCGTCGATCAGGGCGGATTCCTCCTCGGTGGCCCGTCCCTGCATGGCCTGTTGGAAGGAGGTGAGGTAGTACTCGATGCCCTCGATGTCGTAGTTCACCAGGTCATGCTTGTCCTGGATGGCGCCATCGCTGTTCAGCACCTTGGTCTTGAACACGTTGCCGCGGAACGGACGGAAGTCGTCCTTGTCCTCGGGGCTCAGCGGGCGGTACACGTCCATCACCCACTCGCTCACGTTGCCGGCCATGTTGTACAGGCCGTAGTCGTTGGGCCAGTAGCTGAACACCGGGGCGGTGATGTCGGCATTGTCGTTCAAGCTGCCGGCCACACCCATGTAGTCGCCCTTGCCGCGCATGAAGTTGCCGCGGAAGTCACCGTAGAAGGCGCCCCCCTTGCGGCGGTCGTCGTAACGCACCCAGTGGCCGTTCCAAGGATAGATGCGGCGTTCCACCACGCGTTCGTCAACGGTGTTGCCCACCAGGCCGAAGGCCGCGTACTCCCACTCGGCTTCGGTCGGAAGGCGGTAGCGGGGCAGCAGGATGCCGTCCTCCATCCGAATGTTCCGGGTATCGCGGTTGGGGTTGAAGTCGGTCACCCCGTCCACCTTCTTGCCGCTCTCATACTGGCCGGCCAGGTAGGCGTCGGTGGTGAAGTGGTCCTGGTTGATCTGGTTCGGATAGTGCTCGAAGAGGCCCTCCCGGATGAGGATGATCTCGTTCACCCGGTCGGTACGCCAGGCACAGTAGTCGTTGGCCTGGAGCCAGTTCACGCCCACCACGGGATAATCGCGATAGGCGGGGTGGCGCAGGTAATACTCCACGTAGGGCTCGTTGTAGGCCAGCTTGCTGCGCCACACCAGGGTGTCGGGCAGGGCCTTCTTGTAGATCTCGGGGTAGTCGGCGGCGAACACGCGCTCCAGCCAGTAGAGGTACTCCAGCCAGTAGAAGTTGGTCACCTCCACCTCGTCCATGTAGAAGGAGGACACCGTGACGTTGCGCGGGATGTTGTTCCACTCGTGGGTGAGGTCGTCGGTGACACGCCCCATGGTGAACGTACCGCCTTCGATGAGCACCAGGCCGGGGCCGGTCTCCTGTTCCTCGAAGCTGGCCTTCTCGAAGCCGCCGTTCCGGGAGTCATTGTAGTTCCAACCGGTGGCGCCGCTCTTCTCGAACTGGCAGGCCGGGAGCAGCAGTGCTGTGGCGGCCACCAGGGCGATGTTCCTTGAAAGGCTCATGTCCGTGCAGGGTTGGTATGCGATCGTCCGATGGGTGCGGTCAGAAGGTGGGACAAGCCACCACGCGGAACCGTCGGGTCTTGGGTTTGCAGTTGAAGAGGAGCTGCATGCTCACCTCGTGGGAGCCGGCCGTGGCGGTGGTCAGGCGCGAGGTGGTGACATCGTAGCTGTAACCGAACTTGAACTTCTCGGTGTGGAAGCCCAGCAGCACGATGAACGCGTCGCGGGTGCGGTACCACACCCCGGCGGTGATCGGTCCGTGGTCCACGTAGAGGCCCAGGTTCAATTGACGGAACGCGGCCTGCTGCTGGTATAGTACGTTGGGCGAGATCTTCGTGCGCGCCTCACCGTACTTGCCCTTCATCCCCACGGGGATGGCCGCACCGGCGTGACCGGTGATCTTCATCGGCAGCTTGCTGGTGCCCACGATGAGCGACTCGTTCGGCTGGGTGAGGTGGTGGGCGGCGAAGCCCACGAAGAACACATCGCTGTAGCCCAGCACACCGGCGCTGAAGTCGGCGTTGCCCACACTCCCCCCGCGGGGCACGTCCTGCGTGTTATAGATGAAGCCGCGGCGCGGATCGATCTGATCGCCGAAGGTGAGCTTGCTCCAGTCCAACGACTTCTGGAAGTACGTGGCTTGGAATCCCACCTTCATGGAGAACTTCCGGGAGATGGCCTGCTGGTAGGAGTAAATGCCGCTCACCGTGGTGGTGTTGAGCGTGCCCTTGCCCGCTTGGTCATGGGTCACCAGAAGGCCCAGGCCGCCCATCATGCCATCGACATGCTGGTCGTAACTGGCACTGGTGGTGACGAATGTCCCCGTCAGTGCGGGCCATTGGTTCCTATAGTTGAGCACCACACGGGGGCAGCGGGCCGTGCCGGCAAAGGCAGGGTTGAGGTAGAGCGGGTTGGCGTAGAACTGAGTGAACTGCGGATCCTGCGCACCCGCCTCGAGCCCTGCGAACAAGCCCAGTGCCAGCCAAAGGGCTGCACGCCGAATGGTCCATTCCATCATGCTCACGATCGATCAAGGCTTCTGAGCCGGCGCCAAGTATACGGATCCAAGGTCATTACGGTTCCATTCCCCGACGCAATGATCCTCGGGTCCGGTACGTTGCCGGGGTGTCACCATAACGCGAGGGCCGAAGGTAGTATTTTTCGGCACCCCTGTTGATAACCTGTTCGATCCTTGTTGATGACGCCTTCCCGCCATGCGCTCCTGCTGCTCCTCGTGCTCACCGTTCCCGCCCTCCATGGGCAGGTGCAGCGGGAAGTGAAACTGGATTGGACCGACGGCTATCCACTCCGGGTCCCCGCCGATGCCGTGCGGGACGAGGGGCGTACCGAAGAGCAAGGCCGCTCCCCCCTCCCCCCCTCGGCCGCATCGCGTTCAACGGCGGCCACCTCCGCCACCGCCGAACGCGCCGTCCCCTTTGCCGGCGCCTTCATCGACATGGAACGCGGGGGGCTGCCTTTCCATCAGGAGCTCATCCCCCTCGAGATGGGCGCCACGGGCCTCACTGCCCAACTGGTGCAGCCCCACTATGTGCCCGTGACCGCCGCCGAGCTCTCCGAATGGCCCGTGCTCCAGCAGTGGGCCGCTGCCGAACCGGAGATCGACGCCCGGATGGGCTGGAGCCGCAAGCGCCCGCATGCCATGGTGCGCGTGGTGCCCTTCCGGCGCAACCCCGCCACGGGCCGCATGGAAAAGCTGCAGTCCTTCCGCCTGGATGTGGCCGTGGAGCGCGGCACACCCAAGGGCGGGGACGGACCGGCCTACCCCACCTCCTCGCGCATGGCCCAAGGCCAGTGGTACCGCTTCACGGTACACCAGGACGGCGTGTACCAATTGACCTATGACTTCCTGCGCGACCTGGGGGTGGACGTGAACGGCCTGGCCTCCGACCAGATCAACGTGTATGGCAACCACCACGGCCTGCTCCCCTTCCGCAACGCCGACCTGCCGCCCACCGACCTATATATAAATGCCATTCAGGTGGACGATGGCGGCGATGGACAGTTCGGCCCGGGCGACCGCATCCTCTTCCATGCCACCGGCCCGCATCGCTGGCAGTTGGTCAACGGCCGCTTCGAACACGTGAAGAACGTGTACTGCGACTCGGCCAGCTACTTCATCGGCATCGGCGTGGACCCGCCCAAACGCATCACCACCGAGGCCGGCACCTCCGCACCGGCCACGCAGGTGGTGACCGCTTTCAACGATCGTCAGTTCCGCGAGCGCGACCTGTACAGCCCCCTCAAATCCGGTCGCGACCTCATGGGCGAATTGTTCGACAGCGAGCTCACGCACTCCTGGAGCTTCAGCACGCCGTTCCTCGTGCCGGGAGAACAAGCCACCCTGGCGGTGCGCCTGGCCGCGCGCACCGTGGGCACGGCCAACTCCAGTTCATTCCTGGTCAGTTCGGGCAGCAACTTCGCTCAGACCATCAGCATTCCGGGCGTGGGCACCAACGCCACCGCACGCTGGGCGAACGTCAATGCGCAGGTGATCACCTTCCAACCCTCCGGGTCGGTCATCCCGGTCACGGTCACCTTCACCAAACACGACCCCGTGTCGTCCGTGGGCTGGATGGACAAGCTGATCCTGAACTGCCGCCGCGAACTGCGCCTGAGCGAACCCCAGCTGCTGTTCCGCGACCTGCGTTCGGTGGGCCCGGGCGAAGTGGCCGAGTTCCAGTTGGGCCAGGCCGGCCAGCTGTACCGCATCTGGGATATCACCGACCCCACGAACGTGCGCCAGGTGGAATGGACGCTCGACGGCCAGACCGCCACGTTCCGCGTACCCACGGATGAGCTGCGCGAGTTCGTCGCCTTCCGCAACAGCGGCTTCCTCACTCCGGTGAAGGCGGGTCCGGTGCCCAACCAGGACCTGCACGCCACCCAGCTGCCGGTGGACATGGTCATCGTGTGCCCGCCCGTGTTCATGGCGCAGGCCGAGCGACTGGCCCAGCGCCGCACCGACGATGGCTACATCGTGCAGATCGTCACTCCGCAGCAGATCTACAACGAGTTCAGTTCGGGCGCCCGCGACGCCACGGCCATCAAGCGCTACATGCGCATGCTGTACGACCGCGCCGGCACCGACACATTGCTGATCCCGCGCTACCTCCTGCTCTTCGGCGATGGTTCCTACTTGAACCTCTCCACCGCCGCCACCAACCACAATTTCATACCCACCTACCAGACCGCGGAGCTCTTCGACCCGTCGTACAGCTTCACCTCCGACGACTACTTCGGCCTGCTCGACCCCAATGAGGGCGAGGCGAACAACGACCTGCTCGACCTGGGCGTGGGGCGCCTGCCCGTGCATACCGTGGAACAGGCACGGCAGGTGGTGGACAAGATCCTCAACTACGACCGGCTGCTGATGCTGGCCGACGGCGGCACCGCCTGCACCAACACCGGCGATGGCGGCCTGCCCGACTGGCGCACGCGCGTGGTGTTCATCAGCGACGACCGCGATGGCGAGGACATCGAGCAGAACACCCACATGGACCAGAGCGATCAGCTGGCCGAACGGGTGAACAACGAGCACCCCGTCTTCAACGTGGAGAAGGTGTACATGGACGCCTATCAGCAGATCACCACGCCCGGCGGGCAACGTTACCCGCAGGGGAGCACCGCCATCCGGGAGGCGGTGCAGAAAGGCGCCCTGCTGGTGAACTACATCGGCCATGGCGGCGAAGTGGGCTGGGGCCACGAGCGCTTCCTTGACCTGAACACCATACTGAACTGGAGCAACCGGGACCGGCTGCCCTTGTTCATGACCGCGACCTGCGAGTTCTCGCGGTGGGACGATCCCGGACGGATCTCGGCCGGCGAGTGGGTGCTGCTCAACCCCAACGGCGGCGGTGTGGCCCTGATGACCACCACCCGGATCGCCTTCTCCGGCTCGAACTTCACCATGGGCGGGAAGTTCTACAACAACGCGTTCGAGCCGCTGAACGCCGACGGCACGCCGCAGACCTTTGGGGACATCTTCCGCAAGACCAAGGTGGCCAGCACCACGTCCGGTGCCAACCACCGCAACTTCTCGCTGCTGGGCGATCCCAGCCAGCGGCTGGCCATGCCCAAACTGAAGCTGGTGATCAGCGCCATCACCGACACGCTCGGAAACCCCATCGACACGCTGCAAGCCCTCGCCACTGTGCGCATCACGGGCTTTGTGGACAACGGCAGTGGACAGCCACTCACCTCCTTCAATGGCCATGTGGTGCCCACCGTGTACGACAAGGCCCTGCTGCAGGCCACCTTGATGAACGATGTCAACGAGTTCAGCCAGCAGTTCACGTTCATGAACCGCAAGAACGTGCTGTACCGCGGCAAGGCCAGTGTGGTGAACGGCGAGTTCAGTTTCACGTTCGTGGTGCCCAAGGACATCAACTACGCCTACGGCACGGGCCGGATCAGCTGCTATGCCGAGAGCCCGCTGATCAACGCCGCCGGGTATGATAACACCCCCATCGTGGGCGGCACCGCGGACGATGTGCCGACCGACGAGCGCGGACCGCAGGTGGAACTGTACATGAACGACGACAGCTTCGTGCGGGGCGGGATCACGGACGAGAGCCCCCTGCTCTACGCCCGCATCTCCGATGAGAACGGCATCAACACCGCGGGCAACAGCATCGGCCACGACCTGCTGGCCGTGCTGGACGACAACACCGACCAGGCCATCGTGTTGAACGACCTGTACGAGGCCGACCTGGACACCTACAAGAGCGGCCAGGTGCGGTACCGCTTCCACCAACTGAGCGAGGGCGCGCACAAGCTGAGCCTCAAGGCGTGGGATGTGCACAACAACAGCTCGGAAGCCACCACGGAGTTCGTCGTCGCCTCATCGGCCGAGCTGGCCCTGGCCCATGTGCTGAACTACCCCAACCCCTTCAGCACCTACACGGAGTTCTTCTTCGAGCACAACCGGCCGTGCACCACGCTGGAGGTGCAGGTGCAGGTGTTCACCGTGAGCGGGCGCCTGGTGAAGTCCATCAACCGGCAGATGGCGTGCAACGGCTACCGCATCGAGGGCCTCCCGTGGGACGGCACGGACGAGTTCGGCGACAAGCTGGGCCGGGGCGTGTACGTGTACCGGGTGGGGGTGCGCACCCCCGAGGGCGACCGGGCCGAGAAGTTCGAGAAGCTCGTGATCCTGCGGTGATCGCCGCACAATAAGCCCCCCGGTTCCGCGTATATTTGCCGTCCTTTTCCCGCTCCAGATCAGCATTTTCCGCATGCGGCCCCGTCTCCTTCGTCTGCTCCTTCCGAGCCTGGTATGGCTCGCTCCCGTGACCCTGTGGGCCCAGCCGTGCGACCCGCAATACCAGTCCGCCGGGCAGCAGTGCAATGATCAGCTGAACACCATCACCACGGCGGTGCCCTTCCTGAACATCAGCCCCGACGCCCGCTCCGGCGGCATGGGCGATGCCGGTGTGGCCATCTCGCCCGATGCGAGCGCCATCCACTGGAACCCCTCCAAGCTGGCCTTCGCCGAGAACGACGGCGAGTTCATCATGAGCTACAGCCCCTGGCTGCGCAACCTGGTGCCCGACATGAGCCTGGCCTACCTGGCCGGCTACAAGCGCCTGGCCAGCAAGCGCAGCACCGTGGGCGGCTCATTGCGGTACTTCAACCTGGGCAGCATCCTCTTCACGGACAACAACGGCAACGCCATCCGCGACTTCAAGCCCGCGGAATTCGCGGTGGACCTGGCCTTCGCGCAGAAGTTCAGCGACCGCATGTCGGGGGGCGTCGCCATCCGCTACGTGAACAGCAACCTCACGGGTGGCATCAGTGTGCAGGGTGCCAACTCCAAGGCCGGGCAGACCGTGGCGGCCGACGTGTCGGCTTATTACGTGAACGATGAGATGGTGGTGGGCGAACGCGACGCCACCCTGGCCCTGGGCATCAACATCTCGAACATCGGGGCCAAGATGTCCTACACGGAAACCGCCACGAAGGACTTCATCCCCATCAACCTGCGGCTGGGCCCCTCCTTCAAGATCGACCTGGACGAGTACAACAGCATCGCCTTGGCCTTCGACGTGAACAAACTGCTGGTGCCCACCCCGCCGGTGTACCTGCTTGACCAGAACAACGCCGTGGTGATCGACCCCGTGACGGGCCGTCCGGCCGTGGCCAGCGGCGTTGACCCGAACGTGGGCGTAGCCGCCGGCATGTTCGGCTCGTTCAGCGATGCGCCCGGCAACGTGAGCTACGACCAGAACGGCAACGTGGTGGTGGAAGCGGGCAGCCGCCTGCGCGAGGAACTGCGCGAGATCAACCTGGCCGGCGGCTTCGAGTACTGGTACGCCGAGCAGTTCGCCTTCCGCGCCGGCTACTTCTGGGAGCACTACACCAAGGGCAACCGCAAGTACTTCACGCTCGGCGCCGGGGTGCGCTACAGCATGTTCTCGCTCGACCTGAGCTACCTGATCGCCAACGCACAGCGCAGCCCCCTGGCCAACACCCTGCGTTTCTCGCTGGGCTTCCGTTTCAACGAAGGCAGCGGACGTAAGAAGGAGAGTGGCGAATGACGGGCTGGCGCATCGGGTTCGGCTACGACGTGCATCGCTTCGCTCCCGACCGCGAACTCTGGCTGGGCGGTGTGCGCATCCCCCACACACAGGGCCTCATGGGCCACTCGGACGCCGACGTGCTGCTGCACGCCATTTCTGATGCCCTGCTGGGCGCCGTGGCCATGGGCGACATCGGCACCCACTTCCCCGATACCGATCCGCAGTGGAAAGGCGCTGACAGCAAGAAGCTGCTGGCGGCCGTGGTGCGATCGCTGCACGATGCCGGATGGCGCGTGGGCAACGTGGATTGCACCCTGGTGATGGAACGCCCCAAGGTGCTGCCCCACGCCCCGGCCATGCGCCAGGTGATCGCCGGGCTGCTGCAGGTGGACATCGATGCCGTGAGCATCAAGGCCACCACCAACGAACGGATGGGCTTCGTGGGCCGCGATGAGGGCGCCTGCGCCCATGCGGTGGCATTGGTCCACCGGGCCTGAGGCCGATATCAATCGTCGCCGTCGTCGCTGGTCCCCTCCATGAAGCTGGGGTGGTCCTGCTCGTCCTCGTAGTAGAACACCCGCATGCGCACCGTGTCCCGCAGCAGGTCGATCCGCCCCACTTCCACGCGCGAGATCCGCACGCCCATGCGCGCATGCAGGTCGCTGAACAGCGCCTCGCGGTTCTCCGGCTTGAGCAGCTCCGGACGGTCGTAGATCATCTCGCGCATGGCCTCGTGGCGCGTGAGCCAGAGGTGCTCCAGCGTGTAAGTGACCACCAGGATCATGAAGTCGGTGAAGAGGAGCTCGGCGATGCTGATCTTCTTGCTCGCCAGCGAGTTGATCACCGCAATGGTGATCACGGCGAACAAGTACGTCATGTCCTTGATGCTGATCTGCTCGGTGCGGTAGCGCAACACGCCGAAAATGGCGAAGAGGCCGAAGGCGAAACCGATGCTCAGCTTCACACTGTTGAGCAGCACGCAGAGGAAGAAGATGAGGATGTTGAAGACGAAGTAGGTGAAGAGGTAGTCCTTCTTCCGGTGGATCGGGTAGTAGATCAAGCGGATCAGCACGAACAACACGGCGAGGTCGATGCTGAACTTGAACAGCAGCTCCCACATGTCATCGTGGAAGACGGGCATACCGAAAACCTTCATCTTTCCTTGGTCTTGCTATCAGGCGGCGCGGCGGATGCGGTCCAACATCCGGAGCACAGGTTTGAACGCGTTGGGCTTCACGGGGCGCTCGAGCATGAGCATGCCCACGCAATACTTGCTCATGCCCGCGGGACGGATCCCGCGCTTGCGCATGACCATGGCGAAGGGCGAGTTGCGGTCGGCCCGGCTGGCCTTGAGCTCGGCCACCACCACATCGCCCAGCGGCCGCTCCACCCCGTCCCACATGAATCGCAGGTCGAGGTCGATGGTGAGGCGCTCCGGGCGGGTGCGGTGCACCAGCGTGTAGCGCGTGAAGCTGTTCCAAAGCACGGGGCGCAGGTCCTCATCACGCCCCACGGCCTTGCGCACGAAGGCGAGGTGTTCGGCCGTGGGTCGCGGCGGGATGGCGTCGATGCGCTTGCGCGACTTCTTCGTGTCGCCGCGGCCGGTCTTGCGCTTCACCTCCAGGTAGGTCAGGCCGCTGCCGATGTACTCCCGGTAGCGCACCTTGTTGCGGAAGGTGCGCTTGTTGTGGTGGTCGTGGTAGTGCTTCAGCTCCGGCGTATCGAGGTAGAGCGAGCGGTACGACGTGCCCCGTACACCGTCCACCACCAGCAGGCGGTACTCGGGCAGCAGCTCCTCCAGCACCTCGGCCAGTACCTGGGTGGACAGCACGTACTTGGTGTCCGTGCGGTCCAGCAGGGCCACCGCGTCCATTTCCTCCAGGGAGATGGGCGCGAAGCGGTCGATGACGGGGGCAGGCAGGGGCATGCGCAAGTGGCCAAAGCTATGGAACCCGCGTTTGTACACCACGGCAGTGGGCGCTACCGCCTACCTTGGCGCCGACTTGCGATATCATGCCGTCCATCGAGACCATCGCCATCACCATCACCCGGTACCCGCAGGTGACCGACCTTGACCCGGCCGATCAGGAGCTGGTGCACCAGGCCGTTGCCGCAGCAGGCCGGGCCTATGCCCCCTATTCGCACTTCCCGGTGGGCGCAGCCCTGCGCCTTTCCGACGGACGCACGGTGACGGGCAACAACCAGGAGAACGCCGCGTTCCCCGCCGGCACGTGCGCCGAGCGCACCGCCCTGCACGCGATCATGAGCGCCGAGCCGGGTGCCGTGGTGCGGGCCATCGCCATCGCAGCGCCGCGCTCCCAGGGCGAGCGGCCCGTTCCTCCCTGCGGCATCTGCCGCCAGGCCCTGGCGGAGCAGGAGCAGCGCCAGGATGCCCCCCTGCGTGTGCTGCTGGCCGCACCCGACGGCAGCGTGCACACCTTGACCAGTGCCGCCGACCTGCTGCCGCTGGCCTTCGGCGCCGGGCATATGCGCCCGTAGCACAGGCCTTCCGGCCGCAGGACCACGGCTATATTTGCCGCTCCACCCTACCACCGAGCGCTTCACACACCGCACCCCGTATGAGCACCAGGACCGCCGCCGCCGGCAAAGCGAGGAAGACCACCCCGTTCGATCAGCAGACCTATCTGCGCTGGTTCAAGGAAATGATCCTCATGCGGCGTTTCGAGGAGAAGGCCGGCCAGCTCTACACCATGCAGAAGTTCGGTGGGTTCTGCCACCTGTACATCGGGCAGGAGGCCGTGCTCGCCGGCATGATCACCGCCGTGCGCCCCACCGACCGCTTCATCACGGGCTATCGCGACCACGCCCACCCGCTGGTGCTGGGCATGCCCGCCAAACACGTCATGGCGGAGCTCTTCGGCCGCATCACCGGCAGCAGCAAGGGCAAGGGCGGCAGCATGCACTACTTCGACAAGACGCGCAACCTCTTCGGCGGCCACGGCATCGTGGGCGGGCAGATCGGACTGGGCGCGGGCATCGCCTTCGCCGACAAGTACCGCGGCGAGGACCATGTGACGCTCACCTTCATGGGCGATGGAGCGGTGCGCCAGGGCCTGCTCCACGAGACCTTCAACATGGCCATGACCTGGAAGCTCCCGGTGGTGTTCATCATCGAGAACAACAAGTACGCGATGGGCACCAGCGTGGAGCGCACCACCAACATGCACGACCTGAGCACCCTGGGCCTGAGCTACGGCATGCCCGCTCGGAGCGTGGACGGCATGCGCTGCGAGGACGTGCACCAGGCCATTGCCGAGGCCACCGCCCATGCACGCGCCGGCAATGGCCCCTACCTGCTGGACATCCGCACCTACCGGTACAAGGGCCACAGCATGAGCGACCCGCAGAAGTACCGCACCAAGGAGGAGCTCGAAGCCTACAAGGGCCAGGACCCGATCGACCACGTGCGCGCCACCCTGATCCAGCACAAGTGGGCCACCGAGGCCGAGCTCGACGCGATCGACGAGGCGGCGAAGAAGGAGGTGGAGGAGGCGGTGAAGTTCGCCGAGGAAAGCCCCGCGCCGCCCGTGGACGAGTTGTACAACGACGTGTACTTCCAGAAGGACTACCCCTTCCTGAAGGACTGACCAATACCCGCACCGGGACGCGGTGCAACCATCATGGCAGAGATCGTACGCATGCCCAAGCTCAGCGACACCATGACCGAAGGGGTCGTGAGCGCGTGGCATAAGAAGGTGGGCGACACGGTGAAGAGCGGCGAAGTGCTGGCCGAGATCGAGACCGACAAGGCCACCATGGAGTTCGAGAGCTTCACCGACGGTGTGCTGCTGCACATCGGCGTGGAGAAGGGCAAGGCCGCGCCCGTGGACAGCGTGCTGGCGATCCTGGGCAAGGCCGGTGAGGACATCAGCGCCCTGCTGGCCGCCGAAGCCGCCCCACCCGCCGCGGCCGAGGCACCCCGGGCCGCTGAGCCCGCCAAGGCCCCCGAGCCCGCAGCGGAACCCGCTCCCGCACCGGTCAAGACCGAACGGCCCGATCGGGCGCAGGCCACTGCGCCCGCCCCGCGCCCTGCGCCCCGCACCGCACCCGCCGACGGCCGCATCACCGCGAGCCCCCTGGCCCGGCGACTGGCCGAGGAGAAAGGCATCGACCTGGCCCGCGTCCATGGCACCGGCCCCGATGGCCGCATCACCAAGCGCGACATCGAGCAGTTCAGCGCCGGTGGCTTTGCCCCCGCACCGCAGATCGAATCGTTCCAAGAGGTGCCCGTGACCCAGATGCGCAAGACCATCGCGCGCCGTCTGGCCGAAAGCAAGTTCAGCGCCCCGCACTTCTACCTCACCATCACCCTCGACATGGACCGGGCGATGGCCGTGCGCGAGTCCATCAACAAGGCCATCGCACCGGCGAAGATCAGCTTCAACGACCTGGTGATCAAGGCCGCCGCCCGCGCACTGAAGCAGCACCCCGCCGTGAACAGCGCATGGCTGGGCGACCGCATCCGCATCAACGAGCACGTGCATGTGGGTGTGGCCGTGGCCGTGGAGGAAGGGCTGCTGGTGCCCGTGGTGCGCTTCGCCGACACCAAGCCGCTGCGCACCATCGGTGAGGAGGTGCGCGACTTCGCCAAGCGCGCCAAGGAAAAGAAGCTGCAGCCCGCCGACTGGGAGGGCAACACCTTCACCATCTCCAACCTGGGCATGTTCGGCATCGAGGAATTCACGGCGATCATCAACCCGCCCGATGCGTGCATCATGGCCGTGGGCGCCATCGTGCAGCAGCCGGTGGTGCGCGACGGCCAGATCGTTCCGGGCCACACGATGAAGGTGACCCTGAGCTGTGACCACCGCGTGGTGGACGGCGCCACGGGTGCGGCGTTCCTGGCCACCTTCCGCCACTACATGGAGGAACCCGCGCTCCTGCTGGGCGAAGCCGCGATCTAGTGAGCGGCCCATGTCCCGCCTGCTGATCACCCGCGCCAAGGCCTTGGTGGGCACCCATGCCCCCGGTGTGCCCCATGTGGCGGGCCCGGCGATGGCCCAGGTGCCCCTGATCGAGGACGCGTGGCTGCTGGCCGAGGAAGGCCGCATCACCGCCATGGGGCCCATGCGCGAAGCCCCGCCCACCGACACGGCGGGCCTCACCGTGATCGATGCCAGCGGCCGCTACGTGCTGCCGGCCTGGTGCGACCCCCACACGCACACCGTGTTCGCCGCGCCGCGCGAGGCCGAGTTCGTGGACAAGATCCGCGGGCTGAGCTACCAGGAGATCGCCACCCGTGGCGGCGGCATCCTCAACAGCGCCGCACGCCTGCGCCACATGGACGAGGACACGCTCTTCGCCCACGCCCATGAACGCCTGCAACGCATGATGCGCATGGGCACGGGCGCCATCGAGATCAAGAGCGGATACGGCCTGTCGCTGGAGAGCGAACTGAAGATGCTGCGCGTGGTGCGTCGGCTGAAGGAGGCCCTGCCCCTGCCGATCAAAGCCACACTGCTCGCCGCGCACGCCCTGCCGCCCGAGTTCAAGGACGACCGCACCGCCTATGTCGACATGATCGTGCGCGAACTGGTGCCGTGCGTGGCCGCAGAGGGGCTGGCCGATCACGTGGACGTGTTCTGCGAGACCAACTACTTCACGGTGGCCGAGATGGAACGTGTGCTGGAGGCCGGTTCGAAGCACGGTCTGTCGGGAAAGGTGCACGTGAACCAGTTCACCAGCATCGGCGGGATCCCGGCCGCCATAGCGTACGGCGCGCTGAGCGTGGACCATCTGGAGGTGATGACGGACGCCGACATCGAGGCGCTGGGCACCGCATGGCGCAACCATGGTCGGGGGCCCTACCCCACCCTGCTGCCGTCGTGCTCGTTCTTCCTCCGCATTCCGTACGCCCCCGCGCGCCGGCTCATCGACCAAGGCCTGCCGGTGGCCCTCGCCACGGACCTCAACCCGGGCACCACGCCCAGCGGCAACATGAACCTGGTGTGGTCGCTGGCCTGCATCCAACTGCGCATGCTGCCGGAGGAGGCCTTCCATGCGCTGACGCTGAACGCCGCCGCCGCCATGGGCCTGGCCCACGAGGTGGGCAGCATCACCCCTGGCAAACGGGCCAACCTCATCATCACCCGGCCGGTGCCCTCGCTGGCCTACATGCCCTACGCATTTGGCGACGGCCACGTGGACACCGTGATCATCGATGGAAGACCGATCGACCGATCCCATTGAACCCACCATCACCCGGCCACCGGGGTTGGAGTTCACCGTGGGCGTGGCCCTGTTCGGCCTCATCACCATGGTGTTCATGGTGCTGCAATCGGTGCTGTTCGTGCAGGGCGTGGTGGCCATGTCGCCCGAGCTGCAGGCCAAGGGCGGCGGGCTCTCCCTGCTGAGCGATCCCGCGCTGCGGGCCCGGATGAACGAACTGCTCTACCACGGCGACCTGGCCGCGCGGCAGGCGCTGTGGAGCGGGCTGGGCGCACTGGTGCTGCTGCTCGTGGCCGTGCGCGGGTGGAAGCGCGGACGCACCGCCGGCTTCCTGGGTCTGCAGCGTCCCCTCACCGCACCCACGCTGCGCTGGGCGCTCATCTTTCTGGGGCTCGTGCTGGTGGTGGAGGTCCTTTCCCACTTCCTCGATGTCTTCCACGCCCCCTTCATGGACCAGGTGCTGGCCACCAGCACGGACCGCATGTTGCTGCTGCTCGGTGTGGGCCTGATGGCGCCCATCTTCGAGGAGTTCCTGCTGCGCGGTCTGCTGTTGGGATCGCTGCGCCACCTGGCCGACGAGCACCTTTCCGTGGCCGTCTCCGCCGGCATCTTCGCCGTGATGCACATGCAGTACAGCCCCTCGGTGATGCTGCTGGTGCTGGCCATGGGCGTGGTGCTGGGATACACCCGCACCCGCACCGGCAGCATCTGGCCCCCCGTGGTGCTGCACATGATCAACAATGTGCTCAGTGTAACGATCAATTGACCAAACCTCCGGGCGATCGCATCGCCCGCAACGCCCTTTCCCCCATGGAACGCCGACTCATCGAATGTGTGCCCAACATCAGTGAAGGCCGCGACCGCGCCAAGATCGACGCCATCGCCAACGTGGTGACCACCGTGGAAGGCGTGCGCCTGCTGGACATCGATCCGGGCAAGGCCACCAACCGCACCGTGATCACCTTCGTGGGCGAGCCCGACGCGGTGGTGGAGGCGGCGTTCCGGCTGATCGCCAAGGCGCAGGAGCTCATCGACATGCGCCAGCACAAGGGCGAGCACCCGCGTTTCGGCGCCACCGACGTATGCCCGCTGGTGCCCATCAGCGGTGTGACGATGGAGGAATGCGCCGGGCTGGCGCGCAAGCTCGGCCAGCGCGTGGGCAACGAGCTGGGCATCCCCGTGTACCTCTACGAGGCGGCGGCCAGTGAGGAAAAGCGGCGCAACCTGGCCAACAACCGCAGCGGTGAGTACGAGGGCCTGCCGAAGAAACTGAGCGATCCCGCCTGGAAGCCCGACTTCGGCCCTGCCGCGTACAACGACAGCGTGGCACGCAGTGGGGCCATCGCCATCGGCGCGCGGAACTTCCTCGTGGCGTACAACATCAACCTCAACACCACCAGCACACGCCGCGCCAATGCCATCGCCTTCGACATCCGTGAGGCCGGCCGTGTGAAGCGCGAGGGCGATCCCCTCACCGGCAAGCCCGTGCTCGATGCCAACGGCGAACCCGTGAAGATCCCCGGCAAGCTCAAGGCGGTGAAGGGCATCGGCTGGTACATCGAGGAGTACGGCATCGCGCAGCTGTCGCTCAACCTCACCGACATCAGCGTGACGCCCGTGCACGTGGCCTTCGACGAGGCGTGCAAGAGCGCGGCCGAGCGCGGCATCCGTGTCACGGGCAGCGAGCTCGTGGGCCTGATCCCCAAACAGGCGCTGCTCGATGCGGCCGATTTCCACCTGCGTCGGCAGCAGCGCAGCCTGGGGATCCCCGAGCGCGAGAAGATCAAGATCGCGGTGAAGTCGCTCGGCCTGGACGATCTGGCCCCCTTCGACCCGAACAAGAAGGTGATCGAGTACATGCTGGAGGACCCTGCGCAGGAGCGTCTCGTGCGCATGGACCTGAAGCGGTTCAGCGAAGAGACCGCCGCGGAAAGCCCGGCCCCCGGCGGCGGCAGCGTGGCGGCCTATGTGGGAGCGCTCGGCGCCGCCCTGGGCACCATGGTGGCCAACCTCAGCGCGCACAAGCGCGGGTGGGACGACCGCTGGGAGGAGTACAGCGCCTGGGCGGAGAAGGGCGAGCGGCTGCGCATGGAGCTGCTCCACCTGGTGGACGAGGACACCCGTGCCTACGAGCGGATCATGGCGTGCTACGGCATGCCCAAAGGCACCGATGCGGAGAAGGCCGCGCGCAAGGCCGCCATCGCGGAGGCCACCAAGGGCGCCATCAACACACCGCTGCGCACCATGGAGGTGTGCGTGGCCAGCATGGAGCTGATGCGGGCCATGGCCCTCACGGGTCTGGAGGCCAGCGTGAGCGATGCGGGCGTGGGGGCGCTGTGCGCGCGCGCCGGTGCGTTGGGCGGCTATCTCAACGTGCGCATCAACTGCGCCGGGCTTGACGATGCCGCCTTCAAGGCCGATGTGCTGGCCCGCGCCGAGCAACTCAAGGCGCAGGCCGAGGCGCTGGAGGCCGAGGTGATGGCCATCACCCTGAAGAAGGTCTAAGCCGTCGTACCGCCCGTATACTTGGGGGACATGGTGCATGCCCCGTGGGCACCCTGTCCATGAGCAGCCGCCACACATACCGCCCCTTCGCGCGGCGCATCCTCTACTTCTTCCCCGTGCAGCTGCTGTTGCTGCACCTGAAGAAGAACCATGTGCTGTTGCTGGTGTGGGCCCTGCTCTTCGGCTATGTCACCGAGCTCATCGGGGTGAAGTACGGCCTGCCCTACCTCTTCCTGTTCCCCGAGTACTTCGGCCAGGTGGGGCCGCTGTCGTTCCTGATCACCGGATTCGCGCTGGGCGGGCTGATCACGGCCTTCAACCTGTACACCTACACGCTGCATGGCTACCGCTTCCCGTTCGTGGCCACCCTGGCGCGGCCCCTGTTGAAGTTCAACATCAACAACGCGGCGATCCCCGCGGCGTTCACGCTGGTGTACCTGTGGTGCTCGGCGCGCTTCCAGTACCACGATGAACTGCTCCCGCCCGGCCGCATCGCCATCCACCTGGCCTGCTTCCTGCTGGGCATCGCGCTATTCCTCATGCTGGCGCTGCTCTACTTCATGCGGACCAACATCGACATCGTGAAGCTTACGGGCCGGACGCTGGACGATCTGCATCGTGCTCCCGAGCACGCACCGACCCCACCGCCCGATGCGGCCCCCAAGGACCGGCAGGAGCGGCGCCAGGCCACGCGCTGGCTGCGACGGGCGCAACGCAGTGAGAAGTGGCGGGTGGAGACCTACCTCACCCCGCGCATGCGCATCGCGCTGGCCCGCAGCAGCGCACACTACGACCGCGACCTGCTGCGCACGGTGCTGTGGCGCAACCAGGTCTACGGCGCCTACTTCGAGGTGGCCGTGCTGGTGAGCTTCGTGGTGCTCGGCGCCTTCAGCGATCACCGGTTCTTCGCCGTTCCCGCCGGGGCCAGCGCCTTCCTGCTGTTCACCATGCTGATCATGCTCATCAGCGCGCTGTTCAGCTGGTGGCAGGGATGGACCTACACGCTGCTGGTGCTGCTCGCGCTGGGCGTGCATCTGCTGAGCACGCGCACCGACCTGCTCCACGACAGCCACGCCTTCGGGATGGACCACCGGCCGCCGCCGGTGACGTACGACCGCGCGCACGTGATGGCCCTGGCCAACGACAGCGCCGCCGTGCAGCACGATACCGAGGCCACCCTGCGCATGCTGGAGGCATGGAAGCGGAACAACGTCACGCCCGATGGCCGCAAGCCGCGCCTGGTGGTCATCAACACCAGCGGCGGTGGGCAGCGCGCCCTGCTGTGGTCGTTCCTCTGCATGCAGCGCGCGGACAGCATGCTGGGCGGTGGGTTGATGCGGCGCACCGCATTGATCACCGGCTCATCGGGCGGTGCCATCGGCGCAGCCTACTTCCGCCAGCTGGCCCATCTGGACCGCCGCCAAGGCACCCACCTCCGCTACGATCCCGCCGTGCTGCAGGAGATCAGCAGCGACATGCTGAACCCGGTGGCCTTCAACTTCGTCACCCACGACATGTTCGTGCGCTACCGCCGCGTGCACGATGGCCCCAAGAGCTACCGCATGGACCGCGGCCACGCCTTCGACCAGCGCCTCAACGAAGTGACCCGGGGCGTGCTGAACATCCGGCTGGACGACATGGCGCAGGCCGAACAGCAGGCCGAAACCCCCCTGCTGGTGGTGGCCCCCGCCTCCATCAACGACGGGCGCCGCGTGATCATGTCCGCATCGCCCGTGGCCTACCTGGTACAGAACCGCCCGGCACCCGGCACACAGCACACCGGCGAGCCCGACGCGATCGAGTTCCGCCGCATGTTCGCCGCCCATGATGCGGGACAGATCACGCTCACCTCCGCGCTGCGCACCAACGCCACCTTCCCGTACATCACGCCGGTGGTGACCATGCCCAGCGAACCGCCCATGCGCCTGATGGACGCCGGCCTGCTGGACAACCACGGCCATCGCGTCACCATGGCGTTCCTGTTCACCTTCCGCGAATGGATCGCCGCGAACACCAGCGGTGTGGTGGTGCTGCAGCTGCGCGACACGCCCAAGGGCATCGAGCCCCGCGAGGCGGGACGGTCCATGCTGGGCCGATTGCTGGCACCGATGGGTACCGTGTACGACAATGTGGTGCGCGGGCAGGACCTGGAGCACGACCGCATGATGCAGATGGCCAGCGCCTGGTCCGACTTCCCCATCACCACGGTGGAACTGGAACTGCACCGCCCGCGCGAGGAGCCGGTCTCCTTGAGCTGGCACCTCACCGCACTGGAGCGCCGCCGGGTGTTCCGCAGTCTGGACACGCCCCAGAACCACGCCGCGCTGCGTCTGTTGCAGCAGCTGGTGGAAGGCCCGGCAGTGGCGCTCACGACCGGTCGTGGTAGCGCAGCAGACCCGGCAACGGGTCCGGCTCAGCGGCCATGAGGGTCATGCCGCGGTCCAGCAGGCATTCGCCCAGCACTTCGCGGAAGCCGTAGGCCACCGAGCCCGTGGCGTACACGTTGCGGCGCTGCTCGTGGCTGAAGTACTGCTCCAGCAGGTCGATGAACAGGTGGAACCGCCCGCGCAGCAGGTCCCGCACGTAGGGCTCGTGCAGGCACTGGGCCAGACGTGCGGTGTAGGCCGCCAGGGCACGCGCCGGAAAGGGCGAGCGGTACACCTGCTCCAGCACATGGTCCACATGCGGGCCCGCATCATCGAAGATCATCCCGCGCAGGTCGTCGGGCATGCGGCGGTGGATGGCGTCCTGCAGCATCATCCGCCCGATGTCGGCACCGCTGCCTTCATCGCCCAGCACCCAGCCGAGCGAAGGCATCGGGGTGTGGGTGTGCATGCCATCGTGGTAGCCGGCGTTCATGCCCGTGCCCAGGATCAGCACCAATCCGCTTTCCCGGCCCACCATCCCGCGCGCGGCACCAACGAGGTCGGTCTCCACTTCCACCGAGGCGGCCGGCCACAGGTCGTTCAGCACCTCCGCCATGGCGCTGCGACGCCCGGGGGCACCGCAGCCCGCGCCGTACACCACCACGTGCTCCGCATGGACCATGTCGGGCGCATGTGCCGCCATGGCGTCGCGCAGGTCGCTGGTGAACAGGGCCCGATCGCCGTTGAGGGGATTGAAGCCCAGCACGGGCCGGCCTTGGACGGGCAGCGCGATGCGCGCGCCGGCATCGTTCACCACCGCCCAGCGGGACGAGGACCCGCCCACCTCACCGATCACACGCGTACCGGCCATGTCCTTTCCCGAAGGTAGGACTTAGCGGATCGCCTCGGTGGGATTGAAGAGGAAGCGATTGGGGCTCACCAGCCCGTTCTTCACCGCGTACATCACCACGGCGGCGGTGTTGTTCACCCCCAGCTTCTGCATGATGTTGCGGCGGTGGGTGGACACGGTGTGGGCGCTGAGGTTGAGCTCCTCGGCGATGCGGGTGTACGACTTGCCCTCGGCGATGAGGCCGATCACCTCGCACTCACGCTCGGTGAGCACCACCGGTGCACAGGAGAGCGGCTCGGTGAGGAACTTCTGGGGGTCATAGCCCGCGCGCTCCAGCGTGGCGAGCACCTTGCCACAGAAGAATCGGTCGCCGTCGGCCGTACGGCACACGGCGTCGATGATCTCGGGGATGCCGCAGTCCTTGCGGATGTAGCTGGTGACCCCGGCGCGCACGGCACTCATCAGGGTCATGGCGCTTGGTGGCGGCGTGATGGCCACGAAGCGGGTGTGCTTTGAGCGGCGCACGCCATCGCGAATGGCGTTGGCACCGAAGCCCTCGGCCGTGTGGTCGATCAACACCAGGTCCGGACGGCAGCGCACCAGCTGCGCCTGCAGTTCGATGGGGTCGCGGGCCACGCCTACCAAGTCCACGCGCTCCACCTCGGAGAGGATGGCGCGCAACCCGATGAGGCTCAGCTCACTATGATCAGCAAGTAGGGTGCGGACCCGCATGACGGTTGTTTAGAATCGGTCTAAACACAGGGGCAAATCTAACGATCCCGGCCGCACGTTCGGGTCATCGTTCTGCCACGAGGAAGGTGCCCCCCTCGTAACTGAGTGCCGTACGGGGGAAGATGGCGCGGGCCTCGTCGAGCAAGACCTGGGCATCCTTGTAGCGCGAGCTGAAATGGCCCAGCAGGAGCTCCCCCACCCCGGCCTCGCGGGCCATGGTGGCGGCCTGTGCGGCGGTGGAGTGCATGGTCTCCCGGGCCCGGGCCAGCAGCGCCTGGGTGAAGGTGGCCTCGTGGTAAAGCAGGTCCACGCCCTCCAGGTAGGGGATCAGCGCGGGCTCGAAGGCCGTGTCGGAGCAGTATGCGTAGCGGCGCGGCACGGGCGGCGGCAGGGTGAGCCCGGCGTTGGCGATCCGGCGACCGTCCGGCAGCACCACATCAGCGCCGTCCTTCACCGCATTGCGCTGGTGCGGGGGGATCAATGGCAGCATGTCGGGGCGCAGGGTACGGCGTCCGGGCCGCTCGCGGAAAACGAAGCCGGTGCAGGGCACGCGGTGGCGCAGGGCCAGGGTGCTCACCTCCACGCGGCCGTCGGTCCAGGCCACTTCACCGGATCGGGGCACGAGCGGGTGGAAGTGCAGGGGATAGCGCAGCCAGGTCTCCGATGCGCGCAGCTGCACTTGGATCACCTCGTGGAGCACGGCCGGCCCATGCACATGCAGTTCGGTGGTGCGCCCCATGAGGTGCATGGAGCTGATCAGCCCCATGAGGCCCAGGTAGTGGTCGCCGTGCATGTGGCTGATGAACACATGCCCGATGCGCATGAAGTTCACCCCGGCCACGCGCAGGCGCTCCTGGGTGCCCTCCCCACAGTCGATGAGGTAGAGCCCATCGTGCACGTTGAGGAGCTGCGCCGTGGGGAAGCGCCCACGGGCGGGCAGGGCCGCGCCGGTGCCCAGCGTGGTGAGTTGGAATGGGCGACCGGACATGGGTGGAAAGAAAAGCCCCGGCCCCAATGGGACCGGGGCCTGGCTCGGACAATGGATCAGCGGCGCAGCACCATGCGGCCCGTACGGGTGCCGTGCATGGTCTCCACCTTGTAGAGGTACACGCCGTCGCTGAGGTCGCCGGCTTCGAAGACCACCTTGTTCAGCCCCGCGCGGCCGTCAACGGCACGGTCCCACACCTCCTCACCCACGAGGGTGAACACGCGCACACGGGCGGCGCTGCTCTCGGGGAGGTCGAACTCGATGGTGGTGCGTGTGCTGAAGGGGTTGGGCACGTTGCGCACCTCGTGGCGCACCTCGGTGATCTCGGTCACGCCCACGGAGTTCTCGATCACGATGCGGTAGCCGGGGAAGGAATACGGCAGGCTCAGCGGCGAACCGAAGGCCTGGCCGTGGGCCAGCACCCCGATGGTGAGGTCATAGGTACCGGGCGTGGTGGGCACACCGCTGATGAGACCGCAGCCCAGCTGACCGGAAAGGAAGGTGCAGGGGGCAGTGGTCTGGGAGTTGCAGGCCACGGACAGACCGTCGGGCAGCCCCTCGATGGCCAGCAGCGCGATGGAGTCGATGGTGGCAAAGGAGAACAGGGGGTCCACCACACCGGCGTTGACCGGCACCTTGATGTCCATCGTCTGGGTGTAGAGCATGCCCACCGTGCCATTGGCGAAGTTCGTGGTGGTGTCGGGCCACACACCGAACAGGCTGTCCTGGTACATCGGGTTGGGCGTGCAGGGCTGGGCGTACAGGGCCCCAGCGAGGCCGAGGGCGGCAAAGAGTGTAAAGAGTTTTTTCATATGGGGAGTGTGGGGTCAGTCCTTGTCCACGTCCTTCTCGATCTCCTCCATGTAGAGGAGGTCCACCGCTTCGGACGTGGTGGGGGTGATGGAAAGCACGCTTTCCAGCTGGGAGATCTGGATGAGCTTGTGCACGGGCTCCTGGAGCCCACATACCACGAAGGAGCCGTTCACGCCTTTGCAGAGGCGGTTGGCCACCAGCAGGGCGCTCAGGCCCGAGGAGTCGCAGTATCGTGTTGCGCTCAGGTCGATGATCACATTGCGCACGCCGGTCTTGTTCAGATAGACCAGCTCGCTCTTCAACTCCGGTGCACAGGTGGTGTCCAGCTTCTCCACATGGCTGGTCACCAGCGTGTAGCGTCCCTTGTCCTCGATCGTGAAGTTCATAGGCCTGGTGTTCCGGTCAAAGATATGCAGGCGACCGGATCGTGAAAGTGCGCTTGGCAGGATCAACGAACGCCGTCCCGTGGGATCCGAGCGGCCAGCAGGTAAAGCACGGCCATGCGGACGGCCACGCCATTGGCCACCTGGTCCAGGATGATGCTGTTGGCGTGGTCGGCCACCGCGCTGGTGACCTCCACCCCGCGGTTGATGGGGCCCGGATGCATGATCACCACATCGCGGCCGATGCGGCGGTAGCGCTCCAGGTCGAGCCCATAGAGCATGGCGTACTCGCGCAGGCTGGGGAAGTTGGCCACGCCGTCGCCCCCCTGCCGCTCCAGCTGGATGCGCAGCATGTTGGCCACATCGCACCAAGCCAGGGCCTTGTCCAGATCGTGCTCCACGGCCACGCCGAGGGTGTGGATGTGGCGCGGGATCAGGGTGGCGGGGCCACAGACCATCACCTCGGCGCCCAGCTTGCGCAGGCAGAGGATGTTGCTCAGGGCCACCCGCGAGTGCAGGATGTCGCCCACGATGGCCACCTTGACACCCTCCAGGCGGCCCAGCTCCTCTCGGATGCTGTAGGCATCGAGCAGGGCCTGGGTGGGGTGCTCGTGGGTGCCGTCGCCGGCGTTGACAATGCGGGCTTGGACCTGCCGGGCCAGGAAGCGGGCGGCACCGGGGTCGGCATGGCGCAGCACCACCATGTCCACCTTCATTGCCAGGATGTTGTTCACGGTGTCCACCAGGGTCTCGCCCTTGCTCACGCTGCTGCCGCTGGCGCTGAAGTTGATCACGTCGGCGCTGAGGCGTTTCTCGGCCAGCTCGAAGCTGATGCGGGTGCGGGTGCTGCTCTCGAAGAACAGGTTGGCGATGGTGATGTCGCGCAGCGAAGGCACCTTCTTGATGGGCCTGCCCAGCACCTCCTTGAAGCCGTCGGCGGTGCGGAAGATCAGCTCGATATCGGCCTTGGTCAGTTCCGCGATGCCCAGCAGGTGCTCGGTGCTGAGCTGTTCGCTGACCGGTGCGTCGGAGGCGTTGCTGGGCGGTGTCATGGGCGTGTGTCAACCGATCCCTTGTGCGATGGCGTCGGCGTCGATGGCGGAACCCGCGCCGTGGAGCAGCACGCGGTCGCGGCCTTCGGTCTCGGCCCATTCCACGGTGACACGCTGGTCGGCGATGCTGTCGACCCAGCGGCCCACATGGTCGGGCTGCACGGGCAGCTCCCGGCTGAACCGGCGGTCGATGAGCACCAGCAGCTGCACCGAGGCGGGGCGGCCGAAGGCAAGCAGGGCATCGAGGCCGGCGCGGATGGTGCGCCCGGTGAAGAGCACGTCGTCCACCAGTACCACCCGCCGGCCCTCCAGGGAGAAGTCGAGCTGCGTGGTGCTGGGGGTGGGCGGCGTGGCCCGGTGGCGGAAGTCGTCGCGGTGGAAGGTGATGTCGAGCTCGCCATAGAGGAGCTCCTCACCGCCCAGGATGCGGCGCAGCTCGGCGCGCAGGCGGCGGGCCAGCAGCACCCCGCGGGGCTGCAGGCCGATCAGGGCCACGCCCGCCAGCCGATCATGGTCCTCGATGAGCTGATGGCAGAGGCGTTCAACGGTGAGCGCGAAGGCCCTGCCCGCGAGGATCTCCACCGTCCGCATGGCGGCGAAGATAGCGGGAAGCGGCCCACGGTCCGGGACCGCCTGCTTCACGCAGCAGAACCGCACGGCCTCCTCCCCGCGCCCATCCAGCGGTCATCGTTCCGCCGGGCCTGGGCTGGGTGAAGCGCGGTAAAGCCGTCAGGCCACCTTCAGCGCGTTGGCCACCTTCTCCTTCAGCAGGGCGTGCTGCACCACCTCGATCATCTCGGTCACGTAGGTGAAGCGCATGCCCTTGGTATAGCGGGCATCGATGTCCTCGATGTCCTTGCGGTTGTCGGCGCTGAGCAGGATCTCCTTGATGCCGGCGCGTTTGGCGGCGAGGATCTTCTCCTTGATGCCGCCCACGGGGAGCACCCGTCCACGCAGGGTGATCTCGCCGGTCATGGCCACGTACTTGCGCACCTTCTGCTGGGTGAATGCGCTGGCGATGCTGGTGAGCATGGCGATGCCCGCGCTGGGACCGTCCTTGGGGGTGGCGCCCTCGGGCACGTGCACGTGCACGTTCCAGCGCTTGAACACCTCGGGATCGAGCCCGATGATGTTGCTGTGTGCCTTCAGGTACTCCAGGGCGATGACGGCGCTCTCCTTCATCACATCGCCGAGGTTGCCGGTGAGGGTGAGCTTTCCCTCGCCCTTGGTGATGCTGGTCTCGATGAAGAGGATGTCGCCGCCGGTGGGGGTCCAGGCCAGGCCGGTCACCACGCCGGCCACGTCGTTGCCTTGGTACTTGTCGCGGGCGTGGCTGGGGCCGTAGATCTTCACCAGGTCGTCCACCGTGATGGTGATGCTGTGCTTCTGTTTCAGGGCGATCTGCTTGGCGCGGTAGCGCACCAGCTTGGCGATGCGCTTCTCGAGCGAACGCACCCCGCTTTCATCGGTGTATTGGTCGATGATGGCTTCGAGCAGCCCCGGGCCCATCTTCAGTTGCTTGGGCTTGATGCCGTTCTCGGCGAACTGCTTGGGCAGGAGGTGGCGCTTGGCGATCTCCAGCTTCTCCTCCATGGTGTAGCCGTTCACCTCGATGATCTCCATCCGGTCGCGCAGGGCGGGATGGATGGTGCTGAGGCTGTTGGCCGTGGCCACGAACATCACGCGGCTCAGGTCGTAGTCGATGTCCACGAAGTTGTCGTGGAAGGCGCTGTTCTGCTCGGGGTCCAGCACCTCGAGCAGGGCGCTGGCGGGGTCGCCCTGGTGGTCGCGGCCCACCTTGTCGATCTCGTCGAGCACGAAGAGGGGGTTGCTGGTGCCGGCCTTCTTCAGGCTCTGGATGAGGCGGCCGGGCATGGCGCCGATGTAGGTCTTGCGGTGGCCGCGGATCTCGGCCTCATCGTGCAGGCCGCCCAGGCTCATGCGGATGTACTTGCGGCCCATGGCCTCGGCGATGCTCCTGCCCAGGCTGGTCTTGCCCACGCCGGGAGGCCCGTACAGGCAGATGATCGGTGCGCGCATGTCGCCCTTCAGCTTCAGCACGGCCAGGTGCTCGATGATGCGCTCCTTCACCTTCTCCATGCCGAAGTGGTCGCGGTCCAGGATGCGCTGTGCCCGCTTCAGGTCGAAGTTGTCCGCGGTGTATTCGCCCCAGGGCAGTTCCAGGAGCAGCTGCACGTAGTTGGACTGGATGCTGAACTCGGCGCCGGCGGGGTTCATGCGCTGCAGCTTGTTCAGCTCCTTCTCGAAGATGTCGGCCACCTTGCGCCCCCACTTCTTGGTGCGGGCTTTTTCGCGCATCTCCTCGATCTCCTGCTCGATGGGGTTGCCGCCCAGTTCGTCCTGGATGGTCTTCATCTGCTGGTGCAGGAAGTACTCGCGCTGCTGCCGGTCCACCTCGGTGCGCACCTTGCTCTGGATCTCGTTCTTCATCTGCAGCAGCTGCAGCTCCTTGGTGAGGTGGGCCAGGAGCATGTTGGCACGCTCGCGCAGGTCGGCCACTTCGAGCATCTTCTGCTTCTCGGCCACCTCCGCCTGCATGTTGCTGCTGATGAAGTTGACCAGGAACGAGGGCGAATCGATGTTCTTGATGGCGAACTGCGCCTCGGTGGGGATGTGGGGGCTCTGCTTGATGATCTCCGTGGCGAGGTCCTTCAGGGAGCTCACCAGCGCGAGGAAGCTCTCATCGTCCTTGGCCGGGCGCAACTCCTCGAACTCCTTCACCCGGGCGGTGAAGTAGGGTTCGGTGCGCACCATCTCCAGCACCTCGAAGCGTTTCTTGCCCTGGATGATGGCGGTGGTGCTGCCATCGGGCATGCGGAGCATGCGGATGATGGTGGCGATGGTGCCCACCCGGTTCAGGTCCTCCTGGTGCGGCTCCTCGATGTCGGCGTTCTTCTGGCTGACCACGCCCAGGGTCTTGCCACCGCGGTACACTTCCTGGATCAGGCGGATGCTGCGGTCGCGGCCCACGGTGATGGGGATCACCACCCCGGGAAAGAGCACGGTGTTGCGCAGGGGGAGGATGGGCAGCTCGGCGGGCGTACGCTCCGCGTTCATCTGCTCCTCGTCCTCGGCGGTGATGAGGGGGATGAGCTCGGTCTCGTTCTCGATGGCCTCTGAGCCGAGGAAGGCGTCCGACAGGAAGGAATGATCGCTCATGGAACGTGCGACGGAATGTCAGTGTAAAGTTACCGCATCAAGGAAGGCCCGGGGTGAACTCCCCCCCGCACGATGCGGGCCGGCAGAGGTCAAGTTCCGTGCCGTGGCAGGGAGCGGATGACAGATGTGCAGCGCCGGGGCGATCACCGGCCTCCCGCACGCTCCAAGGCGAAGACGTGGCGCAGCACGGCCTCGGCCGGCGGGCTCAGCACCACGTTGCGGCGCTCCATCACCCGCCGCGCGGTGAGGAGCGCGCGTTCGATGTCGCACACCGCATCATCGCTGCCGCCCCAGGCGAAGCCCGGCACATGCTTGGGCGGGAAGCCGCCCCCGAACACATTGGCCGCCACGCCCACCACCGTGCCCGTGTTGAACATGGTGTTGATGCCGCTCTTGGCGTGGTCGCCCATCACCAGGCCGCAGAACTGCAGGCCGGTGTCCACCAGGGCGCGTTCGGTATAGCTGTACACCTGCACCGGGCCATAGGTGTTCTTCAGGTTGCTGGTGTTGGTGTCGGCGCCCAGGTTGCACCACTCGCCCAGCACGCTGTTGCCCAGGAAGCCGTCGTGGCCCTTGTTGGAAAAGCCGATCACCACGCTGTTGTTCACCTCGCCACCGATGCGGCACTCGGGGCCGATGGCGGTGGGACCGTAGATCTTGGCGCCCATCTTCAGCTGGCTGTGGTCGCCCAGCACGAAGGGGCCGCGCACCATGGCCCCTTCCATCACCTCGGCGTGGCGGCCGATATAGATGGGCCCGTTGGTGGTGTTGAGGATGCTGGCCTCCACCACGGCGCCTTCCTCCAGGAACACCAGGCCGGGGTCGCCGATGATGGTGTTGTAGGTGCCGGGCGGCTGCGAGCGGCGGCCCTCGGTGAGCAGGGCAAAGTCCAGTGCGATGGCGCGGCCGGCGTACTGGAACAGGTGCCACGGCCGCTCAAATCGGATCACCTCGCCGGTGAAGGGCACGGCGGTGTAGGTGGCCGGGGGTATGCGCCAGTCCACCGCGGCGGGCGCGGTGCCATCGGTGTGGAAGGCCAGCACGCGCCCCTCATGCACGAGCATGTGGGCGGGCGGCAACTCCAGCACGGCGCTCACCAGCTCATCGGTGGGGTACAGCGCGCCGTCCACCTCGCGGCAGGGGCCCTGGTGCAGCAGCGGGAACATGTCGGCCAGGTGGGCCTCGGTGCGGTAGCCCACCCCCAGCCCGGTGCGCACGTACCATCCCTCGGCGATGCGCAGCACCGCGGGACGCAACTGGCCCACGGGGCGCGTGAAGGTGAGCGGCAGCAATCGGCTGTGATGACCGGCGTCGGATAGGATGATGCCCATGGATCGGATCTCCGCAGGCGCCAAGGTACTGAGCGGG
>CAYXKE010000008.1:0-26879 GCA_964464935.1 uncultured Chryseobacterium sp.
CATGTCCTTCACGGTGACGATGCCCTGCTTCAGTTCGTTCTCGCCGATGATGGCCACGAAGGGGATGCCCTTGTCATCGGCGTACTTGAACTGCTTGGCCATCTTCACGGCGTCGGGGTAGAGCTCGGCGGCGATGCCCGCTTCGCGCACGGTGCGCAGCAGTTTCAGGCAGTGCAGCGCCTCGGCCTCGCCGAAGTTGGCGAAGAGGAGCTTGGTGCTGCTGCCGAGTTCCGCAGGGAACTTGCCGGTCTCCAACAGCACGTCGTAGATGCGGTCGGCGCCGAAGCTGATGCCCACGCCGCTCATGTCCTTCAGGCCGAAGATGCCGGTGAGGTCGTCGTAACGGCCACCGCCGCAGATGCTGCTCTGCAACGAGCCTTCCAGCGCCTTCACCTCGAAGATCGCGCCGGTGTAGTAGTCGAGGCCGCGGGCGAGGGTGGGGTCGAATTCCAAGCGAGCGTTGCGCAGATTGCCGACGTTGGCGAAGGTGAAGTCGAGGTCCTTCAACCCCTGCTGCGCGATGGCGGAGGAATCCAGCCACTCCGCCAACTGCGGACGCTGCTCGGCCCAGCTGCCCTTGAGCGCAAAGAGCGGCGCGATGCGGGCGATGGCCTCATCGGTGACGCCCTTGGCGCGCATCTCCTCCTCCACCTTCTCCCGGCCGATCTTGTCCAGCTTGTCGATCGCGGTCACGATGTCCACCACCTTGTCGGGCTGGCCGCTGATCTCGGCGATGCCGGTGAGCACCTTGCGGTCGTTGATCTTCACGGCCACCTGCAGATCGAGGGCGGTGAAAACATCATCGAACAGCTGCACCAGCTCGATCTCGCTCAGCAGGCTCCTGCTGCCGATCACGTCGGCATCGCACTGGTAGAACTCGCGGTAACGGCCCTTCTGCGGACGATCGGCGCGCCACACGGGCTGGATCTGGTAGCGCTTGAAGGGGAAGGTGATCTCGTGCTGGTGCTGCACCACGTAGCGCGCGAAAGGCACGGTGAGGTCGTAGCGCAGGGCTTTCTCACACAGTTCTGCGGCCAGCCTGCCGGGATGGACCTCCTCCCCCGCTTTCAGTCGGGCCTTCGTGTCCTCGCTCACCGCCTTCCACGCATCGCCGCTGTTGAGGATCTTGAAGATCAGGCGATCGCCCTCCTCACCATACTTTCCGGTGAGGGTGGAGAGGTTCTCCATGGCGGGTGTCTCCAGGGGCAGGAAGCCGTACTGCTGGAACACCTGTTCGATCGTGCGGAAGATGTACCTGCGGCGCAGCATCTCCACCGGGGAGAGATCGCGCGTGCCTTTGGGAATGGAGGGCTTTTGTGCCATGCGCCGCGAAAGTACGGGCGGGCGGCGGCTCCGGGCTCAGGCGGAGAGCGCCTCACGCACCAGCGGCGCCACCTGCGTGGCGTACAGCTCGATGCAGCGCATCATCTTCTCGTGGGGCAGCGTGCCGGCGCTGTACTTCATGTCGAACCGCGCGATGCCGAGCGCCTTGGCCGTGCGCACGATCTTGTCGGCCACGGTGCGCGGCGCCCCCACACACAGCGCTCCGTTCGGGCCGGTCATCTGCGCGAAGGCGGCCGGAGTGAGCGGCGGCCAGCCCCGCTCACCGCCGATGCGATCGTGCATGGCGGCATAGTGCGGAAAGAACTCGGTGCGGGCCTGCTCATCGGTCTCGGCCACGTACCCCGGTGAATGCACGCCGATGGGCAGTGCAGGCTTGCCGGCCGCGGCGAGCGCACGGCGGTACAGGTCAGCGAAGGGCACGAAGGCCAACGGATCGCCGCCGATGATGGCGAGCATGAGCGGCAGGCCATGCTGGGCGGCGCGCACCACGCTCTGCGGCGTGCCGCCCACGGCCACCCACGTGCGCAGGTGCGCATGCTCGGTGGGTGGGTACACGCGCTGTCCGCGCAGCGGTGCGCGGGTGTTGCCGCTCCAGGTGACCGGCCCTTCCTTCAACAGCGCCGTGAACAGTTCCAGACGCTCCTCAAAGAGTTCGTCGTACCGGTCAAGCGGAAAGCCGAAGAGCGGGAAGGATTCGGTGAACGAGCCGCGGCCCACGATCACCTCGGCGCGGCCGTTGCTGATGGCATCGAGGGTGGAGAAGCGCTGGAACACGCGCACGGGATCGTCGGAGCTGAGCACGGTGACGGCGCTGCCCAAGCGGATGCGCTGGGTGCGCCCGGCGATGGCGGCCAGCAGCACTTCGGGCGCGCTCACGGCGAAGTCGTCGCGGTGGTGCTCGCCCACACCGAAGAAGTCCAGTCCCAGCTGGTCCGCCAGCTCGGCCTCCGCCACAATGTTCCGCAACACCTGGGCGTGGTGAAGGGGCTTCCCTTCCGGGTCAACGGTGATATCGCCGAAGGTGTCAAGGCCTAGTTCAAGCGGGGTGGACATGGCGGCAAAGGTACCCGGCACCCGCGGTGCACGCTGCCCCATAAAGAACGGACCGCCCCGGGCTGAGCCCTTGGAGCGGTCCGCTTGACCAGGAATCAGTCCCCGCGCTTGGGGACCCTTCGCAAGGACAAAGCTGGGCCGGCATCGCCCCCGCTCCAAGGGCCAACAGGGTAACGGTCAGGCGGGCACAACGAAAGGCAGGGCCGAACTTCGCACCATGCGCCAGTTCCTGCTTTGGACCGCCCTGATGTTGTGGGCCGCCTGTGCGCGGCGCCCAGCCGTCCCCCCCGCCCTTTCGCCCGCCGCACGCGCTGAAGCCCTGGTGGAGCGCGCACTTCCTCTGGCGGCCATGGAGGAAGCGGCCGCGCTGGAGCATGCGGTGGTGCTGCTGGACAGTGCACTGGACCTCGCCCCGGCCCACTACGACGCCATGCACCTCAAGGCCGTGTTGCTGGACGACCTGGCCCGCACCGGAGCGGCCACCGCCACCTACCACGCACTGGCCGCGCTGCGTCCCTACGACCCGGTGCTGCTCCGCACGGTGGGCTGCCATCACCTGAGCCTGGGCCAGGTGGACGCGGCCACATCATGGCTCTCCCAGGCCGAGGCCTTGTTCGCCGGCGTGGAGTCGGTATCGGACAGCCTGCCCTGGGCCCATCTGGTGGACCGTGGCACCACCTTGATGCTGCTGGGCCGCACCGAGGCCGGCCGTGAACTGCTCGACCGGGCCTTCGCCACCGCTGTGCAGCCCATCGACCGCGTCCGCATCGACCATCTGCGCAGCCTGCCACCCGCGCTCATGGCGCACGCACTGCTGCCCGGACGCAGCGAGGTGGTCCGGGCGTTGCAGGAGCGCGAAGCGGAGCGCGACCCGGTTATTCCTCTCCGGTGACGCGGGCCATCACCTGCGGGGTCACACCGCTGCTGCTGAACCCACCATCATGGAAGAGGTTCTGCATGGTGACGTAACGGGTGAGGTCACTGAAGAGGGAGATGCAATAGCGGGCGCAATCCACCGCGGGGGCGTTGCCCAGCGGGCTCATCTGCTCGGCGAAGCCGAAGAAGCCGCCGAAGCCTTTGATGCCGCTGCCGGCCGTGGTCATGGTGGGGCTCTGGCTCACCGTGTTCACGCGCACCTTCTTCTCCATGCCCAGGTAGTAGCCCCAGCTGCGGGCGATGCTCTCCAGGAGGGCCTTGGCATCGGCCATGTCACCATAGCCGGGGAACACGCGCTGCGCGGCGATGTAGCTCAGGGCCACCACGCTGCCCCACTCGGCCAGGGCGTCGGTCTTCTTCGCCGCCTGCAGCATGCGGTGGAAGCTCATGGCGCTGATGTCGAGGGTCTGCTTGTACCACTCGTAGTTCAGGTCGTCGTAGGTGCGGCCCTTGCGCACGTTGGGGCTCATGCCGATGCTGTGCAGCACGAAGTCCACGGGCCCGCCGAAGTGGGCCACGCTATCCGTGAAGAGCTTCTCCAGGTCCTCGTCCTTGGTCGCATCGGCCGGGATGATGGGCGCGTTCACGGCCTCGGCCAGCTTGTTGATCTCGCCCATGCGCATGGCCACCGGCGCGTTGGTGAGCACGATGGAAGCGCCTTCGGCGTGGGCCAGCTCGGCCACTTTCCAAGCGATGCTCTGATCGTTGAGGGCACCGGTGATGATGCCGCGCTTTCCTTTCAAAAGTCCATGTGCCATTGGCAAGCCAGGGTTTGCGGCCGAAGATAGCCAGTTGCCCCCACCGCGCGTGGCCCTCCCCGGCAAGTGCCGATCGTGGCACCGCCCCCAATGGCCGGTTGGGTACATTCGATCCACCTACCTGCCCGAACAATGCATTGGACATTGCCCCTCGCAGCCCTGGCGGTCCCCGCCCTGCTGCACTCCACCGTACATGCCCAGGACAGCCTCACGGTGCGTACCTGGTTGCTGGAGAACCACGCATCATTGGGCCTCACCGCTCGTGATGCCGCCGAATGGAGGGTGACCCAGGCCATGCGCGATGCCAAGGGCGTGGGGCATGTGTACATCCGGCAGCAGGCCCACGGCATGCCCGTGATGGGCGCGGTGGCCAACTTCGCCATCCGCGACGGACGGGTGGTGCACGTGGGGAACCGCCTGCAGCCCGATGTGCACGGACGAGCCCCCCAGGCGCCACCGGCCCTCGCCCCCGACCAGGCCCTGCGCCATGCCGCACAACATCTTGCACTGCCCCTGGACCAGGTGCAGGTGCTGGAACAACGCGCCGCCGATGAGGTGGTCCTGAGCGCGGCCATCGCCCGCACGCCCATCACCGCGCGGTCCGTGCTGCACGTGTCCCGCGATGGGCGCATCGTACGGGCATGGGAGCTCGACATCCGCTCGGCGAACACCGCCAACTGGTGGCAGGTGGCCGTGGACGCGCACACCGGTGAAGTGGTGAAAATGATGGACTATCTCACCGAGTGCCAGATCGCGCCGGGCACCTTCAGCCATCCCTACAACGCCCTGGACGACCTGGCCCTGGCCCCGCAACCACGTGGCGCAGGCGGCGGCGGTGGCGGTGGCGGAGCGGCATATCGCGTGTACCCCTTCCCCACCGAAAGCCCCGCGCATGGAGCCCACACCCTGGTGACCGATCCCGCCGATCCCGTGGCCTCGCCCTTCGGGTGGCACGACATCAATGGCATCCCCGGGGCGGAGTTCACCATCACCCGCGGCAACAACGTGTACGCCGGAGAGGACCTCGACAACGATGACTTCCTCGGCTACAGCCCCAACGGTGGTCCCGGCCTGGTGTTCGACTTCCCCCACAACCTCGCCAGCCACCCGCACGCCAACATGGACGCGTCCATCACCAACCTGTTCTACACCTGCAACGTGCTCCACGATGTGTGGTACCGTTACGGATTCGACGAGGCCAGCGGCAATTTCCAACGATACAACTACACCGGCATGGGGAACCCCTCCGATGAGGTGATCGCCCAGGCACTGGATGGCGGCGGCATGAACAACGCCAACTTCAGCACCCCACCCGATGGCAGCAACGGCTATATGCAGATGTACTTGTGGCGGGTGAACGAGGACAGCACCCTTTACGTGAACGCGCCCACCGCGATCGAGGGGTATTACAGCAGCAGCACGGGCGGCTTCGGCCCGCCGCTCCCCACCACGCCGCTCACCGCTGACCTGGTGATGGCCCAGGACAACACGCCGCCAACGACCGATGCCTGCGAACAGCTCGTGAACGCCGCGGCCATCGCCGGGCACATCGCACTGGTGGACCGCGGCCTGTGCACGTTCGTGGACAAGGTCCTCACCCTGCAGAGCGCCGGCGCCCTGGCCGTGATCGTGATCAACAACGTGCCCGGTGGGGCCATTCAGATGGGCGGCACGGACGATGGCCTCATCTCCATCCCCTCGATGATGATCTCCCAGGCGGATGGCCAGATCCTGCGCAACGCCCTCGCCAACGGCCCGGTGAACGTGACCATTGTTTCCTCTGGTGAGAACGACCTCCGGGACTCCAGCTTTGACAACGGCATCGTGGCCCACGAGTACGGTCACGGGGTATCGATCCGCCTGACCGGCGGGGCAAGCGATTCGTGGTGCCTGATCTACGAGGAGCAGATGGGGGAAGGCTGGAGCGACTGGATGGGGCTGATCCTCTCCATCCGTCCGGGCGATACGCCCAACACCGTGCGCGGCGTGGCCACCTTCTCGACGGGCGAGCCCAACCACGGGAACGGCATCCGGCCCGCGCCATACACGAAGGACATGTCCATCAACCCCTACACCTATGGGGACACCAACGATCCCGCGCTCAGCCAGCCGCATGGCGTCGGCTTCGTATGGGCCACCATGCTGTGGGACCTGGCCTGGGACCTGATCGATGTGTACGGCTACGATCCCGACCCGTATACCGGCACCGGCGGCAACAACATGGCGATCCAGCTGATGATGGACGGGCTGAAGCTGCAGCCCTGCGCCCCCGGCTTCGTCGATGGCCGGAACGCCATCCTCATGGCGGATTCACTGAACTACGACGGGGTGAACAGCTGCCTGATCTGGCACGCCTTCGCGCGCCGCGGGCTGGGCTACAGCGCCGACCAAGGCTCATCGGACAGCCGGTTCGACCAGGTGGAGGCCTTCGACCTGCCGCCCGCCTGCATCGGGATCTCCGCCCCGGCCATCCCGGTCGACCCGACCTTCTCCCTCGCGCCCAACCCCGCGGACGACCAGGTGACCCTGCGCTGGCCGGGCGCCCCCACGGGACCCGTGCACATGCGCATGATCGCCGCCGACGGCCGCACGGTACGCACCATGGACCTGGCCATGGCGGGCGGTCGCGCGGAGTTCGGCGTGGCGGGCCTGGCCCCGGGCGTGTACGTGGTGGAGCTGAGCACCGCCGGCCATCGTGCGCAGCAGCGGCTGGTGGTCCGGTAGGCGCCCCCCCGGCGGCGTACCTTTGCACACTTCTCCAAAGAGATGAGCGAAGTGTTCGACCGCATTGAGGACGCCATTGAGGACATCCGCCAGGGCAAGGTGGTGATCGTGGTGGACGACGAGGACCGTGAGAACGAAGGGGACTTCGTCACTGCGGCCCGCAACGCCACGCCGGAAGTGATCAACTTCATGGCCACCCATGGCCGGGGCCTCATCTGCGCCCCGCTCGAGGAGGAGCGCTGCGAAGCCCTCGGACTGGACCTGATGGTGCGCGATAACACGGCGCTGCACGAGACGCCCTTCACCGTGAGCGTGGACGTGAAAGGCCGCGGCACCACCACGGGCATCAGCGCGTGGGACCGTTCGCAGACCATGATGGCCCTGATCGACCCGCAGACCAAGCCCGGCGATCTGGCGCGACCCGGCCACATCTTCCCCCTCAAAGCCCGCAAGGGCGGGGTCCTTCGCCGCACCGGCCACACCGAGGCGGCCGTGGACCTGGCCCGCCTGGCCGGAATGGAACCCGCAGGCTGCATCGTGGAGATCCTCAATGAGGACGGCACCATGGCGCGCCTGCCCCAACTGCGCGAGCTCGCCAAGCGATTCGGCCTCAAGCTCATCAGCATCGAGGACCTGGTGGCCTACCGCATGCGCACTGAAAGCAATGTGGAACGCCAGGTGGAAGTGAAGCTCCCCACCGAGTATGGCGATTTCCGGCTGGTGGCCTTCCGCCATACGCTCACCAACGAGGAACACCTGGCGCTGGTGAAGGGCGAATGGGCCCCGGACGAGCCCGTGCTCGTGCGCGTGCACTCCTCGTGCGTGACCGGTGACATCTTCGGCAGCTGCCGTTGCGACTGCGGCCCGCAGTTGCATCAGGCCATGCGCATGGTGGAGCAGGAAGGGCGCGGCGTGGTGCTGTACATGCAGCAGGAAGGCCGTGGCATCGGCCTCACGAACAAATTGCGCGCCTACAAGCTGCAGGAGGAAGGGGCCGATACGGTGGAGGCCAACCTGATGCTGGGCTTCAACATGGACTCGCGCGACTACGGCGTGGGCGCCCAGATCCTGCATGCGCTGGGCGTGCGCCGGATGCGCCTGCTCACCAACAACCCCCGCAAGCGCACCGGCTTGATGGGCTACGGCTTGGAGATCGTGGAGAACGTGCCCATCGAGATCCCCGCCAACCCGCACAACCAGCGTTACCTGCAGACCAAGCGGGAGAAGATGGGGCACTCCCTCAGCGTGGCCCTCGGCACCGCCACGGAGAAGTGAGCTCCGCCGGCCTCAGTCAAACCTCCGGTCCTTCTCACTGGAGCGGAACAGGTTGAGCACCTTCTGCCAGAACTCGTCCAGTGTGTGGAACTCCTCGCGGAAGGCCACCCCCACGCCCTGTGTCGTGAGCGCTTGGTCCGTGCGGTTCAGGTTGCGGTCGTTGCCCACGCTGAAGGCCTTCAGGCGCAGGCGCCCCTCGGGCGGAAGGAGGTACTCCAGCTGGAAGTCACCGATCAGTGAGTTGCCCGTCTGGGTGGTCGACGCGCCGTACTGCACGCCCACATTGGTGTTCACCAGCAAGCGCTCGTTGAGCAGCTGGGTGCTTACGGCCAGCTCCAGTTCGTCCTGCGTGAGGTTGTTTCCCGGCCGGTAGTTCACGCCCAGGTCCAGGTCGCCGCTCAGTTTGGAGAGCCAGTTGCTCACCTGGTTGCTCAGCAGTTCACTGCCCGTGGTGCCCGCGGCCATGCCCCCGGAAAGGCCCGCCCCACCGCCCTGCACCGATGGCTGCACGAAGCGGTTGAGCACGATGAGCGCGAAGACCTGCTGGTTGAGCTCCTGCTCGGTGCTGAGCACGCTGTTCACCTGGGTGCGCACGCTCTCGTCCACCGTGGGCAGACGCACCTCGAAGGCGATGGCCGGGTTGAGCAGCCGGTCGCGCAGGTGCATGGTCACGTCCACGGGCACGCGGCGGCGGTACGCCTCGTTCTTGTCGTACATGATGTCGTACAGCGGTGCGCGTACCCGGTACACGGCGCTCAGGTCCAGCTGCGCATCGAAGGGATCGCCATACCACACGATGCGTCCTCCCGACTCGATCTGGAACCGCTTGTTCACCACGTTGCGCAGGGTGAAGAGGTAATCTCCATCCACCACTTCCACCTGGCCGCGCATGGCGAACGAGCCGCTCTGCGACACGGTCATCTCCAGGTTGCCGCGTCCCCGGCCGGAGAGGATGTCGCCCACGGTGGGGTCGAAAATGAGCTCGAAACGTGCGTCGGGCGTCACCTCCACCTTCAGGTCGAGGGACACACCGCTGAGGTCCACTGCGGGCGTGGCATCGTTCAGGCTGTCGCCAGTGGTGAAGCGCACGAAGCCGATGGGCGACACCTCGGTGCTGCCGCCCACCGGGAAGTGGATGTCGGTGCCGGGTCCGGTACGCGCGTCCATGATCACCTCCATGCTGCCCGCGCGACCGCTCAGTTCCATATCGCCCGTGGCGTAGGCCTTGCCGTAGTACAGGTCGTTGTCGCGCAGGGTGGTGTTCAGCACCAGCAGGCCGTTCATCCGCCCCCACACGTTGTAGTCCCAGTCCTTGAATCCGCGGTGCAGGATGGTGGCCCCCACATTGGCCTTGTTGCCCTCCTCGTCGTGAACGGTCACATTGTCCAGCGCGAACATGTCCGGCTCGATCACCACCGACTTGCTGAACCGGTAGAGCGTGTTGAGGTAGTCGATGCGCAGGCCGGCGTCCACGAGGTCAACGGCCCCATGCACCTCGGGCTGGGCCAGCGGACCGGTCATGGTCACCGTGCCCGACACGCGGCCTTGGATGTCGCTGATGCCCTCGGGCAGGTAGGGGTCGATGAAGCGCAGATCGAAGCGGTCCATCACCAGGCGCAGGTCGAGTGCGTTGCCGGCCTCCAGGCTCATCTCGCCCAGGAAGTCGAGCGCCTTGATATCGCCGCGTTGCACATCGCCCTCGAGGGTGATCGCGCGCTGGCCGTCGGCCCAGCGGGCGTTCATGGTGATGTCGCCCACGGGCAGATGCTCCACGTGGACGCTGTCCATCTCCACATGGCTCAGCACGAAGGGCGCATCGTACAGGCCATACACGCGGCCCTGGGCGTTCACCGAGCCATGCAGGCGGGGACCGTCAACGAAAGGTGCAATGTTGGCCAGCTGCACGCGGTCCAGTTCGAAGGTCAGGTAGGCGGTGGTATCCTTGGAGATGGTTCCATTGAGGCTCACGCGCTGGCGACCGTTGAAGAGGTGCAGCGGCTCGAAGAACACCGTGGAGGAGTCGATGTCGATGCGGGTACGCTGCGTCGTCTCCCAGTTGCCGCGGCCCAGATGGATGCGCGAGGGCAGCAGGTCGAGGCTCACCGAAGTGGCACCACGCACCTCGCCCACCATCGATACGTGTCCGTTGGTGCCCGAATCACTGTCCTTCCACCCCAGTGCCAGATCGAGCTCGTCCTGATAGGCCTTTCCGGTGAGCGAGATGCCGGCCATCCACACGCTGTCGCTCCATTGCTGCCGCGCACCGTTCACGCCGAACACCAGTACGTCCATGGTCTTGTCGGCCACGATCTCCACTGCGTTGGCGCGCATGCCTTTGTAGCTGATGCCGGGCAGCTCGGCGGCGAGGCCGATGTCCAGGTAGCGGCTGTTCAGGCGGCCGGAGATGACCGCGCCACTGTCGATCGAGAGGCCGGGCACGAAGAGATCCAGTGCGGGCTGGGTGTTGCGCAGGTGGGCGGTGAAGGAGAAGTCCTGCACCCCGGGGTCGGGCACCATTTCATTGCGCAGCGCGGGGAAGGCGCTATGGACCACGTGCACCAGCGCATCGGGCAACTGGGTGGGCCGGAAGGCGCCCACCACCTCCACATCCGCCAGGTCCGAGTTCAGCGTGAGGACATTGCGGCCATCGCGGCGGCCACTGGTGAGGAGCAGATCGCCCAGGGCATGATCCCCGCGGTCATCGCAGTAGGAGATGTCCGTAAGTGCGACCCGGCCCTGGAGGCTGTCGGGCGAGAGGCGGCCCCGCGCATCGATGGCCATGCTGAGCGAGCTGTAGTCCTGGTCGTGCACAAGGCCCAGGGCCTTCAGGTCCGCGTGCTGCACCACGGCCTGGAAGTCCACCAGCGGCCATGGCCCGGTGAGGTCGGCCAGACCGTTGAAGTCCAGCACCAGGTGCTCATCGGTGGCGTGCAGGGTGCCGTTGAATCGATTGGGCTCCAGATTGCCGCTGGCCTGCACCCCGGTGATGCGCGTGTCGTTGAAGGTGATCAGCGGGAAGTCGCCCTCGAGCGTGGCCTTCATCGTGGCCAGGCTGCGGCCGGAGCCGGAGATCCGGATGTTGGCCGCCATGGGGCCCAGCGCGCTCACGTGGATGAGGGCGCCGGGCAGGAAGTGTGCCGTGGCCAGGCGCCCGTTCAGCTGGAAGTCGCGCGCGCCTTGGGGACGCTGGTACGAGAGGTCGGTGCGGAGGGTGCCCAGCGCGGTCTCCGAGATGCCATAGGCGGTGAAGGCATGCAGGAAACCCGTGAAATTCCCGGCGAAGCGGATCTCGCCCAGTTCGCGCACCTCGGGCGGCAGTAGCAGGCGGCCCTTCTCCTTGAACGGCGGCACGGGCAGGGCGGCGAGGTCTGCGTAGCGCGTGTGCAGCTCGTCCACGTCGACCAGCATGAAGGTGCCGGGCACATCGGGCAGACCGGTGAGCTCGGCATGCCCACGGAACCAGGAATGCCCGCCGAACCGGATGTCCAGGTCGCGCCCCTTGAGCTCGCTCACCGGCCCGCGCACCCGGCCACTGATCCGGATGGGCAGTTCGATCCCCTCCAGGTCCGGCGCGAAGTAGGCGATGTCCTTGAAGTCGACCACCGAACTATCGAGCTCCACCCGCATGTTCACCCGGTCATTGAAGCTGGAGTAATCGGCCCATGCGGTGGTGGTGAAGCGCAGCTGGCCATCGATGTGGCTGTTCGGTGTACGCAGCGCCATCTGCTCCACCCGGATGCCGCGCGGGCTCACCAGGGCGTACCCGGCGAGCTGATCCAGCTGGAAGCCGCTCTTCTCCAACAGGGCGAGTTCCTCCAGCTGCATGCCGATGGAATCGCCGGCCGCCAGGAACTGATGTCCGCGGACCCGCTCGGCATGGACATCCACATGCTCGAAGTCCACGCCAAAGGGGATGGGCTGCCAGTGGGCGTTGTGGTAGGTGAAGTGGAAGCCGGTGATGTCCACCGATCCGCAACGGATGGTCCACGGCTCGCTGCTGGTGGTGTCCGACGACAGGCGGTCGATGAGCTGGGTGAGGTTGCTGGTGCTGTCCTCCTCAGCGATGGAGAGCGCGAAACGGGCCCGTTGCAGGATGAGGGACCGGGCCTGCACCTGACGGCGGCTGGTGCGCAGTTGCAGGCCGTTCACGTGCAGGCGTTCCACCGTGATGAGGGTGTCGCCGCGCAGATCGCCCAAGTACACGGCGCGCAGCTCCAGTTCCGTGAAGGGCCGGAAGGCGATGGAGCCGATGCGCACCTCGGCCCCCAGTTCCTTGCTCAGGCGTTCGGCCACCCAGCCGCCCACACGCGTCTGCACCGCGGGAATGGTGAGCAACAGGGCGACAACGAGGAGCAGTGCGAGGATGCCGACCACGGTCCATCCACACCACCGCAATACGCGGCGCAACGGATGGACGGGAACGGCGGTCATGGGCGGCTACCTTTGCTGGCCCGTTCAAGCAAGGACCGGGCCCAAGCGTTCAAAAGTAGCCGGTACCGTGAGGCAGTCCCCGGAGATCATCCTTGGCATCGAGAGTTCGTGCGACGAAACGGCGGCGGCCGTGATGGTCGATGGCGCATTGCGTTCCAACGTGGTGGCGGGCCAGGAGGTGCACCGGCATTGGGGCGGGGTGGTGCCTGAGCTGGCCGGCCGGGCCCACCAGGAGCAGATCGTACCGGTGGTGCACCGAGCGCTGGCCGAGGCGGGCATCGACCGCAGGGACCTCACCGCCATCGCCGTGACCCGCGGGCCCGGCCTGATGGGCGCCCTGCTGGTGGGGGCCTGCTTCGCCCGCTCCATGGCCCAGGCCCTGCGCATCCCCCTGCTCGCGGTGGACCACGTGCAGGCCCACGTGCTCGCCCACTTCATCCAGGACGGCGAGCCGAGGCCCCGTCCGCAATTCCCCTTCCTCAACCTCACCGTGAGCGGTGGCCACACCCAGCTGGTGCTCGTGCACGCCCCGCTGCACATGGAAGTGGTGGGCACCACCCTCGACGATGCGGCCGGCGAGGCCTTCGACAAGGGCGCCAAATTGCTCGGACTGCCCTACCCCGGCGGGCCGATGATCGAGCAGCATGCCCAAGGCGGTGACCCGCGCCGCCATGCCCTGGCCCGTCCGCGTGTTCCCGGGTTGGACATGAGCTTCAGCGGGATCAAGGCCTCGTTCCTCCAGGCCGTCCAGAAGGGCGTCGACCAAGACCCGGACTTCATCGCCAAGGAACTGCCGCACCTCTGCGCCTCATTGCAGTACACCATCGTGCGCACCTTGATGGACCGACTGCGCGCGGCCGCTCTGCACCACGGCGTGCTGCACATCGCGCTGTCGGGCGGCGTCAGTGCCAACGGCCACCTGCGGGAACAGGCCGCCCTGCTGGCCGCCCGTGAAGGCTGGGAGCTCTTCCTGCCGCCCTTCGCCTATTGCACCGACAACGCGGCGATGATCGCCATGGCCGGTCACTACCTACTGGCCGCCGGCCGCACCGCACCGCTGGACATGGTGCCCCTCCCCCGATAAGGGTAGATCGCGCCGGGCCGGTGCCCTTCCTCCTATTTTGCCCATCCTCCCTGTTCAGATGCGCTTGCGCTCCACTCTCCTCGCCGTGGTGCTCCCATGCACCACCCTGCTGCACGCCCAACATGAGATGAGCGTGTTCAATGCCACCGGACGGGCGGCAGCCATCACGTTCGTGACCGACTACCAGGCCGTGGGGATCAACCCCGCCAATCTGGGCATGCGCTGGCGGCACGACCACAAGCACGTGGCCTTCGGGCTTGCTGAGGGCAGCTACAGTGTGCACTCCGATGCATTGACCCGCGACGACATCCGACGGCGGGTCTTCAACACCGATCTCCGCTTCACCCAGGCCGAGAAAGAGGAGGCCGGCCGCCTCTTCGCCGATGCCGGACTGATGGGCCGCATGGACCTCATGCTCTTCGGTGCCGCCCTCACCACGGAGAACGCCGGCGGCTTCGCGTTCCAGCTGCGCGACCGCATGCAGATCTCCTCCCGCTTCGGCCCCCTGGCCGCCGAGCTCGCCTTCATCGGCTATCGGTCCGACTACTTCGACCTGCTGGTGCTGGTCACGGGCGACACGATCGCCAACTACGCCAACATGTCCATCGACTCCCTGGCGCTGGTGGCCCTGGGGGTCGCCACGGAGCCCCGCCTGCTCTCGCGCGTGCTCGATGGCTCGCACCTGCAGGGCGCATGGTACCGCGAGTTCAATTTCTCCTACGGCCGCCACGTGGTGCGCAATGACGATGTGGCCCTGCACCTGGGTGTGGGCCTGAAGTACCTGCTGGGCATCGGTATCGTGGACATCGACGCGCGCCACGGACGGGCCACCGGCTTCACCGCGCTCACCAACACCTTCGACCTGGATCCCGAGACGGGCAGGCGGCGCTCCAACAACCGGCTCTCCCCCGGCTCCATCCTCTTTCCCCAACCCGCCGGACGCGGCTTCGGCGTGGACCTGGGCATGACCGTGGTGCTGCAGGACCGCTGGCGGATCGGTGCGGCCGTGTGCGACATCGGCTCGATGACCTGGACCGGCAACGTGTACGTGGCGGGCGACGGCAGCCTGATCGAACTGGCCACGAACGGCCTGGACAACTACGACCTGATCAACGGGTTGGACGACTTCGCCACCAACACCGGCCTGTTGCACTGGGAGGAGGGCCAACGGACCAAGCGCCCGCTGCCCACCACCGGTCGCTTCGGGGTGGGACGCACCTTCGGCGAACGCGTGGAGGTGGGGGCCGAGGTGGCGCTTCCCCTCAACAATGAGCCCGGCAACCTGTTGCGCCCCATCGTGGGCGTGGGTGGCGATGTGCGGCCGGTGCCCTGGCTTCAGCTCAGCGCGGGCCTCAGCGGTGGCGGTGGCTTCGGCATGCAGGTGCCCGTGGGCCTCACATTCATCGTGGGTGAGGGCACGTGGGAGGCCGGCATCGCCTCGCGCGATGTGGTGACCTTCTTCACCCAGCCCAGTCCCACACTGTCCATGAGCCTCGGCTTTCTGCGCTTCCGGCTGTGAACAACCGGCGGCCGGCCGGCCCTCACCCCTCGCACCCGCCGCCTACCTTGCGGCGTGGCCATGACATCACCGATCATCATCGGGCGCACCGAACACATTGCGCTGCCCGGCCTGGGTGTGGCCCGCGTGGAGGCCAAGATCGACACCGGGGCCTACCGCAGCGCGCTGCACTACCAGCGGGTGAGGGTGCGCACGGTCGATGGGGTGCGCCGGCTGCACGTCACCTTCCAGATGGGCGGCAAACGGCGCACGAAGGTGTTCCGGCGCTTCGAGCGGGTGACGGTGAAAAGCAGCAATGGCGAGCGGAGCCGCCGCTATCTGATCTGGACCAAGGTGGTGCTCAACGGGCACGCGGTGCGCACGGCCTTCACCCTGTTCGACCGCAGCGACATGCGGTACCAGGTGCTGCTGGGCCGCAAGTTCCTGCGGGGCCGGTTCGTGGTGGACGTGTCGCGGAAACACGTGCTGGGCTGAACGGCCTCAGACGCTGCGCTCGATGAACTTCACGATCTCCCCGGCGATGTCCTGACCGGTGGCCCTTTCGATCCCTTCGAGACCGGGCGAGCTGTTCACCTCGATCACCAGCGGGCCGCGGTCGCTCTGGAGCATGTCCACCCCGGCCACGTGCAGGCCGAGCGCCTTGGCGGCCTTGATCGCCGTGACCTCCTCCTCATGCGAGAGCTGGATCAGCTCGGCCGTACCACCCCGGTGCAGGTTGCTCCGGAACTCGCCCTCCCTGCCGGTTCGTTTCATGGCGCCCACCACCCGGCCATCGACCACGAAGGCCCGGATGTCCATGCCGCGGCTTTCCTTGATGAATTCCTGCACGATGACGCGGGCCTTGAGGCTGTTGAACGATTCGCACACCGCCACCGCGGCCTTCTTCGTTTCAGCCAGCACCACGCCCAGGCCCTGGGTGCCTTCCAGCAGCTTGATGATGCAGGGCGCGCCCCCCACGTTGTCCACGATGCTCGCCACGTCCTTGCTGTAGTTGGTGAACACCGTCTTGGGGATGCCCACGCCACTGCGGGTGAGGATCTGCATGCTGCGCAGCTTGTCGCGGCTGCGCACCAGCGCCTGGCTTTCGGTGGTGGTGAACACCTTCATCATCTCGAACTGCCGGACCACCGCGGTACCGTAGAAGGTCACGCTGGCGCCGATGCGCGGAATGATGGCGTCCACATCGGTGAGCGGCTGCCCGCCGTAGATCACCTGCGGGTTGCGCCGCTCGATGAGGATGTCGCACTTCACATGGTTGACCACCCGGGCGGTGTGGCCACGGCTCTCGCATGCCTCCACCAGCCGACGGGTGGAGTACAGCTTGGTGTCCCGCGAGAGGACTACGATGTTCATCGGGAGGAGGAAAGGGGCGCAAAAGTAGGCGACCACCGGCTCCTCTTCATCGGAAAAAAGCACCCGGATGGGGTCACATGCGCTCGGGCACCGCGATGCCCAGGCACCACATGGCCCGGCGGGTGGTGGCGGCCACGGTGGCACTGAGCGCCAGGCGGAAGGCCCGCTTGGTGGCGTCCTGCTCCTTGAGCACGGGCACGGTCTGGTAGAAGGTGTTGTAGGCCTTCACCAGTTCGTAGGCGTGGTTGGCCACTGCCGAGGGGTCGTACTTGGCCGCAGCGCCCGCCAGCACCGCCGGGAACTGATGCAGCAGTTTGATCACCACGCGCTCCTCGGGCAGCAGGTCGATGGGACCGGCAGGCATGATGGCGGCACCCTCACCGGCCCTGCGCAACAGGCTGCGGATGCGGGCGTAGGTGTACTGGATGAACGGCCCGGTGTGCCCCTGCAGATCGATGCTGGCGGCCGGGTCGAAGAGCATGCGCTTGCGCGGGTCGACCTTCAGCAGGAAGTACTTCAGTGCCGCCAGGCCCACCATCTCGAACAGTTCCTCCTTTTCGGCCTCGGTGAAGCCCTCGAGCTTGCTCAGCTCCTCCCCCTTCTCCCGGGCGGTGCGCACCATCTCATCGATCAGGTCGTCGGCGTCCACCACGGTGCCTTCGCGGCTCTTCATCCGGCCGCTGGGCAGGTCCACCATGCCGTAACTCAGGTGGTAGAGGCCATCGGCCCAGGCCACGCCCAGCTTCTTCAGGATGAGGAAGAGCACCTTGAAGTGGTAGTCCTGCTCGTTGCCCACGGTGTAGATCATCCGTGAGAGGCCGGGGAACTCCGCCGCACGACGAATGGCCGTGCCGATGTCCTGGGTGATGTACAGACTGGTGCCATCGGCGCGCAGCAGCACCTTTTCGTCCAATCCTTCGGGGGTGTTGTCCACCCACACACTGCCATCCTCCTTGCGGAAGAAGATCCCCTTGTCCAAGCCCTTGAGCACATCCTCCTTGCCCAGCAGGTAGGTCTCGCTTTCGTAGTAGTTGCGGTCGAAGGACACGCCCAACCGGGCATAGGTGGCATTGAAGCCAGCGTATACCCAGCCGTTCATGCGCTCCCAAAGCGCGCGCACCTCGGGGTCATTGGCCTCCCACTTCCGCAGCATTTCCTGGGCCTCGAGCAGGATGGGGGCCTCCTTCTCGGCCTCCTCCTTGCTGCGCCCCTGCGTCACCAGCTCGTCCACCTGCGCCTTGTAGGCCTTGTCGAACTCCACATAGTAGTGGCCCACGAGCTTGTCGCCCTTGAGGCCGGTGCGCTCGGGGGTGTCCTCGCGGCCGGCCTTCGCAGCGTGCAGCCAGGCCACCATGCTCTTGCAGATGTGGATCCCCCGGTCGTTGATCACCTGCACCTTCACCACCTCGTGCCCGGTGGCCTCCAGCATGCGGCTCACGCTCCATCCCAGGAAGATGTTCCGCAGGTGGCCCAGGTGCAGCGGCTTGTTGGTGTTGGGGCTGGCGTACTCCACCATCACCCGCTCACCGGTGCGCGGGAAGGTGAGCAGGTCGCGGTCCATGGCGCCGCGCACGAAGTCGGACCAGTAGGCGTCGGCGATGACGATGTTCAGGAAGCCTTTCACCACGTTGAAGCGCTCCACCACGTCCACATGGGCCACCAGGTGCTCACCCAGGGCGGTGGCGGTGGGCTCCGGCCCCTTGCCGCTGAGCTTCAGGAAGGGGAAGACGTTGATGGTGATGTCGCCCGCGAACTCGGGGCGCGTCTGCTGGAACCCGATGGCCGCGGGATCAAGGTCGTGGCCGAAGAGTTCCTGGAAGGCCCGGCGCAGGGCGGGCACGAGCAGGGCTTGCAGGTGGTCGGGGTTCATGACGCCGCAAAGGTCGGGGTTGTGCGCGTAGGCGCTAAGCGCCGGGCAGGAAGTTCTCAGCGATCATGCAGCGCACGCCGCCGCCACCCACCGCCTCGATGGTGGGGATCGCCACCGGCACGGGCTGCACGTGGCGCTGCAGGGCCATGCGCTGGTCAGGGCCCAGCGCGGCATGGGCCGATGCGCCGATGAAGAGGAAGGCCTGTCCGCCGGTGCCGCGCAGCTCCAGTGCATTGCCCCCGTAGCCGTGCATCTGCTCCAAGGTGATGGGGATGACCTGCCGGCCGATGGACTCGATCTCGCGCACGAGCATGACCCGCTCCGCCTCATCGGGTACGGCCTCCAAGCACACCATGGCGAAGCCGGTGCCCATGGTCATCACCACGTTGGTGTGGTAGACCGGTTGGCCCGACGGGGTGCCGTCCATGGTGGCGGTGAACATCACGGGCCGGTGTGCCATGCGCCCGCACCAATCCACCACGGCCCGGGCGTGGGTGCGGGGCGAGAGGCAAGCGAAGGCGGTGCGGTGGCGGCGGTCGAGCACGAGGCTGCCGGTTCCTTCCAGGATGTGCCCCGCGTCCTCCCAGGGGCTCAGGTCCAGCGTGCGCCGCACCCGGTACCCTTCCCGCCCCAGCGCGGCGGCCAGATCGGGGTCGCGTTCGCGACGGCGCGATGGGGTGAGCATGGGATAGTACACCAAGGTGCCATCGGCGTGGGTGGTGAACCAATTGTTGGGGAACACGGCGTTGGGCGCCGTGGGATCCACGGGGTCGAGCACGGTGGTGCGCACCCCGCAGCGGTTCAGCGCCTGAAGCAGTTCATCGAATTCGATGGCGGCGTTGCGGCGCACCTCGGGTCCATCGACCGGGCGTTGGAACGCGTTGGTGGCGGCGGTGCCGGGGTCGTGGCCGAAGCCCGTGGGACGCACCAGGATGGCGGCAGAGGCGGCGTGGGACATGCGCCGGACGACTACCGGTTGCGCAGGATGGGGAACAGTGGCTCGAGGATCCGCAGCGCGGCCTCGGCCATGTCGTTCTTGTCGCCCAGCGCCGGGTTGATCTCCACCACGTCGAGGGCCACGGTGCGGTCGTCGCGGCAGAGGCCCTGCAGCAGGGTCGAGGCTTCATCGGCCCACAGGCCGTTGGGTACGGGCGTGCCGGTGCCCATGGAAATGGAGGGGTCCAGGCTGTCCACGTCGAAGCTGATGTGGAGACGCTGGCATTTGCCCAAGTGGGCCAGCGTTTCCTGCACCGCCCATTGAGCGCCCTTCTCGCGCACCTGGGCCACGGTGATCACCTTGATGCCGTGCTCCTTGATGATGGCCTCCTCCTCGGGTTCATAGTCGCGCAGGGCGATGAACACCAGATCGCGGGGCTGAAGCTTGGGGCCGTTGATGCCGATCTTCCGCAGGCGGTCCCACTGGGCCATGGTATAGACCTGTGGCCGGTTGCGCCCGCGCTTTTCGATGTGCATGAGCAGGGCCAGGGGCATGCCGTGCACGTTGCCGCTGGGAGTGGTCCAGGGGCTGTGGAGGTCGGCATGGGCATCGATCCACACCACGCCCAGGCGCTCCTTGGGGAAGGCCATCTTGGTGCCGGACACCGATCCGATGGCGATGGAATGGTCGCCCCCCACGATGATGGGGAACACACCGTGCCGCTGGAACTTGTACACCTCGAAGGCGAGGTCGCTCTCGAACCGGATCAATCCGTCGATGTGGTGGGCGTTGGGCGATGTGTCGTCCTCGTACAGTACATCGTTCTCATCGCGCAGAATGCTTTCCTCGGCGTGGCCGAAGAGCTCACTGCCCAGCTTCCAGGCCGCCACACGGAGCGCGGCCATGCCCATGCTGGTGCCCCGGGTGCCCGCCCCGATCTCGGAGGCGGCTTCGATCAGTCGTACTTCCATGGGTATGCGGTTCGTAAGGCCGTGCGAAGGTAACCGGCCGGCGCCGGGGGCGATGGAACCCGCGCGCCCCAAGCCGCGTAACAGGGCCACCCCTACCGAAACACGATCCTTTTGAAGCCTGTTCCCTCCCTCGTCCTCGGCCTGCTCCTATGCAGTGGCTGCGGCCCTGGCATCTTCGACGGACGACCCGATGCCGGCACCATTGAGTATGCCCTGAGCTTTCCCGACCAGCCCGCCAACGGGATCATGAGCGGGATGCTCCCCGAGCGCACCACCCTGGTGTTCAACGGCCACCAGCAAATGGCCGAGCTCAGCGCCGCCATGGGCCTGTTCCGCACGTCGATGATCATGGACGCCCGCGCGCGCACCATGAACTATCAGCTCACCCTGATGGGCAAGCGGATATCGGCCCAGCTGCTGCCCCCCGACATCACGGACTACTTCAGCGAGGGTGGCCGCCCCACCATCGTGCACACCAACCGGGTCGACACCGTGGCCGGCTACCCCTGCCGCCATGCCGTGGCCATCTTCCCCCGGGTGGACCACCCCGAGGTGGACCTCTGGTACACGAAAGAGATCGCCGTGGAGGCGCCCAATTGGATGAACCCCTTCGCCGAGGTGGACGGCGTGTTGCTGCGCTACGAGATGATGCACCACGGCCTGCGCATGCGCATGGACGCCATCAGCGTGAAACCCGGCAAGGTGGATCCCGAACGCTTCGGCGTTGGCGCCGACTTCCAGCAGGTGAGCCCGGCCGTACTGAAGCACGAAATGGCCGAGGTGCTGGGTTCGTTCCGCATGTAGTGCGGCGGTTTCCACGCTCCGCTTGTTGATAATAGCCCCCGTGCCGCCACGTTCCCCCCTTGGGCACCCCGGTACCTTTGGGTGCACTTGTCGCGCGCGCAGGTTCCCCTTGTGGGCTTGCGCGTGCCTCCAACCCCCCGGGCATTGGCAGCGCAGAGCAGGAACCGCAACAAAGAGGGCAGCGCACGCACGCGCCGTACGGAAGGTACCGGTGCGTGGCAGCGCTTCCGATCATTCGTGCGCGATGAACGCACCCACAAATCCGTGGGGCTGCTCCTGATCCTGCTGGCCGCCTACCTCATGGTGGCCTACCTCTCGTTCCTCTTCACCTGGCGCCTGGACCAGGACCTGATGAGCCGCAACTGGGGGGCCATCTTCAGCACCGATCTGCGCGCGGCCAACTGGCTGGGCAAGCTGGGCGCCATCGTGGCCCACCGCAGCATCCACCTCTGGTTCGGCATCGCGGCCTTCGTGCTGCCGGTGTGGAGCTTCCTCATGGGTGTGCGCATCCTGCTGGGCACCTGGCTCATCGGCCCACGCAAGGCCCTGGCTTGGAGCGGCATGGCGCTGTTCTGGCTGCCCGTGTTGCTGGGCTTCCTCTTCCGCGGTGAGTACGGCTTCCTGGGCGGTGGCATCGGCCACACCATCAACCTGCATCTCACCGGGCTGCTGGGCCGCTTCGGCACCGGCGCCCTCATCGTCTTCGGTCTCGGCGCCTTCGTGGTGGCCGTGTTCAACCCGTCGTTCCAAGCCTTGTCCGACCTGATCGAGCGCATGCGCACCGCCCGCGCCGACGAGCCGGAGGAAGCGCCCGCCGCACCGCCCGCCGCCGTGCGCTCCCGCATCCGCACCGCACCGCCCGTGGTGGAGCCCGTGGACGAGGCGGAAGCGGATGCGGACGAAGCCGTGGCGCTCAACGAGGAGCAGGAAGAGGAAGCCTTGGAGGAGGAGATCGCCGAGGAAGAGGAACTGGAAGTGACGACGGCCGCCGCCAGCGCGGTGGAAGCGCTCACCAGTGACGACGAAGGCTTCAGTGTGCAGGTGGCGAAGGAGGAGGCCACGCTCAGCGAGGACCAGATCGAGGAGAAGCTGCAGGAGTTCGGGGAGTACGATCCCACGCTGGACCTGAGCAGCTACGAGCTGCCGCCCATCGATCTGCTCACCGATCACGGCACGGGGGAGATCACCGTGACCAAGGAGGAGCTCGAGGCCAACAAGGACCGTATCGTGGAGACCCTCGGCCACTACAACATCGGCATCGAGAAGATCAAGGCCACCATCGGCCCCACGGTGACGCTGTACGAGATCATCCCGAAGGCCGGGGTGCGCATCAGCAAGATCAAGAACCTCGAGGACGACATCGCCCTGAGCCTGGCCGCGCTGGGCATCCGCATCATCGCGCCGATCCCCGGCAAGGGCACCATCGGCATCGAGGTGCCGAACAGCAAGCCGCAGATCGTGGGCATGCGCGCCGTGGTGGCCAGCGAGAAGTTCCAGAACAGCACGATGGACCTGCCGCTGGTGCTGGGCAAGACCATCAGCAACGAGACCTTCGTGACCGACCTCACGAAGATGCCGCACCTGCTCATGGCCGGCGCCACGGGCCAGGGCAAATCGGTGGGCCTCAACGCCATCCTGCTGAGCCTGCTTTACAAGAAGCACCCCAGCCAGTTGAAGTTCGTGCTGGTGGACCCGAAGAAGGTGGAACTCACCCTGTTCAACAAGATCGAGCGCCACTTCCTGGCGAAGCTGCCCGGCGAAGGCGAGCCGATCATCACCGACACGAAGAAGGTGGTGGCCACGCTCAACAGCCTGTGCATCGAGATGGACGAGCGCTACGAGCTGTTGAAGGACGCCGGGGTGCGGAACATCAAGGAGTACAACGCCAAGTTCATCAAGCGCCGCCTCAACCCGGAGAACGGTCACCGCTTCCTGCCCTACATCGTGCTGGTGGTGGACGAGTTCGCGGACCTGATCATGACCGCGGGCCGCGAGGTGGAGACGCCCATCGCCCGCCTGGCCCAGCTGGCCCGCGCCATCGGCATCCACCTGATCATCGCCACGCAGCGCCCCAGCGTGAACATCATCACCGGCACCATCAAGGCCAACTTCCCGGCCCGCATCGCCTTCCGCGTGACGAGCAAGATCGACAGCCGCACCATCCTCGATGCAGGCGGCGCCGAACAGCTCATCGGTCGCGGTGACATGCTGCTGAGCACGGGCAATGACCTGATCCGCATCCAGTGCGCTTTCGCCGACACGCCGGAGGTGGAGGCCATCACCGAGTTCATCGGCAGCCAGCGCGGCTACCCCGATGCCATGCTGCTGCCCGAGGTGCCCACCGAGGACGGCGATGGCGGGCTGGACCTGGACGACAGCGAGCGCGACAGCATGTTCGAGGAGGCCGCCCGTCTGGTGGTACAGACCCAGCAAGGCAGCACCTCATTGATCCAGCGCAAGCTGAAGCTGGGATACAACCGCGCCGGCCGCATCGTGGACCAGCTGGAGGCCGCCGGCATCCTGGGGCCCTTCGAGGGCAGCAAGGCCCGCCGCGTGCTCATCCCCAACGAGGCCGCGCTCGAAGCGCACCTGAACCAGGGTGTGGAGGCCCCGGGGCTGTGATCGCCACACCCACACAATAGTCGGGAGACTTCCGTAGTTCCCGTATGGATGGAGCTCTTTCCCCTCCATCCCCTACCCGTCATGCCGATCCTGGAACGCATCCTTTGGGGCCTGGCCATACTGGCCGTGGTGATGAAGTCCGGCCATCTCCCCATGAGCGCGCTCCTGCTCGTGCTGAGCCTGGGGCTGCTGGCGAACATGTACCTTTTCCTGGGATGGCGGCTGTTCCCCGCGCCCACAGGCACGGTCCAGCTCACCGTATTGAGCGCCGCCAGCGGTTTGATGCTGGCCGTGGCCACGAGCGCCATCCTGTTCAAGCTGCAGTTCTGGACCGGCCGCGAGGCGATGCTGGGCCTGAGCATCCTGGGGCTCTCCATCCTGGTGCTCACCCTGCTGGTGATGCGCGCACGCCGGTCGGACCTGCGGACCTACATACGCGGGCTCGCCCTCCGCATGCTGCCGCTCATTGCGCTGTGCACCATGCTGCTGGCCACGCCCGATGCACAGGTCGGGGCGTTCTACGGTCGCCCGGTGAACGCCGGAACGAGCGCGACCGCACTGCCGTAGCGGGCGGCTATCGCTTCACCAGCCGCACCACGTTCTCCACGTGGTACGTGTGCGGGAACATGTCCACCGGCTGCACATGATCGATGCGATAGCGGTCATTGAGGATCGCCAGGTCCCGCGCCTGCGTGGCGGGGTTGCAGCTCACGTACACGATGCGGTCGGGCTCCAACTCCAGCAGGTGGCGCACCACCGGTTCGTCCATGCCCGCGCGCGGTGGATCGGTCACCACCACATCGGGGCGGCCGTACTGCCGCACAAAAGCGGCGTCCATGGTGCGCTTCATGTCGCCGCTCACGAAGCTCACATTGGTCACCCCGTTGAGCTCGGCGTTGGCCCGCGCGTCGATCACGCTCTCGGGCACCAGCTCCACACCCACCACCTGGCGCGCCATGCCGGCCAGGAACAGCGTGATGCTGCCCGCACCGCAGTACAGGTCGTACACGTTCTCCTGCCCGGTGAGGCCGGCGAGCTCGCGCACGCGGCGGTACATCGCCACCGTCTGCTCGGGGTTGGTCTGGAAGAAGCTCTTGGGGCCGATGCGGAACTTGAGCGGTCGCCCACCGGGGCCGTCGGGCAGCTCCTGCACGATGTGGTCGCGCCCATGGAACAAGTGGATGTCCAGGTCGAAGATGGTGTCGTTCCGCTTGGGGTTCACCGTCCACTGCACGGAGGTGAGCTGCGGGAACTGCTCCACCAGCGCGCCCAGCAGCTTTTCCCGCGCCTCCACGTTCTCATGCCCCACCGATAGCAGCACCATGCACTCACCGGTGGTGGTGGTGCGCACCATGAGGTTGCGCAGGAAGCCGTGGTGCTCGCGAACGTTGTAGAAGGACAGCCCCATGGCGAGGGCCTGCTCCCGGACGAAGTTGCGGATGCTGTCGCTGGGATCGGGCTGCAGATGGCATTCGCGGATGTCGAGCACGCGGTCGAATCGGCGCGGCACGTGAAAACCCAGGGCGTTGCGTTGGGCCCTGTTCGGCGCGCCATCGGGCTCCACCTTGCGGCCGATGCGGTCGATCTCCTCTTCCGTAAGCCAGCGGTGCGAACTGAAGGCGAACTCGAGCTTGTTGCGATAGTGCGTGGTGCGCGGGGAAGGCAGGATGGGCGTCACCGGCGGAAGCTCCAGCCCACCGATGCGCTCGAGGTTGTCCACCACCTGCTGCTGCTTGTACACGAGCTGCTGCGCGTAATCCACATGCTGCCACTTGCAACCGCCGCAGGAGCCGAAGTGCGGGCAGAACGGCTGCACGCGATGCGCGGATGGCGTCACCACGCGCACCACCACGGCCTCGAGGAACTTGCTCTTGCGGCGCACCACACGCACATCGACCACATCGCCCGGCACCGCGCCCACCACGAACACCACCTGGCCCTCATGGCGGCCAATGGCCTTGCCCTCGGTGGCGACGCCGGTGATCTCGAGTTGTTCGATGATGAGGGGAGCGGGCTTCTTGACGCGATCGGTCATGGGGGTGGCGGATCTCGGGCGGCAAAGATGGGCACGGCCGGGCGCACGCAAAGCCACCGACAAGGCCTGACGCAGCGCCCCTCTCAACATCATCATGTTGGTATCGGGGCAAGCACATAACGAACGCCGCCGGACCGGCCCGATACTTTTGGCCGTGGCGTGCAAACCGTTCATACACACCTTCCCCTCGCATGGCACCGAACGTCGTCGTACTGCTCCACATGGCCGGTCTGTTCTTACTCGACCTGCTCTTCCTGGCCGATATCCGCATCACGCAGGACGTGCCCGCCACCATGGCTCCCGGCAGTGAAGTGCGCGTGACCGTGCATGTGGACAAGGGCGACCTCTCGGGCTTCGCGAAGCTGCAGTTCGATCTGCCCGAAGGGTTCAGCGCCACCGCCATCGAGACCAAGGGCGCATCGTTCACCTTCTCCGACAACAAGGCCAAGTTCATCTGGATGGCCCTGCCCTCCTCGCCCTCCTTCAAGATCAGCTACACGCTGAGCGCAGGCGCCAACGTGCGTGGCACGCACAGCATCCTGGGCCGCCTGAGCTACATCGAGAACAACGAGCGCAAGACCTACGACATGCCCGGCGCCACGATCGACCTGGGCAGTGCGCCCGGGCAGTTGGCGGCGAACGACAACAGCGCGGGCCTGCACGATCTGGCCAGCGCCGGTGGTGCGGTGCCCACCCTGCCCGTGCCCACCCCGCGTCCGCGTGTCGCCCCCATGCAAGGTCCCGGCAATGTGGGCGGCATCCGCACCATCACGCCGATCACCGAGAACGAGATGCTCGTGGAAGTGGAGGTGACCAAGGGTGCCATCCGCGGCTTCGGCAAGCTGCAGGAGACCATCCCGCCGGGGTTCACCGCCATGGAGAAGACCAGCGACGAAGCCATCTTCACCGTGCAGGACCGCTACGTGAAGTTCGTATGGTTGAACCTGCCCGCCCGTGAGAAGGTGAAGGTGGTGTACAAGCTCCGCGCGAACGGCCAGCCCGATGGGGAATACACGATCGATGGGGAGTTCGGCTACCTGCTCAACGACGAGACCCAACGGGCCGTGCTGGGCAGCACCCACTTCCTGGTGGGGTCCGCCGCGTTGGTCGCGCATCAGGAAAATGCCGCGCAACAGCCGGATGAAGTGGCCGATGTGCCGGTG
>CAYXKE010000008.1:26979-69326 GCA_964464935.1 uncultured Chryseobacterium sp.
CGCGCATCAGGAAAATGCCGCGCAACAGCCGGATGAAGTGGCCGATGTGCCGGTGCCGGTGCCGGTGACGACGCCCGCCACGCAGCCGAGCGACCCGGCCGCGGATGCCGCTGCGGAAGCCCTCCGCCGCGCGGAACAGGAAGCGAAGGCCGAAGCCGACCGCCTGGCCGAGGCCCGTCGCCGTGCCGCCGCCGAGGCCGCGCAAGCCGCCCAGGCCCAGAACATGCCGCCCAGCGGCCAAGTGCCCACGCCCGAGACCGGCATCACCTACAAGGTGCAGATCACGGCCGCGCACACGCAGGTGGGCCGCACCTACTTCCGCGACCGCCACAAGTTCAACGGTGAGTTCGGGATCGAGAATCACCAGGGCTGGGTGAAGTATGTCACCGGCCGCTTCACCGACTACAAGCAGGCCCGCGACCGTCGCGAGGCCCTGATCGCCGCCGGGCACAACTTCCCGGGCCCCTTCGTGACGGCCTACAACAACGGGGAGCGGATCACCGTGCAGGAGGCATTGATGATCAGCAACCAACGCTGGCTACCTTAGGCGGCAGCTCCCATGTCCGCGCACATGACCGTCCGTCCGCTGCGAGCCTGGCGCGTGCTGCGCACGGGCGGGCATGCCGCGGCGGTCTGGCTGGCATGTACGCTGGCCCCTGCCGACCTTCACGCCCAGTCGGATTCCACCGCGGCGAACGCCATCCAGTTGCGCCCATCCCTCGCCCTGGGCGCCGGTATGCTCGCGTTCATGGGCGATATCGGCCGCGATCACGGCGCATACAGCCCGCTGGTGAGCCGCGTGGGATATGAGCTGCGCCTGAGCACGCCCATCACCCCGTGGCTGGAAGGCAGCCTGGTGGCGATGCATGGCCGACTCGGCGTGAACGAGCGGAGCTTCGAACGCAACCTCAACTTCGAATCGCGCATCACCACCGGCGGGCTGCAGTTCAGGTACAATTTCCTGCACCTGCTCAACCCCAGGCGGGTGGTGGAGCCGTACCTCACCTTTGGCTTCGAGTCGGTGGAGTTCCTGACCAAGACCGATCTGCGCGATGCCCAAGGGCGCTACTACAACTATTGGAGCGACGGAAGCATCCGCGATCTGCCCGAGGACCATCCCAACGCCCATCAGGCCGAGGTGATCCAGCGCGATCACACCTACGAGACCGACGTGCGCGAATTGAACGCCGACGGCTTCGGCAAGTACCCCGAGCGCACCTGGGCCGTGCCGCTGGGCGCAGGGGCCCGCATGGACCTGGGCATCGGCGTGGACTTCCGCGTGGGCGCCACCATGCATTTCACCATGACCGACCTCATGGACGGGATCACCCCGGAGAGCATCGGCGACCGCAAGGGGAATGCCGGCAACGACCGCTTCCTCTACACCCACTTCTCCGTGGGCTACACCATCCCCACCGGATCGCGTAAACCCAGGAAGGTGTTCACCCCGCTGCCGATGGACGAGATGGACCTCATCGTGTTGGAGGAGGACCTGGACGGCGATGGTGTGCCCGACTTCCGCGACCGATGCCTGGGCACTCCACCGGGTGTGGCCGTGGACGCGTACGGCTGCCCGCTGGACGGCGACAGCGATGCCGTGCCCGATCACCAGGACCGTGAGCTCAACTCGCTGCCCGGCGCCTACGTGGATGCACATGGGGTGACCCTCTCCGACGCGGACCACCTCAAGGCCTTCCTCAACTGGAAGGACAGTGCCAACGCCGTGATCGTGCGGTCGCGCGTGGAGTCCTTCGGTCCGATGCCCCCGCCGCCCTTCGTGGAACCCAAACGCAAGTTCGTGGTCAAGGTGGGCACCCACACCGAGGGCGTGAGCGAGGAGATGATCCAGAAGATCCTCAGCCTGCCCGATGTGCGCACCGTCGACAGCGGCGACACCACCTACTATGTGGTGGGCAACTACGAGACGATCCCCGAGGCGCTGCGCCGCGAGATGGAGCTGCGGGGCATGGGCTTCAACGCCGAGACCATGGGTGAGGAAGGCGGCAAACTGTTCGACGCCAGCCGCGAGAGCGAGGCCGACCGGCTGCGCATGCGCGGCATGGGCGCGGGCGACGACAGCAAGGACGTGATCGTGCGTGTGCAGCTGGGCGCCTTCCGCTACAAGCTCTCGAAGAACATCTTCGCCGACATCGATGACCTGGTGACCATCAAGGGCGAGGACGGCCTCACCCGCTACTACACCGGCATGTTCCGCGATGTGAACGAGGCCGCGCGCCACAAGGTGCGCATGCTGCTGGCCGGCTTCGAGGGCGCCTTCCTGGTGGCTTTCCGCGAGGGCAAGCGCGTGAGCATCAGTGAGGCCGGCGGTGTGCTCACCGCACCCGAGGACCTTCGCTCCCTGCCCTCCGGATCGGTGAACAAAGCCCTGATCCGCTACAAGGTGCAGGTGGGTACCTACACCGGTAATGTGGCCATGGAAACGATGGAGGCGCTCCTCGAAATGGGCGACATCTCCACCGTGACCGGCCCCGACGCGGTGCGCTACTTCTACGGCACCTTCAAGGACCGCAGCAGCGCCGACGACGCCCGCCGCGCCATCCAGGGAAAGGGCTTCGCCGATGCCTTCGTGGTGGGCGAATACAACGGCCGCATCATCGCCGCCGAGGAGGCCGACCGCCTGATGCGCGAGCCTTGACCGCTCCTCACAAAGGCTCCCTCCCCCCTTGCGCTTTCCCGCTACCTTTCCTTTCCATTCGCACTTCCATGCGCCATGCTCCGTCCTGGGCGGTGATCGCCCTGTTGTCCACGTTCTGGTCATGCACCAGCGCACCGGAACGCCATCGCCCCGACCCCGCCATGGCCCCGTACGTGGCCGGGTTCACCGCCGGGCACATCTCCGCGCGGTCGCCCATCATGGTGCGGCTGGCCGAGGGGGTGCATTGGCGCGACACCAGCCACGCCACGCTCCAGGGCCTCTTCTCCTTCGATCCGAAAGTGCGTGGACACGTGCGGCTGGAGGATGACGGTCAAACCGTCGTGTTCCGCCCCGAGGAGCGCCTGCAACAGGACCGGGCATACACCGTGGACATGCACCTGGGTCGCCTCATCGAGGTGCCCGCGGGCGCGGAGAAATTCCGCTTCGGCTTCCGCACCGTGCGCCAGCACCTGCACACGCAAGTGGACGAGATGCAGCCGCTGAGCCTCGGCGATCCTGCCTGGCAGCGTCTGCTCGTGGCCGTGTACACCAGCGACGATGCCACCGGCACCGATCTGCCGGCCTGCTTCATCGCCCTACAGGACGACCGCAAATTGCCGCTGGTGTGGGAGCACGACCCCGACGGTCGTCATCACCGATTCACCGTGGACAGCGTGCGCCGCGGTGACCAGACCTCAACGGTGCAAATCCGCTGGGATGGCAAACCCATCGGCACCAAACAGGCGGACAAGCTGGTGTTCGAGGTGCCCGCCGCGAACGAGATGCACCTCATCGCCGCACGCACCACCGGCGAAGGCGAACAGCACGCCACCCTGATCTTCTCCGACCCCATCGATCCCGCCCAGGAGATCACTGGTCTGGTGGGCATCGCCGATGCCGAGGACATGCGCCTGGCCGTGGACGGACAACGCGTGACCATGTACCCGCGCGAACGTCTGCGCGGCACGCATCAGGCCTTCGTGAGCGCCGGGCTGCGCAGTGCATTGGGACATGGCCTGGGCCGCGACCTCACCGTGGACCTCACCTTCGAGGAGCTGAAACCCGCCGTGCGCATGGTGGGCAAGGGCACGATCCTGCCTTCGACCGACGGGCTGGTGATGCCCTTCGAGGCAGTGAACCTGAAGGCCGTGGAGGTGCGCGTGGTGCGCATCCACGAGACCAACGTGGCGCAGTTCCTTCAGGTGAACAGCCTGGATGGCGAGCGCGAGATGGCACGCGTGGGCCGCCTGGTGACCCGCACCACCTTGCCGCTGAACACCGCCGATGCGCCCGACCCCGGCCAGTGGAACCGCTACTACCTCGATCTGAGCGAGCACTTCAAGGCCGAGCCCGGTGCGATCTACCGCGTGGCCCTCTCCTTCGGGCCCGAACACGCGATCCATCCCTGCGCCGACGGCATGCCCCAGGCCCTCTCCCGCGCCCGCAGCTGGGAGGAGGAACAGGCCGCCTACGACCAGGTGGACCATTGGTACTACGACGTACCCTACAGCTATGACGATCATTACTACTACGACGAGGACTACGATGCGCACCGCAACGACCCGTGCCATGGCCTGTACTATGCGTTGCAGCAGCCCGCCGTGCGCAACCTGCTCGCCTCGGACCTGGGCCTGATCGCCAAGCGCGGCAACGACGGCTCCCTCGTGGTGGCCGCGACCGACCTGCGCACCACTGCGCCCATGAGCGGGGTGCAGCTGGAGCTGATCGATCTGCAGCGCAAAACACTGGCCACCGCCACCACTGATCGCCAGGGCATGGCCACCATCGCCGGTACCGCGCACAAGCCGTTCCTGCTGAAGGCCGAGAAGGGCGAGCAGCGCGGCTACCTGAAGATGGACGATGGCAGCGCGCTTTCGGTGAGCAGCTTCGACGTGGGCGGCACCGCCGTGGACCGCGGGCTGAAGGGCTTCATCTACGGTGAGCGCGGCGTGTGGCGGCCGGGCGACACACTGCACCTCAGCTTCATGCTGCACGACGAGCAGCAGCGCCTGCCGAAGGACCACCCCGTGGTGCTGGAGATCACCGACCCGCGTGGTCGCCTGGACCAGAAGCATGTGCGGAACAGCGGCGTGAACGGCGTGTACACCTTCCACTGCCCCACCTCGCCCGATGCGCCCACCGGCTACTGGAACGCCCGCGTGGTGGTGGGCGGCACCACCTTCCACAAGAGCCTGCGCATCGAGACCATCAAGCCCAACCGACTGCGCATCGCCCTCGACCTGCCCGAGGACCAGCCCATCACGGCCGGGCGCCAGGTGGGCATGGAGGTGAGCTGGCTGCACGGCGCGCCCGCCAAGGGATCGAAAGCCCGGGTCACCACCACCCTCTCACCCGGCAAGCCCAACTTCAAGGGCTACACCGACCACACCTTCGATGACCTGCATACGCACGTGGGTGAAGCCGAGCAGGTGCTCTTCGAAGGCACCCTCGATCAACACGGGCGCGCCCGCTTCCCGCTGCGTGTGACCCTGGGCCAGAACCCGCCTGCGGTGGTGAACGCCAGCATTGTCACCCGGGTGTTCGAGGCCGGCGGCGACGCCAGCATGGACCGACTCACCCTGCCCTATCTCCCCTACTCCAGCTACGTGGGGGTGAAGGCGCCCGATGTGCGCACCGCATGGGGCAACCTAGTGACGGACACCACCTACCGGTTCCAGACCGTGACGCTCGATCAGCAGGGCCGGCCCCTGGCAGGCCGGCAGGTGCGGGCACAGGTGTACCGCCTGGGTTGGAACTGGTGGTGGGATGCGGACATCCACGGGGATGCCAGCTACATCAACGCACCCAGCGTGACCCTGGTGAAGGAGGAGATGATCACCACCGGTGCCGATGGGCGCGCCCATGTGCCCTTCCGCGTGGACCGGCCGGCGTGGGGCCGCTTCGCCGTGCGCCTCACCGATGTGCAGAGCGGCCACAGCTGCGGTGTGCAGGTGTACGTGGACTGGCCGGGCTATGAGGGACGTTCACGTCGCGAGGCCCCGGAACAGGCCGCCATGCTGCGCTTCAACAGCGACCGCGAGCGGTATACCGTGGGCGACGAGGCCGTGCTCACCATCCCCTCCGCACCGGGCGGACGCGCGCTCGTGAGCCTGGAGACCGGCAGCCGCGTGCTGCAGGCGCAATGGGTGGAGCTCACCGGCACGGAGACCCAGCACCGCTTCCGCATCACCCCCGACATGGCGCCCAACATCTACGCCCATGTGACCGTGGTGCAGCCGCACGCCACCACCTTGAACGACCTGCCCATCCGCCTCTATGGCGTGGTGCCCTTGCTGGTGGAGGATCCCCACACCCGGCTGGCGCCATTGGTGCGCTCCCCCAAGGAGGTGCGCACCGACCAGCCGTTCAGCGTGGAGGTGGCCGAGCAGAACGGTCGTCCCATGACCTACACGCTGGCCATTGTGGACGAAGGCCTGCTGGACCTCACGCGCTTCCGCACGCCCGACCCCTGGAACCACTTCCACGCCCGCGAAGCACTGGGTGTGCGCACCTGGGACCTCTACGACCACGTGATCGGCGCGTTCGGTCGCCAGCTGGACCGGATCCTGGCGCTGGGTGGCAGCGATGACGCGGGCCGCGGTGATGCGGCGCGGGTGCAGCGCTTCAAACCCGTGGTGCGTTTCGTCGGTCCCTTCCAACTGGGCAAGGGCGCCAAGGCGAAGCACGACTTCACGATCAGCAACTACGTGGGCAGCGTGCGCGTGATGGTGGTGGCCACGGACGGCAACGGCGCCTACGGCCACGCCGAACAGGCCGTGCCCGTGCGCAAACCCCTGATGGTGCTCGCCACCCTGCCGCGCGTGCTGGGGCCCGGCGAGACGGCGAACCTGCCGGTGACCGTCTTCGCCATGGACCCGAAGGTGAAGGACGTGGAGGTGAAGATCGAGCCGAACGACCTGCTCGTTCCGGAGGGCCCTTCCACGCGCACCATCCGCTTCAACTCACCCGGTGAGCAGGTGGTGGAATTCCGCGTGAAGGTGAAAGAGCAGGTGGGCGCGGCCCGTGTCACCGTGCAGGCCACCGGCGGGGGCGAGAAGGCCATCGAACGCATCGAACTGCGCGTGCGCCAGCCCAATGAGCCCGCCACCGATGTGGAGGAAGTGGTGCTGGAGCCCGGCGATCATTGGACCGGCACCCTGCGCCCCCTGGGCCTGGCCGGCACCAACAGTGCCTACCTGGAGTTGAGCACGGTTCCTCCCGTGGACCTGGGTCGGCGCCTGCAATACCTGGTGGGCTACCCGCATGGTTGCCTGGAGCAGACCACGTCGAAAGCCTTCCCGCAGCTCTACCTGGCGCAGGTGATGGAACTGCCGGCCTCATTCGCACAGGACATGCGGGCCAACGTGGAGGCCGGCCTGCGCCAGCTCACGCGCTTCCAACGGCACGACGGCCACTTCAACTACTGGCCCGGCGGCGACCACTACGACCCGTGGACATCGGTCTACGCGGGCCACTTCATGGTGGAGGCCGAACGCCTGGGCCATGCCGTGCCCGGTGGGCTGCTGCGCAAATGGACCTCCGCCCAACGCAAGGCCGCACGCGAGTGGACCACGCGCTCCACACAAGGATGGAGCGCCGCACAGGCCCAGCTGCTGCAGGCCTATCGTCTGTACGTGCTGGCGCTGGCCGGACAGGCGGAAGCCGGTGCGATGAACCGCCTGCGCGAGGACGCCGGCCTCACCGGCACCGCCCGCTGGCTGCTCGCCTCCGCCTACACGCAGATCGGGCGTACGGATGCCGCACGCGACCTGGTGAGCAGGCTCGATGACACCGTGCAGCCGTACAGCGAGATGGGCTTCTCCTACGGCAGCGAGCTGCGCGATGAAGCGCTGGTGGCCGAGTCGCTGCTGCGGATCGGCGAAACGGCCCGAGCCACTCGCGTGGTGCAGCGCATCGGCCGGAAACTGAGCAGCACCAGCTGGTACAGCACGCAGAGCACCGCCTTCGGACTGATGGCCGTGGCGCGCCTGGCCGAACTGGGCGGAATGGGCGAAGGCCTGCACTACGGCCTCACCGTGGGCGACAAGCGCACGGACCACATGAGCCCGAAGGCATTGGCGCGCATGGACCTGCCCACACCGGACGGGCGCACCGCTGTGCGTGTGCAGCACACGGGCAAAGGCCTGCTGCACCTGCGTATAGTGCGTACCGGAACGCCCATGGCCGGTGATGAAAGTGCCGTGGCCAGCGGCCTGCACATGGACGTGGAGTACCAGCGCATGGACGGCACGCCCATCGACCCGGGCCGCATCGAGCAGGGCACCGACCTCATGGCCGTGGTGCGCGTGGTGCATCCCGGTGGCGGGCCGGCGTACAACAACCTCGCGCTCACCCAGGTCTTCCCCAGCGGTTGGGAGATCCGCAACATGCGCATGGAAGGACGTGATGCCGCGGGCGATGCCTTCACCTACCAGGACATCCGCGACGACCGGGTGTTGACCTACTTCGACCTGGCGCCGCGCCGACCGGTGACCGTCAAGGTGCTGCTGAACGCCGCCTACACGGGCCGCTACTACCTGCCGGGCGTGCACTGCGCCGCGATGTACGACCATACCATCCAGACCCGCGAAAGAGGCCGATGGGTGGAAGTGGTGAAGCCCGGGGGTGACGTGGCCCGGGCCGAGTGAACACGGACCAAAAAGAAGAGCGGCGGGTGTGGATGCCCGCCGCTCTTCTTCAACGCCAGGCCCACTTACCGACCAGCGCCGATCCACTGATCGAGCCAGCCGAACACCTCGTCGTGCCAGCGCTTGCTGTTGCGGGGCTTCAGCACCCAGTGGTTCTCATCGGGGAAGCGCAGCAGCTTGGAGGGCACACCGTTGGCCTGCAGGGCGGTAAACGCCCCGATGCCCTGGTCGAGCGGCACACGCAGGTCGTTGTCGTTATGGACCACCAGCATGGGCACCCGCCATTTGTGCGCGTGCAGCAGCGGATTGAACTTGTCGTAGGCCGACGGGTCCTTGAACACGCTGGCGCCGTTCTCCCAATCGCTGAACCAGAGCTCCTCCGTGGTGTGGCCCATGCTGCGGTTGTCGAACACGCCACAATGGGTCACCAGCGCCTTCCAGGGCGCACTCCAGTTGCCAGCGATCCAATTCACCATGAAACCACCGTATGACGCCCCGAGCGCGGCGGCGCGGTCACCATCGAGGAAGGGATAGGTGCGCAGCGCGTGGTCCCAGCCTTTCTGCAGGTCTTCCAGCGGGCGGTCGCCCCAGTGCTGGCTGATGGCGTCGGTGAAGGCCTGACCGTAGCCGGTGCTGCCGTGGAAGTCGATCATCACCACAGCATAGCCCGCACCCGCATAGGTCTGCGGGTTCCAGCGGAAGCTCCACCCATCGCCGAAGCTGCCCTGCGGACCGCCGTGGATGAGGAAGGCCACGGGGTACTTCCGTCCCTCCTCAAAGAGGGCCGGCTTGATCACGAAGCCGTGCACGGTCTCGTCGTTCCAGCCCTTGAAGCTGAACTGTTCATAGGCGCCGAACACACGCTCGTTCAGCACGTGGTTGATGCCCGTGAGCACGGTGGCGCCGTCGTCGATGCGCACCGCCTTGGGCCGGGATGCATAAAGCTGTGCGGGGCTGTTGAGGCCGCTCTTCAGGAAGACGAAGCCGCGCGGGGTCTCCACGAATGCATCGATGCTGCCGTCGTTGCTCAACTGGGTCACCGTATGCTTCTGCAGGTCGATGCGGAACAGGCGCTTGCGGCCCAGGTCCTGCGCGGTCACCAGGATGCTGCGCCCGTCGCGTGACCAGGCGAAGGCGTCCACGCTGCGGTCCCAGTTGGGGGCGACGGCCGTGGTGGTGCCCGTGGCCAGGTCGCGCACCTGCAGTTCGAAGCGGTCGGCCTCGAAGCCCGGTCGCTTCATCGCCACATAGGCCAGCCGCTTCCCGTCGGGCGACAGCTGCGGATGGGCGTCCCAGGCAGGGTTCTGCGCGGTGAGGTTGGTGGCGGCGCCCCCGGTGATGGGCACACTATAAATGTCGAAGTTGGTGCTCCACGGTTCGGTCTGACCGGCGATGCGCACGCTGTAGTAAACGGTGCGGCCATCGGGGGAAATGGTGAAATCGCTTTCATCGCCGAAGGGCTTGGAAGGCACATCGCCATCCAGGCCGGGCGTGAGCGGCGTCACCTGGCCACTGGCGAAGTCCACATGGAAGAGGTGGTTGCGGGTACCGTCCATCCAGGTGTCCCAGTGCCGCACGAAGAGGCGGTCGTACAGCAGGCCGGTGTCAGCGGGTTTGTTGTTGAGCCGCTGCACGGTGCCGGCGATCTCATCGCCCTGCGCATCGGGGAATACGGACAGCGCCACCACGGCACCCCGGCCATCGGGTGTGAGGCGATAGGCCTCGATGGACAACGGCAGGCGCGTGAGCTGTTCCACGTTGCCGCCCTGCGCGTCGCAGCGGTAGAGTTGCATGGTGCCGCCGCGCCGTGCGCTGAGGAAGCTGATGCCCTTCCCATCGGGCGTCCACCGCGCGCTCACCGCGCCGCTGTCGCTCACGGGCAGGCGCACTTCCGCACGCGACGGCTGGGTCAGGTCCTTGAGGTGGAGGGAGCTTACCCCGCGGTTGTTCTCCATGTCGGTGCGGCGCACGTTGAACAGCGCCCGGGCACCGGTGGCATCCACGCTCAGGCCGCTGATCCGGTCGAGCAAGAGCATGTCGTCGTACGTGAAGGGGCGTTGCTGCGCGGGCATGGTCAACGCGCCGACCAATGCGCCCGTGAGCAGGGCGATGCGGGAGTGCATGTTCATGAACGTGAGGTTTCGGAAGGGCAATGATAGCGTCACCACCGCTCATGGCCGGCCGGCCCCATACGTCCGCACCCGGACCGTGCACCGATCCACGAACGGTGGGACCGGCCCCACGGTGATCAATTCACCTGCACCTTGACGCCGCTCTCCTTTTTGGCGCCCTTGATCTCGGACTCCGGCGATACCCCCTCGATCACCTCCAGGCGGATGCCATCGCTCAGGCCGGTGCGGATGTAGGTCCGGTTCCAGCGGGCATCCTTGCCGCTGCCCGCGCGCACGTCCACGAAGGCGCTGTCGCCCTTGGTGTTGAACGACACCACGCTCTCGGGAACGGTGAGCACGCTGTCGCGCCGGTCCAGCACGATGTCGGCATTGGCGCTGTAGCCACTGCGCAGCTCCTCTCCTTCGCGCAGCTTCACGGCCGCGCGGATCTCGAACTGGATGGCGCCGTTCTCCTCCACCCCTTTCGGTGCGATGTACTCCAGCTCGGCATCCCAGCGGGCGTTCTCGATGGCCCCCACGGTGAGCACCACGGGCATGCCCACACGCACCTTGCCCACCTCGCTCTCATCGACCTTGCCTTGGAAGATCAGGTCGCGCATGTCGGCGATGGCGGCGATGGTGGTACCCTCGTTGAAGTTGTTCCGTTCGATCACGCTGTTGCCCTCCTTGACGGGCACATCGAGCACCATGCCGTCGATCGTGCTGCGTACCACGGTGTTGCCGGCGCTCTTGTTGCTGATGCCGTCGCGCACCACCTTCAGGGCCTCCTCGGCGGCGGCCAGCTCCTGCTTCGCATTGCGCAGGGCCATGTCGAAGCCCTGCATCTCCGCGGCGCTGATCACCCCTTTGTCGGCAAGCGGCTTGTTGCGGTCGTAGTTCAGCTGGGCGTTCTGCACCCCGATCTGGGCGGCGCTCACCCGTTGCTCGGCGCTGCTCAGCGACATCATGTCGGGCACGATGCGGATCTTGGCCAGGGGCTGGTCCTTCTTCACCATATCGCCGGCCTGCACGTAGAGCTCGCTGATGATGCCGCTCACCACCGGTTTGATCAGGATCTCGTTGCGCGGCACGATGCTTCCGTTGGCCACGGTCTTTTTCACCACATCGGCGCGCATGGGCCGCTCCACCAGGAATTCATCGGGCGGGGTCATGCTCTTGCGATAGAGGAACACCGGGATCCAGATGATGAGCAGCACCAGGCCGGCCAGGAGGATGTACTTGAGGATGCGTTTCATGTGCAGCGTCTCGTTCGTTGTCAATGGTCGGTGAGGATGCGGATCATTCGGCACGCAGGGCGTCGACAGCTTTGATGGACAAGGCCCGTCGGGCGGGGAAGAGGCCGGCCAGCAGCCCCGCCACCACCAGCACGGCGAATGCGATGAGCGCCACGCCCAGGTCCACACCGGGGTCTTTGAAGAAGCGGGTCTGCTCGGTACCTGCGCTGATCAATTCAAGCAGGCCCACGCCCGCGATCAACCCCAGGTAGCCGGCGATGAGGATGAGCGTGAGCGCCTCCTGCACGATCTGTCCGGTGATCATGCCCGGGGTGGCGCCGATGCTCCGCCGGATGCCGATCTCCTTGGTGCGCTCCTTGATGCTGATGAGCATGATGTTGCCGATGCCGATGGCCCCCGCCAGCAGGGAGAAGATGCCCACCACCCAGCTGATGCCGCTGATGGCGATGAACAACAGGTTCATCTTGTTGTACATGTCCTGCAGGTTGAAACTGCCGAACGCCAGCTCATCGGTGGGGTCCACGCGGTGCTTGCGGGCCAGGAGGAGCTTGGCCTGCTTCTCCACCACCGCCACGTCCACACCGGGCTTGGCCACCAACACGAACCAGTGCACCCGGTTGAGGCTGTTGAAGGCCTTCTGGAAGGTGGTGAACGGGACGAAGATCTTGGCCTCGGGGTTGTCGCCCATCTCGGCGCTGCTCTTGCGTTTCACCACGCCCACCACGTGGAAGTACACGCCGTTCACGCGGATGTGTTTGCCCATGGGGTCCTCCCCGGCGAACAGTCGATCGACCACCTGCTGGCCCACCACGCACACCTTGCGCGAATCGTTCAGATCGAGCTGATTGATGAAGCGCCCGCGGTCCAGACGCACGGCCTCCACCTTGAGCACATTGGGTTCGCAGCCCTGAATGGAGAAGGCGCCCGTGCGCCCGTTGTACGCGGCGTTGTTGCCGCCGCCCCAACCGCCCAGTTGCAGCAGCGGCGACACCATCTCCATGCCGGGCACCTGCTCGCGCAGCAGGCGAATGTCGTCATTGTCGAACCCGAACATGCGCCCCCGTTGGAAGCCCGCGTACGGCTTGCTGGTGGGCATGGTCCAGAAGAAGCAGCTGTTGGTGGCGAAGCCCTCGAAGCCGCCCATCACGGCATTGCGCAGGCCGTTGCCCATGCCCAGCATCATCACCAACATGAAGATGCCCCAGGCCACGCCGAACATGGTGAGGAAGCTGCGCAGCTTGTTGCGCCGCAGCGTCATCATCACCTCGTTCCAGCGTTCACGGTCGAACATGGGGCTCTCTGGGGCGGTGGTCAGTGGTTGCGGTACGGTGGTCGGTGCGCCTTACTCATCGCGCAGCGCTTCGATGGGACGGATGGCGGCGGCACGGCGGGCGGGGATCCACCCGGCCAGCGCACCGGCGATGAGCATGGCGATCAAAGCCTGCACGGCGGTGCCCAGGTCGATGCTGGGCGAGCGGAAGAACTCGCTGCCGGGCACCACCTTGGCCAGCCCTTCGATGAGGAAGACGCCCAGGGCCAGGCCCAGGTAGCCGAAAAGGGCGGTGACGATGATGGCCTCCATCAGGATCTGGCCCACCACATCGGCGGGGGTGGCCCCCAGGGCCTTGCGGATGCCGATCTCCTTGGTACGGTCCTTCACCACGATGAGCATGATATTGCCGATGCCCACGATGCCGGCCACCAGGCTCCCGATGCCGATGAACCAGATGAAGGCTGAGATCCCGGTGAACACCATGCTGAAGGTGGCCACGTTCTGCGTGGTGTTGTCCAGCCACAACGCGCGCTCGTCGGTGGGGTCGAAACTGTGGCGGCGTGCCAGGGTGTGGCGGGTGCGGTGCTCGGCCTCCTTCGCGCCTTCGAGCGTGGCATCGGCGAACGTGAAGCGGATCTCGTCCACGTAGTTCTGCGCGTTGAACACACGCTGGGCGGCGCTCAGCGGAATGAACACGGGGTTGCGCCCCATGCGCCCGCCCTGGCTGGCGTTGTCGAAGCGGTACACGCCCACCACCTGGAAGGGCAGGCCGTTCACGTTCACCCACTTGCCCAGCGGGTCCTCGTCCTTGAACAGTTCCTTGGCGGCGTCCTCGGCGACGACGATCACCTTGCGCACCTGCACCTCGTCCACCTCATTGATGAAGCGACCGGCGATCAAGGTCTTGGGGCGGATCTTCTGGTGGTCGCTCAACACACCGTGGATGTTGTAGCTGCCGTAATTGTTGCCATACTGCAGCTGGCTGTTGCCGCGCCACACGCGGTAGCTGCCGTAGATGGCCTCCAGGCCGGGGATCGCGTGGCGCAGCGCCTCCACATCGTCCTCGGTGAGCTGGATGTCCCGGTTGGGCGGCAGGCCGTTCCACGGTTTGCTGGTCTGGCCGCCCCAGATGCCCACGCTGTTCTGCGCCGTACTGCTGAAGTTGTAAGCGAAGCCGTTGCGGAGGCCCGACCCCAGCCCCAGCAGGATGATGAGCATGAAGATCCCCCAGAACACGGCGAAGCCGGTCAGCACCGTGCGCAGCTTGTTCTGCCCGATGCTTTGGAGGATCTCACCCCATTTCTCCTTGTCGAACATCGTGGGGCCTGTCAGGTGTTGGTCGTCGTTCGTCCGATGGCGGCATCCCATCCAAAGAGCGCACTGCCCCAGCGCACTGCATTCCTCCGCCGCTCACCCATTGTCCACCAGTGTTGCCGGGTCCATGTGGGCGTTCTCGATCAGGCCATCGCGGAGATAGATCACCCGCTGGGTCGCAGCGGCCACCTCCCGTTCGTGTGTCACGATCACCACGGTCATGCCCAGGTCGCGGTTCACGCTGGTGAGCAGGTCCATCACCTCGTCGCTGGTCTTGCTGTCCAACGCACCGGTGGGCTCGTCGGCGAGGATGATCTTCGGATCACTGATCAGGGCCCGGGCGATGGCCACACGCTGTTTCTGCCCGCCGCTCATCTCGTTGGGCATGTGGTGCGCCCAGTCCCGCAGGCCCACCTTGTCCAACATCTCCACCGCACGGGCATTGCGCTCGCGGCGCGACACCCCTTGGTAGTACAAGGGTAGCGCCACGTTCTCCATGGCGTTCTTGAAGGAGATGAGATTGAAGCTCTGGAACACGAAGCCGATGTACTTGCTGCGCAGCAGGGCGTACTCCTTCTCGCTCTGCCCCCCGATGCGCATGTTGTCCAGCAGGTACTCCCCGCTGTCGTAGGTGTCGAGGATGCCGATGATGTTGAGCAGGGTGCTCTTGCCCGAGCCGGAGGCGCCCATGATGCTCACGAGCTCACCGGACGCGATATGGAGATCGATGCCCTTGAGCACCTGGAGCTCGTTCTGCCCGGTACGATAGGCCTTGCGGATGCCGGTCAAGCGGATCATGTGAGGGCCGAAGATATCCGGGCGGCCCTGCGCAGGGGGATGTGTTACATGAACGGCACCCGCCCGGTAGGAACGGGCCGCGGGAACAGGTTGGGGGGTGGCCGCAGAGCGACCACCCCCTCCTTACCCCGCCCCCCGGGGTCAGCGCGCCACACACTTGACGCGCCGGTCACGGAAGGAAGAGATGCGGCCATACGCCGCCATTGTTCTTCCATGCTCACCCCTCGACCCAATGCACCATGCACCACAGCCCAGCGTCACAGCCCTGCGCCTCCGGCACACCCGCACGCTCCTTCTCACTGATCGTTCACACTGCTCCGCTCTTCACGGAGATCCTGTGCGGTACCTGGCCGAACATGGCCCGTATCCTTGTCAGGAACGGCCCTGGTACATGATACCCGCTTGCATGAAGTTAACTTGATCCATTGTATGGTTGCATGATCGATAGAACAATAGTCCTTTTTCAGACAGCGCAAATAAACAACGACAAGTCCGCATATCAAAGACCCATCGCAATAAGTACACGCTGATGCGGGCGGTATGGAGCGATGACGGGAAGTCCGCCCAATGGTTGCCCACCCTCCGCGGAACAATAAAGACCGTGGCTCCCCCGGGCTGAACGAACGCACTTGGGAACGGGCCTGATGATTTCCTCCTTCCATCACGGCATCTTCGCCCACCCGGTACCTTCGCCACGTGCGCCGAACGGAATATCTGACCCTGATCGCCTTGGGTGTGGCCGCCGTGGTCCTGTTTGCCTTGCACCTGGTGCTGGGCCCGGTGTCGATCCCGCTGTCCACCGTGAAGGCCGTGATCATCGGCGAGGCGGCCGATGCCGGCCACACCACCATCCTGCGCGAACTGCGGCTTCCGCGGGCCCTCACCGCCGCAGCCGCGGGCGCGGGACTGGCCGCCTGCGCCCTGATGCTGCAGACCCTGTTCCGCAACCCGCTCTCGGGCCCTTCGGTGCTGGGCATCAGCGGTGGCGCAAGCCTGGGCGTGGCCCTGCTCCTGCTCGGTGGGCCGCTGCTGCAGGCCCTGGCCATTCCCCCACCGGCCACGCTTATCACCGGTGCGTTCATCGGTGCCACCGCCGTGCTGCTGATCATGCTTTTCGCCGACCGCCGCATCGGCGACGGCCACACGCTGCTGATCGTGGGCATCATGGTGGGGCACCTGTGCGCGGCCTTGATCGGTGTACTGCAGGTGGCGGGCCCCACAGCGGCGCTCAAAGGCTTCGTGCTGTGGGGGCTGGGCTCCTACGCCGGCGTCACGAACGCCCAATTGCCCTGGCTGATCGGGCCGGTGGTGGCGGGGCTCATGGCCGCATTGCTGTTCGTCAAACCGCTCAATGCACTGCTGCTGGGCGATGAGCAGGCGGCCGCCCTGGGCACGCCGGTGGCCGCGTTCCGGCGGGCGATCATCGGGGTGGCGGGCCTGCTGGCCGGTACGATCACGGCCTTCTGTGGCCCGGTTGCCTTCCTCGGACTGGCCACGCCCCACCTCGCCCGCGGCCTGGTCCGCACCGGCGATCATGCCCGCCTGATGCCCGCCACGATCTTGTGCGGCATGGTGCTCTCGCTGCTTTGCGACCTCATGGTGCGGCTCCCGGGTCAGGGGGCCAGCCTGCCGCTCAACGCCGTCACCTCCTTGCTCGGGGCGCCCGTGGTGGGCTGGGTGCTGCTGCGTGGCCGCTCGTCCCGATCCGCATGAAGCCGGCACTGCTCCAAACCGGGACGCTCAGCGTCGGCCGGCACGACCGTCCACTGGTGCGTGCGGTGAACATGCAGCTGCGGGCCGGCAGCCTCACGGCATTGATCGGGGTGAACGGCTGTGGCAAATCCACCTTGCTGCGCACTCTGGCGGGGCTGTTGCCGCCCATCGCGGGAAGCGTGCATGCGGGAACGCGCAACGTCCACACCATGACCGCGGCGGAAAGGGCCCGCCACATCGCACTGGTGCTGCCCGGCGCACCGCCCGCCGGCCAACTCGACGTGCGCACGCTGGTCTCCTTCGGCCGGCACCCATGGACGGGCGCCTTGGGCCGCCTCTCCTCCAGCGATCAGCGGCTCATCGACGGGGCCTTGGAGCGCACGGGCATCGCCCACTTGGCCCACCGCCCCATGACCGCTCTCAGCGATGGCGAGCGCCAGCAGGTGCTCATCGCCCGCGCACTCGTGCAGGACACGCCCGTGGTGCTGCTCGATGAGCCCACTGCCTTCCTTGATCTGGTGAACCGGGTGCGCATCATGCAGCTGCTGCGCACCATCGCCGAAGGGGCGGGCAAGGCGCTGTTGCTCTCCACCCACGACCTGCGCACCGCACTTGACCTGGCCCATGACCTGGCCCTGGTGGACGATGGCCGCCTATGGACCGGCACACCGGAGCAGGCCCTGGCCGAAGGGCGGCTGGCCCGCGCCTTCGAGCGCTTCGGGCTGCGCTTCGACCCCGTGACCGGCGCGCTTCGCCCCCCGGAGAAAAAGTGAAGGTCCCGGGAGTGCCGGGACCTTCGTGCATTGGCGGATGAGGGTGATCAGCGCTGTTTCAACGCGTCACGGATCTCCATCAGCAGCTTCTCCTCATTGCTGGGGCCCGGCGGCGGGGGCGCGGGTTCGGCACGCTTCATCCGGTTGATGGCCTTGATCACCATGAACATCACAAAGGCGATCACCAGGAACTCGATGGCCACCGTGACGAAGGTGCCCCATTTCACGGCCACCTCCTGGCCCACCACCGCTCCGGCCGCATCACGCGTCTCCGGCGTCAGCACCAACTTCTTGTCGTTGAAGTCGACCCCGCCGGTGAGCTGGCCCACGAGCGGCATGACCATGCCATCGATGAATGCCGTGGTGACCTTGCCGAACGCGCCGCCCATGACGAAGGCAACCGCCATGTCGACCAGATTGCCTTTCATGGCGAACTCCTTGAACTCCTTCAACATGCCCATGGTGTTGCTGTATTGGTGGATCTTGGAATGACGGCACCAATATAGTCGCCTGCGCCTCAGGGCGTGCGGCTGGCGGGCAATGTGCTCCACGTGCGCACGGACACGGTCGTGGTGTCCGCCACCCCATGCACGCCCATGAGCACGGATACCGGTTCGCCCGAGCGCGCGGGCGCGGCGACATGCAGGGCCTCGAAGGCCAGCGGACTGCCCATGGGGCGCGGCCACAAGACGTGGGGTGGACGAGCGGGCAACGTATCGGTGCCCACTACCACGCCATGGACCACCACGGGCAGGCTGTGCACCGAGGCGCCCACCAGACGATGGTACCGGTCCGGCGATCCCTGTGTGTAGACCAACGCCGGATCCTCCGGGTGCAGCGCCTGATGGGCCAGCGTGCGTCCATGCTCCATCACGCCCATGTCGAACACGGTACCGGGAAATTCCGCCTGCACCATCCGGTGGCGCAACTCCAAGGCGTCGGTGGCGATGTCGATCAGCGCGGACCAGTTCCCGGCCCGGCTGAACGTGTCGAGGTAGGCCACGTAGGCCTGGTAGATCACGGGGTCGCCGAAGAGGCGGTCGTGGAAGGAGGTGCCGCCCATGGGCCAGCGCAGGGGTGTGCTCGTACGCAGCACCTGGAGCGTGTCGGTGGGCCTGCCGGCCTCCATCTGCATGGGCACCATCCGCATGAGGCCCGAAGCACTGTCGGGCACGAACCAAAGGTTCCACCAAGCCATGGTGGCACCGGCGCCGAGCACGTCGCACAGGGCCAACGCGCGCGCGGCGGCATCGGGCTCCAGCACCTGTGAAGCGGGCACCGTGCCGCGTCTGAACGCCTCCAGCTTGTCGACCAGGCGCTGCACCGCAAGGGCCCCGTCCACCCCATGGAGGGCCTGCACCACCCGCACGGGCGCATTCGTCCAATCGGCCTGGGGCGGCACCATGGCCGGGTATCGGCGTTGCGACAGCATATGGCGGGCATTGGCCAGGAGGGCATCATCGAGGGCCACCGCCACCGATGCGCCATGGTGCGCCAGCCAGGCGCTGTCCATCTGTTGTTCCAGGAGGTGAAGGCCGCTGGCCACAGTGCCCATGTCGAGCTCCACCAGATCGGTGGCCAGCACCGGCCCGCCCATCTCCCGCCAGAGCTCCGTGGCCCACCAGGTCCACACCGGTGCGATGCTGGTGATGGGCCGGGCCGTGAACGTGGTCATACGCCAGGGGCCGGGATCCATTCGCAACCGCAGGGGGCCATCACCGGTGCGGATCGCTTCACCGTCCACCCACGCGGCCATCGTGTCACGATTGAAGGTGGCGATGACGGGGATCCAAGGCCTGGATGAGAGCGAGTCCGGTGTGGGGGTGGGCCAGGTCACGAGCAGTTGCGGCACCTCGGGCGGTCGGCCACGGAAGGCGTTGAGCACGGGATGGGTGAGGCGCTTGATGCCGGGATCGAGCACCCGGTCCACGAAGCCGGTGCGCTCCGAGCGGATGCCCAGCACGTAGACCCAGGCGATGAGCATCACCGCCACACCTGACATGAGCAGGGGCATCATGCGGCGCACCCCGCCGATGAACCGATCGCGGCCCGGAAAGTTCACGGCACCAAGGTAGGCAGGCGGTCAGCGGAGCTCCTTGAGCAGCTCGCGCAACTGGACCTGCAGGCGGGTACGCTCACGGCCGAGCCGCTCGATGCGCTTTTCCATCTCCCGGCGCATGGACTCCCCCGCGGCCGTTCGGAAGCTGAAGATGCCCATGTTGTTCTCGATCTGGCGCAGCTCGGTGTCGAGGTCGGCGATCTTGCGGCGCACGGCGCGCGTCTCGCGCTCCAGGCGATCACGCATGTCGGGCGCCGACCGCAGCGCGTCGATGTGGTCGCGGAACCGGGCGCGATGGGTCTCCTCCCCTTCCAGGCGGAGCAGGTCGTACAGCTTGTCCATGGCCGCCTTGTAGCGTTCCATGAGCGCGTCGTACTTGCGCGGCGCCACCCGCCCGCTTTCCATCCACCGCTTGGAGAACTGGCGGAGGGCCTCCCGGTCGGCCTTGGCGTCCCCGGTGAGTTGATAGGCCTCCAGTTCATGGATCACGGCCTCCTTCTCCTGCACGTGGCGCGCCTGCTCCTGGTCGAGCATGGTGTAGGCCTGCTTGCGGGCGTTGAAGAAGTGGTCGCACGCCTCGCGGAAACGGTTCCACAGGCGGTTCTCGTCACGGGGCCCGGCGCTGCCGGCCGCTTTCCACTGCTGCTGCAACTCCTTCAGCCGGTCGGCGGTGCGGCGCCATTCCGTGCTGTCGCGCAGGGCCAGGGCTTCATCCAGAAGGGCCTGTTTCTTCTCCCGGGCGCTCTTGTATTGCTCCCGCAGTTGGGCGAAGTGGGCCTTCTTCGCGTCAAAGAATCGATTGCAGGTGTCGCGGAACTCCTTCCACACCTGCTCGTTCTCCTTCTTGGTGGCGAAGCCGATCTGCTTCCAGGCGCTCTGGAGCTCGAGGACACGCTCGGTGAGGGCGTTCCACTCGTGCCCCCCGGCCTGGGCCAGATCGGCCACCTCGGCGACCTTGGCCACCAGTGCCTGCTTGGCCTGCAGATTGGCCTCGTGCACGGCGCGGCGCTGCCGGTAGTGGGCGTTGATCTTGTCGTACGCGATGCGCGTGGCCTCCCAGAAGCCATCACGGATGGCCTCCCACTCCTCGCGCAGCACGGGCCCGATGCCGTGCCACTTCTCCTGGTACTCCTTCACCAGTCGTTCCAGCTCACGGATGTTGTCCGAGGCCGCGAGTGTCTGCATGTCGCTCACCAGGGCCTGCTTCAGCGCGGTGTTGCGGCGCAGATCATGATCGCGGAGCTCCTGGTAGATGCGGATGTGATAATGGAACTGATCGCGCAGGTGGGAGAAGTCGCTTTGCAGCTGCCGGTAGGCCTGCTGGGGCACGTTGCCGATGCCACGCCACTGCTCCTGCAGCTCATTGAAGCGTTTGAAGGCGGTGCTGATGTTCTCCTCATCGGCGATCAGCGCGCGCAGTTCGTCCATGATGGCCTGTTTGGCGGCCAGGTTGGCGGCCTCCTCGCGGGCGCGGGCACGATGGATCTCGTTCACCCGATGATTGAAGGCATCGAGGAGCTGCTTGAACTGCTTGTCGGCCTCATCTTGAAGAGCGGCCGATTCGATGGGTACCGGTGTGGCTTCACCGCCGGCCTCGTCGGCCGGGGCATCGGCACCGTTCATGGACTGTTGGTGCGCAGCGGCAACCAGGGCCTCATAGGCCTCTTTCACGGTTTCCACGGCCTCGGCCGCCTGCTCCGTGTCCTCCAGCTCGACCAGCTCCTTGAGCCGATCGATCAACTCCTGCTTGTTCGCCATGCGTCGGATCGCTCCCCTCCACGACTGCCTTTACCGCAGCGCTCAAATATAGAAGGATGCTGTTCACCGCAACGGGCGCCCGATCACGGCATGGCGGCCGTTCGTGCGTCATTATCCGCACCGGTCACACGGCGATGCCGAGCATGCAGACATCGTCCACCTGGGGCGCATCCCCCTTCCACTCCAGGAAGGCACGCTCCAACACATCACGCTGACCGGCCATGTCCAGATCACTGTGCGCGCTCAGCAGTTCATGCAGCCGCCGGCTCATGAAGCGCTTGCCGTGTGGTCCGCCGAACTGGTCCACGTAGCCGTCGCTCAACAGGTAGATGCGGTCGCCGGGGCTGTATGCGAGCCGGTGTACGGTGAAGACCCGGCCGGGCCGGTGGGTGGCACCGCCGATGGGTGCCCGATCGCCATTGATCACGGTGAGCTGGCCGTTGTGCAGCCAATAGAGCGGCCGGTGCGCGCCGGCAAAGAGGATCTCGCGGGCCTCGCGGTCGATCCGGCACAGGGCGATGTCCATGCCATCGCCCGCAAGCGCCCGCCCCTGCTCGCGCAGCATGGCCACCAGACGACGGTCCAGTTCGCCGAGCATGCCCGCCGGGTCCATGTCGGGCCGAGCGTGCACGATCTCGTTCAGCAGGGAGCAACCGATGGCGGCCATCATGGCCCCGGGCATGCCGTGGCCGGTGCAGTCGGCAGTGGCCACCAGACTGCGGTGGGCATCCAGGCGATGCAGCCAATGGAAGTCGCCGCCCACCATGTCCTTCGGCCGGTCGATGATGAAGGCGCCGTCGAAGGTGGCGTGGTACATGGTGACCGGTGGCACCAGCGCACGCTGGATCCGGCCAGCGTAGGCCAGACTGTGGGTGATGTCGTCGTGCCGTTGCTGCAGCGCCTCCTGATGGGCCTGCGCCCGGTGCAGCCAGCGCCCCACCGAGGTGAACAGCAGGGTGCCCACCACCCCGAAGACGGCCAGTGCGATCAGGATGTTGCGCCACAGGCCCGCCCTGGCCGCAGCGTTCATGCCGGTGATCGAGGCTTCCACGGTGACCAGCGCCGCGGCCGTTCCTTCCGGCATCGCGAGCCGGTCGTACACCAGGGCCCGACCGGTGGCGGGATCATGCATAACGCCCCGCGCGCCGGCGCTGCACGCTTCACGCAGACGGCCGCCGGGGTCCGGGAACGCTGCGCGAAAGGTGGGCGTGTGCGCGGATGTGACCACCACCTGAAGTTGATCGGAGGCACTGTCCAGCGCCAGGATCCGCAGGGGGCCGTCCAGCTCCAACCGTTCGGCGGCGTTGCGCAGATGGTCGAAGAGCACGTAGTAGCGCGCGTCCTGGGTGGTGCGGATCACCAGGCCGGGCTCCCGGTACCGGTCCAGCAGGGCGTGCACATGCTGCCCGTTGAGCTGGGCGGCCAATGTGGCGGCCACCCCGGCCATTCGGTCCAGGCATTGCTCCCGCAGGCTGCTCCGCTCCACGAAGTGGGAATGCGTGATCCACGCGGCACAAAGCAGGACCAGCGCCCCATAAAGGGCCCCGAGCACACGGCGCACATGCGATGATCGGCGTTGGGAGGACACGGCCATAGCACCCCGACGCATGGGTCGGGGCACGGCCTTCTACGTGCGTGGTGCGCCTTGGTTCGGCGGCCTCAGCCCATGAACGGGTAGCGGTGGTCGGTGGGCGGCACGAAGGTCTCCTTCAGGGTGCGCGCGTTCACCCAACGCAGCAGGTTCAGGTAGCTGCCCGCCTTGTCGTTGGTACCGCTGCCGCGTGCGCCGCCAAAGGGCTGCTGCCCCACCACCGCGCCGGTGGGCTTGTCGTTGATGTAGAAGTTGCCCGCTGCATGCCGCAGGGCCTCGGTGGCCTCCACGATCGCCGCACGGTCCTGGGCGAACACCGCCCCGGTGAGGGCGTAGGGACTGGTGCTGTCCACCAGCTTCAGCGTCTGCTTCCACTGCTTCTCCGGGTACACGTACACGGTGAGCACGGGACCGAAGATCTCCTCGCGCATGGTGAGGCTGTTCGGGTCCTTGGTCACGGCCACGGTGGGCTCCACGAACCACCCCTCCTTCTTGTCGGCCTTGCCGCCGGCCAGGATCGAGATGTTCTTCTTGTCCTTGCGCAGGGCCTCGAGGTAGCCGTTGATCTTGTCGAAGGCCTTCTCGTCGATCACGGCGTTGATGAAGTTCTTCAGGTCGCGCGGGGAACCCATCTTGAAGCTGTTCACATCGGCGATCAGCTCCTTCTTCACTTGCGGCCACAGGCTGTCGGGGATGTAGGCGCGGCTGGCGGCGCTGCACTTCTGGCCCTGGTACTCGAAGGCACCGCGCGCGAGGGCGGTGGCCACGGCGAGCGGGTCGGCGCTGGGGTGGGCGATCACGAAGTCCTTGCCGCCGGTCTCGCCCACGATGCGCGGGTAGCTGCGGTAGGTGCCGACGTTGGCGCCGATGGTGCCCCAGATGCGCTGGAAGACCTCGGTGCTGCCGGTGAAGTGGATGCCGGCGAACTCGGGGTGCTGGAAGATCACCTCACCGGCCTGCGGACCGCTCACATGCATGAGGTTGATCACCCCCGGGGGCAGGCCCGCCATGCGGAAGATCTCCATCAGCGTCTGGGCGCTGTACACCTGGCTGTCGGCGCACTTCCACACCACGGTGTTGCCCATGAGGGCCGCACTGGTGGGCAGGTTACCGGCGATGGCGGTGAAGTTGAACGGGGTGAGGGCGAAGACGAAGCCTTCCAGCGGTCGGTACTCCACGCGGTTCCAGGTGCCGGCCGGGCTGAACGGCTGGTCCCGGTAGATCTGCTGCAAGTAGTGGACATTGAACCGGAGGAAGTCGGCCAGCTCACAGGCACTGTCGATCTCGGCCTGGAAGGCGTTCTTGCCCTGGCCCAGCATGGTGGCGGCGTTGATCGCGGCGCGGTAGGGCCCGCTGATCAGGTCGGCGGCCTTCAGGAAGATGGCGGCGCGGTCCTCCCAGCGCATGTGCTCCCAGTCGCGCTTGGCGCGCAGTGCGGCGGTGATGGCCTGCTTCACGTGCTGCTTGTCGCCGTGGTGGCTGTAACCCAGGATGTGCTTGTGCTGGTGCGGCGGGCGCACGGCACGGCGGTCCTTGGTCTCCACGGGCTGCCCCCCGATCCACATCGGCAGCTCGCGCTTCTCCTTCATGCGCTTGTCATACTCGGCCAGCAGGAGCTCGCGCTCCTTGGTGCCGGGGGCATAGCTCAATACGGGTTCGTTCACCGGGAGCGGGCTGTGGAAGATGGCGTCGGTCATGCGCGGATGCGGATTGGTCGGCCAAAGATACCCAGCCGTCCGGAAGGCCCCCTCCCCGCGCCGGGCCGAGGGGACGGATGTGGCATGTACTTTTGTGCACCCACACAGACCATGGCGACCAAGACGATCAATGACAGCGGACGGATCTTCCAGAACCCGGTGCTGGAAGCGTTGACGAAGACCCACATCGCCTTCCCTCTGACCATCTTCTACGGCACGGGCATCGTGGCCCTCTATGGCACCATCGCCTGGCTGAACAAGGGCGTGATGGCCGCGGTGGCGCTGTTCCTGGTGGGCGCCTTCTTCTTCACCCTGGTGGAATACCTGGTGCACCGGTACTTCTACCACATGTCCACCGAGAGCCCGCGCAAGGCCCGCATCCAGTACATCTTCCACGGGGTGCACCACGATCACCCGCGCGACAAGAAGCGGCTGGCCCTGCCTCCGCTGATGAGCGTGCTGGTGGCCGGCATGTTCATCGGCCTCTTCCGGCTGGTGATGGGCGAGGTGGGCTTCGCGTTCGGCGGCGGCTTCATGACCGGCTACGCCACCTACCTGCTGGCCCACTATGCCATCCACGTGTACCGCCCGCCGAAGAACATCCTGGGCGTGATCTGGAAGCACCACAACCTGCACCACTATGTGGGCGACAAGGCGGCGTTCGGGGTGAGCTCGCCCCTGTGGGACCACATCTTCGGCACCATGCCCGAGGATCCGCTGAAGAAGCGGAAAGCCGCGCCCCAAGCAGGTGCGTGAACAGCGCCCATCGGGAGTGCGCGTTATTTCCGGGTCATGGGCAACGCTCCGGGGGGAACGCGCGTCTTGTAAGTACCAAAACCCAGCCCGATGTTCTCCTTTATCCGCCGCACCCACCCCACAGCGCTGGCAGCGGTGATCTATTTCGCTCTGATCGCGTTCGCCCTGGCCTACTACTTTCTGGCCTGAGGCCCAGCGCGGCAAAGGGGCCGCCCGCCGGCCTCACTCGTGTTCCCGGCCGTAGCCCCGCTCGTTCTGGCGGCGCATCTCCTCCTCGGCCTTGATCACCTTTTTCAGGCTGTCGCTCACCGCACGCTGTTCGAAGCGGTCCAGGTCGGGCTGCCCGGCCACCACCCAGGCGGTGTACCAGAAGCTGCCCAGGGTGATGATGGCCGCGTTCATCCGCGCCTCCACCATGCCGCCCATGGCCTCCTCGTAGGCCTTGGTGAACTCCCGTGAGTAGGTGCGTACGGGCGCTCGTTGCGTGCCCCGCTCCTCGAAGGCGAACATGCGGTCGGGTGGGAACTCGCGGCTCAGGCGCTTCTCGATCAGCAGCACGCTGTCCAGGAGCATGTGGCTCTCGTACACCGCGTTCCACGCGGCGTCCAACGGGGAATCCAGGTAGCGGGCGCGCCCCACCAGGTGGTCGTACCCATCGGCGGAGAGCTCGGGAATGCGGCTTTCCCAAAAGGCATGGATCCCATACTGGTCCGTGAGCTGACCGTTGTAGTTCTCCGTGGTGTGCAGGGGCACATGGGCATCGGCCACGTAGTGTCCCAGATCGGTGGCGGTACGCAGGATGTGGTCCACATTGCCGCGCTGGAAGGCGCGCACCAGGCGGTCGAACATCACCTGGATGTGCCAGGGCACGATGCCGTAGGCCAGGAGGGTGTCCTCACTGTACTTGCGCACAGCGTCCTCCCACTTGCGCGGCATCACGGCGAAGGGGTCCTGTCCGCCATGGCCGTAGTGATCGATGTCAATGTAGTGGCGTTCGGCCTCGCCCTCCACGGCATAGCGGCGCCGGTCGGGCCCCACGGCCTCATCGCTCACGAAATCGATGTGGCGCTTGAAGAAGGGGAACATCTCCGGCGGCAGCGTGAAGCAGGCCATGCGGTTGATGCGCTTGTGGGCCACGAAGCCCCAGGCGTCCGCGGGCGGCACGGCATCGGGCCAGGTCAGCAGGGCCGCAGCCGCCAGCAGCAGGGTGAGGATGGATGCACGGAGCCACATCATGCGTTGATGTCCATGGCCACCAGCGCACCATCGCGCAGGATGGGGATCACGCGGCTCTGGTCCGGCGTGAGGCAGTACTTCACATCGTGCGTGAGCTTCAGCTGCTCGATGCGCCGGCGCCGGGGAGCGGCCTTGAGGATGCTCATGTAGTTGTCGCGCGCCGCGTGGTACATGTACTGGGCGGCGATGCTGCTGTCCTCCTCCAGGCCGAACCGGCCACTGGCCAGGAGCCGGTCCATCACCGCACCGGCAAAGACCGAATCCTCCAGGTTGAACTTGTCCTTCCATCCGGAGCAGAGCAGGAGCACGTTCTCGTTCTGCTTCACGAGCCAGTCGCTCAGCGCGGAGAGGTTGAGGAAGGAACCCACCACCAGCTTGCGGGCGTGCTGCGCCAACCCGATGGCCTTGGTGCCGTTGGTGGTGGTCATCACGATGGTCTTGCCCCGCAGGTCCTGGCCCAGGTAGGCCAGCGGCGAGTTGCCATAGGCGAAACCCTCGACCACCTCGCCATTGCGCTCGGCGGCGGCGATGTAGCCCGGCCGGTTGATGTACTGGGCGGCCTCCTCGATGGTGCCCACCGGGATGATGCGGTCCACCCCACTTTCGAATGCCGCCACCATGGCGCTGGTGGCACGCAGGATGTCGATCACCACCACGATGCCCATGTCCTGGGCATAAAGCGGGTACTGGGTGGGCACGAAGCAGACCTCGACCCGGTACGGATAGTCGACCACCTGGCGTGGGGCGGGGATGCTCATGAGCGCTGCAGGAAGGGAATGCGCACCACGCGGCCTTTCAAGACCTTGCCGCGCACGTCCACCCAAATATCGGTGTCCGGGGCCGACATGGATGCGGGCACATAGGCCATGCCGATGGGCTTCTGCACGGTGGGCCCCATGGTGCCGGAGGTGACCCGGCCCACCACCCGGCCATCGGCATCGAGCACGTTGTGGCCGTGGCGCGGGATGCCGCGGTCCACCAGCTCAAAGCCCACGAGCTTGCGCGTCACGCCCTGCTCCTTCTGCTGCTTCAGGCGGTCGGAATCGATGAACGATTTGGTGAACTTGGTGATCCAGCCCAGGCCCGCTTCGATGGGCGAGGTGGTCTCATCGATGTCGTTGCCATAGAGGCAGAAGCCCATCTCCAGGCGCAGGGTGTCGCGCGCGGCCAGCCCGCAGGGCTTGATGCCGAAGGGTGCACCGGCCTCCATCACCACGTTCCAGGCCTTCTCCAGCAAGTGGTTGGGCACGTACATCTCGAAGCCCCCGGCACCGGTGTAGCCCGTGGTGCTGATGAGGACCAGGCCCACGCCCTTCATCTCGGCATACTGCGCGGTGTAGTAGGGCATGGCGGCGATGTCCGCATCGAAGAGCCCTTTCAGCGTGTCAACGGCCTTGGGCCCCTGCACGGCCAGCAGCCCCATGTGGTCGCTGATGTCCTGCAGCTGGGCATCGAAGGTGTTGTGGCGGGTGATCCAGTCCCAGTCCTTGGCCATGTTGGCGGCGTTCACCACCAGCAGGTAGTGGTGGTCATCGCCGTGCTGCATGCGGTACACCAGGAGGTCGTCCACGATGCCCCCTTTCCCATTGGGCATGCAGCTGTACTGCACGCGGCCCACCTCCAGCTTGGAGGCATCGTTGGAAGAGATGTACTGGACGAGGTCGAGCGCCTGGGGCCCGCGCACGAGGAACTCGCCCATGTGGCTCACGTCGAACACGCCCACGGCATTGCGGACGGTCTGGTGCTCATCGTTCACACCGCTGTACTGCACCGGCATGTGGAAACCGGCATAGGGCACCATCTTGGCGCCGAGGGACTCATGCACGTGGGCGAGCGGGGTCTTCTTCAGATCGGTCATGATCGGTCGGTGTTCTGTTCCGGGGGAAGGAGCTGCCGCAGGAAGGTGTCCGTCCATGAGCGCAGCGACCAATGCTGCTCCACGGTTCGGCGCGCCTCGGCCCCCATGCGGCGGCGAAGATCGGCATCCTGCACCAAGCGTCCCAGCGCGGCCATCCAATCGGCCTCTGTACGGGCCAGGAACCCGTTCACGCCATGCTGCACGATCGTGCTGTTCACGCCCACATCGGCCAGCACCACGGGCTTGCCCATGGCCATGTACTGCAGGCCCTTGAACCCGCACTTGCCGCGGCTCCAGGCATCATCGGGCATGGGCATGATGCCGATGTGGATGGGCGCCAGGTCGTCGCTTTCCGTGGCCGCGTTCCAAGGCACATGGTCCACCGCCAGGCCGGGCAGCGGTGGGGCGATATCGCTGATCACGCGGAAGCGGACACGCGCGCCGAAGTGTTCCTGCACCCGGCGCAGCATGGGCAGGGCCGCCACCAAGTGGGCGCTGCTGGTGCGGCTGCCCGTCCACCCGACCACCACCGGAGTGCGTTCATCGGGCGGCTCCGGGCGGTACAGGTCGGTATCGATCACGGTGGGCACCACCACGGTGGCGGGGTTGATGGCGCGGGCATGCTCGGCCAGATAGCTGTTGCCCACCACCACCCGGTCGGCGATGGCAATGATGCGGTCGGTCTTGGCGGGGTCCTTCAGCCAGCCCAGACTGCGGTTGGCGTCGCTCACGTCCAATTGCCAGATGGCGTCGTCAAAGTCGTACACCAGCCAGGCGGCCCTTCGGCGCAATGCCTGCTCGAAGAACGTGCCGCGCACCATGAACGCCTCGCGGTGCAGCAGCACGATATCGTCACGGCGCACCTGGCGCACCTGCCTCCACCGGCGCCACAGCCCTTTCACCAACAGCCACGCCTTTTGCGGCAGGTGGCCCCGGCGATAGAGCACGCGGTCGTCGGCGGCGTCCCACAGGAAGGCATAGGTGGTGGAGAAGCCCGCCTGCTGCAGCGCGGGCAGGTATTGCTCCAGCCGGTATCGCTGGCTGGGCGAACGGTGGGGACGATGCGGTGCGAAGATGTGCAGGCGCGCCATGCAGGTTCCGGATCAAGGTCGTCGGGCGGTGCCGTGCCAGTACGGCGGGCCTGGGGAGAAGACCACATCGGCGAAGCCGGCACCCGTCATCAACCGCACGATCTCCTCCCGCGTGCTGCGCGCCTCGTACGGCGTACCGAAGCGGTCGAGCGCATCGTTGCGCATCACCCGGAAGCTTTTGTCATGGTAGAACGCCAGGGGCATGCGCCGCCAGAAGGCGACACCCATCCACTTCAACAGACGGGCGGCCAGCACCAAGGGGAGGTATACGCTGGCAGCGAGCACATCGCAGACGGGCAGGCGGAGCCCGGGCGGCAACGGATACACCACCCGCCGCAGCAGATCGCTGGCCTTGTGCAGGGCACGGTAGGCGGCGCTGCGCTGCTCCATGGCGTAGTACATGTAGAAGTACAGCATGCCGTCCGGCCGCAGTACCCGCCTGGTCTCCTGCAATACCCGCATGGGATCGGCCACGTGGTGCAACACGCCGATGCAGATCACCACCTGGAACGATGCGTCGGGATAGGGCAGATCCTCGCCTCTTCCCTGCACCCACCGCACGTTCCTCAGGTCCGCATGCACCTGGGCCGCGGTATGCACCGCCTCACTGGGATCAATGGCGTCCACATGGGCGAATCGGCCTGCCAGGTAACGGGTCCAGCGGCCGTTGCCACAGCCCAGATCGAGCATGGCACCGCGAGGGCCATCCGTGGACTCAAGCAGATCGAACAGTTCCGCCCCCGCCACGCGCAGGTCCTTTTCCGGCAGGGTGTGGAACTTGGTCCACTCGGTGCCGAAGTTCCGCACCACCGGGTCGGGGCTTTCGCCGTCCATGGCCATCACATGCACGCCCCCACTCCTGCCCGGCACCACACGGAGCGGTTCTCGGGTGAAGGGTGGGGCGGCCATGGACGGTGGGTGCAAAGGCGGCGCAAGGTACAGGAGCGGCGGGGGCGAACGGCGGTGCGGGAGGCGGGCAGGCAGTTGGTGGTGGTCGGTGATGGAGACGGTCATCCGGCAACCGCCAACGGCTCCTGGACCTCTCCTACTCCCGCAGCCACCGCCCCCTGCCCAACACCCGGCCGTCACGTCCGGTAGGCGGTATATGCACGGTCCGGGAGTGAGATGGGCGCCCGTGGCATCGAACAGTTGCACACAGGTGCCATGAACGGCCGGTCCGTTGCGCAGCAGGGTGAAGCCATCCCAGCCGGGATCGGGGAACACCTCCACGTGCGGGGGAGATGATGCGGCAGGCGCCAATATCTTTCGCGCCATTGATGAAGCAGCCGTGGCTCTTCCCCCGCTGGGGCATCGTGGTGCTGGACCTCGTGTTCTGCCTGCTGGCACTGGCCGGTGCGTACCAACTGCGGTTCAACTTCCAGGTGCCCGCACTCGAGTACCGGCTGTTATGGCCCATGCTGCCGGTGTACATCGTGGTGCGCCTGGTGTGGTACCTGGCCTTCGGGATCCAGCGCAACATGGTGCGGCATACCGGCACCAACGACGCGAAACGGGTGTTCCTGGCGGTGCTCCTCGGCAGCCTCACGCTGCTGGCGCTCAACGGCATCCGCTACTATGCCGTGGATGGAAAGTTCGTACTGCCCACCTCGGTCACCATCATCGAGTTCATGGGTTCGGCCATGCTGCTGATCACCGCGCGCATCGCCTTCAAGCTGCTGCACCTGCGGCGCCAGGGCCGTGGCAAGGACGAATTGCGGGTGGTGCTCTACGGGGCGGGCGAGGCGGGCCTGATCACCCTGCGCACGCTGGATCGTGAAGGCTCGGTGAACTACCGCGTGGTGGCCTTCGCCGACGACGACCGCAGCAAGGCCGGCAAACGGCTGGAGGGCGTACGCATCGTGCACACCGATGACCTTCCCCGCGTACTGGAACGCGAGCCCGTGGACCTGCTGATCATCTCCATGCAGCGGCCCGATCCCGAGAACCGGCGCCGCGTGGTGGACATGGCCATGGCCGCCCGCGTGCAGGTGCACACCGTGCCGCCCGTGCAGGACTGGATCAACGGTCAGCTCAGCAGTGGTCAGATCCGCGAGGTGCGCATCGAGGACCTGTTGGGCCGCGCCCCGATCCAACTGGACGACGCGCAGGTGCGGCAGCGCTTCGCCGGCCGCCGCGTGCTGGTGACCGGTGCCGCGGGAAGCATCGGTTCCGAGCTGGTGCGGCAGCTCATCGCCATGGAGGCCCGACTGACGTTGGTGGACATGGCCGAAAGCGCGCTCTACGACCTGGAGATGGACCTGCGCCGCGCCGGGCACCAGGACTTCGACGCGGTGGTGGGCGACGTGCGCGATCAGGCCGGCATGGCCCGCCTCTTCGCCAAGGCCCGTCCGCAGGTGGTCTTCCACGCCGCCGCTTACAAGCACGTGCCCCTGATGGAGCTCCGCCCCGGGGAAGCCGTGCGGACCAACATCGGCGGAACGCGGATCATGGCCGACCTGGCCGTGGCCCATGGCGTGGAGGAATTCGTGCTGATCAGCACCGACAAGGCGGTGAACCCCACCAGCGTGATGGGCGCCACCAAACGGACCGCCGAGATGTACGTGGCCACCTTGGCCGGCAAGGGTACCGCCTTCATCACCACCCGCTTCGGCAACGTACTGGGCAGCAACGGCTCCGTGATCCCGCTGTTCCGGCGGCAGATCGCCGAGGGCGGCCCGGTGACCGTGACCGACCCCGAGGTGACGCGCTACTTCATGACCATCCGGGAGGCGTGCCGCCTGGTGCTCGAAGCGGCCACCATGGGGCACGGCGGCGAGATCTATGTGTTCGACATGGGGCAGGCCGTGCGCATCGCCGACCTGGCCGAACGCATGATCCGTCTGAGCGGCAAGGAGCCCGGACGCGATGTGCAGATCGTGTACACCGGCCTGCGCCCCGGCGAGAAACGGTACGAGGAGCTGCTGGCCTCGGCCGAGAACACGCTGCCCACGCACCATCCACGCATCCTCATCGGCAGGGTGCGCGAGGCCGATGCGGCGCAGGTGCGCGGGGCCGTGGAGGCGCTGCTGGCGGCCGCCCGTGAAGGCGACGATGCCGCCTGCGTGGCCCGGATGAAGGCGCTCATCCCCGAGTACCAGGCGCAGCCATGACCGGCCTCAGCGGCGGGTCCTGACCAGGGGGCCGTACCTTCGGCGCCCATAAGGCCCCGTTGGCCGGGGCGCACAAACCATGACCCGCGACCGCACCCTGGAGATCGCCCAGCTGCAACAGGAGATCGCCACCCACATCGGCATCGGGCCCGACAGCCTGATGTTCAACTACGTGGAGAAGGCCGGAGAGCCTGTCAAGCTCTACCTCATCACCCTCAACCCGCGGCACAACCAGAGCTTCCTCTTCCACAGCACCGAAGGCGTGGACAAGCTGGAAGCCCTGCGCGAGATGCTCGCCTACGTGCGCACGTACAAGGAGCGCACCAGCAGCTACACCATCCAGTGGAGCGCGCGCGGCGACGACAGCCTGCACACCTCGTACTTCCGCGCCAAGAACGTGCTGGAGGCGCTGGACAAGCTCTTCTACGACCGCGACCCCAACAGCATCACGGTGTTCAGCGTGATCCTGAACCCGATCTCCTGAGCCCCCCATGGCCATCGCCTCCGTGCCCATCCAGGTACGCTTCGCCGATGTGGACATGGCGCGCCACGTGCACAACGGCGTGTACCTGCACTGGTTCGAGCTGGCCCGCATGGCCCTGCTGAAGCAGGTGGTGCCCGCGGATAACGACTGGAGCGGGAATGGTCTGATCCTTGCCCGCAACGAGGTGGACTACCGCATGCCCGTGCTGCTGAACGACACCATCACCGCCGAAGCCTGGTGCAGCGCCGTCGGCAACAAGAGCTTTGACCTCGCCTACCGCATCGTGCGCAGCAACGGCGCCCGCCCCGGCATTTGTGCCGAAGGCCGCAGCGTCATGGTGTGTTACGACCACCGCGAGCAACGCCCGATCCCCCTGCCCGACACGTGGCGCGCCACATTGAACACCCTGATCATTTCCCGATGAAAAAGCTCCTCGCCCTTGTGCTCTGCTCCACCCTGCTGGCCTGCACCCCGCAAGACATGCAGACGATCCTCGGCTCCGTGCCCACCAGCGCAGGCCTGAGCAACGAGGACGTGATCGCCGGCCTGAAGGAGGCCCTGCAGAAAGGCACCGAACGCAGCGTGGACAAGGCCGGCGCCACCAACGGCTTCTGGCAGAACGAACTGATCCGCATCGCCTTCCCGCCCGAGGCCATCAAGGTGAAGAACACGCTGTTGGACCTGGGCATCAAGAAGCCCGTTGAGGACTTCGAGATGACCCTGAACCGGGCCGCCGAGGAGGCCGCGAAAGAGGCCGTGCCGGTGTTCGTGGAGGCGATCACCAGCATGACCATCCAGGACGGCTTCAACCTGTTGCGCGGTGGGGAGAACGCCGCCACCAACTACCTGCGCGAGAAGACCACCGCCACGCTCACCACCAAGTTCCGCCCTGTGGTGGAGGACGCCACGAGCAAGGTGGCCCTCACCAAGCAGTGGAACACCGTGGCCACGGCCTACAACACCGCCACGCTGCTCACCGGCGGCAAGGCCGTGGACCCCGACCTGAACGGCTATGTGACCCAGCAGGCCATCAACGGGCTCTTCACGCTGATCGCCGCCGAGGAGAAGAAGATCCGCGAGGATCCCCTGGCCCGCACCACGGACCTGCTCCGCAAGGTGTTCGCCCAGCAGTGACCGCCCCAGGCCCGGGTATCTTTGGTGCATGTGCCCCGCCGCCCGCTGCACCCTGCTCACGCTGCTGATCACCGCGACCGTGGGCGATGCCCCGGCCCAGCTGGACCTGGGCGTGCAGGCGGGCTACGGCCCCAACATCCTCCTCTCGCCCGGCACCGACCTGCAGAGCGCTCCGGGGCGCACGGGCCATCTGGCCCTCGAGGCCGCGTTCGGTCGACCCGGCTCCCGGTTCGCCTTCGCCCCCGCCCTGCGTGTGAGCGAGCATGCGTTCCGCACACGCATGGCCTACCGCGTGCATTTCACCACCGTGCGCAACCAGTTCGACCTGGACCTGGCCGTGGCCATCCGGCAGATGAGCGGAACGGTGTGGCGCCTCGGCGGCTTCGTGGGGCGCGTAGGCAAGGTGACCAACCGCATCGAACAACGTGCGGAGGACCTGGCCTTCCCGCGCTACCCGCTCACCACGCTCGGTCCCGACCACTATGATCGGGACCAGTTCGGTGCCCTGCTGGCCTTGGAAGTGCCCCTGGACGCACGCCACCGCTGGCGCCTGGACCTGATGGCGCGCCACCACTTCACCCCCTTGGTGAACACCGAACAGGAGGTGGCCCTGGTGCATCGTCCGCCGCAATTGGTCACCGCCACGAACACGCGTCCCACCACGCTTACCGTGGGACTGGGCTACCGTTTCGTGACGTCACGCAGCGCCCCATCGGAAGACTAGGCGGGGCGTTCGCCCTGTTGCGCAGGCAGCATGGCGGCGATGCGCTCGGCGAGCGCGCGGGCCTGCACGCGGATCTCGGGCACGGCGGTGCACTCCCACAGCGTGGCCTTGCACAGCGGCCCCACGGCGAAGAGGTCTGGCGAGGGTCTGCCCTCCACATCGATCACCGCGCCGATGGCGTCCGTGGCCAACCCCAGGTGCAGGGCGTCCCACGTGGCCAGGCCCCGCGCCAGCATGTCGGCGATCAACGGCTGGTCCAGGCGACGGGTGTCGGCCTGCGGGCCGGTGCAGTTCACCAAGTGCCGCACCCTGACGGTGGTGGGTCGGGGGGCAGCCCGACCGCGCACCACCACGCGCAGGAGCTCGCCCTCGGGCGCCACCTCCACCACGCGGCCGGCCCACAACCGTACCCGTCCGGAGTGGACCATGGTCACCAGGCGGTCGCGCACGTCGCGGGGCATGCGGTGGCGATGCACCTCCCAGAAGGGCCGGGCATGGCGCAGGAAACGGGCGCGCTCCCCGGCGTCCATGCCCTGCCACCACGTGCGCACATACGGCTTCACATGATCCATGAGCTGCTGCCAGGGCACTCCATCGGCCGCGGACAGAGCGGCCTCGCGACGGAGCCATCGCATCAGGTCCAGCACGATGTACGGTGCCTCGGGCATGGGCTGTCGGGGCGTGTATGGCGCGCGGGGCGCATGCGGCAGCGGCAGACGCCCGTTGCGCGACACCACGATCACCGGCCCGCGATGGCCCTGGTCGTCCAGCGAGAGCAGCAGGTCCGTCATGGTGAGTCCGGCCCCGGCGAAGAACACCGGATCGTCCGGCGCGATCGCCCCCAGGACGCCGTGCCGCCACGGCCAGTCGATGTAGCCGGGATGCGCGAGCGCTGCGGGAGTGAGACCGGGCACGTGGGCCGGCGGTGCGTTGCCCAGCGCCAACACCACCACATCGGCCGTGAGGCGATCGCCGTTGTCGAGCTGCACCCCATAGCCGCGCTCGGCGCGCACCAACGCCACAGCCGCTGCGGGCACCACGGTCAGCCCATCGGCGCGCTCTGCCGGGAACACTTCCCGAAAGCGCTGCGCCACGTAGGCCCCATAGCGATCGCGCGGCAGGAAATCCTCAGCGCCCACCTTGGGCAGCTCCGTGGCGATGTATTCCAGCAGGTCGGTGGGTCGCTCGGGGAAGAGCGACATGTTCCCGGCCGGCACATTGAGCAGTTGTTGACTGAGGGTGGCGGAGTAGGCCACGCCGCGGTGCAGTTGTGGGGAGCGCCGTTCCACCAGGGTGATGTGCACCCGGTGGCCCGCCAGCATGGCGATGCGCATGGCGCACAAGCTTCCGCTGAGGCCACCCCCAATGACCGCCACCCGCAAGGGCCGTTGCTCGGTGTCCTGCCGGCGGGAGGTCATCGGTTCCCTGCCAGGGCTCAGGTCCAGTGTTGCGCGTACCACGGCACGGCGCGGCCCAACCCTTGGCGCAGGCTGAAGATAGCGGTATAGCCCAGCAGCTCCTTCGCGCGGGTCACATCCGCGAGCGAGTCGCGCACGTCGCCCTGCCGCGCGGGCACATGCACCACCTGCACGCGGGCCACCGCCGGATCGATGCCGGCCAGCTCCTCGCGCAGGAGGTGCACCAGCTCCAGCACGGTGGTGCGCTCGCCGCAGGCCACGTTGAACACCTGGCCCGCACTTTTGGACGCATCGCTGCGCATGGCCGCCAGCACGGCCTGCACGGCATTGCCCACGTAGGTGAAGTCGCGCGTTTGCAGCCCATCGCCGTGGATGGTGGGCGATCCATGGCGCAGCAGACTGCGGATGAAGCGGGGGATGGCGGCGGCGTAGGGCCCTTCCGGATCCTGCCGCTCACCGAAGACATTGAAGAAGCGCAGGCCGATGACCGGCATTCCGTGCAGGCGATGGTACACCCCTGCATAGGCCTCGTTGGCGGCCTTGGTCACCGCGTAGGGCGAGAGCGGCTGACCGATGCGGTCCTCGCGCTTGGGCAGTTCGGTGCTGTCGCCGTACACGCTGGAGCTGGATGCGTACACGAAACGCTGCACACCCGCCTGGCGCGCAGCCTCCAGCACATGCAGGAAGCCGGTGAGGTTCACTGCATGCGTGGCCATGGGATCGGCGATGGAACGCGGCACGGATCCGAGGGCGGCCAGGTGCAGCACCGTACCCACACCGGCCATGGCCGCGCGCACATCGTCCATCACGCGGATGTCGCCCCGCATGAAGCGGAAGCGCGGATGGCCCAGCAGATGGGCGATGTTGCGTTCCGACCCGGTGGACAGGTCATCGAGGCAGTGCACCAGATGGCCCGCCTCCACCAAGGCATCGCACAGGTGGCTGCCGATGAAGCCGGCGCCACCGGTCACCAGCACGGGCAGGGATGGATCCACAGGGGGGCACATGATCGGCGGCAAATGTAGACGGCCAAGAACCATGATCCGGGATCACCGAACCGGCTATCCACGATCCGTAGCGCCATCCGTACGCGGTTCCACACCTGCGACCCGCACATACACACCAAAGGGCGTTGAGGCACCCATTCAAAAGCCGTTCGTTGGGTTGGTCAGGTACTGAAAGCCACGCTTATCCCTCCACACGACACGGCCCAAGCGATCACGCAACTCCAGATCGATGGCTTCCGGGTGGTCCGTATCGAACCCCACTGTGCATCGATCGGTGAACGGTTTCGGATAGGCCCGCATACCATTGCGGCCCGTGACAGCCGTCATCCCCACATGCACGTCGCAGTCGGCCGCCGTGTACGACACATACAACATCATTCCCATGCATCCTGCGCCCAGGAGGCCATGACCTCCTGAACCACTTCGTCCGTGTTGCCGACATCGATCAGCTGGTCAAGAGGTAGCGGGTATTGCCGCAGGCCTCCTCTGCTGTCAGGATGGGCATCAAGCCACTGAGCGGTTCGGGGTCCCCGCTCGCCGTGGCACGCGATCAAAACGATGAAATAGCAATTCGATATGGAGCGCCCCCACTCCGGCCATTGACGGATATCGGCCCGCCATTGACCGATCCGGCACCGATGATGGATGCGTCACGACCGCATCCTGATCGACGCATACAAATTGCCCGTCGATGCGGACATCTTGATCGAAAGTTCCGATCCACCATGCCCTGCATATCCACACCCTCCGACGCACCCAGGTCGACCTTCTTCGCGCGCACCGCATGGATGCTGATGTTGATCACGGCCATGCCCTCGACTTCCGACGGCCAGGGCCCGATCACGGCCGAATTCGAGTGGAGCACGTACATGGGCGGTGATGGCGAGGATCGCGTGCTGTGCGTGGCCACCAACGAATTCGGCCATTTGTTCGTGGCGGGTCGCACCACGGCGGGCCTCCGCCTGGGCAACGACACTACGGGACAGAGCGGCCTCACCCACCAAGACACGTTCGGAGGTGGCGCGAGCGATGGATTCCTGGCGAAGGTGGCCCCGCGCGGATCGGTGTTGTGGTGTACCTACTTCGGTGGAAGCGGCGATGACGAGATCACGGGCATCGTGATCGACGAGATGGACGGTGTGCACGTGGTGGGCAACACCACATCGCCTGATCGCATCGCCACGGATACGCTCTGCTTTCAGCCCGGACCGGGCGGTGGGAGCGACATCTTCATCGCGTCATTCACGCAACACGGACTGCTGGTGGGCGCCACCTACTTCGGCGGTCCTGCCAACGAGCAGGCCACCGGCCTCACCCTGGATGCGGAGGGGCGACTGGTGGTGTGCGGCTGGAGCGATGGTCCGGGCGGTTTCCCGGAGAATGCCGCACCGCTGCAGCCGTGGAACGCCGGCACCGATGGGCTGGTACTGGTGATGAACGGGACCGCCGAGCTGGTGATGGGCACCCATGTGGGCGGCGAAGGCGACGATGCGGTGGTGAAGGTGGCACGCGCCGACAGCACGCGCATCGCGCTGGTGGGCAACACCACGAGCCCGACCGGGATCGCCACCGAAGACGCCCTGACCGGCACCGCGCCGGGTGGGATGGACGCCTTCCTCATGCTGCTGGACAGCGACCTGACCATCATGCGGGGCACCTACTTCGGCGGCCCCGGCGATGACCGGGTGCATGATCTGGCGATCGACCACGGGCGGTTGGCGATCGTGGGGGAGACCTTCTCCGACACGCTGTACACCGACAGCACCGCGTACCGTCCGTTCAACGCCGGACAGGGCGATGGCTTCCTGGCCGTGCTCGACACCTCCCTCACCCTGCAATGGGCCACCTTCTTCGGTGATACGGCCCCCGACGCGTTGACGGCCGTGGCCTTCGACACGGCCGGCAGGCTATACGCGGCGGGCACCACCCGGTCGGGATCGCTGTCCTCGAACGGCGATACGCTGCAAGGCCCGGCCGATGCGTTCCTCCTGCGGTCGGACTCGGCCCAACACATCGCCTGGTCACGTCACGTGGGCGCCATGGACGAGGAGGAGGCCCATGCCCTGACGATCCTCTGCGAGACGGCCATCTTCTTGGGCGGAGCCACCGGCTCCACCGAGGACATCAGCCTCATGGGCCACCAGATGGAGTTCGCCGGTGGCGCACGCGATGGGCTCGTCGCGCGACTGAACCAGCCCCGAAGCTCGGCACCGGCCGGCATCTGCCTGGGCGGCGGAGGTGGCGGAGGTGGCGGAGGTGGCGTGCTCGACGTGAGCCCGCCCTTGAACCAACTGCACCTGTGCCTGGGCGATCAGGTGACCTTCCTCGCCTACGGCGGTGCGCTGGGCATCATGGCCGAGTGGATGTGGTACGTGGACCACTGCGGCGTGCCGGAACACTTCCTCACCTCCGGCGACATGGTCACCCTGGCGCCCACCACCTCGTTCACCCTGTATGTGCGGGCGGAAGGCCCGTTCAACGTCACCTTGTGCGCATTCGTGCACATCGTGGTGCACGAGCCGCCTGAGCCTGTGTACACCGTCCCCGACCTGGCCTGTGCGGGCACCCCCTTCCAACTGCTGGGCAGTGAGGCGGAGAGCTTCTTCTGGGCCGTGGGCGATACCATGCTCACCGGCGCCGATGTGACGGTCCAGGCGCCGATGGAGGCCGGTCCGATGACGATCCAAGTCAGCGCAGCCACCGGCCCCTGTGTGGTGGAGCAGGAGCTTTCCGTGCAGGTGATCCCCGCGCCCCATGTGTCCTGGCAGGTCCATGATGTGACCTGCGCCGGGGGCAGCGATGGGAAGATCACTGCGGACAGCACGGATGTCCCGGGGATGACGATCACCTGGCACGACCCCGCACTGGAGGGCCCTGAGCTCACCGACCTCGCCGCCGGATGGTACGTGGTGGACTTGACCGACACGCTGGGCTGCACGCACACCGACTCGCTGTACATCACCATGCCGCCCGCCCTGATGGACAGCCTCACCACCACCCCCGCGCTGTGCGGGGGACCGTCGGGCACCGTGCAGGTGCACACCTCCAGCACCGCATCGGGCCTCGCCTTCGACTGGGGCGATGGGCCGGTGGACGAGCCCTTCCACAGCGGACTGCCACCCGGCGCCTACACCGTCACCGCCACGGACAGCACGCACTGCAGTGAGACCATGACGTACACCATCCTCCCCAGCGGCCTGATCCACGTGAGCATCGACCCCGACACGGTGACGGCCGAGAACGGCTTCGTCCAGCTGCAGGCCTTCGTCACCCCCATGGACAGCCTGGGCAGCCTCCACTGGACACCGGTCACCGGCCTTGATGCCCCCACATCGCCCATCACCAACTGCCTGGTGCAGGACACCACCATGTACGTGGTGCACGTGGTCTCGCGCGCAGGCTGTCCTGCCAGCGACAGCGTGGTGGTCGTGCCCCACTTCCTCACCATCGACCCACCGCCGGCCCCATGCGGCGAAGCGTTCCTGCCCGACATCTTCTCGCCCGATGGCAACGGCCTCAATGACGAGCTGTGCCTGATGGGCGGCTGCTTCACCAGCGTATGGCTGCATATCTACGACCGCTGGGGCGGACGGGTCTTCGCCACCGACGACCCCGATGCGTGCTGGGACGGCAACCGCAACGGCATGCCGGTGGCCGCCGGCACCTACGTCTTCACCCTCACGGCGCAACGCAGCACCGGCGAGGTGGTGGAGCGCACCGGCACCATCACCGTAAGACGATGAGGACCGCATGCAGCACGTTGGCCCTGGGCCTGCTGGCGCTCACCGCGGCGGGTCAGGACATGGAGGCGTTCTTCGCCGGGCGCGCGCCCCTGGTGCTCGACCCATCGCGTGGCGGCTTCGACCCCGGCGGCCAGGTCTCCCTGATCCATCAGGACCAATGGCTGCAGGTGCCCGGCACATGGCGGGCCGCGCATCTCACCGCGCAGTGGAGCATCCGGAACGCCCGGAAACAGGTGAACGCATGGTTCGGGGTGGGCCTTGCCGCACTGAACGAAAAGCACGGCATACCGGGCAGCCACCACGCCAGCGCCGGCCTGATGCCCGCCGTGCATCTGCGGAGCGGCCGGCGCTCGTTCCTCTCGGCCGGCATGGAACTGCGTTGGACGAACGACCGCATGGGCGAGGGAGGTGCCTGGGGCAGCCAATACGACGGCCTGCGGTACGATGCCGGCCTCCCTTCCGGCGAGCCCGGCGGAGCCACCGACCACAGCTGGGCCGAAGCGCGCGTGGGGGTCTCGTGGACCCTGAAGCGCGACGTGGAAAGTGCGCATCGACGCGAACGCAACCTCCTGGTGGTGGGTATGGCGGCCGATCACCTGGGGCGGCTGCTGCTGCGGGAAAGCGGCGGGCCACCACCCGCACTGCCGATCCGGGCCACCACCTACATCCTCGGCGAGCTGCCCCACGAGATCTGGGAGAACGGCTTCTTCAGCGGAGACCTGATCGGCCACGTACAGGGCACCGCGTTCACGGGCCGCATCAACGTGTACGCGGGCAAGCACCTGGACAACACGATGCGCAGCGAGGGCGGTCCGATGCGGCTGGGCTTCAAGGCGGGGCTGGGCTACCGCGTGCAGGACGCCCTGCTGGTGAACGCCGCGCTGGACGTGGGCCGCACCACGGTGGGCCTGGCCTACGGATGGGCCGTGTGGCCCCACAACAGCCTGGTGGCCGGCCGACGCTCGTTCGAATTGCTGGTGCAACTGCGAAGCATCTGAGCGGACCGGTGACCGCGGCGACCCCAGGGCAGACTATTGCACCACTACTCGTTGTGCGGCGCGTCGCTCCCCACCCGCCCACAGCTCCAGCAGGTATACCCCGCCACCCAGCCCATGCAGCGGCACCGTGTTCTGGTAGCC
>CAYXKE010000009.1:0-22178 GCA_964464935.1 uncultured Chryseobacterium sp.
CATCGCTGAAGGGGTTGAAGTAATAGTTGTTGGTGAACGTGCCGAACTTGACGGCATTGGCGTACGAGGCCGCCCATGCGTTCTCCTGCAGCATGGCCAGCTGCCCGCTGTGCAGGGAGTACATGATGTTGCCGGTGTACTCGGTATCGTAGGTGCTCCTGTAGTTGGGCCCGCCCACGCCGAAGCCGCCCGCGCAGTCGCCATTGCCGCCGCCGCCCACCGTGCAGTTGGAGTAGTCGGACAGGCTCAGATGCACGCTATTGTCGAACAGGGTGTTGTGCAGGATCCTGTTCCCGGCGTTGTGCTTGGTGTGGTCCACCCGGATGCCCGCGCTGCAGCCCCATACCACATTGTGTTCCACGGTGGTGTTCGTCACCGGGTGGTCGCCGAAGTACAGGCCGAAGCTGATGTCCTCGTGGTGGCGGTACACCGGCGACACGCTTTCCAGCCGGGCGGCCGTTCCATCGCGCACGCCATGTATCACGTTGTCGCGCACGGTGTATCCGTCGCAGTCGGAGAAGGTGATGCCCGCGCCATCGTTGAGGATCGCCAGCCAGTTGTTCACCGAGTTGTGCTCCACCAGCCCTTCATTGCCGCTTACACCGATGCCGATGTAGCCGATGCCATCGAGCCGGTTGTTGCGCACGGTGCTGCCGGAGCCGCCCAAGATCCCGAAGTAACCCCAGTCGCTGTACCCCTCGCCGGGCCACAGGGCGATGTCCTCCAGCACGTTGTTCTCGATCAGGGAAATGGCGGAGCTGATATGCACGGCCCTGTCGTACACACGCTGGAACAGGCAGTTGCGCACGGTATGGTCGCCGCTGGCACCGGGGCCGTGGCCGCCCACGCCGATGTACAGGTCGTTGAATACGCAGTCCTCCACGGTGACGTTGGTGGAGCGGTACAGGCTGGCCCCGGCGCCGGTCTGGTGGCGGAAGGCCAGTTCCCGGATGATGATGTTGGCGCACGTGTCCAGCGCGATGCCCTGATCATGCAGCACATTGGCATGATGCAGGGCATATTCCACGCCGGTGGGCGGCGCGGCCGAGTAGAGGTACAGCCAGCCGCTTGCGGGGTCGTGGTACCATTCGCCGGGCGCGTCCAGCAGTTCCAGCTTGTCGCAGAGGAAGTAGCCCCAGTCGGGGTCGGCGGTCTGTGCAGCGAAACCATCGTGGGCATCCAGTTCCAACGTACCGCCCACGTGGTCCAGCACCTTGTACCGGCCATAGCCCCAGTTGGAGGTGCGCAGCACCACGGTGGTGCCGTTCCAATAGCCGTTGGGTTGGGTCAGGCTGTCATCATCGGTCAGGAAGAATTCCGGAGGCGAACCCTGCTGAAAGACCGTGTCGGTGCGGTTCCAGCCCGTGTTCGGCCACCGGGCAAGGGTGCGGCGCTCGCCCTGCTCGTACACCTGCCTTACGGCGTCGCCCGTGCCCACCATGGCCCTGTAGATGTTCGGGGCATGCAGCGTCCATGCGCCGTTGTCCACGGCAACGCTGCCGGATATGATGGGTAGGTCGCCGGTGCCGTAGGCGTTGAACTCGATGTTGTTCCGCTGCGTGACCAAGATGGTGCCACGGTATTCGCCGCCCCGCTCGAACCGGAACGTCTTGTTGCCGCCCGCGATCAGTTCGGCGTTCACCGGGGTCAGGGTTTTCCAAGGGGCCGCCAGTGTGCCGGGGTTGTTATCGTTGCCGCTGGGCGAGATGTAGAAAGTGTCCTGCCCCTGCGCGGCGGCGGCCATGAGCCATGCCACGCCGATGCACCATCGGCGCCATCGGTGCAGACCGCCGATAGCGGCATCAGAAGGTTCAACAGGCCCCCGCGTAGGTGCATTGCACGGCAGGGATCGGATGGGGCGGTCCGGCAGAGGCATGCTCTCCGGACCAAGGCTGGTATGCTTGCGCATGGCCTCAGGGTTTGCGAGCCTGTTCAGGAGATCCCCCGACAAGCTCCATGTTCCGGCCGAGTTTGTGGACGGCCGTTCACCACCGTGTAGAGGTGATGAGTATATAGGCCATGGGATCATATTGAAAACCACACGGACATGGAATATTGGATTGCTGCCATGATGATGGAACTCCATGCATCCCGTGTTCTTGGAACATCATTGTCGATCCATATTGAAATTCCATATGCCGTATTTTCCGTAGCGCGAACGGGCATGATGCGGCGAAAGATGAACCCCGTTGCACGTGCGTGCGCGAGGAAACGCCGGGGGCACCGGGAACAACGTCCGATCCGAAGGTGATCCACCTCAACACCGATGTGGACAAGCAGGAACAGGAAGCGCACAGCGTGGGGCTGCGGCTGCAGGGCCGCATGGTGGACCTTGGGGAATGGCTGATGCGGCGATCGCGCGGAGGCAAGGGCGGGTGAGCATCTTTTTGCTGGAATCCAACGTCCCGGCACCATGGCCTCCGGTCGGACCACATCGATCGAAGGTCGTGCAGGTCATGTCGCTCCATGACGAGGTTCCGCGTGAGGGGCAGTAGCGGCGGCCTGCCGAAGACGAACCCGTGCAGCCACGAGCAACGAGGAGGCTGCGACGAAGGAGCAGACCCCGAAGCGCCGTGGATGCCGGGTGAGGCAAGGCAGCCACAGCGGATGACCCGACCCGCCTTCGCTCTCACTTCGTTCGAGCTTCGGCGGGCACGGCCCCATTCATTGGGGGTCTGTAGAACATTGTGCGGAAGGTGAAGGCGGGGCACGCCCAATGACGGAAAGTCCCTTCCCCAACAATTTTTCCTCTCCCCGATAGGGGTATCCACCTCCATCGCTGTCACAAGGGAAACAAAACCCTGCGACCATGCTTTCCCGCGTTCTGCATACCCTGCTTTTGCTGGCCCTCGCCGCTGTTCCAGCCATTGCCCAGACCACCGATGAAGCCCCCATGCGCACCTTGCTGGGCGGCGACAAAAAGCTGCACCACGGCGGCTGGGGCGCACCCACCACGCACTACACCCGCATCATGGACCAGGACGCCCTGCTGGTGGGCGCGCGCGGTGCGTGGATCATCGACCACCGCGTCTCCATCGGCCTGGCCGGTCAGGGGCTGGTGACACCCGTGGCCAACAGCGCCTACGACGCGCATCTGATCGAACAAGGCGAGGTATTGCTGCGCCGCAGCAGCCTGTACATGGGCTACGGCGGCCTGCTGATCGAACCCGTGATCGCCTACCGCTCGCCGGTGCATATCACCCTGCCCGTGATCGTCGGCGCCGGGGGCGTCACGTATGGCTACGGCAGCCGCCTGCCCGAGGACTTCGACCCGCTGACCTACGACGACCGCTACGACGCGCAGGCCTTCTTCGTGGTGGAACCCGGCATCGAGTTGGAGATGAACATCATCCCCCTGCTGCGGGTGGGCATCGGCGCCAGCTATCGCTACACCACCGACCTCGACCTGCCCGCCACGCCCAAGGACGCGCTGCACGGTCTCAACGCCGGCATCAGCGTGAAGGTGGGGCGCTTCTGAAGGCCGCTCATCCCGGGCGATCGCCGTTCATCGAACGGTGCGCAGGTACGAGTAACACACCACGTGCGCCGGGCGTCAGATGCACGCCTGACATACCATACACCGATCCCACAAGATGGACCTTCGACAACTGCTTTTGCTGCCTGTGATCCTGCTGATGACGACCGTGACCCGGGCGCAGGTGAACACCCAGACCGTGCGCGGCACGGTGGTAGACAGCGACACCCACGAACCCCTGATCGGCGCCACCGTGATGGTGCCCGGCTCCGACCCGCTGATCGGCGCCAGCACCGACCTGGACGGCCGCTTCACCCTGAACAACGTGCCCGCCGGCCGGATCGACCTGCAGGTGCGCATGGTGGGCTACGAGGAACAACGGCTCACGAACCTGCTCGTGAACAGCGCCAAGGAACTGGTGCTCGACATCCGCATGCAGGAAGCGCTGGTGCAACTGAACGAGGCCGTGGTGAGCGGCCGGAAAGGCCACGGCGAAGTGCGCAACGACATGGCCACCCTGAGCACCCGCAAGATCAGTGTGGAGGAGTCCGGGCGCCTCGCCGGTGGCATCAACGACCCGGCCCGGATGGTGAGCAGCTTCCCCGGCGTGGCCGGCGATCCCACCGGGAGCAACACCATCATCGTGCGCGGCAACTCGCCCAAGGGCGTGCTGTGGCGGCTGGAAGGCATGGAGATCCCCAATCCCAACCACTTCACCGATGATGGCACCACCGGCGGGCCGATCAACGTGCTGAACAGCGACATGATCGACGACAGTGATTTCTACACCGGTGCCTTCGCGGCCGAGTATGGCAACGTGACCAGCGCGGTGTTCGACATGAAGTTGCGCGATGGCAACGACCGCAAGCGCGAGTACACCTTGAAGGCCGGCGTGCTGGGCACCGACCTCACGGCCGAAGGGCCCGTGCCCGGTGTGAACGGCGGCTCGTACCTGGCCAACTTCCGCTACAGCTCATTGGCCCTGCTGGACCAGGCCGGCATCGTGGACTACCAGGGCGTGCCGAAATACACCGACGGCGCCTTCAAGCTGAAGCTGCCCGCAGGCAAGGCGGGGACCTTCTCCTTGTTCGGCCTCGGCGGTCGAAGCATTATCGAGCAGGAGGACCGCGGCGTGACCAACGACACGCTCTTCGCCACCAGCAACTTCGGCTCGCGCATGGGCATCCTGGGCCTCACGCACACCCGCCTGCTCAACAGCAACAACTACATCTACACTACCGTGTCGCTCAGCGGCAACGCCAGCCACACCGACTACCGCGAGGTGGAGGTGCCCGGCGAAACGGCCCTGGAACAGCGCTACAAGGACGACATGGGCCGCTGGACCTGGCGCCTGAGCAGCACGCTGAACACGCGCATCAACGCCGCGCACAAGCTGCGCTCCGGTGTGATCGTCTCGCTGGACCATTTCCGCATGCTGTCCGACGACTTCAACCGCGAGACCGGGCGTATGGACCGCCAGCTGGACGACCGCGGCAACGCCACCGTGGTGCAGGCCTTCACCAGCTGGAAGTGGCGCTGGAACGAGCAGTGGACAATGACCAGCGGTGTGCACCTGCTGCACCACGGCCTGAACGGGGCCACCAGCGTGGAGCCGCGCCTGGGCCTGCGCTACCAGCAGAGCCCCGTGCAGGCCTTCACCCTGGGCGGCGGGCTGCACAGCCGCATGGAGGCCACCATGACCTACCTGGCCAAGGTGGAGGATGCCGAGGGGCGCGTGACCCGTCCCAATGAGCGCCTGGGGCTCACTCGCGCAGCACACGCCGTGATCGGCTACGAGCGCATGCTGGCCGAGGATGTGCAGGTGAAGGCCGAGGCCTATTACCAATACCTCTATGACCAGCCCGTGGAGAACGACCGCACGAGCGGTTTCTGGCTGGGCAACTACGATGGCTGGTTCACCACGCGCACCCTGGTGAACGAAGGCCGTGGATACAACGCCGGCGTGGAGGTGAGCGCCGAGAAGTTCTTCACCCGCGGTTGGCACGGCATGGCCACGCTCTCGGTCTTCGAGGCGAAGTACAAGGCCATGGACGGCCGCTGGTACCACTCGCGCTTCGACCTGGGCACGGTGGGCAACGTGCTCGCCGGCAAGGAGTGGAAGCTCAAGCGCACCGACAAGGACCGCGTGATCACCGCCGGTGTGCGCTACAGCGTGATGGGCGGCCAGTGGTCCACGCCGATCGACCTGGAGGCCAGCATCGCCGCCGGGGTGCAGAAGCTGAGCGACGCGACCATGAGCCGCAAAGGCGATCCCATCGGCAAGCTGGACATGGTGGTGTCCTACCGGGTGGGCCGCCCCCGAGTGGGCCACGAGTTCAAGGTGGATGTGCAGAATGTGCTGAACGCGCAGACGCCGGTGTACGAATACTTCGACCGCCGCACGGGCACGATCAAGACGATCGACCAGCTGGCCATGCTGCCGGTGCTGCAGTACACCCTGCGATTCTGAGCGGGCCAGGCAACCGAACGGCCCGGAGAGGTATCTTGGGTATGCATGCATGCCCGGATCCTCTCTCCCGGACCCGCGCATCGGCGGCGCATCCTGAGCACAATTCTCCTGCTTGGATCGCTTGCCGGTGTGCGGGCCCAGCCATACTGGGTGCGTGATGTGGGCGGGGCGGGCAATGAGCATGTGGCCCACGTGCGCACGGACACGGACGGCAGTATCTACGTCACCGGCACCTTCAGTGGCACGGCCCAGTTCGGCGGCAGCGCCCATGTGAGCAGTGGGGCCATCGACCTGTTCGTGGCGAAGCTCAACGCCGCCGGCGACGTGCAGTGGTTCAAGCAGGGTGGAGGAGTCGGCATCGACCGGGGGATCAAACTGGCCGTGGGACCGGCGGGCACCATCGCGGTGGTGGGCGAGTTCATGGGCGACGCCACGCTGTTCGGCGCGCCGCTCACCAGTGCCGGTGGCACCACGGACATGTTCGTGGCGGTGCTCAACAAGTCGGACGGTGCGCTGCAATGGATCCGGCAGGGAGGCGGTGCCGATGGCGCCGACCGACCCGCCGGGGTGAGCGTCGCTGCAGATGGGCGGGTGGCGGTGGTGGGCGAGTTCCGGGGCACGGCCACATGGGAGGGGAGCAGCCTCACCAGCATGGTCGATGGCTCCGGCCTGCCCAGCGTGGATGTCTTCGTGGCGAACTATGCGCCCAACGGCGATCTGCTGTGGGTGAAGCAGGGCGCGGCCCCCGCCACGGACCAGGCGGTGGACGTGGCGCACGATGCGGGCGGCCACATTTATGTGGCGGGCCAGTTCAGCCATGCCATCACCTTCGGGCAGACCTACGCCAACACCTTGGTCAACGCCAGCTTCCTGCTGCGCCTCGACCCCGATGGCAACGACGTATGGTTCCGGCGGTTCGGGGGCGGAGTGTACAACCAGGTGCACGCCATCACCTGGGCACCCGATGGGCGGCTGCTGCTCACCGGCGATCTGCAGGGCACCATGGTGTTCAGTGGGGCCACCAGCACCAACGTGGCCGCCAGCCAGCCCTTCTGTTACTACATCCTCGCGGTGAACACGGATGGCTCATTGCATGCCCACACCACGCGGGGCTCCACGAGCGGGGTCACCGTGCGCGGCATCGCGGCGCATGGCGGCACGGTGTCGGTGTTGGGCGCGTTCAACTGCCGCTTCACCGATCTGGCCGCATTGCACGGAGCGGAGGGGATCTTCATGGCCGTGGGGGATCAGGACCTGTTCATCGCCCGCCACGCGCTGGCCGGACTGGCCCTGCAGGAAGGCCAGCAGTTCGGGGGCGCATCGGCCAAGTCGCCCGGCGCGCTGGCCGCCATGCCCGATGGCCAGCTCGTGTTCTGCGGGTCCTTCCAGCGCAACCTCATCTTCCCCGCCCAGCCCGGCTTCCAGGCCGATCTGCTTGCACCCGGCGGCTTCCTCGGCAACGGGGTGACCACCTATTGCAGTGACCCCAACTATGGCACTTTCGCCGCCAGCGTGAGCGCCGGCCTGGCCGATGGTTTCGTGGCCCGCGGATATGTGGATGGTCGTGCACCGTACGACTGGTGGAACCGGAGCGGGCAGGCCTGCGACCGTTCCCCCGGTGAGCCGTGCATCCAGGTGCCCAGTCTCCAATCGTGCGTGGACACCGTCCGGGCCTGCGGCTCCACGCTGCTCAGCGTGCGGATGGACTACTCCTACATCAACCTGACCACGGCCACTTTCCTCGGTCCGCCTGTGACCTATCAATGGTCCACGGGCAGCACGGCGGCATCCATCGTGGCCAGCACCAGCGGCACCTACACGGTCACCATCACCAGCCAGAACGGTTGCTGGCAGTGGACGGACGATATCGTGGTGATCATCGACCCGCTGCCGCCATTCCCGCTGGTGCATGATGATGTGGTGGTGAACACCGGGGTGCCCGTGCCCGCGCCGATCGAACTATGCGACCCGCAGACCCAGTGGGCCTGGAGCGCCGGCATGCCGCCCGGCACCACGTCCTGGTGGGACACCCCCTTCAGCGGAACGGTGATGGGCGATTCCGTGATGGTCGACACCACCGGCACCTACTTCTTCCACGTGGAGAACGAGTTCGGATGCGCCCGCGTGGTGCAGCTCGACGTGATCGACAACCCCTCCGTGCCCATGCCGGACATCGGGCAGGACATGCGCATCACGTTCCCGCAGGACACAGACCTGAACGACACGCTCACCATCTGCATGAACACGTGGGTGGAATACACCTACACGCCCAACTGGACGATCGATGGGCTGCCGGTGGACAGTCTGCCCGATGGACTGGCGATCTTCTGGGGGCTGGCGCCGAACGAACCCAACATCGCGATCGATGCGGGGCCGCAGGGGTCCACGTTCACGGCCGACAGTGCCGGCTGGCAGGTGTTGGAGGTGATCGTCCTGGTGACCAACGCGCCGTGCCTCGAGGACAGCCTCATCTTCACCTTGCGCGACAGCATCTACATCGACCTGTACCCGGTGGTGCCGATCACCGTGGACCTCACCGGCCCCAACGTGGTGTGCGATGGCGACACCATCGTGCTCACCGCCTCCTGTACCTGCAATGCGGTGGACTGGGCGGGGCCGGCGTTCGAGCTGCTTGATCCCTGGTCCATCGCGGTATGGGGACCGGGCATGTACGGCGTTTCGGCCGACACCACCGATCTCAACGGCTGCACGTACACGGCGAGCGACCACATCGAGGTGAGCATGCCCACCGGACCGGTGCTCCAGGTCGATCCGGTGGATGGGATCCTTTGTCCCGGGGCCGTGGCCACCATAACAGCCGATGTGAGCGGGACCGATGCGGTGTGGTTCGGGCCCGATGGTCCCATCAGCGGGGCCGGCTCCAACCTGGTGACCACCGAGCCGGGCACCTACTACCTCGTGCTCACCGTGGGCGGTTGCACCGTGGTGAGCAACAGCGTGGACCTGTTCGCGTACAGCACACCGTTCATCGCTGCGGAACCCGCGCCGGTGCTCTGCTTCCCCGGTGATGAGGCGGTGATCCAGGTGATGGCGGCGGCCAGCGCGCAGGTGCAGTGGGACGCCCCGCTGAGCGGCAGTGCATTCACCCAGACCGTGACGCAGGCCGGGACCTACACCTGCACGGTGACCGCATGTGGCATCGCGACGCCCCTGACCGTGGTGGTGCCGTACGCGCCCGTGAGCGTCGCCGTAAGCCCCGCAGGCACGGTGGGGCTGTGCGCTGGCGATACCCTGCAACTGCACGCCACGGGCGATGGGGCCGATGACTTCATCTGGCTGCCCAGCGGCACCAACGGCCCTTCGCTCCACGTGACGGCGGGCGGCCAATACCAGGTGGTGGCGACCAATGCCGAAGGCTGTCGCGATACCAGCGCCATGGTGGTGGTGCAGGAGGTGGTCTTCCAGGATCCGCTGTGGGCCGCCGGTGATACCGTGTGCCACGGCGACATGGCGTTCGTCACGGCCGGTGGTTCCGGTACGTTCACGTGGTATGGCGATGCCGGCATGACCCAGCCGCTGGGCACGGGATCGCCCTTCGGTGTGTCCGGCCAGGAGAGCATCACGCTTTATGTGCAACAGACCATGCTGGGCTGTGTGGGCGATACGGCCAGCGTGCCGGTGGTGGTGCTGCCGCGTCCGGCACCGATCGTGCTCGACGGTCCCTCCGCACTGTGCCCCGGTGAACCCTTCACCCTCACCTTCACCGCCGCCGACACCGTGACCTACGTGTGGGACACGCCGGCCGGATCCTTCACGGGGGGCGACATCCATATCCCCGCCGTGGCCAGCACGGATGCGGGGCCCTACGCCTGCGTGCCGTGGTACGGGCCCTGCTCCGCCTCGCCGGCGCTGCATCAGCTGGTGGTCTTCGTGCCGGTCCCCATCGGCCTGCCCGATACGGTGCACCTCTGCCTGGGCGGAACGACTGGCCTGGGCGTGCCGCCGGGCTTCACCCAGGTGCACTGGTCCACCGGTGCCCATGCTCCAGCGATCACGCTCACCACGGGGGGCACCATCACCGTCACCGCCGTGGATACCAACGGGTGCGCCGTGGACGATGCCGCCGAGGTGCTCGGCCATGATTGCACCGTGGACATCCCCAACGTGTTCTCGCCCAACGGTGATGGCACCAACGACTTCTGGGTGCTCTCGGGCGGCTTCGTGAACGCCCGTACCCGCATCTGGAACCGCTGGGGCGGCATGGTGTATCAGGGCGACATGGCCACGCGCGGCTGGGACGGCCGCCACCAGCAGAGCGGCAACCGCTGCACCGACGGCGTCTACTACTACGAGGTGGAGTTCGTGCGGCACGACGGCTCCAGCTGGCGGCAGGCCGGTTACCTGCACCTCCAGTAGCCCGGTACGAAGGCGCCGCCCGGGTACCTTTGCCCGACATGTACCGTCTGCTGCGCCCCCTGCTTTTCCTGCTGCCTCCGGAACGCGCCCATGGGCTCACCTTTTCCCTGTTGCATTTGCCCGGGGCCACCTGGCTCAGCGGTGGACGCCGTCCGCCCGGGGCGGCCCAGGTGGAGGTGATGGGGCTGCGCTTTCCCGGTCCGGTGGGGCTGGCCGCCGGCATGGACAAGGACGCCTGCCATGTGGACGCGCTCGCTCGTCTGGGCTTCGGCTTCGTGGAGGTGGGCACCCTCACACCCCGCGCCCAGCCCGGCAATCCGCGGCCCCGGCTGTTCCGCCTCAAACCCGATCACGCCCTGATCAACCGCATGGGCTTCAATAACGGTGGGGTGGAGGCCGCGGTGGAGCGCCTGCGCAAGCGCACTCCCGGCATCATCGTCGGGGGCAACATCGGGCGCAACAAGGACACGCCGAACGAGCGCGCGGGGGATGACTATCTCACCTGCTTCGTGGCGCTCCATGGTGTGGTGGACTACTTCGTGGTGAACGTCAGCAGCCCCAACACCCCCGGCCTGCGGGCCTTGCAGGAGAAGGAGCCCCTCCTGGACCTCTTGCTGCAGCTGCGGCGGAAAGGAGAGGAGCTGCGCGGTGGAGGCACGCCCCGGCCCATCCTGCTGAAGATCGCCCCTGACCTGACCGATGCGCAGCTGGATGACATCGTGGACGTGGTCCAAGCCAGCGGCATCGCCGGCGTGATCGCCACGAACACCACCATCGCGCGGGATGGTCTGCGCACACCCAAAGCCGAGGTGGACGCGATCGGTGCGGGTGGGCTGAGCGGTGCCCCGCTCCGGGCACGCAGCACGCGGGTGGTCCGGTACCTGCGCCAGCGTCTGCCCCGTCCGCACGTGATCATCGGTGTGGGGGGCATCGACAGTGCCGAGGCCGCCATTGAGAAACTCGACGCCGGTGCCGACCTCGTGCAGGTGTACTCCGGCCTGGTCTACCAAGGTCCGTCCCTGCTCGACCGCATCAACAACGCCTATCTGCAATGGAAAAGCCAGCGGTGAAACTGATCGAATGTCCCCGCGATGCCATGCAGGGCATCAAGGAGTTCATCCCCACCGACGTGAAGGTGGCCTACCTGAACGACCTGCTTCGCGTGGGGTTTGACACCATCGACATCGGCAGCTTCGTGAGCCCGAAGGCGATCCCCCAGATGGCCGACACCGCCGAGGTGCTCGATCGCATCGACCTCGAAGGGGTGCGCAGCCGCCTGCTGGTGATCGTGGCCAACGAGCGCGGGGCGGAAGATGCGGTGCAGCATGCACAGGTGCACTACCTCGGCTATCCGTTCAGCATCAGCGAGACCTTCCAGCAGCGCAACACCAACACCACCATCGAGGGCAGCTGGGGGCGTATTGCGCGCATCGCCGAGATCGCGCACAGGGGTGGCAAGGAACTGGTGGTGTACATCAGCATGGCCTTCGGCAACCCGTATGGCGATCCTTGGAACGCGGATGTGGCGCTGAAGTGGACCCAGCGCCTGGTGAACGAACTGGGCGTGCGCATCATCGCGCTGTCCGACACGGTTGGGGTGGCGCGCCCCACGGACGTGCACTACATGTTCGATGCGTTGCTGCGTGAGTGGGGAGGTGAAGGCCGGAACGCAGCGGTGGAGTTCGGTGCGCACCTGCACGCGCGCCCCGACAACTGGCTGCCCAAGGTGGAGGCGGCTTGGGCCGCGGGGTGCCGGCGTTTCGATGGTGCGCTGCGCGGCCATGGCGGGTGCCCCATGGCGAAGGACGATCTGGTGGGCAATCTGGCCACCGAGCTTCTCGCCGCGCATCTGGAGCGCGTCGGCGTGGACACCGGCCTGGACATGGCCCGGCTGGAACGCAGCGTGCAGGCGGCCGCGACCGTATTCCCATAGGCTTTCGCGCCGGGGGGTGTCGCCGTATCCTTGTACCATGCCAACGGAGGTCACGAACGGGATCCGCATTTCGGTGCGGAGCCACTTCGAGGCGGCGCACAGCGATCCGCGCGCATTCCGCTACCTGTTCACCTACCGCATCACCATCACCAACACGGGCCGCGATACCGTGAAGCTGCTGCGGCGCCACTGGATCATCCGCGACAGCATGGCCGCCACCCGTGAGGTGGAGGGGCCGGGCGTGGTGGGTGAGACCCCGGTGATCGTGCCCGGTGCATCGCACAGTTACGTGAGCGCCTGCGACCTGCGCAGCGGCATGGGCCGCATGGAGGGCACCTATCTGATGGAACGGGTGGAGGATGGCCGACGGTTCCATGTGGGCATCCCGCCCTTCGAACTGCTCCATCCCGCGCTGGCCAACTGAGCGCACTGTTGCGGAGCGCCCTTGCGGTGGCAGCACCCGCCCGTCGTACATTCGCGCACCTTTCGCATGACCGCGTTCTCCCGCATGTCCCTGCTCCGCCCCGGCCTCATGCCGCTGTGGAGCGTTCTGCTGGCATGCGCGGTGTGGATGACCCCGTTGATCATCAACTCCCCCGGTGTGTACCAACTGTGCGCGGAGTACGATATGCAGACCCCCTCGCCCATGAGCGAGGAGGAAGAGGTGGCGCAGTCCAAGTCACTGCCCTCCGCCACCCAGGTCGGCGACTGGGTGCCCGATCTGGGTAGCACGCTTGCCCTGCCGCAGGTGGAGCAATTGCCCATGGGCTCCCTGCTGGAGGTGCCGTACCCACCTCCGCGAACGCTGGCTTGATCGTGACCGCCCCGTGGCGGTGATCCGGTGGTCCGCATGGCCGACCACTGGAGGCCCGTGTGGGCCTTGGCCGGACCGTTCAAACCAGACCGTACTTCCTGATGCGTTCGTTGTTCTCCACTTGGAAGCAGGACCTGCCTGCCTCCGTCGTTGTCTTTCTTGTCGCCCTGCCGCTCTGCCTCGGGATCGCCGTGGCCTCCGGCGCGCCGCCCATCGCGGGGGTGGTGGCCGGTGCCGTGGGCGGCATCATCGTGGGTTGGGCCAGTGGCTCGCCCATCGGCGTGAGCGGCCCCGCTGCCGGCCTCACCGCCATCGTGCTCAGTGCCGTGAACGATCTGGGGGCCTACGAGCTCTTCCTCTGCGCGGTGGTCCTGGCGGGGCTCATCCAGGTGGTACTGGGCCTGCTCAAGGGCGGGATCATCGCCTACTACTTCCCCAACGCCGTGATCAAGGGCATGCTCGCCGGCATCGGGGTCATCATCCTGCTGAAGCAGATCCCCCATGCCCTGGGCTACGATCCCGACTTCATGGGCGACATGGCGTTCCATCAACCCGATGACCGCACCACCTTCTCCGTGCTGGTGGAGATGTGGGACAACATCAGCCTGGGCGCCGTGGTGATCACCTTGGTGGGCCTGCTGCTGGCCATCCTGTGGGAGCGCCCGCGCATCACCCGCCACCGCGTGCTGTCGCTCATCCCCGGCCCCCTGCTCACCGTGGCGGCCGGTGTGTTGCTCGCCGCGCTCTTCGACGGTCATCCGCTCCTGGCCGTGGGCCCGGGCCACTACGTGGACCTGCCCGACATCAACGGGCTGAGCGACCTGCCCCGCCCCGATATCGCAGGCTTCTCCATGACCAAGGTGTGGACCATCGCCTTCACCATCGCCATTGTGGCGAGCCTGGAGACCCTGCTCTGCGTGGAGGCCACGGATAAGCTCGACCCGCAGCGCCGGGTGACGCCCGCCAACCGGGAACTCCACGCCCAGGGCCTGGGCAACGTGGTGAGCGGCCTGCTGGGCGGCCTGCCCGTGACACAGGTGGTGGTGCGCAGCACGGCCAACCTGCACAGCGGCGGGCGGAACAAGCTCAGCAGCATCCTCCACGGCATGCTGCTGCTGGTGTGTGCGCTCACCATTCCCGGGCTGCTGCGCACCATCCCGCTGGCCAGCCTCGCCGCCGTGCTGCTCATGGTGGGCTACAAGCTGGCCAAGCCCGCCCACTTCAAGGCCATGTGGCGCGCGGGCATCATGCAGTTCATCCCGTTCATCGTCACCGTGCTCGGGGTGGCCTTCACCGACCTGCTCACCGGTGTGGGCCTGGGCCTGGCGGTGGCCATCGTGCACATCCTCTGGAAGAACTTCAGCACGCCCTACCACTTCGATCCGGCACGCCACCGCGAGGGCATGCCCATCCACATCGAGCTGAGCGAGGACGTCACCTTCCTCAACAAGGCCGGCATCAAGCGCACGCTGGGCATGCTGCCCGAGGGCGCCAATGTGGTGATCGACGCACGACGCACCGTGGAACTCGATCCCGACGTGAAGGAGATCATCGACGAGTTCATCCAGATGGCCCCGGGGCGCAACATCCACTGCGAGCTGGTGGGCCTGCGCAAACCCCGGACACAGAGCCCGCTCGACCTGGAACAACTGGTGCGGCGCACCGCCCAGCGGGTGCAGCGTGCAAAGACCTCAGAAACCCCAACTTCGCACCGGTGACCTCCGGTGTAGCTTCATACCCGAACCCATCCATGAAGAACCGACCCGACCTGCACCTGGAGCTGCTCCATCGCAACAAGGAGTGGAGCGAGCGCATGCGCACGGAGAACCCCCAGCTGTTCACCGAGCTGGCCCGCCACCATCACCCCTTTTTCCTGTGGATCGGCTGCAGTGACAGCCGGGTCCCGCCCAACCAGATCACCGGCACCAAGCCCGGCGACATGTTCATTCAGCGGAACATCGCCAACCTCACGCTGCACACGGACATGAACCTGCTCAGCGTGGTGGATTATGGTGTGAACGTGCTGAAGATCGATCACATCATCGTGTGCGGCCACTACGGCTGTGGCGGGGTGAAGGCGGCTATGGGGCCCGAGTTCGATGGGCCCGCCTCGAACTGGGTGCGCCACATCCGCGACATCGCCCGCCTGCACCGGGAGGAGTTGCAGGCCATTCCCGATCCCGACGAGCGCTTCGACCGCCTGGTGGAGCTCAACGTGGTGGAGCAGGTGTATTCCCTGAGCCGCACCGCCCTGCTGCGCGCGGCCTGGGAGGCCGGCCGCCAGGTGAAGGTCCACGGTTGGGTGTACCGCTTGTCCGACGGGGTGATCCATGACCTGGGCGTGACCCGCGACCGTTACGATCCCGACGCCGGCTCGCAGCTGCTGCTCTGAGGCCCCGGCAGGTGCGGGCGAAGTACATTTGGGGCCATGTCCGAAGCCCGGTCCTCCCAGCCCCTCGTCCGCGAGAAGCTCGTTCTGCCCCAGGGCGGCAGGCGCCTGCTCCTGCACTCCTGCTGCGCCCCCTGCTCGGGCGAGGTGATGGAGGCCATCATGGCCTCCGGCATCGACTTCACCATCTTCTTCTACAACCCCAACATCCATCCGCGCAAGGAGTACGACCTGCGGAAGGATGAGAACATCCGGTTCGCCGAGAAGTACGGCATCCCCTTCATCGACGCCGACTATGACGTGGACAACTGGTTCGCCCGGGCCCGGGGGATGGAGATGGAGCCCGAGCGCGGCATCCGCTGCACCATGTGCTTCGACATGCGTTTCGAACGCACCGCCCTGTACGCCTTTGAGAACGGATTCGATGTGATCTCCAGCTCCCTGGGCATCTCCCGGTGGAAGAACATGGAGCAGATCAACGACTGCGGGGTGCGCGCCGCCGCCAGGTACCCCGGTCTCACCTACTGGACCTACAACTGGCGCAAGGGCGGTGGGGCCGCGCGCATGATCGAGATCAGCAAGCGCGAAGGGTTCTATCAGCAGGAGTACTGCGGCTGTGCCTACTCCCTGCGCGACACCAACAACTGGCGCATCTCGCGCGGTAGGGAGCGGATCCGCATCGGTGAGAAGTTCTACGGGCAGGAGGAAGGGTAGCGCGTCGCACACGCCCTGTCCTTCCCCCTTTTTTGCGGCCAGTTAATTAGACCTGTCTAATTTATAGTTTTGTGCCATGAAGACCCCGCTGACCCGCAGTGAGGAGGACCACCTCAAGGCCATCCACGCCCTGTTGCCGCAGGGCGAACGAGCGGGAACGAAGGACATCGCCGAACGGCTCGACATCAAAGCCAGCAGCGTGACGGTGATGCTGAAGAAGCTCGCCGCGAAAGGACTGCTGCGCCACGCGCCCTACCACGGGGTAAGCCTCACCCCGAAAGGCACGGCGGCCGCGCTGAAGCTGGTGCGCAAGCACCGGCTGTGGGAGACCTTCCTGGTGGACCGTCTGGGCTTCGGTTGGGACGAGGTGCACGACATCGCCGAGCAGTTGGAGCACGTGAGCAGCGACAAGCTCACCGACCGGCTGGACGATTACCTGGGCCATCCCGGCTTCGATCCCCATGGCGACCCGATCCCCGACCGGAACGGTCGCATCGTGGAGCGGACCACGCGGGCCCTGCACACCTGTGCGGCGGGCACGCGGGTGCGCATCGCGGCAGTGAGCGGATCGACCGATGGGCTGCTGCGCCTGCTGGACACCAAGGGCCTGCGCATCGGCATCCAGCTCACCGTGCAGGACGTACATGCCTTCGACGGCAGTGTGGACCTCAAACCGCGCACGGGGGCGGCCTTCAGCCTGAGCAAGGACGTGGCCGAACGCCTCTTGGTGGAGATCGTCTGACCGCGCACCCATGGAGCCCCTGTTCGACTTCTTCGCGTCCATGGACCCCGTGTGGGCGGCTTTCGTCGCCACCACCGGGACCTGGCTGCTCACCGCGGCGGGTGCATCACTGGTGTTCTTCTTCGGCAACGCCTCGCGCAAATGGCTCGACGGCATGCTGGGCTTCACCGGCGGGGTGATGGTGGCCGCCAGCTTCTGGAGCCTGCTCGCGCCCAGCATCGCCATGAGCGAACGCATGGGCGGCATTCCATGGCTCGCACCGGCCATCGGGTTCGCCCTGGGCGCGCTCTTCCTCTTCGCCCTCGACCGCGTGATGCCCCACCTGCACATCAACTTCGAGCCCGGCCGCAAGGAGGGCGTGTCCACCGACTGGCACCGCAGCACCCTGCTGGTGCTGGCCATCACGCTGCACAACATCCCGGAGGGCCTCGCCGTGGGCGTGCTCTTCGGTGGGGTGGCCGCCGGCATGCCCGAGGCCAGCATCGGCGGTGCCGTGGCCCTGGCGATGGGCATCGGCCTGCAGAATTTCCCCGAAGGCTTCGCCGTGAGCATGCCCCTGCGCCGGCAGGGCGTGAGCAAGTTCCGCAGCTTCTGGTACGGACAGCTCAGCGCCATCGTGGAGCCCCTGGCCGGTGTGGTGGGCGCCATGGCGGTGATCTGGATGCAGCCGATCCTGCCCTACGCACTGGCCTTCGCCGCCGGGGCCATGATCTACGTGGTGGTGGAGGAGGTGATCCCCGAGACGCAGCAGGACAAGTACACCGACATCGCCACGCTGGGCTTCATCGGCGGCTTCATCGTGATGATGGTGCTCGACGTCGCCTTGAGCTGAGCCCGACCATCATTCCAGGCGATAACCCGCCACGATGGGATAGTGGTCGGACACAACGATGTCGCGCCGCGTGTGGAACCATGCCGCCTGCACGCCCGGCCCGTGGAACTGGTGGTCGATGCGGATGAACCACGGGAAGTGGTGGTACGTGAAGCCGAACCCGCTGCCCGCCGCCTCGAACGAGTTCATGTGCGTGCGCTTCAGCCACTGGTACGTGCTGGAGTACGGAAGGGCGTTGAGGTCCGTGCAGAGGATCGTGGGATGCGGGCTCGCGGCCAGGAGATCGGTGATCGTCGCCAGGTCGGTGCGGCGTGCGGCGTGGCCCGTGCGCAGGCGGTCGTGGATGTTCAGGATGTTGAACGTGAGGTTGGCCAGCAGCCCCGCGCGCGGCACCCATACAGGCCGGATGCTCATGGACCTCAACTGGAAGTTCAGCACGCGCACCGTGTCATCGTTCACCACCAGGTCGCTCCAGCAGCCATCGTACAGGCTGCCTTCCAGGTCGATCTTGCCCGCGTCGGCGGCCGGGAAGCGCGAGAAGATCGCCGCGCCCACCATGCCCTGGTACTTGGGCTCGAAACTGGGGTTGATGTAGAAGTAGGAGTAGCCCCCCAGCAGGATGATCGAGTCCGCCGCCATCTCCTCCTCGGCCTGCCCGCTGTGGAAGAACTCCTGGATGCACAGCACATCGGGCGCATCGCCGGCGCGCAGGAGATCATAGAAGTCCGTGTACAGCGTGGGCTGGCTGTCCAGTGTCTGCGGCCGGAACGGGTTGAAGAGCGCGGCGTTGAAGCTCATCACGCTCAGGTGGTGGCCGGTGGGGTGGGGGCGAAGGGCCAGCACGCAGGTCTCCCGCATCGGCTTCATCGTCACCAGGAAGAGCACCGCGGGGATGATCCAATGCGGCCAGCTGGGGCGCACGATCGGCAGGAGGAGCATCACCACCAGGGACAGCCCCATGGCCAGGGGAAGGCCATAGCTCAGCAACTCCATCCACCAGTTGTCGAAGTGGATGTGACTGGTGGCGACGGTGTATGTCGCCAGGAAGGTGGGGGCTTGGGCGAAGAGGAAGCTCCGCAGAGGGGTCGTCCGCATGCGTCCACCGCCCGGGTGATGGGCAGCGGCTCAAGGTACGGACTGGCCTAGTGGGTGAGCCGCTTCGACGGAGCGCGCTTGAACTTGTAGCTCACCTCCACGCTCAGGAAGCCGATCGTGTCCAGCAGGCCGGGGTTGCCGCGCGGGCTCGTGCGCGGACCCTGTGTGCCGTCGGTGCCCTGGCTGGTGGGGTCGCTGATGTAGCGGGTCAGCTCTTGTTGCACCGGGTCGTTGGGGTGGGCCGCGTCGATCTCGGAAAAGGTGGCGTACCGGTCGCTCACGTCGTCGATCCGGTCGTTGGTGAACATCACGTACTGGTACTCGATGCCCAGGCCGATCTCCTTGGTGAGCATGTAGCGTACGCCGGCGCCAGCGGGAATGGCCAGATGGATGGGGGAGCGGGCAGCCCGGCGGCGGCCCTGTTCGCCGTGGGTCATCCCCTCGGTGAGCCAGGCGTAGAGGTCGGTCTCGTACTTGCCGTCGCGGTCGATCACCTGTGCATCGGGCGTACCCACGGGGGCGTTGCGCGTGGTGCCGTCGGGCCAGAAGTAGTAGCGGTTCGCCAGGTCCACATCGCCCCGGAAGAGGTCGGCTTTGGGGCGCCCATGGTACACGCCGAAGCCCACTTGGAAGTACATGAAGAAGCGCTGCTGGAACAGTGGCTGGTAGGGCTCGCGGTAGGCGTTCAGCACCAGGTGGCCCGACACGCCCACGAGGTCATTGCGGAAGCCCAGTCCGCGGTTCAGGTTGCGCATGTCGCGCGGGGCCATGCCGCGGATGGGCGCCCGTTCATCATAGCCGGCACGGAACCAGCTCAGACGCGCCTCGGCGGTGAGCGAGCGGGTCACGTAGCGCTTGGGGTTGTTGATGAAGTCGCGCACGGTGAGCGACACACCTGGACGTGCGCTGTTCCACTGGACGGCCCCTTGGTAGTTGCCCAGGTCGCCGAAGTAGAGTACCGTGCCCGAGGCCATGCCCACTTCCAGGTTCCGCTGCGCCCAGGCGGGGGCCAAGGCGGTGAGCGCGAGGGTGAGGGCAAGGGGGCGCATGGGACAAGGATGGTACCCGGAAGATAGACGCAGGGACCGCGGGGGGTTGCCCACGGGGAGGCCTATGGCGGCCGGGGATGCCAGTCCTACCGCTCCCCGAAGATGGCCGTGCCGATGCGCACCATGGTGCTGCCGGCTTCCACGGCCACGGGTGCATCTCCGCTCATGCCCATGCTCAGCGTATCGAAGTGCGGTGCATCGGTGTGCAGTTCCCGGAACAGTCCGGCCAGTCGGTCGAATTCCTGACGCACCTGCTCCATGTCGGGCGTGTTGGTGGCCATGCCCATCAGCCCGCGTACCCGCACATGCGGCCAGGGCGAAGCGGTGCGGGCACGCATCACCAGCTCGCGGGCCGCATCGGGGTCCAGGCCATGCTTGGTCTCCTCCTGCGCGATGTGCACCTGCACCAGCACATCCACAATGCGTCCCAGCGCGGCGGCACGCTTGTCGATCTCGTCCAGCAGGCGCTCACTGTCCACGCCGTGCACCAGGTGCGCGAAGGGGAGCACGTGCTTCACGTTGCTGCGTTGCAGGTGGCCGATGAAGTGCCAGCGGATGTCGGCGGGCAGTTGCGGCGCTTTGTCCCGCAGCTCCTGCGGATAGTTCTCGCCCATGTCGCGGTGGCCCAGGTCGTACAGCGCTTGCACCTCCTCCACGGAGCGGGTCTTGCTCACGGCCACCAGCGTCACATGCGGCGGCAGCGCGGCCTTTACCTGGGCATAGCGTTGGGCGAGGAGCTCCTTGTCCATGGCGTTCAATGGTCGGGGTCCAGCGGGTACACCACCAGGCCGCTGCGCAGCTTCGGTTCGATGTAGGTGCTCTTGGGAGGCATGGTGGCGCCGGCATCGGCCACGGCCATCAACTCATCGAACGACACCGGGTGCAGGTGGAAGGCGGCGGCGGCCTCGCCCTGGTCCACACGTCGATCCAGCTCTGCGGTGCCATGTATGCCGGGCACGTAATCCACGCACGGATCGGTGCGCAGGTCGTGGATGTGCAGCACGGGGCCCAGCACCAGCTCGGCCAATCGGGCGCAGTCCAAGCGTTCCGCGGGCCCATGGTCGGCCGGCGGGGGGGGCATTTCCAACGCGTGCCAGCCGCGCACGGTGCGCACGGCCACCACGCCCGGCCGCGCCTGGGGACCGTCGGTGGGGTGCAGGAGACCGATGGTGCCCAACCGGGCCAGGAACGCATCGGGGTCCATGCCTTGAAGGTGTTTCACCGTGCGGTCGAAGTTGAAGATGTGCAGGTGGCTGCGCGGCACGATGCAGGCCAGGCACCAAGCCGTGGGATGGTCGGCGCTTTCGGCGCGGCGTGCGGCCAGGCGGGCACTGGAGGCCATGCGGTGGTGGCCGTCGGCGATGTAGAGCGCCGGTTCGTGGTGGAAGGCTTCCTGGATGGTGCGTATCAGGGCGGGGTCGTCGATCGGCCACAGGCGGTGCCGCACCCGGTCGGTGGTGGTGTGGTCGTATTCCGGGCGGGAGGCCATCACGGGCTCCACCAGCGCCGCCCAGTCATCGTCCGGCGTGGCCAGCAGCACGGGCTCGGCGTTGATGCCGATGGTGTCCAGGTACTCCGCGAAGAGGTCCTCGCGTGCGGCCAGCGTCTGTTCGTGGGCCTTGATCCGTCCTTCGCGCAGGTCGTCCACGTTCACCCCGGCGATCAGGCCCACCGATGTCATGCCTCGGGCGCGCTGTTCATAAAGGTGGAAGCACGGACGCGCATCGCGCACCATGATCTCGTCCGCGTGCGCACAGAACCGGTCAAAGGCCGCGCGTACGGCCTGGAAGCGCACGGGGCGCGGGCAGTGGGGTTCGAGCCCGGGCGGATGCACCACATGCAGGAAGGTGTAGGGGTTGCCCGCCAGCTTCTCGGCCAGCTGTTGGTCGGTGTAGCTCACATAGCTGCGGCTGGCCACCAGGTGGGCCTTGTCGGCCACCGGTCGCCAGGCGCGGAACGGCCGCAACGTGATCATCTCTGCACCGTGATGCGTGCCCGCCAGTCCACGATGCGGTCCACCAGCTCCTGTCCGATGCGGCCCTGCGCCTCGGCGGTGGCGGCGCCGATGTGCGGGCTCAGCGAGATCGCGGGGTGGGTGAGCAGGTCGGTCCGGGGCGTGGGCTCGTTGGTGAACACATCGAGCGCGGCGGCCTTCACGTGGCCACTGGCCAGGGCGGCCAGAAGGGCGTTCTCGTCCACGCTGCCACCCCGGGCGGTGTTGACGATCACCACGCCGGGACGTGTGCGGGCCAGCTCGTCGGCACCGAGCACTGGGCGGCCATCGGCCT
>CAYXKE010000009.1:22278-63177 GCA_964464935.1 uncultured Chryseobacterium sp.
CCGGGACGTGTGCGGGCCAGCTCGTCGGCACCGAGCACTGGGCGGCCATCGGCCTGGGCGGGCACATGCAGGCTGATGGCATCGGCCCGGCCCAGCAGATCGTTCAGTTCCAGCTTTTCCACGGGCACGCGCAGCGACACGCCGCCCACTTCCATGTCGATGGCGTCCACGTCCACGTAGTTGTCCGCATACACCACCCGCATGCCCACGCCCAGCGCGTAGCGGGCGGTCCACTGGCCGATGCGTCCGAAGCCGATCACCCCCAGGGTGCGGCCGCGGAGCTCACCGCCCTTCTCGTACATCTTCTTCAGGTCCTTGAAGCGCGTGGCGCCGTCCACGGGCATGGTGCGGTTGGCCAGGTGCAGGTTGCGCATGGCGCCCGCCAGGTGGGCCATCACCAGCTCGGCCACACTGATGCTCGATGCCGCGGGCGTGTTGATCACCTCCACGCCCTTGCTGCGGGCATGCTCCACATCGATGTTGTCCACGCCCACGCCGCCCCGCCCGATCAGCTTCAGGCCGGGGCATGCGTCGATCAGCTCCTTGCGCACCTTGGTGGCACTGCGCACCAGCAGCACATCCACGCCCTCGGCATTGATGAAGGTGGCCAGCTCGTCCTGGGGCACGTTGTGGTGGGTCACTTGGAAGCCCTGTTCCTGCAGGGCGGTGCGGGCGTTCTCGGCGAGCCCGTCGTTGGCATGTACACGCATGAGGGGGGCGGTGATCTATCCGTTTTTCCTGGCGAACTCTTCCATCACGTCAACAAGCACCTGCACGCTCTCGATGGGCAGGGCGTTGTACATGCTCGCGCGGTAGCCGCCCACGCTGCGGTGGCCGCGCAGCCCGCTGATGCCTGCGGCCTTCCACATGGCATCGAAGGCGGGTTCGAGCTGTGCATCCTTCAGCACGAAGGTGACGTTCATCACGCTGCGGTCCTCCACGGCGGTGGTGCCTTGGAACACGGCCAGCCGGTCGATGGCCTCATAGAGCAGGGCGGCCTTGGCGTTGTTGCGGCGCTCGGCCTCGGCCACGCCACCGTTGGCCTGCAGCCACTCCAGGGTGAGCATGCTCACGTACACGGCGTACACCGGCGGCGTGTTGTACATGCTGTCCTTCCTGCCGTGGTTCAGCAGGTCCATCATCGGGCTCAGCTTGCGGCCCGTGTGGCCCAGCTTCCCGGGGTCGAAGAGGTACACCGTGGCGCCGGCCGGGCCCATGTTCTTCTGGGCGCCGCCATAGATCAGGGCGAAGTCGCCCGCGTTCACCGGTCGGCTGAAGATGTCGCTGCTCATGTCGCAGATCAGCGGCACATTGGCCTTCGGGAAGCGCTTGAACTGCGTGCCGTAGATGGTGTTGTTGCTGGTGAAGTGGAGGTAGTCCACATCATCGGGCACCGCGAAATCCTTCGGGATGTAGGTGAACTGACGGTCCTCGCTGCTGGCCACCACCACGCAGTCGCCCGCCATCCGGGCCTCATTGATGGCGCGGGTCGACCATTCGCCCGTGTTGATGTAGGCGCTGCGACCACCGGGGCGCAGGTAGTTCTGCGGCACCATGTGGAAGCCCATGCTCGCCCCACCGCCCAGGAACACCACCTGGTAGTGGTCGGGTGCGTGGAGCAGCTCCTTCACCAGCGCCTGGGCCCGCTCCATCACATCGATGATGGGCTGGCTCCGGTGGCTCATCTCCAGGATGGAGAGGCCGCTGCCATTGAAGTCGATCACGGCCTGGGCGGCCTTCTCGAACACCTCCTGCGGCAGGATGCAGGGGCCGGCGCTGTAGTTGTGCACCTTGGGCTTCGTGAGGGTGGTCATGCGCTTCGTTGAGTTGGCCGCAAATGTAACCCCCCGGCCTCCGCTTGTCAGGTCGCCCGCACGGGCCATGGCCGCACCATCCACCTCCCCTGGCCGCTTTCTCCAGCCTGGTGGGCGGCGCGGGCCGCCCTATCGCTCCAGCGCGCGTTCCAGCAGATACACGGGGATGAAGCCCACGGCCACGATCAGCAGGGCCGGTACGGCTGCCTGGTCCCATTGCTCGATGCGCGACTGGTAGAAGATGTGGGTGCTCAGCGTTTCCAGGCCGAAGGGGCGCAGGATCAGGGTGAGGGGCAGCTCCTTGATCACCTCGATGAGGGTGATGGCCGCGGCGGCGATGAGCGATGGGCGCAGCAGGGGCAGGTGGATGCGCAGGAACGCCCGCAGCGGTGAAGCACCGAGCATCCGCGCGGCTTCATCATAGGCTCGGGGCTGCTGGGCGAGGCCGGCCAGCAAGGGGTTGTAGGCCATGGCCAGGAAACGCACGGCGAAGGCGTACACGATCAGCGGCCAGGTGCCGATGAGCGGCCAGCCCGTGCGGGTGGTGGCCCATCCCGCCAGGGCCATGGTGCCGATGGCGATCACCGCGCCGGGCACCACGTAGCCCATCGACGCCAGCCGTGCCAAGGGGGCGCTGCCACGGCGCTGGCCATATGCGAACACCAGGGCGATCACCAGGGTGAGCGCCGCGGAAAGCACGGCCAGCAGCACGGTGTTGCCCAGCGGGGCGCTGAGCTGCTGCCAGGCCGCCATGCCCGCGGTGCGCATCGCATCATGCACCAGCGCGCCCACCGGAAGGACGAAGGCCACGCCGAGCAGCACCGCGCACCACGTCGTGGCCGCCCAGGCCCGCCAGCCCCGGAGCACGGTGGGCGTGAAGGCGGTGTGGCTGGACGTGCGTCGGGCGTGCCGCCCGATGCGGGCCTCCACCCCGGCGATCACCGCCACCAGCACCACCAGGATGGCCGCGATGCGCAGGGCGCTGCCGGTGTCGTACAACCCGCCCCAGCTGCGGAAAATGCCCACCGTGAGGGTGTGCACGCCGTAGTGGCTTACCGCGCCATAGTCGTTCAGGGCCTCCATGGCCACCAGCAGGGAGCCCGCGGCGATGGCGGGCCGGGCCATGGGGATGGCCACCCGCCAGGCGCGCTGGATGGGACCGGCACCCAGCAGGCGTGCGGCCTCCAGCACGTCGCCCATGCCCCCCGCAAAGGCCGCCCGCGCGGGCAGGTACACGTACGGGTAGAGCAGTAGCGCGAAGGTGACCGCAAGTCCGGCGGGGGTGAGGATGTCGATGTCGATGCCGGTGCTGCGCAGGGCGTTGCTCAGGCTGCCGGTGGGGCCCAGCAGGGCGGCAAAGGTGATGGACCCGATGTAGGTGGGCAGGGCCAGGGGCAGCATGAGCGCCCAGCGGAACAGGCGCTGCCCGGGGAAGCGGGCCGAGGACACCAGCCAGGCGCTCACCGTGCCGAACAACGCCGCCAGACCCACCGAGAGCACCAGCAGCCGGCCGGTCTCCACGAGGTGGCGTGGCAGAATGGCCCGCTTTACGAAGTCCCACTCCGGCGCTGGCGCATGGAGCGGGGCGGTCAACACGGTGAGGATGGGTGCCAGGAGCACCAATGCCAGAACGCCGAACAACAGCTTGCGGACCACCGGGCAAAGGTGCGTTTTCTCCATGGGCTGTTCACAACTTCCGCCGGCTGCACGGGCCCTTCCGCAAATGCCGATGGGACGCGGGATGCGCGGTGGCGAAAGGGGGCGATCAACAGGGCCATATTGGTAACCGGGACGAGGGCGGCGGGCCAGGGCGCTTGGGATGCTGTCACTTTGCCGCCATGGCATCAGCGGTGTTCGAAGAGCGTTATGGGCGCATCCTGCGAGCGCGTGAGCAGGGCTACGAGGAACTCTCCGATTTCCTGGGCCGGCGTCGCGACCTGGGCCCCTTGGTACGCACCGGCCTGCTGCGTCGGCGCGAGACGAACACGGAGTTCCAGCGGTACAACGGCTATGTGCCCACCGAAGCGGGTAGTGAGTTCCTACTGTTCATCCCGGACAAGGAACTGGTCCTGGTGAAGCCCGGCTGCTCCCTGCGTCTACGCCGCGCCCTGGCCAAGGACCCCATGCCGGAGGCCCCCTTCAAGGCCACCTACGCCGAACCCACGGCCGAACAGTTCGCCGCCGCCCGCCAAATGCGCGAGACCGCCGGGCGCGATGTGTGGCGCCTTCAGCGCGCCGAGGCGCTGCACAAGTTCCTGCTGCAGGGCTTCATGGACCTGCGCATGTTCACCAAGCGTACCGCCGTGGGCGAAGGCACCCTGCTGGACCGCGACCTGCTCACCGGCACCGTGGCCCGGCATGCGCACGCCCTGCATGTGAAGCCCACTGCGGAGGGTGAGCAATACCTGATGGTGGCCGACCCCTGGGAACTGATCCTGGTGCGGCCCGGAATGGAGCTCGCGTTGTTCGCGCGGTGCGAGCCCGAACAGGCCCGCTACTGGTGCGATCTGCCCTGAGCGGCTTTCACCCCCCGGCCTTTTTCGCCTTGTAGCCCTGCTCCAGCAGCCAGGCCATCACTTTGTCGCGATGATCGCCTTGGAGCAGTACCGCACCGTCCTTCGTGTTGCCGCCCACGCCACAGCGCGATCGCAGCACACGGCCCAGCGCGTCGAGGTCGGCCTCCCGGCCCACGAAGCCCGTCACGCGGGTCACCACCTTGTTGCCCTTGAGCCGGTCCAGGTGGATGCGCAGGTCCTGCTGTGCGGGGGGCAGCGTGGCCGGTGACTGGGCGGTCGACACGGACTTGTTGGTGCTGTACACCAGACCGCCCAGGTCTTGGAGGGAACGCTTCTTCATGGTGTGGTGGCGATCGTGGGCGCCGGTCCTTCGAGCCAGCGGGGCCAGGTGAGGTGGTACTTCTCCACCGGTGTGGACAGGGCCGCGATCGCCAGGTTGTCGCTGGCCTCGGCGATGTCGCGTACGCTGCCGTCCTTGTAGAGCAGCTCGATCCGGTCGTGGCGGGGGTCGTAGGCGTTGTTCACGCTGCGGCCGGTGAGCACGAAGTGGGCGGCATCGGCCAGCGGTACGCCCAGCTGGGCGGCCACGCGCGCGCGCAGGGCGGCCACCTGCTCTTCGGGGAAGGCCGTGCTCTGGATGCGGATGCGCAGGTTCTTGCGTTCCACCAGGTCCGTGGCCAGGCGGGCCAGCACCCGGTCGGGGTGGCCGCACCACACTTTCACCGCGCCCATGATGTCGTGGTCGTCCAGCCGCAGGAAACCGGCCAGCACCTCCGGGTCGGCGAAGCTGGCGCGGTCGTGGCGCTCGCGCAGGAAACGCAGCAGGGCGGGGGAGGCGAACAGACCGGCCGCCCCGCCCTCGCGCAAGGCCAGCTGCCGGGCGCGCCGCAGCGTTTCCACCAGCATCAGCTCGCAGGCCACCACGGTCTTGTGCAGGTACACCTGCCAGTACATCAGGCGGCGCGCCACCAGGAACTTCTCAATACTGTAGATGGCTTTCTCCTCCACCACCAGCCGGCCATCGACCACCTGCAGCATCTTGATGATCCGCTCACCGCCGATCACCCCTTCGCTCACACCGGTGTAGAAGCTGTCGCGGTTCAGGTAGTCGATGCGGTCCACGTCCAGCTGGCTGCTCACGAGCTGGTGCAGGAAGTGCTTCGGATGCTGGTCGCGGAAGATGCGGATGCCGGTGCCCAGCGCCCCATCGAACTCGGCGTTCAGGCGGTCCATCACCAGGGCGCTCACGTCCTCGTGGGTGATGCCCTCCACCAGGCTGTGCTCCAGCGCATGGCTGAAGGGGCCGTGCCCCACATCATGCAGCAGGATGGCGATGCGTGCCCCCAGGGCCTCCTCGTCGGTGATCTCGTGCCCCTTGCCGCGCAGCGTGGCGATGGCCTCGCCCATCAGGTGCATGGCGCCCAAGGCGTGGTGGAAGCGCGTGTGCAGCGCACCGGGGTACACCAGGTGGCCCAATCCCAGCTGCTTGATGTACCGCAGCCGCTGGAACCACGGATGATCGATGAGCCGCTGCAACAACGGGTGCGGCACCGTGATGAAGCCGTAGATGGGGTCGTTGAGGATCTTCATTCCGGCAGAACGGGGCGGAGGCCGCGTGGCGCGCCGAAAGTACACGTCGGGAGCGGGCCCGCACGCATGGGCCGCCCCATCCATCCCCATGCTGCACGGCCGATCGTGGCATCGGTTACCTTCGATGTCGCCCGGCAACGCACCATCCCCCGGGCACGCTCTCCGATGGTCTTCCTGCGCAACCTGCTCGCTCTCATCCTCGGTGTGGTGGTGGGCGGCATCGTGAACATGACGCTCATCAAGCTCGGCGCGCTGCTGATGCCTCCACCGCCCGGCGTGGACGTCAATGACGTGGCCAGCATCAACGCCCACATCGGCGAATACTCCGTGGCCCAACTGCTCATGCCTTTCCTGGCCCATGCGCTGGGCACGCTCGTGGGCGCGTGGGTGGCGGCCCGGCTGGCGGTGTCCTACCACATGGTACTGGCGCTGGTGGTGGGCCTCTTCTTCCTCGCCGGTGGATACATGGCCGTTCGGATGATCCCCAACGCGCCCCTGTGGTTCGACGTGCTCGACCTGGTGGTGGCCTACGTGCCCATGGCCTGGCTGGGCGGTCGTTGGGCCACGCGGTAGTACCCGGCGTCGTGCACATGATGCCGGGCAGCGTTCCCGCGCATCGCGGCGTCTTACCCCCAAACGGACCATACCCATGCGTAGACATCTCCTCCTGTTCGGCACAAGCCTTTTCGTTCTCCACACCCACGCCCAGTGCGATCATGACCCCGTGATCAGCCCTTCGTCACTGATCCTCTGCCCCGATGAGTCGGCCGTGCTCACCACCGGCGTGTACGATGCCTACCAATGGCTGCGTGATGGCGATCCGATCCCTGGGGCCACCGAGCAGCAACTCGTCCTGCCCGCCGCCGAGGCCGTGGGTTACATGTTCACCGTGCAGGCCACACTGAACGGCTGCACCGAGACGTCGCCCGGCGTGCTGGTGGACGGATGGATGTTCCTGCTGCCCTTCGTGATGCACGAGGGCGATGAGCCGTACGGCATGGTGGGCGAGGGCGGCGGCCTGTACTGCGAAGGCGATACGCTGATCCTCACGCTGGGCATGCCCTATACCGAGAACATCCAGTGGACCAACTACGGCGCGCCCATCCCCGGCGCCAATGAACAGCAGCTCATCGTGACCACCTCGGGGATGTACCACGTGACCGCCGCGCCCTCGGTGTGCCCCAATACCATCATGTCACTGGGGGTGACCATCCAGGCGGAGTTCACGCCCACGGCGCAGGCCACCATCCAGCTGCAGGGCGATGAGCTTTGTGCCGACATACCGGCCATCGGCTACACCTGGTACCTCAACGGCGCCGTGATCCCGGGTGCTTCCACCCAATGCATCCCCTACACGGAGAACGGGGTGTACACGGTGGCGGTGAGCCAGATGCACCCCTGTGTGGCCATGAGCGAGCCTTTCCTGGCCACCGCGGTGGAGGATGTGGAGGGCGTGCGTGCGCGCGTGTACCCCGTGCCCGCAATTGACCAGTTCGAGGTGGTGTGGGGCCAAGCGGTGCACGCCTGGCAGTTGCGCGATGCCACCGGTCGCCTGGTGCGTGAAGTGCGTTCCGCGCCCATGACCCGGGCCGTGATCGATGTGCGCGACCTGTCCCCTGGCCGCTACCTGCTGCATGCGGAAGGCCACGTGCCCACGGCCGTGATGGTGGTGCGCTGATCCCCCGCCACCCGCAGCAGTGGAAGGACCACCGTCCGATCGGGGCGGTGGTCCTTGCTTTTGTATCCTGGTGAACACATCGTCCACCGCTCGTCGAGATTTTGGGGGGAGGCGCCGGAGAAGCGGATATTTTGCGCCATCCTGAAGACCATGTACCGCACCATCGCTCCCCTTGCCGGCCTGCTGGCCCTTCACCTGCACGCGCAGAACTTGCCCGCGGACGCCCAGTGGCTCCGCAATGCCGCCATCTCACCCGATGGCACCGAGATCGTCTTCTGCGCCTACGGTGACCTGTGGAAGGTGGCGGCCACCGGTGGAGTGGCCGCGCCGCTCACCATCCATGAGGCGTACGACAGCGATCCCGTGTGGTCGCGCGATGGCCGCTGGATCGCCTTCAGCAGTGACCGCCACGGCAACAAGGACGTGTTCATCATGCCGTCCACCGGCGGTGCGGCCACCCGCCTCACCTTCCACAGTGCCAACGACGTGCCCACGGACTTCACGCCCGATGGCAGCGCGGTGATCTTCTCCAGCAGCCGCCTGGACGACCACCGCAACCAGCAGTTCCCCTCGCCGGGCTTCGGCGAGCTGTACAGCGTGCCGGTCAAGGGCGGGCGTTCCAAGCGCCTGATGACCACCGTGGCCAACCGCGCCCGCTACAATGGCGATGGCAGCCTGATCGTGTTCCACGACTGGAAAGGCTACGAGGACGATCATCGCAAACACCATGTGAGCAGCGTGACGCGTGACATCTGGACCTACGCGCCGGCCACCGGCACCTATCGGCAGCTCACCACGTTCGGTGGCGAGGACCGCGATCCCGTGTTCGCGCCGGACGGCCGCACGGTCTACTACCTCAGCGAGGAGAATGGCAGCTTCAATGTCTTCGCCCGTCCGGTGGATGGCGGTGAGGCGGTGCAGCTCACCCGCTTCGCCCACCACCCGGTGAGGCACCTCTCCATCAGTGCCCACGGCGTGCTCTGCTTCAACCACCACGGCACGCTGTACACCCTGCGCCCGGGCGGTGAGCCGGTGAAGGTGCCGGTGACCATCGCCATCGACCCGCGCCACAACACCCCGCGTCTGATCAAGGTGCGCGGTGATGTGAGCGAGTTCGCCGTGTCGCCCAACGCCCGGGAAGTGGCCTTCGTGCACCGCGGCGAGGTCTTCGTCACATCGGTGAAGGAGGGCACCACCCGCCGCATCACCAACACGCCCGAGCAGGAACGCAACGTCCGCTTCAGCCCCGATGGCCGCACACTCCTCTATGCCACGGAGCGCAACGGCAGCTGGGACCTGTACACCACCACCATCGTACGCGATAGTGAGCCCTACTTCTTCACGGCCACGCTGCTGAAGGAAGAGCCCCTGATCGCCACGCCGGCCGAGGAGTTCCAAGGGGCGTACAGCCCCGATGGCAAGTACGTGGCCTACCTGGAGGAACGTACCACCCTGCGCGTGTACGACATCGCCGCGAAGCGCGCGCACACCGTGCTGCCGGGCGATCGGAACTACAGCTATGCCGATGGTGACCAACATTTCGACTGGAGCCCCGACAGCAAGTGGCTGGTGGTGAACTTCCTCCACCCGGAGCAGTGGATCTCGCAGGCCGGGCTGGTGCGCGCCGATGGCTCAGGCAGCGTCATCGATCTGACCAAGAGCGGCTATGGGCACAAGAAACCCATCTGGGTGATGGACGGCAAGGCGGTTCTCACCTACAGCTCGCGTGATGGCATGAAGAACCACGCCAGCTGGGGCGCCCAGATGGACGCGTACGCCACCTTCCTTACGCAGGCCGCCTTCGACCGCTATAAGCTGAGCAAGGAAGAGTTCGAGCTGGTGAAGGAGCAGGAGGAGAAGGAGAAGAAGGAGAAGGACGAGGCCGCGGAGGCGAAGAACGCCAAGGGCAGGAAGACCAAGGACGATGCGGTGGAGGCGCTGAAGATCGAACTGGACCGGATCGAGGACCGGCGCGTGCGGCTCACCATCCACTCCTCGCAGCTCAGCAGTGCCACCCTGAGCAAGGACGGCGAGAAGCTCTACTACCTCACCCGCTTCGAGAAGGGCTTCGACCTGTGGGAGACCGAGTTGCGCACCAAGGAGACCAAAGTGCTCGTGCGCCTGGGCGCCAATTGGGCCGGTGGCCTGCAATTGGACAAGGAGGGCAAGAACGTGTTCTTCCTGAAGGATGGCGGCATCCATCGCGTGGATCTGGAGAAGGGCGAGGCCATGAGCATCGGCATCGATGGGGAAATGGTGCTTGACGAGGCCGCCGAGCGCGCCTACCTGTTCGAGCACGTGTGGCGCCAGGTGCTCAAGAAGTTCTACGATCCCGGGCTGCACGGTGTGGACTGGAACTTCTACAAGGCCGAGTACGCGCGCAAGCTGCCGCACATCGCCCACAACAACGACTTCACCGAACTGCTGAGCGAACTGCTGGGCGAGCTCAACGCGTCGCATACCGGAGCGGGCAACCGCCACCGCGACCCCAACGGCGATGCCACCGCGTCATTGGGCCTGTTCTATGACGAGGCGTACGAAGGCATCGGGCTGCGCGTGACCGAGGTGATGGCCCGTGGCCCGTTGACCAAGGAGGGCACCAAGGTGAAACCCGGCGTGGTGATCGAACGCATCGACGGCATGGAGCTCACGCACGAGGTGGACCCCGCGAGCCTGTTGAACCGCAAGGCCGGCAAGCCCACCCTGCTCGCCCTGTACGACCCCGCCACGAAGCAGCGGTGGGAGGAGATCGTGCGCCCCATATCCCGGGGGGAGGAATCCGAACTGCTCTACCAGCGCTGGGTGGACCGCTGCGCTTTCCTGGTGGACAGCCTCAGTGGTGGCCGTGTGGGCTATGTGCACGTGCGCAGCATGAACGACGCCAGCTTCCGCCGGGTGTACGACGATGCGCTGGGCAGGCACCATGACAAGGAGGCCCTGGTGGTCGACACCCGGTTCAACGGGGGCGGCTGGCTGCACGATGACCTGGCCACCTTCCTGAGCGGGCAGCCGTACATGCGCATCGAGCCGCGCGGCCAGAAGCTCGGCCGCGAGCCGCAGTTCAAGTGGCAAAAGCCCAGCGCGGTGGTGATGAGCGAGAGCAACTACAGCGACGCCCACCTGTTCCCCGTCACCTACAAGGCGTTGGGCGTGGGCAAGCTGGTGGGCATGCCCGTGCCGGGCACCGGTACCGCCGTGTGGTGGGAGAGCCTGCAGAACAACACCTACTTCGGCATCCCGCAGGTGGGCATGATCGACAACGCGGGCCGCTTCATGGAGAACACGGAACTGCAGCCCGATGTGCGTCAACCCAATGAGCCCGCCGAGGTGGTGAAGGGACGCGACCAGCAACTGGAGGCCGCCGTGCGCCTGCTGTTGCAGGAGCTGGGCCGGTGATGCGCCTCACTTGGCGCTGAAGCCCTTGGGGCGGCCCGCCTTGTACCACGCCAGCAGCGTGTCGAGGATGTGCTCCACCTTGCGGTCGTCGGCCCATGTGCCGCGGAACACCAGGGTGCCGTCCTTGTCCACGATGTACACGCCGTTGGGCGCGCGCCCGTACAGATCGTACACGGTGTCGTTCATGTCGTCCACCAGCACGGGCAGCTTGCCCAGCTCGGCGAAGGAGCGCGCATAGGCCGTCTTCTCCTCGATGGTGCGAGGCGGCGGATAGTCCTTGAACTGCCTGCGGTCGCCGGGGTGCAGCTCCCGGCCGTATACCACGAAGAGCTGCACGTCCTCGCGCGCGTACTTGGTGGTGAGCCGGCTCCAGCGCTCCATCTGGATCCGTGCGGGCGGGTTGGTCAGGGAGCCCAGCATGAACGCCCGCACCTGGCCGTTGTTGGCCAGGAGGTGATAGAGCTCGCCGGTCTTGGCGTTGGGGAGCGTGAAGTCGTGCGTCCGGGGATCCATGCCCCGCCCCTCGCTGTACGCACGAATGTCGCGGATGGTGTGCCGCATCAGGCGGTCCCAATTCATCCGCCAGATGTTCACCTGCTTCCGCATCGCCTTGATGTCGCGCTGCGTGTAGCTGTTCAGGAAATAGTCCAGGTCGTCGTGGAAGATCAACGCACTGTCGGTGGGGTACCACGACGCATCCCAGTTGTTGATCTGGGCGTTGGCCGGCGCGGTGGACCCCATGGTCAGGGCCAGGAGCAGAGCAGGGACGGACGGACGCATCGCAAGGGGATGGCGGTAAAGGTAGCGGACCGGCGCGGCCGGGATGGGGTGGCTACCGCACGGCCAGCTGGCAGCTCACGGCGCGGTGGTCGCTGCGTTCCTCGGGGTGCGTGATGAAGTCCCACGAGGCGATGCGTGCATCGTGCAGGATGTGGTCGATGCGCATGCGCGGCAGCTCCCCGATGTACGTGCCGCCCGTGCCGCGCCCGCTCTCCACGAAGGCGTCGTCCAGCAATTTGCGCAGGCGGTGGTAGCTGTAGCTCATCGGTACATCGTTGAGGTCGCCCGCATACACCACCGGGTGCGGGCTGGTGCGCATATGCGCCACGATCAGCTTCACCTCATGACTGCGTGACCGGACCCCCTTGCGCAGCAGACGCAGGATCCGGCGGCCGCCCTCCTCCAGCAGCGCGGGGTCCATGTCGGTGCTCAGCTCCGCCAGGAACGCATGGTCGCCGTCGCCGAAGTGGTAGCTCGCCAGGTGCGCGTTGTACACCCGCACGGTGTCCGTACCGATGGCGATGTCGGTCCAGATGCACTGGTTGTTGGAGTGCTCGGACAGCTCGATGTGCCCGCGCCCCACGATGGGATGCCGGCTGAAGGTGGCGATGCCGAAGTGGTGCTTCTGCCGGGTGTGGGGCGAGTACCGGTCGTGCACGTGACCGTACTTCAGGTCCTCGATCAACGCGCTCTTGGTGCGGAACCGTGGGTTCGTCGTGTTCTCGTGGAACTCCTGCAGGCACAGGATGTCCGGCGCTTCATCCTCCAGCTTGCGGAAGATCGCATCGCGCGACTGCGTGTTCTGCGTCCAGTTGTACAGGTCGAAGAGCCGCACGTTCCATGACATCAGCTTCACCGGCGTGCCGCGGATGCCGGCGGGGGGATCACTGTGCCCGAAGAGCTTGAAGTGCTCGCCCACATGGCCCCAGCCCACCAGCACGGCGGCGATGGAGAGCAGCGCCCGCCGCCACCGCACCAGGAGCCAGAAGGCGATCAGGCCCAGGTGCACCAGCAGCTGGTAGGGGTAGGTGAACGCCAGCAGCGCGGGCATCCACAGCCATTTGGGGTCGATGTGCGGCGACAGGTAGGTGAGCAGCAGCAGGACGACCAGCCCGCAGTTCACCCACCACACCGGCCGCAGGAACAGGCGCGCTGGCGTGCGGTTCCGGGGGGTGGGCCTGGTGCTCGTCATGGCCGCACCTTATTTGCTCGCCTTGAAGAGCAGGTCCTTCTCCTCCTTCGTGAGGCTGTCGTATCCGCTGCGCGAGATCTTGTCCAGGATCGCGTCCACGCGGCGCTGCATGTCGGCCTTCCGGGCGTTGAACTCGGCGTCGCGCTCATGCACATTGCGCGTGGGGCGCTTCGCCACCCGCATCCGTGGGCCGGTGGAGCGGCGCAGGGGACGGGCCAGGCGTTCCAGCAGCTCCACGAACCGCAATGACCAGTCGTTGCCGCGGGCCAGCTGCCGCGCGGCGAGATAACCATACAGGGCGCCGCCCAGGTGGGCGATGTGGCCGCCGCTGTTGCCCCCATGCCGGATGCTCACCAGATCGATCACGACGTAGATCAGCGCGAGCCACTTCAACTGCACGGCGCCGAAGAGCAGCAGGTGGATCCGCATGTCGGGGCGATAGGCGGCGATGCCGATGAACACGCCCATCACCGCGGCCGAGGCGCCGAGGATGGTGCTGCCCTGGGCGAAGCGCTGGAAGGCGGGCAGGAAGTTGTAGGCCAGGGCGTACAGGCCCAGTCCCATCAGCCCGCCCAGCACGTAGTTGCCCAGCAGCCGCTTCGGGCCCAGCAGGTCCATGAACAGCCGACCGATGTAGTACAGCACCAGCATGTTGAACACCAGGTGGAACAGGTCCCAATGCGTGAACATGTAAGTGACCGCGGTCCACGGCCGGCGCAGCAGCCCCGACGGGTCGCTGGTGCTCACCAGCCACGGCAACAGGTCGGGCCCGGGCGCACCGAAGAGGAAGAACACCAGGTCCACCAGGCGCAGGGCCACGAACACGGCGATGTTCAGGAAGATGAGCCGCACCAGCATGCCGCCGGTACGCCACAGGGTGAGGATCTCGTCACGCAGTCCCATGAGTGGTGGGGCCAAAGATCGCACCGCTGCCGGAACACCCCCGGCGGCTACGACCAGTACCGGTCGCGGTCGCGCCAGCGCCAGTAGCGCAGGATCACCCATCCCACCAACATGCCGCCCAGGTGGGCCAGGTGCGCCACGTTGTCGCCCTCGGCGTTCACATAGATCATGATCAGCGCGATGCCGCCGAGGATCCACACGAAGTACCGCGCCTTGATCGGGATGAAGATGGGGAAGACCATCAGCTCCACGTTCGGGAACGTCATGCCGAAGGCGAGGAGCACCCCGTAGAGCGCACCGGACGCCCCGACCATCGGCCGGTTGAGCACGGTGTTCAGCTGGTCCATCAGCGGATCGGTGTAGCGGTGCGTGCGCAGGATCTCGTGGCCCTGGCGGTGCACGGCCTCCACCTGTTCGGGCGAAAGCATGCTCACCAGATCATGGTAGGAGAACCACTGGGCCGCGGCATACAACAGGCCGGCCCCCACACCGGTCACCATGTAGTACGTGAGGAAGCGCTGTGAGCCCCAGCGGTATTCCAGCGGCGGCCCCAGCATGAACAGGCCGATCATGTTCAGTGCCAGGTGGCCGAGGCCGCCGTGCATGAACATGTGGGTGATCAGCTGCCATGGCTCGAAAAGGGGGGAGGCGAAGTAGTGCAGCCCCAGCCAGTCCACCATGTACCGCCCGGCGAAGTCGCCCAGCCCGGTGTACATCACCAGGAACATGATGACGTTGATGATGAGCAGGTTCTTCACCACCACCGGCAGGCCGGCAAAAGGGGAGCCCGTTCCGTTCATCCGCGTTGGAATCGTTCGTTGAGCTCCTCCATGGTGAAGGTGATCAAGGTGGGTTTGCCACTGGGCGTGGCGGTGGGCACCTGGCAGGCGAAGAGCTGGTCGATGAGGCCGTGCATGGCGGCGGTGTCGAGCACACGCCCTTTGCGCATGGCCATGCTGCGCGCCATGCTCGCGGCCAGCGTCACGTGGCGTTCGTTGCGGAGGGCCGCACGCGCGTTGCGCAGTTGCTCCAGCAGCGTTTCGAGCAGGGCCGCGGGATCGTCGTCGGCGGCCTCGGCGGGCATGCCGATCACCTGCACGGTGTGGCCGCCGAAGGGGGCGATGTCCAGGCCGAGCGCACGCAGCTCCGGCAGCAGCTCTTCCAGCAGCGCACGGTCGCCGGGGGGCAGGTCCACATTGCGCGGGAAGAGCAATGTCTGGGTAAGGCCGGCGCCCTGCTCCAGGTGGCGGAGGTGCCGCTCGTAGAGGATCCGTTCGTGGGCGCGCTGCTGGTCCAGCACCAGGAAGCCGCTGCGCAGTTGGGCGATGATGTACGTGCCGTGCAGTTGGAACACCGGGCGCTCACCGGGCACGCCTTCGTGCTCGCGAGAGGGCAGCACCACGCTGGGTGCCTTGTCGGCGGGCGCTTGTGCCAGCTCCACGGTGCCGCCCGCACCCGCCAGGTCGAAGAGCTGTTGCCAGCCCGCGGCGCTGGGCCGTTCCGGGGGCGCGAACGCACCCAGGTCCGTGGGGCGCCAGGCCGGCGTGCTGGGCGCGCCGCCCCCGCCGCCCCCGCTGAAGGCCGCGATCATCGCCGGCTCGGGCTCGAAGTCGATGCTCGGGGTGATGTTGAACCGACCCAACGCCCGCCGCACGGCCGCGTGCACGATGGCATACACCGCCCGGTCGTCGCGGAACTTGATCTCCGTCTTGGTGGGGTGGATGTTGATGTCGATCTGCGCCGGGTCGATGTTCAGGAAGAGGTACCACGACGGGTGCGCGTCGCGGGACACCAATTCGTCGTACGCCTTGCGGACCGCGTGCTCCAGGTAAGCACTGCGGATGAACCGGCCGTTCACGAAGAAGTACTGCTCGCCCCGCGTGCGACGCGCGTATTCCGGCTTGCCCACGAAGCCGTGCACGGACACCAGATCGGTGGACTCCTCCACAGGGACCAGCCGCTCATCGTACTTGCGCCCGAACAGCGCCACGATCCGCTGCTTGCGCAGGGCGTTGGCCGTGCTGCCGGAACAGGGGGGCAGCTGATGCTCCTCGCGGTCGTTGTACACCAGCTTGAAGGCCACCTCGGGATGGGCCAGGGCCACCCGGTGGAACTCCTCCAGCACATGCTTCATCTCCACGGCGTCGCTCTTGAGGAACTGGCGCCGGGCCGGTACATTGAAGAACAGGCTGCGTACCACGATGGTGGTGCCGGGCGCAGTGGCCACGGGCTCCTGGATCCGCACCTTGCCGCCTTCGATCAGCACCCGGGTGCCCAGCTCGTCGTCGTGGGGGCGGGTGCGGAGTTCCACCTGGGCCACGGCCGCGATGCTTGCCAGGGCCTCGCCCCGGAACCCTTTCGTGGTGATGTGCTCCAGATCGTCGGCGCTGCGGATCTTGCTCGTGGCGTGCCGCTCGAAGCACATGCGCGCGTCCGCGGGGGGCATCCCACGGCCATCGTCGGTCACCTGTACCAGGCTGCGCCCGGCATCCTTCACCACCAGGGTCACCTGCGTGGCGCCGGCATCGACGCTGTTATCCAGCAGTTCCTTCACCACACTGGCAGGTCGCTGCACCACTTCCCCGGCGGCGATCTGGTTGGCCACGTGGTCGGGGAGGAGCCGGATGATATCGGGCATGCGGGTGTGCTGGGGGCGGCCCCGGTGCTGGGCAGGGCAGGCCCGCCAAAGGTAACGCCCGCGCCGCACGGGGCGGTCCGCTTACCCGCCCTGCGCTGTTGAGAACTGGCCGCCAGCGCACGGACGGCCCCCCCCGGGCCCCGGTAGCTTTGATCCCCGGCGGGCATGGCATGATGCGTGCACCGCCGTTCTTCCGCCATGTACATGTCCCGATCGCTGCGTCCCATCGCGCTGAGCGCCACGGTGCTTCTCACGGTCAGTGGTGCCGATGTGCTGGGCCCGCCCCTGTCCGCCTCGCCCAGCCGGCAGCAGGAGGTGGCGCTGCCGCCGCCCTTCCTCGTCGCCGCCACCCCTTGGGCCGACTCGGTGTTCGCTTCCCTCTCGCTCGAGCAGCGCATCGCCCAGTTGATGATGGTGGCCGCATACAGCAACAAGGACAAGAACCACGAGAACGAGATCCTCAAGCTGGTGCGGGATCGCCACATCGGCGGCCTGATCTTCTTCCAAGGCGGGCCCGGCCGGCAGGCCGCGCTCACCGACCGCTTCCAGGCCGCCGCGCGCACGCCCCTGTGGGTGGGCATGGACCTGGAGTGGGGCCTGGCCATGCGCCTCGACAGCACGGTGCAGTTCCCCCGTCAGATGGCCCTGGGCGCCATCACCGACGACCGCCTGGTCGAGCAGATGGGGGGGGAGATCGCCCGGCAGATGCGCCGGCTGGGAGTGCATGTGAGCTTCAGCCCCGTGCTCGACGTGAACAACAACCCGCGCAATCCGGTGATCAACGACCGCAGCTTCGGTGAGGACCGCGCCAACGTGCTCCGCAAGGGCATCGCATACATGCGGGGACTGCAGGACGGCGGCGTGCTGGCCGTGGCCAAGCACTTCCCCGGGCACGGCGACACCGACTCGGACTCGCACCACACGCTGCCCACCGTGCGCCATGGCCTGGACCGGCTCGATTCGATCGAGCTCTGGCCCTTCCGTCGCATCGTGGGTGAAGGGGTGGCCGGCATGATGGTGGCGCACTTGGAGGTCCCCGCGCTCGACAGCACTCCCGGTCTGCCCAGCACGCTCAGCCGCCCCATCGTCACCGACCTGCTCCAAGGCCGTCTCGGCTTCGAAGGGCTCGTGTTCACCGACGCCCTCAACATGAAAGGCGTGGCCAATGCCGACAAGCCCGGGGAGATCGAACTGCGCGCACTGCTGGCCGGCAACGATGTGATGCTCTTCCCACAGGATCCCGTCAAGGCCATCGAGCGGATCCGCAAGGCGGTGGAGGACGGCGAGATCGATGCGGAACGGATCGGGCGCAGCTGCCTGAAGGTGCTCCGCGCCAAGGAATGGGCCGGCCTGCACCGGGGCCATCGGCCGGTGGCCACACCAGGCATCCACACCGACCTGAACACGCCCACCGCCGAGGCCCTGCGCCGGCAATTGTACGCCGCGGCCATCACCGTGGCGGCCGACCACCACGCGCTGTTGCCCCTGCGCGACCTGGACACCCTGCGCATCGCCTCGGTGGTGATCGGTGATCCCCTCAACAACCCCTTCCAGCGCGCACTGCGCCAACACGCGGATGTCGCCACCTTCCGCTGCGAAAAGGCGATCGATGCGGCGGCCCTCAAGGCCCTGCTCGACAAGCTGGAGCCCTTCCACCGGGTGATCGTCTCCGTGCACGGCACCACCTGGCGCGCGAACCGGCAGTTCGGCATTCCCGAAACGACGCAGGACATCGTGCGGGCCATCGCCGCGCGCAAGCCCACCATCAACGTGTACTTCGCCAACCCCTATCGCCTGGCCAAGGCCCATGGTGCACAGCTGCAGGCCACCACGGTGATCGCCTATGAGGAGAACGACATCACCCAGGAGCTGGCCGCCGAGGCGCTCTTCGGCGCCATCCCGGTGAGCGGTCGCCTGCCCGTGTCGGCGGGCACCTTCTTCAAGTTGGGCGATGGCATCCGCTACGGCTCCACCGGTCGCCTGGGCCACAGCATCCCCGAGGAGCTCGGCATCCCCACGGCCCTGCTCGCACCGATCGACAGCATCGTGTGGGCCGGCATCACGGCGCAGGCCTACCCCGGCGCGCAGGTGCTGGTGGCGGTTGACGGCCGCGTGGTCGTGGAACGCGCCTATGGCCACCACCAGTACGACCGCCGTATACCGGTGCGCCCCGACGACATCTACGACCTGGCCTCCATCACCAAGGTGGCCTCCACCACACTGGCCTTGATGCGGCTGGTGGACGAAGGCCGTCTGGACCTGGACCGCAAGCTGGGCCATTACCTCCCCGAGCTCGAGCGCGCCCACCCCGCCCACGCCCGCATGGGCCTGCGCGAGATCCTCACCCACCAGGCGGGGCTCAAAGCCTTCGAACCGTTCTATCTGCGCCTCATGGACAAAGGGCGCTTCAAGCCCGGAGTGGTGAGCGAGCGCGAGGAGGCACCCTACACCGTACGGCTGGCCCCTCACCTGTACTTGCACCAGGCCTATGCGGACAGTCTGCTGCCCTGGGTGCTGAACACGCCGCTGGCAAAGACCAAGGATTACCTGTACAGCGACATGGGCTACTACCTGCTCCAGGCGGTGATCGAGCGCATCACCGGCAAGCCGCTGGACGCGTACGTGGACGAAACGTTCTACCGGCCGCTGGGCGCCACCACCCTGGGCTACCGGCCGTGGCAGCGCTTCCCGTTGGAGCGCATCGCCCCCACCGAGGAGGAGAAGCATTTCCGCGGGCGGATCATCCACGGTGACGTGCACGACCCCGGCGCGGCGATGATGGGTGGCGTGGCGGGCCATGCGGGCCTCTTCGGCAGCGCGCACGACCTGGCCAAGGTGATGCAGCTGCTGGTGAACGGCGGCGAGTACGGAGGCCGGCGCTACCTCACCGAGGGCGTGATCCGCGAGTTCACCCGTTGCCAGTTCTGCAAGCCCGACGGGAGTGGCAACCGCCGGGCCCTGGGCTTCGACCGCCCCAGCACCGTGCCGGGCAAGGGCCCCACGTGCGATTGTGTGAGCTACGCCAGTTTCGGCCATACCGGCTTCACCGGCACCATGGCCTGGGCCGATCCAGAGAGCCGGGTGGTCTACATCTTCCTCAGCAACCGGGTGCACCCCAGTGCCGAGGTGAACAAGCTGGCCCGCATGGGCATCCGCACGCAGGTGCAGGAGGTGGTGCACCACGCGGTGCATGCCCGCCAGGACCTGCACACCTTGGACACGGCGGGCGTGGGGCGTTGAACCCCGATCAGTTCAGCGAAACGATCGCCGCATTGAGCAGCGTGGCAAAGGCCACCCACAACGTGGCGGGCACCATCAGGTAGCCGGCCCAGCGATCGATGGGGTGGAAGGCCCGCACGCACAGCACCATGACGATCAGCAGCAGGCTGATATCCACCAGGGCCAGCACGGGGTTCTGCAGGCCGAAGAAGAACAGCGACCACAGCACGTTCAGCAGCAGTTGAAGCCCGTAGAGGGCCAGCCCGCGGCGCACCTGCGGGTCCTCCAGCCCGTTGCTCCAGACCAGTCCGGCGGCAAAGCCCATCATCAGATAGAGGATCGTCCAGACAGGGCCGAAGACATGGTTGCCCGGGTTGTACGAGGGCTTTTCGATCTCCATGTACCAACCCTCCAGCCCGTCGGCGGTGATCAGGCCCGAGGTGCGGCCAAGAACGAGGGTGATGGCAATGGCGATGGCGACCTTCCAAGCGGGCGAAGCGGCGTCGAGGATGCGGAGCGTGCGGCTGAACATGGCGCATGATACGCAGCAAATACCGTACAGTTCTTGGCGCACGGGAAGCGGTGGGCGCACGCCAGGGAGCGGGTGCGAGGTGACCATGGGGATGCCGTGCCCCGATCGGGAGCGCGTGCCGGCGCGATCAAAGGTCCTTGCGGCCCAGGTCCTCCTCCACGTCGAGGTCGGTGTAGGAGGGGCCGGACGGATCGGGGCGCGCAGCCCGCACATCGGGGTAGGCACCCGAACTGCGCAGCCGCTCGATCTCTTCGATGGCATCGCGCAAACCGTCGAGGAACTTGTCGAAATCCTCCTTGTACAGGAAGATCTTGTGTTTGTCGTAGTGTGCCGAGCCGTCCTCGTGGGTGTGCTTCTTGCTTTCGGTGATCGTGAGGTACAGGTCACGACCACGCGTGCTCTTCACATCAAAGAAATATGTCCGTTTTCCCGCTCGTACGGCTTTCGAATACACGTCTTCACGATCGTCGCTCATCGGGTACGGCCGCTGCAATGGCGGTGTTGCCGACCAAATATAGCCGGGATCTTGGAATGCACAAACCGGCGGCGGGGATGGCGCTCAGGCCTCGCGGGCCGTCTCCAGCAGCTGCTCCGTGTGCATGGTGGCATAGCGCCCGCCCAGGGCCACCAGCTCATCGTGCGTGCCCTGCTCCACCACGCGGCCGTGGTCCATCACCAGGATCTGGTCGGCGTCGCGCACGGTGCTGATCCGGTGGGCGATCATGATGGTGGTGCGCCCGGTGGTGGCCTCCCGCAGACCGCGCAGGATGCCTTCTTCCGTGGCGGTGTCCACTGCGCTCAGGGCATCATCGAACACCAGGATGCGCGGCTCGCCCACGATGGCCCGCGCGATGCTCACCCGCTGTTTCTGGCCCCCGCTCAGGGTCACGCCACGCTCGCCCAGCACCGTGTCATAGCCCTGCGGAAAGCCCATGATATCGTCGTGCACATGGGCGATGCGCGCCGCACGTTCAATGCGGGCATCGTCCACGCCGCCTTCCGCAAGCCCGAAGGCGATGTTGTGGCGGATGCGCTCGCTGAAGAGGAATACATCCTGCGGCACGATGCCCAGCGCAGACCGGAGCTTGGGCAGGGCCACCCGTTGGATCGGCACACCATCGATGAGGATGCGGCCCTCGGTCACGTCGTACTGCCGTGCGATCAGATCAGCCAGCGTGCTCTTGCCCGATCCGGTATGGCCCACGATGGCCAATGTGCCCCCGGCCGGCACATGGAACGACACGTCGTCGACCGCCTTGATGCCCGTATCGGGGTAGGTGAACGACACATGCTCGAAGGTGATGGCGCCCCTCACCTCGGGCAGGTCGTCGGCGGTGCTTTCGATCGCCGGGCGGGTATGCAGGAACTCATTGATGCGCACCATGCTGGCGCTGGCCTGCTGGATCAACGAGGTGACCCAGCCCACCGAGGCGAAGGGCCAGGTGAGCATGTTGACGTAGATCACGAACTCGGCGATGTTGCCCACGCTCACGGTGGGATCGCCCGCCACGATCTTCCGCCCGCCCACGTAGATGGTCAGCACCGTGCTCAAGCCGATCAGCAGCATCATGGCCGGCATGAAGAGGGCGTCAGCGCGGGCCAGGTCCAGGTTCCGGCGCCGGTAGTCGGCCGCGGCCTGCTGGAAACGCCCGGCGGCCATCTCCTCCTTCGCAAGGGCCTTCAGCACGCGGATGCCGCTGAAGCTCTCCTGCGCCAGGGTGCTCAAACGGCTCTGCTCCTGCTGGGCCAGGGTGCTCCGCCGGTTGATGATCTCGCTCACCAGATAGATCAGCACGCTCATCACCGGCAGCGGGGCCAGCGTCCACAGGGTAAGCTCCACGTTGACGCGCAGCATGAAGCCGATGCACAGGATGAACAGCACCACGAGGCCCAGGGTGTACATCACCGCGGGGCCCAGGTACATGCGCACCTTGCTCACGTCCTCGCTGATCCGGTTCATCAGATCGCCCGTGCTGTTGCGCTTGTAGAAGGCACGGTCCAGCCGCTGGTAGTGGGCGTACACGGTGTTCTTCAGGTCGTACTCGATCAGGCGGCTCACCACGATGATGGTCTGGCGCATGAGGAACATGAAGAAGCCGCGCAGCAGGGCGAAGGCCAGGAAGAGCAGGCCCAGCAGTCCGGCCAGCCACACCACCACCGTGCGCACGCCGCCATGTGCGGCGGGGTCGCTCAGGCGGGCCGAGAGGTCCACGCCGGTCCAACCCACCCAGGTGTTGAGCATGGGGGGCACCTGGAGGTGTTGCTTGTCCGGGGAGAGTTCGGCCTGGGCCAGTCCGGCGGCGATAAGGTCGATGGCCTCGCGCACCACCTGGGGGGAGTACACGGCGAACAGGTTGCTCAGGGCGACGAACACCACGCCGAGGACCATGCGGCCCCAGTAGCGGGCGAAGTAGGGGTTCAACTTGAGGAGCGGCCGCATGCCGGGGGATGGGAACTTCCTACTTTTGCGCCGCCTGCCCGCAGTGGCACCAGTAGGTTGGCCGCAAAGGTAGGCGTGGGGAAGGGGGCGGCTCTTTCATATCCGGACCAACCAAAGGACGCCCGCGCGGACCCACTGAAAGGACCGAAATCCCACCGACCTCCCAATGGCCCAGACCAACACGATGACCAGCACCGAGGGTGTGCTGGCGCGCATGGAAAAGCATGAGCACGAGGAAGTGCTCTTCTGCTACGATCGTCCCACCGGCCTCAAGGCCATCATCGCCATCCACGACACCACGCTGGGGCCTGCCCTGGGCGGCACCCGCATGTGGCCCTACACGGACGAGTCGGCCGCGCTGGAGGACGTGCTGCGCCTGAGCCGCGGAATGACCTACAAGAGCGCCCTCGCCGGCCTGGACCTGGGCGGTGGCAAGGCCGTGATCATCGGCGATTCCCGCACCCAGAAGACCGAGGCCATGTTCCGCCGCTTCGGCCAGTTCGTGCACAGCCTCAACGGCCGCTACATCACCGCCGAGGACGTGGGCATGAGCACCACCGACATGGTGAACATCCGCAAGGAAACGCCCTACGTGGCCGGTCTGCCCAAGGAGATCGGGGGCAGCGGTGACCCCAGCCCCGTCACGGCTTATGGCGTGTACATGGGCATGAAGGCCGCCGCCAAGGTCGCCTATGGCACCGACGACCTCAGCGGCCGCAAGGTGGGCGTGCAGGGCGCGGGCAACGTGGGCCGCGGCCTGGTGGGACATCTGGTGAAGGAGGGGGCGAAGGTGTTCCTCACGGATATCCATGAGGACAAGCTCGCCGCCATCAAGCACGAGCATCCCGAGGTCACCATCATCGCGCCCAAGGACATCTACACGCTGGACATGGACATCTACGCGCCATGCGCCCTGGGGGCCACGGTGAACGATGAGACCCTCAGCGTGCTGAAGTGCAGCGTGATCGCCGGCGCCGCCAACAACCAGTTGGCCCGCGAGGAGGTGCACGGTCCCGCGCTGATGGAACGCGGCATCCTCTACGCGCCCGATTATCTGATCAACGCGGGGGGCATCATCAACTGCGCTTGGGAGCGCAAGGGCTACGACCGTCAGGCCGCCATTGCCCAGACCGAGGAGATCTACCACACCGCCCTGCGCATTTTCAAGGCCAGCGCGGAGAAGGGCATCCCCACCTACCTGGCCGCCAACCAAGCCGCCGAAGAGCGCATCCGCAGCATCCGCGCCGCTGGCATCCGTTTCTGACCCCCTGCATGCTCAACCGCCGCTATCTCCGGATCAAGGTCTACCAGGCCCTCTACGCCTTCTGGCAGAGCGAGGACGCCAGTCCCGCCCGTTCCAGCAAGGAGCTCATCAAGGGCATCGACCGGGTCCATGAGCTGTACATCGCGCTGATGCTCACGTTCGGCGAGTTGCGGCACGTGGCCGGCCTGCGCATCGACGAACGCAAGCGCAAGCGCCTGCCCACGCCCGAGGACCTCAACCCGAACATGCGCTTCGTGGAGGACCCCGTGCTGGCCGCCATCGTGGATGATCCGCGCCTGCAGGCCGAGGCCGCCCGACTGAAGATCTCTTGGGTGGGCTTCCAGGAGATCTTCGTCCGCATGATGCGCGACATCGAGGCGCACCCGGACTACCAGGCCTTCATGACCGATCCCAGCCCCGGCATCCGCAAGAGCCGGAACTTCATGGTGACGCTGCTCACGGACTGGATCGCGAACAGCCCCGCACTGCAGGAGGAGTTCGAGAACCGCAGCATCCACTGGATGGAGGATCTCGACCTGGCGGCCGCCCTGGCCAAGCGCACCATCGAGCAGATCGAGGAGGGCCGGCCCATGGACCTGATGCCCGGCCCCGACACCGAGGAAGAGGAGTTCGTGACCAAGTTGTTCGAAGGCACCATCCGCTACCAGCAGGAGCACGAGGAAGCCGTGGCCGGACAGGCCAGCAACTGGGAGGCCGAGCGTATCGCCCTCACGGACATGATCCTCATGCAGATGGCCCTCACCGAGGTGCGTACCTTCGAGCAGATACCCGTGAAGGTGACCCTGAACGAGTACATCGAGATCGCCAAGGCGTACAGCACCCCCAAGAGCCGCGTTTTCATCAACGGTGTGCTCGACAAGCTCTTCACCGCCATGAAGGCCGATGGCCGCATCCGCAAGGTGGGCCGGGGATTGCTCGAGACCTGATCATCATGAAGATCGCCGCACAACCCATCGTTCTGGCCGCGATCGCCGCAGGCGTGCTGCTGCTGACCGGCTGCCGCATCACTGACCACAGCGAGGTGGATCCCAGCGCGATCCGTTTCCCCGCCTCGGGCTATCAGGATGTGGACACGCGCGACCATCCGAAATTCACCTTCGACCGCACCCACATCGACCTGGGCCCCGTGGTGCAGGGCAACAAGGTCACCGAGCGGTTCACGTTCAAGAACACCGGCCGCTCGCCCTTGGTGATCAGCGATGTACGCGGATCCTGTGGCTGCACCGTGAGCAAGAACTGGCCCAAGGAACCGGTTCCGCCCGGCGGCACCGGCACCATCGAGGTCACCTTCGACAGCGAAGGCCGTTCCGGACGGCAGGACAGATCCGTGACCGTGCTCGCCAACACCGCCCCGCCCACCACCGTGCTCGCCATCACCGCCGATGTGGTGGGGCCCGGGGGCGCGCAGACCCATTGATCCCCAACACCCACCCCGCATTTCCATGAACGCAATGATCCTCCTGCAAGCCCAAGAACAGAACCCCATGGCCTTTTGGTTGATGATGGGCCTGATGATGGTGGTCTTCTACCTCTTCATGATCCGTCCCCAGCAGAAGAAGGCCAAGGAGGCCCGCAAGTTCCGCGAGGCGCTGCAGAAAGGCTCCAAGGTGGTGACCATCGGCGGGCTGCACGGCAAGGTGGCCGAAGTGGCCGATACCACCGTGCTGCTCGAAGTGGACAACGGCGTGAAGCTGCGTTTTGAGAAGAGCGCCATCGCCGCCGACAGCTCCCAGCAGCTCAACGAGGCCACCGCCAAGGCCTGAGGTCGTTGACCAGCTCCGGGGTCATGGCGCCCGGACATTCCCTGTATCGATGTTGCGCATCGGTCTCACCGGCGGGATCGGCAGCGGCAAGTCCACCGTGGCCCGCGTGTTCGCGGTGCTGGGCGTCCCCCTGTTCGATGCGGACCGCGCGGGCAGGCAGCTGCTGAACGATGACCCCGCTGCCCGGGCCGCCGTGATCGAGGCCTTCGGTGACGCGCTCTACGCATCCGGCTCCCTGGACCGTCGCGCGCTTGCCGCCATCGTCTTCACCGACCCGGAGAAGCTGGCGCGTCTCAACGCCATCGTACACCCGGCCGTGCGCGTGCGTTTTGCCTCATGGGCCGCGGAACAACAGGCGCCTTACGTGATGATGGAATCGGCGATCCTGGCCGAGACCGGCGGTCACCACGCCTTCGATCGCATCGTGCTGGTGGACGCCCCCGAGGCCGTGCGCCTGCGGCGCGTGATGCTGCGCGACGCCGTGGGGGAGGAGGAGGTGCGGGCCCGCATGGCGCGCCAGGGCACCGATGCCCAGCGCGCGGCCATCGCCCATCACATCATTCGCAACGACGATACGGAGCTGGTGGTGCCGCAGGTGCTGCGGGTGCACGAAGCATTGTTGGGCGAAGCCGGCTGAGGCTGTCAGCCCGGTCCGTCAGGCCACCTTGGCCGATGGCGGGGGCACGATGGCTTGTTCCACCCGCTCGCGGCCGAACGTGCGCACCAGACGGTGTAGCAGCAGGTAGGTCGCCTCGGCATCCACGGTGGCACGGTGCGCGGCCTTGAACGGAATGCCGAAGTAGCGGCACATCGATCCCAGGTTGTGGTGCTGCAGCTCGGGGAACAGCGTACGGGAGAGGCGCTCGGTGCACAAGGTGGCGCGTTGGAAGACCAATCCGGTGCGGGCGAACTCGTGGCCCAGCAGGGTGAGGTCGTAGCGCACATTGTGGGCCACCAGCAGCCGGCCGGCCGTAAGGTCCATGAAGGGGCCGGCCACTTCGTGGAAGCTCGGCGCCTGGGCCAGGTCTTCCGGCCGAAGACCGGTGAGCCGCTGGATCAACGGCGGGATGGGAGCCTGCGGCCGGATCAAGGTGTTCCAGGTCATGGCCCGGCCGCCGCCCACGGGGAGCACCACGGCCAGTTCCATCAGCCTTCCCCGTTCGGGGTCGCCACTGGTGCTCTCCACATCCACCACCGCGATCTGTTCCAGTGTCATGGCGCCTTCGTACGTCCGGGGGCGGCCGGAGGTTGCCCTGCGCATGGGGCGTGCCCTGCCGCCAGCTATCTTGCCCGCCGCCATGCGGCTCATCTATCACTTCCTCTTTCACGTGGTCGCCGGCTGGCGCATCAAGGACGACCGCCCCAAGGACCTGTCGCGCTGCATCGTGGTGGTGGCCCCCCATACCAGCAACTGGGATTTCTTCATCGGCCTTGCCGTGCGGCGCCTGGCCAACATGGGCGACACGAAGTACCTGGCCAAGAGCTCGCTCTTCAAGCCGCCTCTGGGCTGGTTCTTCCGCGCGGTGGGCGGCTATCCCGTGGACCGCAGCCGGCACACCAACCTGGTGGATGCCGTGGTGGCCATGTTCAACTCGGGCGAGATCCAGAAGATCGCCATTACGCCCGAGGGTACCCGAAGCTACCAACCCCATTGGAAGACCGGCTTCCACCACATCGCCACCAAGGCCGGCGTGCCGGTGATCCTGGCCACCTTCGATTATGCCACGCACACGGTGATCCTGGGCGACATCTTCCCGCTCACCGCCGATCCCGAGGCCGACATCGAACGGATGAAGGAATGGTTCCGACAGTTCAAGGGCCGCCACCCGCAGAAAGGGGTGCGCTGACCCATCGACCGTGCAAGGGACCAAGCCTACTTTTGTCACCCAACATCAACCAACGGATGAACATGCTTGTCACCATTCCCTTTTCCACCCTCATCGGTCTGGCCGTTGCCGGCTGTGGCGCTTCGGTGCAGGAGAACCCCGGATCGGTGGCCGCTGTGACCACTGAACGGACCGAGACCATGACCGCACCTGCCCCGCAGAACGAGAACGACGGCATCTTCGCCGTGATCCAGACCCGCAAGGGAGATATCCGCCTGAAGCTCGAGTACGAGAAGGCCCCGATGACCGTGGCCAATTTCGTGGCGCTGGCCGAGGGCCGGATGAAGAACTCCGCCAAGCCGGAAGGCACGCCGTATTTCGATGGCCTCATCTTCCACCGCGTCATCCCCGGCTTCATGATCCAGGGCGGCGACCCCACCGGCACCGGTGCCGGCGGCCCGGGATACGCCTTCGCCGATGAGATCCACCCGGAACTGATCCACGACCGCCCCGGTACGCTGAGCATGGCCAACGCCGGCCCCGCCACCAACGGCAGCCAGTTCTTCATCACCCACGGGCCCACCCCGCATCTCAATGGCCGCCACGCGGTGTTCGGCTACGTGGTGGCGGGCCAGGAAGTGGTGGACGCCATCGGTGCCGAACCGCGCGATCCCCGCGACCGGCCGCTGACCGAGGTGTCCATGAAGGTCACCATCGAGCGCGTCGGTGAGCAGGCCAAGGCGTGGGATGCCCTGGCCGTGCTCGAAGCCAACAAGGACAAGTTCCGGGCGCGTTAAGCCCGTGGGCCACTTGGACGGCCGCCCGGCCGACCACCGCCCCCACCTCTGCGGCCACCGCCACTCCGGCGGTGGCCGTTCTTTTGGCCCCCGCCATCACGGCCGCTGCTCTTCGGGCGCGCGTTGGGATCGTAGTGCGGGCCGGTGATGCCCTCCGGCAGCGGCATCTTGCGCACGGGGTAGCCGATCAACGATTCGATCTTGCCGAACTGCCGCATCTGCAACTCGTTCACGAAGGTGATGGCCTGGCCCTTGCGCGAGGCGCGCGCCGTGCGGCCCACGCGGTGCACATAGTCCTCCGGATCGTGCGGCACATCATAGTTGATCACCAGGTCGATGTCATCGATGTCGATGCCGCGGCTCACCACGTCGGTGGCCACCAGGATGCGCAGTCGCCGGTTGCGGAAGGCGAGCATCACTTCCTCGCGCTCGCTCTGCTCCAGGTCGCTGTGCATGGCGCGCGAGTCGAAGCCTTTCTTGCGCAGATGGCGGTCCAGGTTGCGCACCTCCACCTTGCGGCCGGCGAAGATCACGATGCTGGTGGCGGGGGAGGCGGTGAGCACCTCCTCCAGCAGCCGGCCCTTCTGCATCTCGTACACCACATAGGCCTGCTGGTCAACGCCTTCGGCGGGCTTGCTGAGCGCGATGGTGATCTCCACGGGGTCGTGCAGGATCTGCCGGCTCAGGTCACGGATGGCCGGCGGCATCGTGGCGCTGAACATCAGCGTCTGGCGGTCCTTGGGCAGGAAGCTGATGATGCGCTGGATGTCGTCCACGAAGCCCATGTCCATCATTCGGTCGGCCTCGTCCAGCACCAGGAACTCCAGCCCGCTCAAGGGCACATAGCCCAGGTTGAGGTGGCTCAGCAGCTTGCCCGGCGTGGCGATCACCACTTCCACACCGCTGGTGAGGGCCTGCTTCTGCTGGTCGAAGGTGTTGCCGTCGCTGCCGCCATAGATGGGCACCGAGGTGATGGGGGTGAAGTAGGCGATGGCCTGCAGCTGCTGGTCGATCTGGAGGGCGAGCTCGCGCGTGGGCACCACGATCAGGCCGCGCACCGAGCCCTCCACGCGGGGGCGGTAGCTGATGATGACATCGATCAGCGGGAGGAGGAAGGCGGCCGTCTTGCCCGTGCCCGTCTGGGCGCAGGCGATGAGGTCACGGCCCTCCAGTGCGGCCGGAATGGCCTGTTCCTGGATGGGCGTGGGCTTTTCGATCCGCATGGCGCGGAGCCCCTCCAACAGTTCATCGCTGAGTCCTAACGCGCGAAATCCCATGAGTGAGGCCGCGCGGCAAGGATGTGCGGTGCCGTGCGGCGGCCCGCGAAGATAGGTCCCCCGCCCGGCCGGGGCTCAGGAGACTTTGCGCAGTACCGCGGGCATGCCGAAGCGCAGACGGAACACGTTGCCTTCGTTGTGCGTGCGCTGGATCGTACCGTCGAGCTGTTCGGCCAGGATCTCGATCAGATGCAGGCCGAAATGGGTCTCACTTGACGCTTCGGGTACCGTCCACGCGGGGCCGTTGTCCGTGAAGGTCAGCTCGAAACCGTTGTCCACCGTGCGGATGCGGATGCGGATGTGGCCCGGACGCCCATCGGCGAAGGCATGCTTCAGGGCATTGGTGAGCAGTTCGTTCACCAGCAGGGTCAGCGGCATCTGGATGTCCTCCGGGAAGCTGGTGCGGTCGCTCGACACGGTGACCGACACGCGGTCGTGCACGCTGTGCATGGCCAGCACGTTGCGCGCCAGCTCCTGCAGGTGTTGCTCCAGCGAGCCCTTGCCACCGTTGCTCCGGTAGATGTGGTCGTGCACCAGCGCCATGGACCGGATGCGGCCTTGCGCATCGCGCAGCTGGCGGGCCACGCGGGGGTCGGCGTGATGATCACCCTCGATGGAGAGCAGGCTGTCCACCACCTGCAGGTTGTTCTTCACCCGGTGGTGGATCTCCTTGATCACCATCTCCTTCTCCTCCTCGTTCATCAGGGCCTCGGACAGCCGCATGTTCTGCTGCTTCAGGGCCATGTTCTTGGCACTGATCTCCTGGCCCTGCCGCCGGATCACCATGTTCTTCAGCTTCAATCGCCGGTTGATCGTCCAGATGTGGCGGGTGAGCAGGCCCAGCATGGTGCAGAACAGGAGCAGCAGGCCCACGGCCACCGCCAGCACGCGGTTGCGGGTGCGCTGGTCGGCGATGATCTCCACCTGCTGGCGGTCGCGCTGGCTCAGGTGGGCGTTGCGTTCGGAGGCGCGCCCCAGCTCGTCCACGCGCTGCAGGCTCTGGTAGTGCGCACGCATGCGGGCCACCTGCACCGAGTCGGAGCGGGCCCGGATGGCGCGCATGATGTTCATCGCATCGGACCAGCGCTCCTGGGCGGCGGCCATCTCGAACCGCACGTCCATCATGCGGCCGCGATTCGCCCACGTGTTCACCTTGTGCAGCAGCACTTCGGCCGTGTGCGCCTGCTCCACCAGGGCGCGGCGCTCGCCGAGGCGCGCGTGGGCCAGGGCACGTCCCATCACCAGGTCGAAGCGTTCCTCGGCGGTGCCGGAGTTCCCCAGCACGGGCGCGGCCAGCGCGAATTGCTGCAGGGCGTCCGCGGGCGCCTCGGTGGCCAGCAGGGCATGGCCCATGGCCAGATGCACCTGCGCCGCGCACAGGTGGTCGCGGCGCAGTTCGGCCTGGTCGAGCATGGCGCGTCCCATCTGAAGCGCCTCCTCGGCCTGTCCCGACGTGGTGAGCTGGCGCATCAGGAAGATGCGTGCGGTGTGCACGGCATGGGTGTCCTGGCCGGCCACGGCGAGAGCCAGGATGTTGCGGGCCATTTCCACCGCCTTGTCGTAGCGCAGGTCGTACTGGTAGGCCGTGGCGATGCTGCGGAGGCAGGTCGTCATGGCGGCGCCGTCGCCCATGGCCGTGGCCAGGTCGCGGGCTTTGAACGCCGTCTGCAGGGCATGGTGCGCGGTGCCCATGTCCAACTCCACCTTGGTCAACTCCATGAGGGCGGCGAACTGCGCGGCGAGATCGCCCCGGCGGGCCGCATCGGCCACCGCCTGACGGGCCTTCTGGATTGGGCTGACACCGGAGTTGGCGCTCAAGCTGGCGGCAGGGACGTTGTCCGTGGCAGCGGGCGCCGGGGCGGCCACCGTGAGAGCAAGTCCGATCAGCAAGGGGTGGAGGATCTGACGGGCGTTCATGCGGTGCCGTTGTACGTGGCAGGCGTGCCGAAGTTGCGGGGTGCACGGGCCCGCGCGGTGCGGGGGCGGCGTGTATGTTTGGCACATGACCGTCGCTGTGGAGGCCTGTGTCACCACCGTGGAGGAAGCCTGCATGGCCGCCACCGCCGGAGTGGACTCCCTCGAGGTCTGCTCCTGGCTGGGCTGTGGCGGCATCACGCCCGCGCTGGGACTGGTGCGGGTGGTGCATGCACACACCGGTCTGCCGGTGCGGGTGTTGGTGCGGCCCGTGCCGGGGCCGTTCCACTTTGGTCCCGAGGCGCGCGCCGTGGTCCTGGAGGATGTGGCCCTGTTCTGTGCGGAGCCCGGTGTGCGCGGTGTCGTGACCGGTGCGCTGGACGCGGCGGGGATGCCCGATGGGGCCTTCATGCGTGCCGTGTTGGACCGGGCGAACGGTCGGGAGATCACCTTCCACCGGGCATTTGATGAGGTGCCCGACCAGGTGGCGGCGCTGGAGCGCTGCAGGGAGCTCGGGGTGCATCGCATCCTCACCTCGGGCGGGGAACCGCGGGCCATTGACGCAGTGGACCGCCTGCGCCATCTGACCCGCCTGGCCGGCAACATGCCCGTGATCGCGGCCGGGGGAGGACTGGCACCCGACCATGTGCGGTGGCTGGTCCAGCAGACCGGTGTGCCCGAGGTGCATTTTTCCGCCGGTCGGGCCACGGACAAGCCTTTCGTCACCGCGCCCGATGCCGGAAAGGTCCATGCCATCATGCAGGCCCTGGGCCGGGGCGCCATGCCATGAGGACCTCCCACGCCCTGCTCGGAGCCTTGCTGTTGGCGGCCTGTGGCCCACCGCCCCAGCCTGCGCGGGTCACCGTGCCGGTGATCGGCCCTTGGACTTTTCAACGGGTGGGCGATACGGTCCAATGGCCGGCCACGGTACCCGGCACGGTGCACACCGACCTCTTGGCCCAAGGGCAGATACCCGATCCGTATATCGGTACGAACATCGATCTGGTGCAGTGGGTCGGGGAGGCCGATTGGACCTACCGCACCACCATCGATGTGGCGCCGCACCTCATGGACCAGGCACACATCGATCTGTGCTTCGAAGGCTTGGACACCTTCGCCGAGGTGTGGGTGAACGGCGCCAAGGTGGGCGAGGCCGACAACATGCATCGCAGCTGGGCCTTCCCGATCAAGGCGTTGCTGCGCGATGGCCGCGCCGATGTGGAAGTGCGCTTCACCTCGGCGTTGAAGGCAGGGGCGCGCGCCATGGACGCGTATGGCCGTACCCTGCCGGCCGACAACGACCGGGGCGAGGTGCCGGTGAGCCCTTTTGTGCGCAAGGCGGGCGTGCATTTCGGCTGGGACTTCGCGCCGCGCCTGGTCACCTGCGGCATCTGGCGGCCCGTGTCATTGATCGTCTGGGACCAGGTGCGCCTCAGCCGCTTCCGGGTGCTGCAGCAGGTGGATGACGGAGTGCGCACGCTCACTTTCCATCCGGAGACGGTGGGCGACAGCACCGCCGTGACGGAGACCCGCGTGTTCATCAATGACCACGCCATGGGTGCAGCCGTGGGCCTGGGGCCCGTGACGGTGCAGATCCCCGACACCGGCTTGTGGTGGCCCGCCGGCATGGGCGAGCCGCGCTTGCAGCAAGTGCGGATGGAGCTCATGAAGGGGCGGGATCATTTGGACGCACACACCGCCCGTATCGGCCTGCGCACCATCGAGCTGCACCAGGCGCCCGACAGCATCGGCACGCCGTTCACCTTCGTGGTCAATGGTCGTCCGCTCTTCGTGCAGGGGGCCAACATCGTTCCGCCCGACATGTTCCTCCCCCGTGCGGGCGATGCCGGTTGGCGCGGCCTCGTGGACCATGCCCGCAACGCCCACATGAACATGCTGCGCGTGTGGGGTGGTGGTGTTTACCCGCCCGATGCCTTCTTCGACGCGTGCGACGAGGCCGGCATCCTCGTGTGGCAGGACCTGATGTTCGCCAACACCATGGTGCCCGATGGTGACGCCTTCCTCTCCAATGTGGAAGCCGAGGTGCGCCAGCAGGTGGCCCGCCTGCAGCATCGCGCCAGCCTGGCCCTCTGGTGCGGCAACAACGAGGTCGATGTGGCGTGGCACAATTGGGGGTGGCAGGGCACCTGGCGCATCGGCCCAGTGGATTCCGCCCGCATGTGGAACGCCTATGTGGACCTTTTTCAACGGCGCATGCCCCGGTGGATCGCCGCGCTGGACGATCGCGCCTATGTATCCACCTCGCCACTGAGCAACTGGGGCGATCCCGCCGGTCTGCGCCATGGCGACCTGCACTACTGGGGCGTGTGGCATGGCGATGCGCCCTTTGAGCGCTTCGCGGACAATGTGGGGCGCTTCGTGAGCGAGTACGGCATGCAGTCGTACCCGATGTGGGCCACCTTGGCGGAAGCGGCAGGCCCCCTGGACCTGGACACCGACACGGCCTTCTGGCGGCTCCGCCAGCTGAGCTACAAGGGCGATGCGGCCATCGAGCGCCTGGCGGAACGTTACCTCGGGCCGGTGCGCGGCCGCCGCGACCTGGTGGAGAAGAGCCATGCGCTGCAGGCGATGGCCTATGCCCTGGCCATCGATGCGCACGTGGGTGCCCGGCCCCATTGCATGGGTACGCTGCTGTGGCAGCTCAACGACCTCTGGCCCGGTGCCAGCTGGAGCATCGTGGACCATGCCGGGCGCCGAAAGCCCGCGTACGACGCCGTGCGCAGCGCATACGCACGGGCGCTGTCGGTACGGTAGGCGGGATCCCTCGTGCGGGGGATGGTTCCCAGGGTGGTGCCCCGCCGTGTTCGGGGGGGGGATGGGATCGCCATCCCGGTTACTTTCGGTCCGTGCCTGTGCCACGCACCGCCATACCACGCTGGAAAGCCGGGCTGGCCCTGCTCCTGGCCATGGCCACCCTGCCGGCGACCCCGCAGTCGGGTTCCAAGCGGCTCCATACCACCGCCGATGGGTTGGCCGGGCGCATGGTGAGCAGCATCCACCGCCATGCCGACGGCTTCCTCTGGCTGCTCGGCCCCCACAGCGGGCTGCAGCGATTCGACGGGAAGCGCTTCGTGTCCTACGCGCATGTGGTGCCCGACAGTCTGCGGGAGGCCTTGGCCCCTTTGGCTACGGCACGGTCAGTGCTTGGGACGGCCAGCAGTGGACCGCATGGAGCGGGAGGCACCACACGGCCGGTGAGCTGGCCCATTGCCGGGTGACGGTCAGCACGGGTGGGGTGATGGTGGTGTACGCCGAGCAGGTGTTCCAAGGACGCGCCGCCGTATGGCGCTGGGCCGATCACCACTGGAGCATGGTGGGCAGTGGGGCGGTGGCGGGGCCCGCGTCGCTGTGGCCATGGTGGCGATCGATCCCATGGGGCGGCTCGTGGCCGCTGTGGCTTGCCGTGGAGGGCCTCGCCGAAGAGGTGCCCACCATCGCGGTGGAGATCCACGACCTGAGCGGCAAACGGGTGGTCGCCCGTGAAATGCCGGCCCAGCATGGGGCCATCGGCATGGACCTCAACGGAGAGATCGCAACAGGGACCTACGTGGTGACCATCACCGCCGGTGATCAACGGCACGTGGAGCTTCTGGTGATCGTGGACCGGGGTTAGGGTTCGGATCCTGGGGAGGGGGGCCGTCCGGTGCATTGCCGGGCGGCCCTCGTGCTCAGGGTGCCGGCACCCGGTCGGTCTGCAACTGATGGGGCCGTTTCCGCAAGGCGCGGGCTTCCTCCCAGCGATGGCCCGTGCCGAAGAGCGTCACCTGTAGTCCCGCCTCCCGCGCACGCGCCACCTGCGCGCGGCTGATGCGCCCGTGATGCACCGTGATGCCCGTGTAGCCCGCGGAACGTGCATGCCGCATCGCTTCCTCGGGATCATCGGCATAGCGGAACACCGCCACGCTGGGGGCCTTGCGCTGCACCAGGTGCAACAGGTCGTCCACGCGGCACTCCACCTGCAGCCGCCCGGCCAGGCCTTCCGCACCCGCCAGCTGTGCGAGCGCATCACTGAACTGCTCCAGATAGGTCCACCAGTCGCCCGCGGCGAACAACTTGCAGTCCAGGGTGAAGGTGGCGCCGGGGTGCGCCGCGGTGGCGGCCCGCAGCAGGCTGTCCACCCGGGCGATGGGGTGGGATGCGCCGCCGCGCGCAAGCTGCGTACAAGCGGACAGATGCGCCCACGGGTGTTCGTGCACGCGCCCCGTGCATCCCGTGCCGTGGAGCGTCTCGTCGTGGTGCGCCACCAACACACCGTCCGCAGTGAGCTGCACGTCGATCTCCACGCCGTCCATGCCGTGTTGCAGAGCGGCCACCACCGCGGCACGGCTGTTCATGGGCAGCACATGGTGGGGGCCGCAGCCGCCGTGCCCGATCAGCCGCACATCGCCCCGGTCGGGCGCGGTGCAGGCGCCCAGCATCAGCAGGCCCACCAGGGCTACGGCCCCGACATGCCGCTTGCTCATCGCGTGAACTCCATCTTCCAGCTCGATCGGTTGCCCCGGTCGTCGGTCACCACCAGCTCAAAGGTGTGGCGGCCCGGCTTGTTGGTGTGCTTGTCGAAGTGGTGCACCACGGTGGCCGTCTTCGGGTCGTACTCCATCAACACCCACTGCCCGTCGATCGAACCGCGCCAGCTTTGGATGCCCGAGAGATCGTCGGTGATGGTGAGGGCGAACCGGCTCGCGCCGCGCATGTCCGCGCGCAGGTCCACATTGGTGATGCGCGGCGGCACGGTGTCGATCATCACGGTGTGGTCACCGAACGCCCGGATCTCCGTCCGCACGCCGCCTTGGTGCCAGGTGCCGCCGTGCGGGCTGATCTTGCCCTTTTCATCGATCGACACGATCAGCGCCTTGGGCCGCAACCGCTCCTCCAGTTCGGGCACGCCGATCCACAGGGTGCTGTTCAGGTGGATGGGCGTGGTGGGGTGGTGCAGCCGGTGCAGCGGTGCCACGGCCTTGGGGGGGGCGGTCCGGCGCTCGTAGGCCACATAGGCGTCGTCGTACAGCGCGTGGGCGGGAAGGGTGAGGCGCACGCCGTCCTCCACCAGGGTGTTCTCGGTGTCGTAGCGGAACAGGCTGCCGGTGATCTCCGGCTGGGGCCAGGCCGCGGCCTCTTCCGCTGTGGCACCACGCAGGGTGAAGACCAGCTCCGACCGGTTGTCGCGGCCATCGGTGACCACGATCCGCACCCGGTGGTCCCGGCCGGGCGTGAGGGCGATGCGGCCCTGCGCCGGCTCCCGTCCGTAGATCCGCAGGGGGTTGTTCGGCAGGCGGTACAACCGGTGGTAGTCCCGCTTGTGCGCCAGGGTCATCGCATGCTCCATGTGCGCGTTGCGGTAGCGGTTCTGGTTGAAGTCGACCTCGTCGAACCGCACGCTGAACACCGGCACGCTGTCCACTTCCACCGAGATGTGGCGCACCCCGAACTTGAAGGAGCTGTTGTCGTACCGATCGAACGTGTTCACCGCCAGGCCCACGGTGCCATAGGCGGTGGGCACTTCACCGGACTTCAGCCCGTAGCGGCCCTGCGCGCCCTGGGTGGCGAATCCCAGCGCTTTGGGCGGGTAGGGCCCCACGAGCGAGGTGTCGTTCAGCGCATGGAGGCGCACGCCATGGATCTCCGGCGGGGTACGGTCCGGAGCGCGCATGCCGAAGACCTCGGGGTCGAGGGCGCGCTGGCTGGCGGTGCGCCGCACCTCGAAGTGCAGGTGGGGGCCGCCGCTGCCGCCCGTGTTGCCGCTCAGGGCGATCACCTGGCCCTGTTGCACCGGCAGGGCGTCCTTCGGAAAGCGCACATCGATCTTCTGATCGCGGGCCTTGTACTGGGCATCGAGGGCGGCCTCGGCCAGGGCGCCGCGCAGCTGCTGCAGGTGGGCATACACCGTGGTGTGCCCGTCGGGGTGGTCGATGTACACCGCCTTGCCATAGCCCCAGGGACTGATGTTGATCCGGGACACCCATCCATCGGCCACGGCCTTCACGGCGATGCCTTCACGGCCCTGGGTGCGCATGTCGAGCCCCGCGTGGAAGTGGTTCGTACGCGGTTCCATGAAGTTGCCGGACAGCTCCAGCGGGATGTCCATCGGGAGGATGTAGCCCGGGGGCAGGACACCACCGGGCTGGGCCGTGGCGGCGGGCGGCGGCAGGGTGCCGAGCAGGAACAGCAGGGCGGCGGTGGGCCGAACAACAGATACCGGAAGGGACATGATGGTGGTGGGGGGCGCGCAAGCTACCTCCGTACGGGGCCAGGGCAGGCGGGCGGGCCGGAGGGGCATCAACATCCTGTGGTTCATACAGAACCGTGCCAGGTTCCACCCTGCCCGCTATCTTTGGCCTCGGACCCTGAAGTTCTTCCGGTCCTGCTGTTCATGGAGACATTGAAGGACCGCCTGCTCGCGCTGCAACAACGGGTCGCACGCCTGGTCGTGGACCATGCGGCGCTCAAGCAGGAGGCGGCCAACGCCACCAAGGAGGCGCAGGACCTGCAGCGCAGGTGCGCCACATTGATGGCCCGTGTGTCCGAGCTGGAACGGGAGAACGAGGTGCTACGCAAGGCACGGCCCGCCTCAAGCGGGTCAGCCGTAACGGGAACGAAGGAAAGGATCGACGACCTGGTGAAGGAGATCGACCACTGCATGGCATTGATCAGAACGGACTGAAGCCCGGCCATCACCATGGAGGAAAGATCCATCACCATCGAACTGGCAGGCCGCGCATACCCGCTCACCATCCATCCGGGTGAGGAGGCGAACGTGCGCCAAGCCGTGGCCGAGATCAACGAGCGCATTGCCCGCCTGAAGGCCAGCCACCCGCTGACCGACCGGCAGGACCTGTTGGCCATGGCCGCCCTGGAGGTGGCCGTTCGCGCCCTGAACGCCGCTGCCCCCGCCCACCGGGAGCAGATGGAACAGGCCGTGGCCGCCATGGAAGAAGCCCTCGCCGGTATCGCCGCCTGATCACCTTCGCCACCGCCGGCCGTACCTGCCCCGCAGCCGTTGGGTCCATTGGTCAACAACGAACCGATGAACCTCGATACCACCAGCTTATTGATCGGCCTGCTCGCCGGCCTCGTGGTCGGCGGAGCCCTCCTCTTCGTACTGATGAACAACCTCCTCCGCAAGCGGCGGTCGGTCCTCCTCCAGGAGGCCGAGGCCGAGGGCGAGGCCATCAAAAAGGAAAAGATCCTCCAGGCCAAGGAAAAATTCCTCCAGCTCAAGCAGGAGCATGAGAAGGAGACCGCCGACCGCGAACGCCAGCTCAAGCAAGCCCAGGACAAGGTCAAGCAGCGCGAGTCACAGCTCAGCCGCCAGCAGCAGGAACTGGCCAACAAGGAGAAGCAGGTCGAGCGCCTCAAGTCCGATCTCGACAGCCGTCTCGAAGGCCTGGAGCGCCGCCGCGAAGAGACCGAACGCGTTCACGCCAGGCAGGTGGCCATGCTGGAGAACATCAGCGGGCTCAGTGCCGAGGACGCCAAGCGCCAGCTGGTCGAAGCCCTCAAGGACGAGGCCCGCACCGCCGCCATGGCCCACATCAAGGACGTGCAGGAGGAGGCCCGGCTCAACGCCAACAAGGAGGCCAAGCGCATCGTCATCCAGACCATCCAGCGCGTGGCCACCGAACACGCCGTGGAGAACGCCGTGAGCGTGTTCAACATCGAGAACGATGATGTCAAAGGCCGCATCATCGGTCGCGAGGGCCGGAACATCCGCACCCTGGAAGAGGCCACCGGCGTGGAGATCGTGGTGGACGACACCCCCGGCGCCATCATCCTGAGCTGCTTCGACGCCGTGCGCCGCGAGGTGGCTCGCCTGGCCCTGCACCAGCTGGTGAAGGACGGCCGCATCCACCCCGCCCGCATCGAGGAGGTGGTGAACAAGACCCGCAAGCACCTCGAGGAGGAGATCATGGAGGTGGGCAAACGCACCTGCATCGACCTGGGCATCCACGGCCTCCACACCAACCTGATCCGCATGGTGGGCCGCATGAAGTACCGCAGCAGCTACGGCCAGAACCTGCTGCAGCACAGCCGCGAGGTGGCCAACCTCAGCGCCATCATGGCCGCCGAGCTGGGCCTCAACCCCAAGGCCGCCAAACGCGCCGGTCTGCTCCACGACATCGGCAAGGTGCCCGATGACGAACCCGAACTGCCGCACGCCCTGCTGGGCATGAAGCTGGCCGAGAAGTACGGCGAAAAGCCCGATGTATGCAACGCCATCGGCGCACACCACGACGAGATCGAGATGACCACCCTGCTGGCGCCCATCGTGCAGGCATGCGATGCCATCAGCGGCGCCCGACCCGGTGCCCGCCGCGAGGCCACCGAGGCATACATCCAGCGCCTGAAGGACCTCGAGAGCCTCGCCATGAGCTATCAGGGCGTGAACAAGGCCTACGCCATCCAGGCCGGTCGTGAGCTCCGCGTCATGGTCGAGAGCGAGAAGATCAACGACCAGCAGAGCGACGAACTCAGCATGAGCATCGCCGAGCGCATCCAGAACGAGATGACCTATCCCGGCCAGGTGAAGATCACCGTCATCCGCGAGAAACGGTCCGTCGCGGTGGCGAAATAGCGTCGGGCCACGGCTTCACATTCCAAGGGGCGGTACGGTGCCGCCCCTTTTCTTTGCCCCATGTCACCCCACCGCCTGCGCCATTACTTCCAGTGGGAAGTGCGGTCTTGGTCGCGGGCATACCCGGTATGGCAGCAGGCGCTGCAAGGCATGGTGCCGGCGGGTGCCGAGGCGTTGGCCTTGGGCGAACGCGATGGCGGCCTCAGCCTCATGCTGGCCGACCATGGCCTGCGCACCATCTGCAGCGACCTGAACGGCCCCACCGACAAGGCCCGTGAGCTGCACCGCGTCCATGCGGTCGAGCAGCGCGTCCGGTACGAGGCCATCGACGCCCTCGCCATCCCGCACCCCGATGCCCGCTTCCACGTGGTGGTGTTCAAGAGCATGCTCGGCGCGCTCGGCACCAAGGAGCGGCAACAGCAGGCCGTGCACGAGATGCACCGCGTGCTCAAGCCCGGCGGCGTGCTGCTCTTCGCCGAGAACCTCCAGGGCACCGCGCTCCACCGCTGGCTGCGCAGGCGTTTCGTGCCGTGGGACCATTACTGGCGCTACCTCGATCCCCGCGCCGACAAGGACCTCTTCGTGCCCTTCGCCCGGCTGGACGACCACACCACCGGGCTGCTCGCCAACCTGGGCCGCAGCGAGGCCCAGCGCGACCTCCTGGCCCGCGTGGACGGATGCATCACCCCCCTGGTGCCGCCCACCTGGCGCACCATCTGGTATGGGGTGGCGGTGAAGTGAGGGCT
>CAYXKE010000010.1:0-12809 GCA_964464935.1 uncultured Chryseobacterium sp.
CCATGGGCAGCATCGCGCGCCAGGCCGTCTGGAACACCGTGTTCACCTACCTGGGCATCGCGCTGGGCTTCGTGAACGTGGTGCTGCTCTATCCCAAGGTGCTGGCCCCGGGCGAGTTCGGCCTCACCCGGCTGATGATGGCGCTGGTCACCGTGGTGGCACAGGTGGTCCTCTTCGGTGCAGAGAACACCGTGATCCGCTTCTTCCCCGTGTTCCGTGACCCGGCGCGCCAGCACCGCGGCCTGCTGGGCATGATCCTGCTCTTCGGCACCGTGGTCACCGCCGCCGCATGCCTGCTGCTGTGGGCCATGCACGGCGTGCTCTCCCATGTTTTCGGCGACGTGCACGACTTGTACAGCAAGCACGGCATGTGGCTGCTGCCCATGCTCGCCGGCGAGACGTTCTTCATACTGCTGCGGGCTTACAGCCGGGCCCTGCGCCGCACGGTACCGCCGATCATCGTGCGCGAGATGCTGCTGCGCCTCATGCAGATGATCATCATCCTGTACCAGGCGTGGCGGCCCCTGCCCTTCGACCAGTTCATCGTGGTGTACAGCAGTGTGTTCGTACTGGCCACTTTACTCCTCGCGGGCGACCTGTGGCGGGCGGGCCATTTCCATCTGCGCCCGGGCGGGCACTGGCTCCCCACCCGGTTGCGGCGCAGCATGTTCACCTACGGCCGCTACACCCTCACCGCCAGCCTCACCGGCGTGGTGCTGGGCAACATCGACCAGATCATGATCGGCGCGCTGCTGGGCGATGGCCTGAGCCAGGTGGCGTTCTACGCCGTGGCCTTCTACTTCGGCTCGGTGATCGCCGCTCCGGGCCGTGCGCTGCACCATGCCGCCATGCCCGCCGTGGCCGATGCATGGAAACGCCGCGATATGCCCGTGCTGCGCCGGATCTACTCCGGATCGGCTCTCACCCAGACGGTGGTGAGCGGCTTCCTCTTCGTCCTGATGTGGGGCAGCATCGATGACCTGTTCGCCATGCTGCCACCGGCCTATGCCGGTGCCGCGCACGTGGCCACCGTGGTGGGACTGGCCTACTTCCTCAACAGCATGGTGGGCCTCAACCAGGGGATCATCGCCATGTCGCGCTCATACCGGCTGGACGCATGGACGAGCATCGTGCTGTTGGTGCTGAACGTCGCGGGCAACTTCCTCCTCGTGCGCACCTTCGGCATCGTGGGCGCCGCGGTGGCCACATTGCTTTCCATGCTGCTGGTGAACATCTACCGCACCGGCTACCTCTTCCGCCGCTACGGCCTGTGGCCCTTCGACCGCAGGATCGTGTTCGCGCTCCTGCTGGTGGCGCTGATGGCCATGGTGCTCCCCTGGGTACCCTTCACGGGCTCACCGCTGTGGGACATCGTGCTGCGCAGCGCAGTGATCACCATCGCCTATTGGCCGGCCGCCTATGTGCTGGGCCTGCTGCCCGATCTGCTGGCGCTGGTCCGCCGCAGGTAGCCGTTCGCTCAAAAGCTTCGTCCCACGCCCACCACGTAGCGGAACGCCACATGGTCGGCGGCATGGTGAGGCCGTGCGGAGAGCACCACGGGCGCGTCGAAACGCACCGTGAGCGGCTTGATCCGTGTGAAGCGACCGAAACGTTTGACGGTGAGCGCGGCGCCCACACCCGCATCCGCACGCGGCTGGGCCAGCTGCAGGCGCTCGCGGTCCGTACCGATGTCGTACGCCATCACGCCCACATCGCCGAAGAGGTACACGTCCAGGTGAAGGATCCCGGCGAGTTTGCCCGGACGCCACCGCACCAGGCCGTCGAGGTCGAGTTCCCCGTTCGCCGCGAAACCCGTGGTGCCGACGTACGTCAAGTGCGTGCCGCCGTGGGCATCCGGCTCAGGGGCCAGGTAGCCGGCATAGCCCCGCAGGCCCAGGCCACCCCCATGATGGAAGTGGCCCACGTCCGCGCCCATGCGCGCCCACTCGTGGGGAACGAAGCCCACGCTCCGCACGTACTTGTTCTCCATCATCTCCTCCGGCGATGCACCCGCCAGATAGAGCGCGCTCTCGCGTGGCGTGGTCCCGCTGCCGTACTGGCCGAACAGCCGCGAGCGCAGTTCCAGTTTGCCGAAGCGCAGAGTGTTGATGGACGTGAGGCGCAGCTGCGCGTAGGCATGCGCCGAGCCCACCGCGCTGTTGCGCAGCGCCAGTTGCAGGTTGCCGCTCCCGCGACGATGGCCGTACCATCGATCCACCGTCACATCGAAGGCACCGTTGAGCAGGCCCAGCTCCCATAGTTCCGGCCACAGCAGGTAGGTGAGGTCGCTGCTGTCGCGCCGCAGCATGTACCGCATGGCCGCGTTCACCTCCGTGCGGCGATCGGGCAACTGCCAGCGCACGCCGGCCCGATAGCGTTCCAACCCATCGAGCATGCGCGCCTCCGCGAACACGGATGAGCCGCGCAGCACGCGCTCGGTGCCGGACTCATAGTGCAGGTTGAACGCGAGCGCGTCGTAGCCGGTGTCCACGTGGCCGGGCACGGGATCGTGGAGCGTTCCCGGGGGCGGCGGCAGATGCTGCCCCATGCCGGTGTTGATCCATGCGGTGGCGTGCAGCTGGTGCTTGTAGCGCATGTAGCTGCCATTGAAGTGCACGCCGGCCTTCACGCCATCGTAGCCGTTCCACCAGATGTCGGGGCGCACGAAGCCCTCGTACATGCGGCGGTCCGGCGGCGTGGGCAGGTGGTGGTCCAATGTCACGCTCACCGGCTTGCGCAGATGATCGTTCAGCCCGTAGGCATCGGCCAGGCGACCGCTCGGGTCGATCGTCACTTGATCGATGCCGGAAGGAATGTCCACACGCAGCACATGGTCCCTGTTCAGCTTGTCAAAACCGGTCCAACGGGGCATCACCGTGGCATGGGTCCGCTTCACGAACCAGGTGTTGGGCACGTGGAAGTCGTGCACGCTCCCGTCCCGGGCCGTCACACGGATGTCGAGCGGCATCTGCATGGATCCCCGTCGGCGCAGATGGATCTTCTGCCCACTGTCGCGGTAACGCCGTTCCACGCGTCGCACGGCATAATCCACGCGCTTGTCGCTCTCGATCCATTGATCGAAGAACCAGTCGAGTTCCGTGCCCGCGCGGTCCACGAAGCTTTGGCGCATGTCCTCGGGATAGGGGTGGCAGGTGCGCCATTGCTTCACGTAGTGCCGCATGGCCTCCAGGAAGAGGGAGTCGCCGAGCACATACTGGAGGTTGTACAGCATGGCCGCCGTCTTGTAGTACACGTGGCCATATCCACCTCCCAGGCCGCTCACATGGCCGAACTCATCGCTGTGCACGTTGATGGGCGGCACTTCACCGCGCACGGCATCGCGCATGAAACCGCGGTAGATCTCGCTTTCGCGGGCCAGCAGGGGGGGCTGGTAACGGGCGGCGAAGCGGCTGGGCGGTGGATCGGTGACCAGCGTATCCCCATCGATCCGCTCCAGGGCCCATGCCGTGAGGAACTGCGTGAAGCCTTCATCGAGGAATGCCCGGTAGGTCTCGTTGTTGCCGAGCATGCCGAAGAACCAGTTGTGCCCCACCTCGTGGGCCAGCAGGGAGCGGTAGCCGGGATCGCGCCCGCCGTCCAGGGTGAGCATGGGGTACTCCATGCCGTCGCGGGCATCGGCCACCACCATCTTGGGGTAGGCGTACATGCCGAAGTCCTCGCTGAACACGCGGATGATCTCGGCGGTGTAGGCCGCGGCGTTCTGCCACCCGCTGGCGTGCGGCTCCTGGGCCACGGCCACGCAGAGCACACCGTTCCACTCCGCCTCACCGATGCGGTAGGTGGGGTCGGCGGTGAAGGCGAAGTCGTGCACGTTCTCGGCATGGTAGCGCCACACCTTGCGCGAAACACCATCGGGCGCGATGATCACGCTGGGCCGCTCGTTCCAGGGCTTGTCCTTGAAGTTGGCGATGTCCAGCCTGGCGCGCAGCTCGGCAGGCAGCACCTCATCCCGGTTCTGCAGCCATCCGGTGGCCTCCACGATGTAGTGGTGGGGCAGGTCCAGTTCCACGTCGAACGCGCCGAACTCGCCATAGAACTCATGGCCCAGGTGCTGCTGCACATCCCAGCCGCGGCGCCGGTCGTACACCGCAATGCGGGGGTACCAGTGCACGCCATCGTAGTGCTTGAAGCCCCATGCGTTGAACAGCTTCATGCGGCGCGGCAGCCCCATGGCCCAATGGGTGGTGAAGGTGCAGGTGAACCGCACACTGTCGCCGGGTGCCAGCGGCGCCGGCAGCCAGGCTTTCAGCACCGTGTTGTCCTGTTCGGTGCGCAGGTCCGTACCGTTCACCTGCAACGTGTGCACGGTGGTGCCGGCGCCCTCGGGCATCGCCCGTCGGTCCCGCCGCTCCAGGTATGAGCCCGCGGTGTAGGCCTCCTGGTAGAGGTGGAAGAAGACGTGGCGAAGGGTGTCGGGGGAGTTGTTGTGGTACTGCAGCGTCATCCGCGCCTCGAGCAGGTCGCGCTGATCATCGAGCCGGGCCTGGATGTGGTGGTACACGTCCTGCTGCCAATAGTCCGGTCGCGGCGGCCGGTTGCGCCAGTACTCGGGGTTGGCGGCACTGCGGTAAGTGTTCGGCGCGTGCCTGGGGTCGTAGCTCTGGGCATGCATGGGCCACGCCATGGCGAGGGCGACCACGCTCACAAGTAGACTGCGCATGGGGATGGGTGCGCCGAAATTACCCCACGGTGAGGGTCCGGGCCTCTTCGCGCATGCGCAGAGTGCCTGCCCGCTGGCGGCGCGCCCGCGCGATGCTGATGTTCAGCTCGTAGCCCACCAGCAGCACGATCATGTTGGCATAGATCCACAGCTGCACCGCGATGATGGCGCCGAGCGATCCGTACAGGGCGTTGTAGTTCGTGATGGTGCTGAAGAACCAGGCCAGCACCTGCGACACGAGCATGATCAGCACCACGGCCAGCAGTGCGCCCGGGGTGAACACGCGGAAGCGCAGCGCCGTGGGGTCGCCCACGTTGTAGAGGAGCGAAACGGAGAAGGTCACGAGCAGGATGGTCACGGCCCATTTCACGACGAAGGCCAGGAACACTTCCAGCCCGGATGCCAGCAGTCCCGCCCCCTCCAGCCAGCGGATCACCCCACCGCTCACGGTGAGCAGCGGCACGGCCATGGCGGCCACCAAGGTGAGGGCCAGCAGCAGGCCCAGGCTCAACAGCCGCTGCTTCAGCGCACTGTGCCAGTGGCTCAGGTTGGTGCTGCGGCTGAATCCCTCGAGGATGGCGTTGATGCTGTTGCTGGCGAAATAGAGACCGGTGATGAAGCTCACCGAGAGCAGGGTGCCGTGCTTCTTCACCACGAGGTCCTCCAGGGTGCTCTCGATGAAGGCGAACACCTCCAGGGGCATCATGGTGCGGAACGTGCCGAGCAGCCGCTCCTGGAAGTTCTCGATGGGCACGTAGGGGATGAGCGTGAGCAGCACGATGAGCGCCGGGAAGAGCGCCATGAAGAGCTTGAAGGCGATGGCGGCCGCACGGGTCACGAGATAGCCCTTGCTCACGGCCGAGAAGAAGAAGCGGGAGATCTCATAGAGGGTGAAGCCCTCAAAGCCGGGCGGTGCCACCCGTTCGGCCCATCCCAGCACACGGCGGGTGGCCCGGGAGAACAGGATGCGGCGCCGGATCCGTGGCCACATGGCAGGTGCTTCACATGGCCTTCAGGCTCAGATCGAGGCTGCCGACGCTGTGGGTGAGCGCCCCCACGGAGATGTAATCCACCCCGGTGGCGGCGTAGTCATGGGCGTTCTCCAGGGTGATCCCACCGGAAGCCTCGGTGGCCACGCGGCGCCGGATGCGCTTCACCGCCAGCCGCAGGTCGTCGAGGCCGAAGTTGTCGAGCATGATGCGGTCCACCCCACCGGTGATCAGCACCTCCTCCAGCTCCTTCATGTTGCGCACCTCCACCTCGATGGGCAGCTCCCGACCGAGCTGGTGTTGATAGGCCTTCACGGCGGCGATGGCACGGGAAATGCCCCCGGCCATGTCGGCGTGGTTGTCCTTGATCATCACCATGTCGTACAGGCCCATCCGGTGGTTCAGGCCACCGCCGATGCGCACAGCCCACTTCTCCACATGGCGCAGCCCCGGCGTGGTCTTCCGGGTGTCGAGCACCCGACAGCGGGTGCCTTCCATGGCCTGCACGAAACGGCGGGTGAGCGTGGCGATGCCGCTCATGCGCTGCATGAAGTTGAGCACGGTGCGCTCGGCAATGAGGATGCTGCGTGAGGCGCCCATCACGGTGAAGGCCACGTCGCCGGGCACCACCTGGGCGCCGTCCTGGATGAAGACCTTCACGTTCAGCGCGGGGTCGACCCGGCGCATCACGGCCTGGGCCAGCTCCACCCCGGCCAACACGCCGGGCTGCTTCACCAGCAGCCGGGCCGCCCCTGCGGTATCCGCCGGGATGGTGGCCAATGTGGTATGGTCGCCATCGCCGAGGTCCTCGGCCAGGGCGAGCTCGATCAGGGCGTCGATGTTCTCGTTCACCACGTCAGAGGTCGTTCTTGCTGGGTTCGATGCGCAGCGTCTTCACCTGGTAATCCGTGGCCCCTTTCTTCAGGAAGAAGGTGGTGCGGAAATATCCGGACCGGGTGCGCAGGATACCGATGAAGTACTGGTCGCCGAACTTGTTCACCCCGCTGTGCTCGATGACCAGGCCCACAGGCGGGTGGTCATTGAAGAACTTGCGGAGGATCTGCTCGGCTTGGGCCTTGCTGTAGACGTCGGAACTGCCGGGCAGGGTGAGGTCCACATCGGCGATGAACTGGGCGGCCAGCTCACTGGAGTTGCCGGTGCGGAGGGCTTCCACCACCCGGTCCTTCACGGCATCCTGGGCCATGGCCCCCGCGCCCATCAGGAGCAGGAGCAGGGCGGTCACAACGGTTCGCATCCGTGTCATGGGTCAAAGATCACGCTGGGGAACCCAAATACCGCGCCAAGGTGCGAATTGTGCGACCCGAAATCAACCCCGTTCTTCGCACCATGCGATACCGGTTGGTGATGGTGGGCAAGCACGAGCGCGGCTACGTGCAGGAGGGCGTGCGCGACTATCTGGGGCGCATCGGCCGCATGGCCAGCCTGGACGAGGTGGTGGTGCCCGAAGCGGGCGCCGGCGGCCCTGAGCATCAGCGCCGTACGGAAGGCACCCGGCTTCTGCAGGCCCTGCGGCCCGACGAACACGTGATCGCCCTGGACGAAGGGGGCACCATGCTGGATAGCGCCGCCTTTTCCCGGCGGCTGGCCCACCTGCGCGATACCGGCGTGCGGCAGGTGGCCTTCGTGGTGGGCGGGGCCTACGGCCTGGACGATGCCGTGCGCCAGCGCGCCGACCTGGTCCTCTCGCTTTCGGCCATGACCTTCCCCCACCAGCTCGTGCGGCTGATCTTCGTGGAACAGCTCTACCGCGCCCTGATGATCATGCGCGGCAGCGGGTACCATCACTGAGCGTGGGGTGTCGCGCACGGCCGCTCCCACCCCAGCGAAACCCGGTGGTATACTTGCCCCATGCGGGTCTTCAGCATCCAGGTCGTCAGGAACGAGGCCGATGTGATCGCCGCGAACCTGCGTGATGCCCTGCGCTGGAGCGCGCGCATCTTCGTGATGGACAACGGCAGCACGGACGGCACGTGGGAGATCGTGCAGCGGTTGGCCGCGGAAGAGCCCCGCATCGTGGCCTGGAAGCAGTGGGACACCCCCTTCCTGAACGGACTGCGCGGGCACGTGTTCAATGCGTTCCGCCACGAGGCGAAGGAGGGCGACTGGTGGTGCATGCGGCTGGACAGCGACGAGTTCTACATCGGTGATCCGCGCGATGTGCTGGTACGGGTGCCGACCGCCCATCATGTGGTGTGCAAGGACAGTTTCGAGTTCCGCATCACGCAGGAGGATGCGGACCAATACACGTTCACCGGCCGCTTCGAGGATGACCGCGACAAGCTGCGCTACTATCTCCCGCTCACCTGGCGCGAGGCCCGGTTCTTCCGTCACCGGGAGCGGCTCACCTGGGACGAACGGCTGCCCTTCCCGGTGCACATGGGCATCGTGGCGCGTGAAGTGGTGCCGGTGCGCCACTACAAGTTCCGCAGCCCCCGGCAGCTGGCCGAGCGCGCCGCCGCCCGCGCCCGCACCGTGGAGCAGGCCGCCACGCAACATGGGGGCACCCACCCCGGCCTGGGCCAATGGCGCAAGCTGCCCGCGCATGAACTGAACGACCACGGCCGCTACTTCGCGCGCAAGGACCTGCTGTTCGACGATGGCACCCTGCCCCTGCGCAGCCAGGGCACCATGGCCCCCCACCGCAACAAGTGGTACGCACGCGCGGTGATGCGGATCATGCACAGCACCGCATTATGGCCCTGATCCGCGCCACCGCAGCCCACCGATCATGACGACCGCGGTCCGGGATGTGAGCATCGCCGCATGGGAGTTCCCCATGATCGTGCTCTACCTGTTCCTGGTGGGCATCGTGTTCTCCCGGCGCAAACGGAAGCACATCGGCAGGCATCCGGAATACAAGTACTACCTGTGGGGCCTGTACGCCAAGATCCTCGGTGGCTTCGCCTTCACCATGGTGTACATGTACCACTACCGCTCGGGCGACGTCTTCGCGTTCTTCGCCTCGAGCAAGGTGCTGAGCAAGCTCTTCTTCACCGACCCCGGCCGCTTCTTCGAGGCCCTGTTCGCGGAGAATACGGTGGAGAACTACTACCGCCTGTTCGACCAACGCACGGGGTACCCGGTGAACTTCATCTACTGGGAGGACCGCACCTACATGCTGGTGCGCCTCATCACCCCCCTCACCCTGCTCACCGGCCAGAGCTTCCTGCTCACCACGGCGCTGGTGAGCACCCTCACCTACCACGGGGTGTGGTGCCTCTACCGCACCCTGCTCCGGTACTACCCCAGCCTGCAGGGCCGGCTGGCCTTCGCGATCCTGTTCTTCCCCTCCTCGGTCTTCTGGGGCTCGGCCATCCTGAAGGACACATTCACCTTCACCGGGCTGTGCTACTATGTGCACGCCGTGGACATGGTGTTCTTCCGGCGGGAACGACCGCTGCGCTCCTGGGCCCTGCTGATCCTGGGCTCCATGATGATGGTGCTCATGAAACCCTATGTCTTCATGGTGCTTTTCCCGGCCAGCCTCTTCTGGCTGCTGTACCACCGCGTACAGCGCTTGCGCAACGGCCTGCTGCGCATGCTGGCCCTGCCCGCCGCCATGGGGGTCCTCGCCGTCATCTCGTTCGGCGTGATGGAGCGCATGAAGGACCAGCTGGGAAAGTTCTCACTGGACCAGGCGATCAACACCATCATGGCCTCCCAGGCCGATCTGAAACGGGTGGAACGGTACGGCTCCAATTTCTTCGACCTGGGCAACATCGAACCCACGTGGCAGGGCGTGCTCTCGAAGTTCCCCCAGGCCACGTTCGCCGGTCTTTTCCGGCCGTCCATGCTCGATGTGACGAACGTGACCATGTTGATCAGTGCGCTGGAGAACACCTATCTCCTGTTCCTTACGCTGATGATCCTGTGGCGGACACGGGTGGTCTTCTTCTTCACCCTGCTGGGGAAGAACCCGATGCTGCAGATGAGCTTCGTTTTCTCGGTGTTCTATGCCTTCGTGATCGCCATCAGCACGCCCAACTTCGGCGCGATGGTGCGCTTCAAGATCCCGCTGCTGCCCATGTTCGTGAGCGCGCTCTTCATCACATCGTTCATCCTGGAACGGCGGAAGGAGGTGATGCGCAGGGGGGGGCGGTTCGACTTCAGTATGTACACGAACGGGGAGCCGCAGGCCGGTGCGACGGGGACGTCCGCAGGAGTTTCATCGCAGGGGCACGACCGTACGGACCAGGCACCACGGCCCCGCTGACCCCGGCGCCACCATGGATCAGATCACGGCACGGTAGACCTCGCGCGCCAACGCAAGCGAACGGAACCGCTCGGCGAGCGCCCGCATCCGCTCCCGGCGATCGGGCATGGCGATCATGCGTGCAATGCCGTCCAATGCCTCGTCCAGCCCATGCAGGTCGGGCCCGTACACCTGGCCGCCGATCCCCTGCCGCATCATCAGATAGTCGTCGGAGATCCCATCGGTCATCAGGATCGGCAGCCCGCAGGCCCAATACTCCCCGTTCTTGATGGGGCATTGGTACCGCTTGGCGGGCGTGGGTTTGATGATACTGAACGCCAGGTCGGCGGCGGAGAGATAGGCGGGCACCTCGTCATGGGGCACCACCAGCACATGGGTGCGGTCCAAAGGCAGGCCGGCCTTGTTCGCCTTCCCCATCAGCTCCGCGGGGTCCGTGGGCGAGAGCACCAGCAGGTGCATGCCGGGGAAGCGATCGAACGCTTTGCGGAAGATCTCGAAGGCCTCATCGTCGTAGTACAGCCCGCCGAACTTGCCCACGTAGGTGCCCACCACCGCATCGTCCGGGATGTCCAGCTGGGTCCGTACCCGCGCGCGATCGGCCTGGCGGAATTGGAAGCGCTCCAGATCGGTGATGCTGGGGATCACATGCACGCGCGCCGGGTCCTCCCCCTGGGCGATGAGGTCGTTGCGATGATTGTGCGTGACGGTGATCAAATGGCGCGCCCGCCGCACTTGGCGCTCCTCCATGAAATTGAGGAAGCGGAAGCGCAGTGAGGAGCGGTGCCACACCCCGCACTCGACCATGTACAGGGAGTGGGGCTCGTAGGACTCCACATTATACGCCCCGCCCGTGAGCGAATGGACGATATCGGCCAGCGCGCCCGCCAAAGAGCCCTTGGCGATCACCAGATCGATCCGCTCCCGGCGGATGTGTCGGGCCAGGGTGCTGATGGAGCGCAGGAACAAGGCCCCCTTGGCGAGCAGATGCGGCCGCGCGAACGGCGGGTATAGCGCGATATGCCGCACCTTGGGGATGTTGAGCATCACCGTGGGCAGCGGCCCGCTGCTGGTCTCCAGGGTCACCAGGTCCACACGCTCCACGTCATCGCGCTCGGAGAGGATGCGCAGGTATGGGAAGACGGCGGAGGCGTTCAGCGGCTCGCGCAGGCTCCAATAGCTCAGGAAGAGGATCCGCCGTCCGTGGGTCGCCCCGTTCGTCATATTGGCCGCAAAAATGCACGCAGCGCATCCACCGGTCGGCCGCGTTTGAGATAGGTTCTCCACAGAATACTCCGCACCCGCCGTCGCATGGTCTGCAATTCCTGCGGATGGGGCGGTGGTACCAGGTCCATGGCCAGGGCATGGAGCTGGGCATATCCGCGGCGCAGTCCGTCCACATCGGCCATGGCCGACCCATGTCCCGTGCGATAATGGAGCACCACGTCGTCCACATGGTCATAACGGCCTTGCCGGGCGATGCGGAGGTAGAAGGCCAGGTCCTCGGCGTGGGTCATGTCCTCGGGGAAACGTCCATCACCGATGGCCGCGCGCCGGATCATCCACGAGGGGCCGAAGAACACGCCCGGGTCCAGGGCCATGAGCCGGGTGAAGGGCGGGCCGGTGAAGGTGGGCACATGGCGGGGCGACAGCGCACCGGTGCGATGGTCCATGGCCAGCACGCGGCCGTCCACGAAAGCCACATCGGGTCGCTCCATCAGGCGCGTGGCCCGCGAACGCAGCCCCTCGGGCGGCATGATGTCGTCCGCATCCAGGAAACAGCAGAGATCGCCGCGCATGTGGAACAGGCCCCGATTGCGCGCACGGGACACCCCCGGCCGGGGCTCCTCGAGGCGGACGATGCGCGGGTCATCGATGTCGGCCACGCGCTGCATGGTGCCATCGGTGCTGCCGTTGTCCACGATGATCAGTTCCCAGTCCGTCCATGTCTGCGCGCGCACGGAGTCGACGGCCGAACGGATGTACGGGGCCGCGTTCCGCGCCGGCATGATGATGCTGATGAGGGATCCTTCGGCCATGTGTGGAGGGCGATCGAGCGGGGGCCGGGGCCAAGCCGTGGGGCAACGCCGACGGATGGTGGTGCACCCGGCGAATGTAGCCCGCGCACGGGCGCTCACCACGTGGACGGATCGCCCAGTAAACGGGCCAGGCGCTGCGCCAGCGGAGGCCGGTGGGTGGGGCTGGAGGAGCGTGGACCCAGCGCGGCCAGCATCCCCGGCAGCTGTTCCAACGTGGCCAGGCGCAGATCCCCGTTCCGCAGGTAATGCCCGAAGATGGCTCCGGCCTCCCGATGCAGCGCGATACTGGGCACCCCCAGCATGGCGGCCTCGGCGATCACCGAGGAGAACTGCGTGATGTGCACATCGGCCGCCGCAAGGGAATGGGCAATGGGCACCTGCACCGGGTCTTCCACCCGGATGCGGTCCTGGATGCCGGCCCACCCCTTCCAGGGCATGAGGTCCGCGTCGGCCAATGGATGGGGACGGAACACCCACTGGTAACCCTCCCCCATTTCACGGATCACCGCGTCGAAGCCGTGGGGGATCGGCGCGGCCATGGGCTGCATGGAGAACAGTACGCGCACCGGGCCGGAGCGCGGGCCCGTGGGCGGCACAGTGCGCTCCAGCCAGGGCGAGCCGCCCAGGAAGGGGCGGTGCACATCGGAAGGCGCCCAGCTGGCGATATGATCCACACTTCCCCGGTCCCAGCACCAGAAACGGTCGGGTATCGTGGTCCATCCGCCTGGGGGCACATGGGCCCATCGGCCGTACGCCAGATGCGCCGGCCCTTGCACGCCATGCTGGAGGTCCGTGCACGGAATGCCGCGCTCACGACAAGCATGGGCCATGGCCTGGCGATCGGGGCCATACCACGACCAAAGCAGCAC
>CAYXKE010000010.1:12909-42455 GCA_964464935.1 uncultured Chryseobacterium sp.
AGTTCCGGGCGGCGGCGGAGCAGGGCCACCACGTCCCGCACAGCAGGCATTCCCGGCAGTTCGGTGAAGATGGCGCGCATCAACTCCAGGTCCTCGGGATGGTCCACCGTGAGGCGGATGCCGGGCATGCGATCATCATCGTCCGGGGCCATGAACTCCACGTCGAACACCTCCGGGCGGTTGAGCAGATAGCCCCAGAAGCCAGTATCCTCCTCCTCCTTCAGCTCGATGAGGGTCTCGATCGCCGCGCGGCTGATGCCGTAAGGAGAGCATCCGATGGGCAGGTCGTTGAACCGCACCAGATCACGGCCCGCGGCGATGGCATCGCGGATGCGGAGACAATGCTCCACACTGAAGATGGGGTTCTCGCCGGTCTGCCCCACGAAGCCGGCGGCCCCCACCGAACGGCAGGCGCCTGCGAGGCGGTCCAGGATGTCGATGGGGTGCCCGCGGTGCACACCGATCCCGTGGCGCTGGGCCACTTCCACCAGTTCATCGTCGGTGGCCAGCGGCGAGGTGCACAGGATCACCTGTTCCCGACCGAAACCGGCGATGCCGCGCTCGATCACCTTGCTGACCACTTCGGTGCCGTCCAACTCGCGCAGCAGTTTCTTGGGCAGGCGCACGCTGCTCAATCGCGCAGTGATCAGGAAGGGGATCGTCATGGGAGAAATGGAGCGGACACAAACATCGGGGATCGCCGCGCACCTCCGCTCGGCCTCAGGCGCCGAGTTGCGTACGGGCACGCAGCAGGTCATCGGGCATGCCGATGTCGGTCCAGTGGCCGGTGATGCCGAAGGCCAGCACATGCCCACCGGCGGCGAGCACGTCCTGCAGCAGGTCGGTGGCGTGGTACGGCCCGCCGTTGCGGGGGATCCGGTCCACCACCGCCCGGTGCATGAGGTAAATGCCGGCGTTGCACGGGAAGGCGACTGCGGGCTTCTCCTTGAACGAACGCACCCGGTCGCCCTCCAGGTCCATCACCGCGTAGGGCAGGTGCACGGTGTGGTCAATGGTGGCCACGGCCATATCGGCACCAGCTTCGATGAAGCGGTCGTACATGCGACGAAGCGGCACATCGGTGAGGATGTCACTGTTCATCAGGAGCACGTGGTCATGCCGCCATTCCTCCACCAGTGACAGGGAGCCGGCGGTACCCAGGGGGCGGTCCTCGTGCACATAGTGCAGCCGCATGCCCAGCGGGGAACCATCGCCAAGGTGTTCCATGATGCGCTCGCGGAGGTAGTTCACGGTGATATCCACCTCGTTCACCCCATGGCGATCGAGCAGGTCGAGGGCATGTTCGATGATGGGTTTGCCCCCCACGGGAATGAGCGGTTTGGGCAGGGTGTCCGTGAGGGGCCGCAGCCGCTCTCCGCGCCCACCGGCCATGATCACGGCGTGCACCGGGAGCACCGTACGCTGATGCTCCAGATCCACGATGCGCAGCACCTGGCCGCGGGCATCCACCACGGGTACGATGCGGATGCCCTGTGCCCGATACTCGTCCAGCACATGCACCGCGGCCTCGCCCTCGACGATCCGCTTGGGCCGCGGGTTCATCACCTCCGTGACGGACGAGTCCAGCTGGGCACCGTTGAGCACGGCGCGCCGCACATCGCCATCGGTGACACTGCCCAGCAGGCCACCGTTCGCGTCCACGACGAACAGCGTGCGCAGGAGGCCCACCTCGCCCAATCGGGTCATGGCCTCCTTCAGGGTGGCGGCGGATGGTACGATATGCGGACGGGGCTGGATCATGCACCACCGGGGATGGAGCTGGCGAACTGGCGCAAGATGGTCAACATTCGTTCGGCGGCATGCCCGTCACCATAGATGCGCACGGGCTCGAGCGGGCCGCTGTTCCCGATGCGCGCCACAGCCTCCATGATCCATTCCGTGTCGAAGGGCACCCGCTGGATGTTGGGCGTGATGATGCGTCCGCTCTGGCGTTCGCCCACATCGATCACATGCTTGGGGAACCAGGCCGCCTCGATGTAGCCGCTGGAGGTGTTGCCGAGCATGAAGGCGCAATGGGCCATGCACGAAAGGTATCCGCGCATGCCGAGGTGCTCCACCCCTTGTGCGCGATCACTTCCGGCGATGTATCCGAGCAGCTGTTGACGCAGCGCCATGCCGTGCGTGTCGGCGTTGGGCATGGTGATCAGTATGCGGTGGGTGGCCTCGATGCGGCGGAGGGCGGCGATGAATGCCTGCGTGGCGGCATCGCTGTCCTGCGCACCGGCGGTCTCGGGGTGGAGCGTCACCAACACGGTGGGCGTGCTGAGGTCCACGCCGTGCACGGCAAGGATCTCACGCTTGTCCATCACGCGCACGGTGCGAAGGTTGTCCCAGCTCAATGCACCCGTGTCATATACGCCGTGGTCGTGTCCCAGCAGCTGCACCACCCGGTCGCGGTAGGGGGCGGCGGCGGTGAAGTGCAGGCGGGCGATGTGGGTGATGGCGTGGCGGAAGGCGTTGTCGATGGCCCCCTGCGTGGTCTCGCCGCCGTGGAGATGGGCCACCGGAATGCCGAAGGGCAGGCTGGCCGCCACGGCCGCGAACAACTCGTAGCGGTCGCCCAGGGCGATGATCAGGTCCGTATCGCCCTTTGCCCAGATCGGAGCGAACTGGCGCATGGTGGCGCCCATGGCCCGGGCGATGCCGGCGGGCGAATCATCCTCGAGGACGGGCGGTAGTACCAGGGGCTCTCCGACGCCGGCCTGCCAGATCTCCTGCACGGTGCGACCGAAGCGCGGATCATCATGGCTACCGAAGGCCACAATGCGCAGGCGGAAGGCGGGATCGTTCCGCAAGGCCCGGATCAGGGGCAGTTGGATGCCGAAGTCGGCACGGCTGCTGGTGAGCAGGCTGATCCTCATTCCAGGTCGGTCCATGCCAGGCGGGCGCCGGCGGGCAAAGATCGGCGCAGTGTGCGGCCCACCACCCGGTCCACGTCCATGGGCGCGATGCCATCACCGGGCCGCATCATGGTGAGGTGATCGGCGGTGAGCACGGTGCCTTGGAGCAGTGCGGTGCGCAGGTGGATGCTGCGTCGGGCGATCACCCGGTTGGGCATCTCGCTCGCGCTGGGCGCCTTGACGCCATCGCCCAAGGCCTGCTCGATGTGGCGGATGGCGCGCACCATGGCCTTCAGCTCATCGGGCTCCAGTGAGGCCGCATGGTCCGGGCCGGGCGCGGTGCGGTCCAGCGTGAAGTGCTTCTCGATCACGGTGGCACCCATGGCCACCGCCGCGATGGGCACCTCGATGCCCCGCGTGTGATCACTGTAGCCCACCGGCATGTGGAAGGTCTCTGCCAGGGTGCGCATCGCACGCAGGTTCACATCGCACATGGGCGTGGGGTACTCGGTGTTGCAATGCAGCAGGGTCATGGCCGGTCGGTCCGCGCCGACCTCCAGCATCACGGCCACCGCCGCGCGCACCTCGTCCAGCGTGCACATGCCGGTGCTCACCACCAACTGCGGGAAAGCGCGCGCCATGGCCTGGAGGTAGGGCTTGTTCGTCACCTCTCCGCTCGGCACCTTGCCCAGCCTCACGCCCTTGCGCACCAGCAGGTGGATGCTGTCCATGTCGAACGGTGTGGACAGGAAGCGGATGCCCCGCCGCGCACAATGGGCGATGATCGCATCGTGGTCGGCCTCGCTCAATTCGAGGCGCCGGACCATCTCCAACTGGCTCTCCACCGCACCGGTGTTGGTCACCTGATAGGCGGCCTTCGGCGCATCGGGTGCGATGACCTGGTCGGCCCGGAAGGTCTGGAACTTGACGATATCGGCACCGGCATCGGCGGCCACATCCACCAGCGCAAGGGCCTTGTCCAGGTCGCCATCATGGTTCACGCCCGCCTCGGCGATGATCTGCACCGGTACGACCTGCGCGCTCATCGTTCCAAGGGTTTGGCGGGCACGCCCACCACGGTGATGCCCGCAGGCACGTCCTTGTTGACCAAGGCCGCCGCACCCACCACGCTCCGGTCACCGATGCGGCGCCCCTGGAGGATGGTGGCGTTGGTGCCGATCAGCACCCCATCGCCCACGGTGACATTGCCCGACACGTTCACGCCGGGGTTCACCACGTTGCCATCGCCAAAGACACAGTCGTGCCCCAGCGTACACGCCAGGTTGAAGAGGTTGAAGTGGCCCACGCGCACGTTCGTGGTGTAGATCACACCGGCGCAGAAGATGTTGCCCTGGCCCATCACCGCGCCCGCGGCATCGCCATGGACCGTGGGATGCATGATGTTCGGGAAGCTGCGCCCCCCCCAGCGGTGGCCCAGCTCCACACGCAGGGCGGGATCGCCCATGCCCAGGGCCAATGCGTGATCGCCCGGCAGAGCAGGCACATCGCTCTCGGCGATCACCGGGAACTGTTGCCCGCCGACGGACAGCGGCGCACCGGCCGCGCGGTCCACGAAACCCTGCACCCGGAAGGCGCCGGTGGAGGAGGCCAGCCATGCGACCTCACGCGCCAGGCCTCCGGCACCGATGATCCACAGGTCGGTCATGGATGCGCACTGCTGGGCAGACACACCACGCGATCGCACAGGGCCTCGGTCACGGGCAGCGCATCGCGGATGTCTTCGGCGTACATGGGTTGGAGGTGCACCGGATCCCAGGCCGGCCGGGTGAGCAGGCCAGCGGCGTGGGTGGCCGCAAGGAACGCGTCGCGTTCTGCCCGGTCGCGGAGCAGCACGGCATTGAGCCAGTAGTTGCTCGTGGTGCCGGCCGGTTCGGTGATCAGCGTCCACGGCGATCCCGCGAAGAGCGCCTGGTAGCCCTCATGGAGCGCGCGCTTCACGGCGATGTTGTGGGGCATCTTGCGCAACTGGCTGCGGGCCAGCGCCGCGTTGAGCCCGGGCATGCGGTGGTTGTGGCCCACGGCATCGTGGCGGAAGGCCCAGGCGTGCGGCAGCTTGGCCTGCGTGGTGAGGTGGCGTGCGCGCTGGGCCAGCCCGGCATCGCTGAAGAGCACGGCACCTCCACCGCCGGAGGTGATGATCTTGTTCCCGTTGAAGCTCAGCGTGCCCATTGCCCCAAATGTACCCGCGTGGCGGTCGCCGATGCGGGAGCCCAGGGCCTCGGCCGCATCCTCCACGAGCACCAGGCCCCACGCATCACAGATGGCGCGCAGCTCGGCCACGCGGGCGCACAGGCCGAAGGTGTGCATGGGCACGCAAGCGCGCACGCGGCGTCCTGAGGCGCCGTGCACACAAACCCCATCTCGCGTGGTGCATTCGCGCTCGAGCCATGTGCGCAGGGCCTGCGGCGACATCCCCAGGGTGTCGGGGTCCACATCCACGAACACCGGCCGGGCCCCGGCGTGCACGATGGCGTTGGCCGTGGCGATGAAGGTGAGCGATTGCGTCACCACCAGATCGCCGGGAGCGGTGCCGGCCAGCACCAGCGCGATGTGCAGGGCGGCCGTGCCGTTCACCACCGCCACGGCGTGCGCGGCGCCGGTGAAGGCGGCCAGGTCCTGCTCGAAGCCGGTGATCTCAGTGCTCACGGACGACACGAACGAGCTGCGCACGCAGGCCGCCACGGCTTCTTCGTCCGCATGATCGAACCAGGGCGCGTGCAACGGCACGGCCCCATCACCCGGGAACAGCGCCCGCATGCCCCGGATGCAGGGTTCAAACATTGTAGTCGGCCCATTTGTACCCGGCGCGGTTGCGCTCATCGGCGAACCAGCGCACGGTACGTTCCAAGCCTTCCTCCAGCGCCACGGTGGGCATCCATCCGGCAGCGCGGTGCAGCTTGTCGGCACTGCCCAGCAGACGTTCCACTTCACTGCCGGCGGGACGGATGCGTTCATCCGCACTGCGCAGCTCCACTTCGCGCCCCACGATGCGCATGATGGTGCGTGCCAGATCGCCCACACTGATCTCCCGGCCGGTGGCGATGTTCACCTCCTGGCCGATCAACGCCGGCTGCCCGGCCACGGCCATGAATCCGCGCACGGTGTCCTCCACGAACACCAGATCGCGCGTGGGATGGAGCGAACCGAGGGCGATGTGGTCGCGGCCGGCGAGCAGCTGGGTGATGATGGTGGGGATCACCGCACGGGCCGATTGCCGCGGGCCGTAGGTGTTGAAGGGACGCACGATGGTGACGGGCGTGCCGAAGCTGAGGTGATAGGACTGCGCGAGATGGTCCGCGCCGATCTTGCTGGCGGAGTACGGCGATTGCCCCTGGCGCGGATGGTCCTCGGTGATGGGCACCTGGCGGGCCGTGCCGTAGACCTCGCTGGTGGAGGTGATGAGCACCCGTGGGGTACCCATGTCGCGCGCGGCCTCGAGCACGTTGAGCGTGCCCTTGATGTTGGTGTCCACGTAGCTGTCAGGCGCCAGATAGCTGTATGGTATGCCGATGAGCGCTGCGAGGTGGTACACGGTGTGCACGCCTTTCACGGCCTTGCGCATGGCGTGCGGGTCGCGCACATCACCGGCCACCACTTCCATGGCGCCGCGCAGCGCGGGGTCCATGTGCTCCAGCCAGCCCCAGCGGCCCAGCGCGTTGTAGTGCACCATGGCCCGCACGTCCATGCCCTGCCGCGCAAGGGCTTCGGCGAGATGGCTGCCGATGAACCCACCGGCGCCGGTGATGAGGATCTTTTCTGCCATGGCTCAGATCGGTGCGATGTCCCATTGCAGCCGCGGGCGCAGGATGCCCAGCACGCGGGCGTAGCTCGGCGCACGGGTGGGCGACTCCAGGTCGTCCAGCACGCGGATGCTCGTGATGTTCTCCAACACCAGGTGCACCTTGTGGGGCAGCCAGGTGCACAGCCACAGGGTCACGTGGTAGGTGTCCTCATTGAAGAAGTTCGCGGGGAACTCCAGCGTGGCGCGGTAGCGGCCGGGCGCGGTGGGATGATCGCCCTCACCGGCGAAGGTCATGAAAGCCATCTCGGCGCGGCTGTTGAACACCTGCACCACGGGCTGCGGCTTGAAGCCGGGCGAGGCGATCTCGAAATCCACCTCCAGGCGGAAGCCGGCGGTGAGGGCCACATGCTCGATGGTGGCGCCAGCGCGGTCGGTCCAGCGCAGACGCACGATGCGGCCGGCGCCGTCGCTGCTCACCGGCATGTGCGACAGGTCCTTCACCCCCGCCGCGATGCCTTCGTTCATCCGGAGGTATTGCGCCGTGACCTCCGAGGTGTCGCCGATCATCTCCACCCGGCCTTGGTCCAGCAGGAGGCATCGGCTGCACAGGCTGTTGATCGCGCTCATGTTGTGGCTCACGAAGAGCACCGTGCGGCCGTTGCCGGTCACGTCCTTCATCTTGCCCAGGCACTTGCGCTGGAACTCCACATCCCCCACGGCCAGCACCTCGTCGATGATGAGCACATCGGGTTCGAGATGTGCGGCCACGGCAAAGGCCAGGCGCACGCGCTGCCCGTTGCTGTAGTGCTTCACGCGGTTGTCCAGGAAGCGTTCCACGCCGCTGAACTCCACGATCTCATCGAACTTCCCCTTCACCTCGGCGCGGCGCATGCCCAGGATGGTGCCGTTGAGGTAGATGTTCTCCCGGCCGCTCAGCTCGGGGTGAAAGCCGGTGCCCACCTCCAGCAGCGAGCCCACGCGCCCGTCGATGGTGAAGCGACCGGCGGAGGGGTGGGTGATGCGCGAAAGGATCTTCAGCAGGGTGCTTTTGCCGGCACCGTTGCGGCCGATGATGCCCAGCGCCTGGCCGCGCTCCACGTCGAAGCTCACGTCCTGCAGCGCCCAGAACCGGTCGCCGCCGCCGCGCACCAATCGCCGCAGGTTCTCGCGCAGGCCGGCACGGATGTCGACCCGCCCGCTTCCGCCCACGGCGAACTGTTTCCCGATGCCGTCCACGTGGATCATCAGATCAGATCGGCGATGACGCGTTCCATGGAGCGGAAGTAGATCAGCCCCGAGCCCAGCATGAGCACGGCGGCGGCCAATGAGAGCATGCAGGGCCACCCCAGCTCACCGGTGCCGAGCAAAGCCCAACGAAAGCCCTCCACCAAGCCGGCCATGGGATTGAGGAAATAGACCACTTGGCCCCACTGCGGCAATGTGCCCATCACCAGCTTGGCGGGATAGGCCACGGGGGTGACGAACAGCCCGATCTGCACAATGAAAGGCACCACGTGCTGCAGATCGCGGAAGCGGATGGTGAGGGCGCTCACCCAGATCCCCGCGCCAAGGCCGGCCACGAGCACGCCCGCGAGGAACACCGGCGCGTAGATGACCTCCGGACCCGGACGCACACCGTAGCGGATGCACATCAGGGTGAGCAGCAGGAGCACCACCAGCAGGTCCACCAGGCCCACCAAGGCCTTGCTCAAGGGGATGACCAACCGGGGGAAGTAGATCTTCCGCACCATCTCCTGGGCCCCGATGAGCGACGAGCCCGATTCCTTCAGCACGTAGGCGAAGTACGACCAGGCCGCGATGCCGGTCATGGCGAAGAGCGGGTACGGCACGGGGGCGGTGTCCACACGGGCGGCGCGCTCGAAAAGGAGCACCATCACCCCCAGGGTGACCAGGGGCTGCACCAGGGCCCAGGCCAACCCCAGACGGGTCTGGGCATAACGCACACGGATGTCGCGCATGGCCATGGTGGTGAGCAGATCACGGTGCGTGGCCAGCTCCCTGAGGTCCGGCAGCCACCGCCATGCTTTCGCGTCCACTTCGATCCTCATGCGCCTCCGCACGCCGCTTGCGGCAGCGCGGCCGAAGTTAGGTTTCCGCACCGAACGTCACCGCGGCCTTCACGCTGTCGGTCCGATGGATCAGGTGCGCTTCGCGTGCGCCGCCAACAGGTCGATCCAGCGTTGCATCTGGCGGTCGATCGAGAGCTCGGCCAATGCCGCCTCCTCGTCCGCACTGCGCACACGCGCGCCCTCCCGTGCCCGATACAGCTCCACGATGGCCGCGGCCAGGCGCTCCGCGTCGCTCCCGCACAAGCCCTTGCCGGTGCGTCGCACGATGTCCTGCTGGATGCCCTCGGTGCGTCCGGCCACCAACACAGGCCGGTCGTAGGCGAGGTAGTCCATGAGCTTCAGCGGCACCACCCCGGGATTGCCCTCGCAGGCCACGGTGAGCAACGCGTGGGCCTGTGCGAACTCAGCGGGCAGTGCATCGCGCGGCACCTCGGGCAGCAACTCCACGGGACACGGCCCGCTCTGCGGGAACGCCAATGCCTGGGGAAGCCCGGCGGTATCGGCCCGGCCCCGCACGCACAGCCGCAGGCCGGGCACCTCCTCGGCCGCCAGCGCCATGGCGCGCACCACCATGTCCCAATCCTGCTCGGCGTACAGCCGGCCCGTGTACAACACGGTGAAGCCCTCGGCGGGCGGCGGGGGCAACGGGGGGCCGGGCACCCAGCCGTTGAACACCACGGTGCCGTGGGCATGGCCGGTCACCTGCAAGGCGTTGGCCAAGGTGGAAGGCGTGGCGGCCGTGAGCGCCGCCGCATCGCGCAGGATGGCCCGCTCGGCCGCCATGGACCGGGATCGGCGCACCCAGGAAAAAGGCGGAGTACCGTGGTAGTGGATGCAGTTGAGGGCCACCTCGGGGATCACGATGTTCCACGGGTCGCGGTAGTCGGGGAGGTAGGGCGTGCCCGTGCGGCCGGCCAGCTGCCACGCCAGGTACAGCGGATACCAATGGGGGCCGCTGGCCACGATCACATCCTGCGGCCCCACCCGCCGGTCCATCTCCGCCAGGGACAAGGACCACCGTCGCCCGTGGAACAGCGGCAGGAAGGGGTCGAGCGCGCGGCGCCACCATTGCGGTGGTCGGCCGCCCAGGAGCCGCAGCAAGCCCAGCGTGATGCGCCCCCCGAAGCCCAGGTCGGGCGGGCGCTCCGTGCTGGGCTGGCGCTCCACGCGGATGCCGGTGGTGTCAACGGTCCACGGTGCGGGGTCCGGCGGCCGATCGTCGGTGAGCACGGTGACCTGGTGCCCCCGATCGGCCAGCGCTCGGGCCAGGTAGTACGGACGGCGCGCACCGGTTGCGTTGGACGGCGGGAACTGGGAAGTGATCAGCAACACCCGCATCATTCGATCACACACGTCGCACGCCGCACATGCTCCTTTCCCCTCGGGATGGCCGATCGCCCTTCATGGTGCGGCCGAAGGTACCAAGGGGGGGACGGCCTCGGCCCATCATGGGAACGATCGGAAAAGGTGATGGGGCCCGGGACCCGATGACGCTGCGCCGATGCATGCAATGCCCCATCGACCGATGTCGATGGTGCGGCCCGTACGCGGATCGGCACAGAGCCGGCGCCAGGCGCGCGACATGCCGTCGGACCAGCCGATGTCGTCGAAGATCACCACCGCGCCCGGCGCCAGATGCGGGTGGATCGTATCGAAGTAGTCCAGGGTGGCATCGTGATCATGGTGGCCATCGATGAACACCAGATCGAACGGACCGGACGCGGCAAGCAGCTGCGGGAGCACCACATCGAAGCGGCCTTGGTGGATGTGCACCTGGTGCAACCCCGACCAGGCCATGTTCGTGCGGGCCAGATGCGCCAGGCTCGCTGCGCCTTCAATGGTATGCAGCTCCCCTTGCCCGTTGAGGCGCAGGCCTTGCCCGATGTAGGCGGCACCGATGCCCAGGTTGGTGCCCAGCTCCAGCGCCCGCATGGGGACCAGTTCCCGCACCAAGGCGAACATCAGGCATCCCAGCCGATGGGGGGTGGTGGCCGTACGGGCCACCTCGCCCACCTGCACCGTGGTCACCACCCCGCGGGCCATTTCCTCCGGCGTACGCCAGGCATCGGGCGATCCCGCGCCATGGTCCACCACCTCCAGTCGATCGTCACTCTTCAGCATGCGCGTGCGCAGGGCCTGCACCCCATCGAGCGCGTTGCGTTCATCGCCGTTGGCCGGCGCCCGCGTGGCGCGCAACAGGGCACGCGCCACGGCCGCCACGCGCGGTTCCGGCCCCGCCGCCAGGGCGTGCCACTCCCGCGCGGATGCCCGGACCGCCAGGGAACGGCCCAACGCGCTCAATACACGACGCAGCATCGGACAGGCTTCGCAGGTGGAGGAGGAAGAACGATCAGTGCTCCTGGTCGTACCAGATCTTGTAATACTTCCTTCCCGTATCGGGGTCGACGCCGCGCTCGATCTTGTTGCGGTCGCCGTGGATGTAAATATGGAAATCCTTGTCCAGCTTCAGCACGCTCTTGAACACCCGCGCCTGGCTCTTCACCGCGGGTGCTGAGATGTCGAAGCGGTCCTTCAACTGCACATCGTGCTCCTCGCTGTACTGGCGTCCGAAGCGATCGAAGGCATCGATCATGGCGGGCTCGGCGAAGACCTCCTGCACAAAGTGGTCACGGTCGAACTCCGCGTTGTCCTTGAAGTACTGCACGGAGCGGTTCAGCAGGTCGATCTGGGCGGGACGGTCCACCTCGGGCAGCTGCTCGGTGATGAAGGTGCGGGCCATGGTCATCACGTCGCGCGTGGTGTTCACATGGTCCTCTTTGCGGCACAGGCCGATGAAACCGTGGCGCCAGGCACCCGCATGCTTGGGCGTGTCGACGGTGAGGATGGTGGGTGTGGCTGGGGTGAACACCACCAGCACGGCCAGCGCGGGCTTCACCGTGCCGAGGCCGCGGCCCAAACGCATGTTCAATCGGCCATCCTCCGGGCGGCTCTCGATGAACACCTCGCGCTCCTCGAACTTCAGCACACCCACGGCATCGTAGTAGCCCCCGTGGTACTCCACACTGGTGAAGCGCACCACGAAACAGTCGCCCGGCGGCATCTCCTGCTGGTGCATCACCTCCAGGAGGCGCTGGGCGATGCTGCGTGAGGCGTCCACCAGATCACGACCGGCACGGATCCCGGCGCACAGCCCGTGGAACACATCACCATCCTCGCCCTCGGCGAAGGTGAAGGTCTCGGCCGCCTGGGAGAACGGCTTCAGGAAAAGGCGGCGCAGGAAGGTCTGCTCCTCGGGCCCTTGGAGCACCGCACTGAAATCGTTGAACACGCTGGGCACATCACCCGCGCCCAACCGGTGCAGGACGAACTCCTCCACCAAGGCCTCCTTGCCGTTGATCATGGCCGCAAAGAACGGCAAGACCGCTTCACCCCGCACGCTTCGCCGGTCCCGTGACGCGCCTTATCTTCAGCCGTCCTAACCCACGTGGTGCCCGCTGCACCACATGCCCTGGCCACCTACGAGATCCCACTTGGACCATGCAAAAGCCCTACCCTTCCGCACTGCGTACCGCGGTTGCCATGTTCGCCGCACTTGTGTTCGGCCTTGGCCCCGTTCCGGCCACGCCCACCACGGCCCATGACGCGTTGGGTGGATGCGACGCTCATGCCGGCACGTTGGCAGGCTTCAAACCGTCGGACTGCCTGCAGGAAGGCGGTACGGCCATCGGCGGCATTCCCATCGGTGATGCCGTGGTGCCCCCGGGCTTCATCACCCGATGGGTACTGGTGCTCCAGCCCGCAGGCACCATCCTCGAGGTGCGCCACGTGCCCATCTTCGACGTGTACGCCGAAGGCACGTACTCCATCCACACCCTGGTGCTGGACCCCAACACGCTGGACCTGGCGAGCATCGTTCCGGGCAGCACCACGCTCACCGAGCTGGAGGGCCAGCTGGTCCAGGGTGGCGGTGCGATCTGTGCCGCGCTCGACACCACGGGCACCACGGTGCTGGTGGAGAACCCGGTGACCGGAGGGATCGTGCCCTACAAGACCCAGGACTGTCTGGAGGAGGGCGGCACGCTGATCGGCGCACTGCCCCTGGGCGGAGCCAATGTGCCCGCCGGCTATGCGATGATCTACCTCTTCTCCACCGGCACTGACCAGGTGATCGTGGGCACCTCCACCGCGCCCTACTACACCGCGCCCGACACGGGCTTGTACGGCATCCACACGCTGGTGTACGACCCGGCCACGCTGAACCTGGACTTGGTGCAGTTCGGCACCACCACCATCGCCGAACTGGATGGCCTGCTGCTGCAGGGCGGTGGCGGGATCTGCGCCGCCCTGGACGCCACCGGCGTGCACACCCTGATCACGATCTGCCCGCCCGAGGAATGCGAAGCCGATGCCGGCACCCTCGATGGCGACAGCGGTGAGTTCGGCTGCCTGGAGCAGGGCGGCTGGGTGACGATCGTGGCCTTCCCCAATGGCGACGCCGTGATCCCTGCCGGCGCCACATACAGCTTCCTGCTGGTGCAGGGCGATGAAGGCGTGGTGATGGCCATGAACGGCGTGCCCGAGTTCGACGTGACCGCCGTGGGCACCTACGCCATCCACCCATTCGTGTACGACCCGGCCACCTTCGATCCCGCCGCGGTGACGTTCGGCACCACCACTCTTGCCGCGCTGCACGCGCAGTTCGTGGCCGGTGGTGGTTCGCTCTGCGGGGCGGTGGGATCGCAGGGCGCGACCTTCCAGGTGGATGCCTGCCCGCCGCAATGCCTGGCCTATGCCGGCACGCTCACACCCGTGGCCCCGCAGGTGTGCCTCATTGATGGGGTGGCCACGGTGATGGCCATCCCCAACGGCGACTCCTTCGTACCGCCCGGCTTCGCCACCGTGTACATGCTCACCCTCGGCCCCGCCCAGGTGGTGATCAACGCCGGCGTGCTGCCCAGCTTCACGGTGAACGCGCCCGGCAGCTACGGGGTCCATGCCATGGTGTTCCAACTGCAGGACTACAACCCGGGCACGCTGGAGCTGGGCGTGACCACCCTGGCGCAGATCAACGCACTGCTGCTCCCCGGCGGTGGCACCATCTGCGCCGGCCTGGACATGGTGGGCGCCACCGTGGTGGTGAACAATTGTGGCCCGGGCTGCGTGGCCGATGCCGGTGACCTGGTCGCCACCACATCGCAGGAGTGCCTGCTCTTCGGCTCGGCCGTCATCGAGGCCACGCCCGTGGGCAACAGCAACGTCCCCGCGGGCTTCGCCACGGTGCACCTGCTCAGCGTCGATGGCACCATCACCGCGCTCAGCGCCTTCCCCAGCTTCGTGGTGGAGGCATCCGGCAGCTACACCATCCATGCCCTCGTGCACGACCCCGTGACGCTCGACCTGAGCCTCATCGGACCGGGCAGCACCACGATCAGTGAGGTGCATGGCTGGCTGGAGCAGGGAGGTGGCGACATCTGCGGCAGCCTCGGCCTGGACGGCGCCACCGTGGAGGTGATCGACTGCAGTGGCCCCTGCGTGGCCCACGCGGGCACACTCACCGCGGCCGATGACGAGGTCCACCTCGCCGGTGGTTCGGCCCTGTTCTTCGCCGTGGCCAATGGCGACATGCTGGTCCCGCCCGGCTACCTCACCAGCTACCTGCTGTCCCTTGACCAAACGGTGGTGGCCACCGCCGCCACGCCCGTGTTCACCGTCACCACGGCGGGTGCCTACGTGATCCACACCCTGGTGTACGACCCCGCCACATTCGACGTGGCCACCATCGTGCCCGGCACCACGGTGATCGGCGCACTTGAAGGCCTCTTCGTACAGGGTGGTGGAGCGCTCTGTGGCAGCATCGACATGGTGGGCGCCCCGGTGCTTGTGCTGGACTGCACGGACACCTGCACCGCCTACGCGGGCACGATGAGCCCGCCGTCACCCGAGGTGTGCTACAGCGCCGGCGGCACGGTGCTCACCGCCACCCACAACGGCGATGCCATCAAACCCACGTGCTTCGAACGCATCCACTTCCTGTCCATGGGCACCGAGCAGGTGATCATCAATGCCAGCGTACCCGCCAGCTTCGTGGTGGACGGCACCGGGCGATATGCCATCCATGCGCTGGTGTTCGATCCCGCCACGCTCGATCCGAACAGCGTCACTTTCGGCATGACCACCATCGCCCAGCTTGAGTCGCTGCTCATCCAAGGTGGCGGCGACATCTGCGCGAGCCTCGATGTGGCCGGCGCTGTGGTGGAGGTGGTGGATTGCTTCGCCCCGGGCCATGACATCGGGCTGACGGTGTGGCCCACCATGACCCAACTCCAGGTGCAGGTGGCCGCGCGCGAGCTCCCCCCCGATGTGGTGGGGCAGGTGGAGATCTGGACCCTGCAGGGCGTGTGCGTGCTGCCCGCAGTGCCGGTGCGCAATGGCGAACTGCGCACGCTCGATGTTTCGAGCCTGCGCCCCGGCCAGTACCTGGTACGCATGGTGGCCGGTGATCACGTGCGCATGGAGCGGTTCGTGAAGGCCGATTGATCCCACGCACGATCCCCGGTGATGATCCCCGGCGGCCGCCGTCCGGGGATCATTGCATTTCCATGACGGAACAGGGCGCTTTCATACGATCCGGGTATTGTCCGGCCGAAGGGTGCGGCAGTTGCTTTGCGGCCTCATTCACAGTCCATGCAACGAACGCTACTCCTCTCCGCCCTGTTCATCGGTCCTGTGGCCCTGACCGCCCAGGAGACCGTGCACATCAGCACCAACGCCCAGAACAGTGATCAGGTGTTCTACCAGCTGGCCTCCGGCACCGAGACGGTGCGCCCGGTGGCCGAGTGGGACCTGGCGTTCGAGATCAGCGGCATCACCAGCACCGTGCGGGTGAACGCCGCCAAAGGGCTCCGCATCTTCCACGTGGGCCCCATCACCGATTGGGACGCCGTGACCACGCCCGATGAGGACGCGTGGACCGAGATCCACGACTCCGAGACCGCATGGAGTGAAGGGGCCCTCTCCTACGGCGCCGATGAGGACGGCAACATGGGCTGGGGTACCTACAACACCCTGAGCCACATCATCTCCGGCACCCAGATGTACGCCATCCTGATGGCCGATGGCATGACCTGGAAGAAGCTGCGCATCGACGGCCTGGTGGGCGGCACGTACCATTTCACCTACGCCGACCTCGACGGCAGCAACGAACAGAACGCCACCCTCGCCAAGTCCGGGTTCAGCGGCCGCAACTTCGGTTACTGGGACCTGACGCAGCACACCAGCGTGGACCGCGAGCCCGCCTCTGCCGACTGGGACCTGCTTTTCACGAAGTACATGTCCGACCTCGGCGCGATGTGGTACGGCGTGGCCGGCGTGCTCCAGAACACCGGTGTCCAGGTGGCCCAGCTCGATGGCGTGGATCCCCTCACCGTGGAAGCCGTTGCCGCTGAAGGCCAGTACAGCAGCGCCATCAACATCATCGGTTCCGACTGGAAGACCCTCTCCGGCTTCTCCTACGTGATCGTGCCGGACCGCGCCTACTTCGTGAAGGCCAAGAACGGCGCCCTCTGGAAGCTGGTGTTCACCGACTACTCGGGCAGCGCCACGGGTGTGATGACCTTCACCCAGGAGCTGGTGAGCGCCGTGGGTGTGGACGAGATCGCCGGCCGCAACGGCCAGGTGGGTGTGTACCCCAACCCCGCCAGTGGAGTGGTGGACCTGCTGCTCGACCTGCCTGCTGATCAGGCCACGGTGCGAATCGTGGACATGGGCGGTCAGGTGGTACGTACCGAGCCATTCACCGGCACGGGGATGCTCACCGTGCGCACCATCGACCTGAGCGGCCTGCCCGCGGGTGCCTACGTGGTGCAGGCCACGCATGCCGCCGGGGTGGCCACCGCCCGCCTGATCGTGCAGTGACCACGCTCCCGGCGAAGGGAGAATACCGTGATCATGGTATTTCCATCCCGGTCCCGTTGAGAGTCCTTTGCATGCGCGGACGCCTGGTGCGTCCGCGCCGCTTTCCCACCATGCTGAAAATCCGCCCCGCCGCACTCCTCCTACCGGTCATCTGGACCATGGCATCGTGCGGCACCCCGCACGTCGAGAAGACCGACGCGAACAGCGAACCCCAACGCATCGTCACCCTCAACGGCACGCTCACGGAGATCGTGGCGGCGCTGGGTCGGGCGGACCGGATCGTGGGTGTGGACGTGACCAGCACCTGGCCGGAGAAGATCGCCGGGGTTCCCCGCGTGGGCCACGACCGCACCGTGCGGGCCGAGGGGGTGATCGCGCTGGAGCCCGACCTGGTCCTGGCGGCCCCCGGCCAGTTGAACACCACGGTGCGCGGCCAGCTGCAACAGGCCGGTCAACGCGTGGTGGAACTGCCCCAAGACCACAGCGTGGAGGGCACACGCACGCTCATCCGCCAGGTGGCCGAGCTGCTGCACGACCCTGCCGAGGGCGAAACGCTCATCGCCGCCATGGACCTGGACCTCGCCCGGGTGAAGCCCATCGCCGAGCCGCCCAAGGTGCTCTTCATCTACGCCCGCGGAGCTGGTTCGCTGATGGTCTCCGGGGAGGGTACGCCCATGCACCACATCATCGAGCTTGCCGGCGGGCGCAACGCCGTGGCGGGCTTCAAGGAGTACAAACCGCTCACCCCCGAGGCGCTCATCGCCGCCGACCCGGACGCCATCCTGCTGTTCAGTTCGGGCATGGACGCCCTGCAGGGGGTCGAAGGTCTGATGCAGGTGCCGGGAATGGCCGCCACCCGCGCCGGCCGTAACAAGGCCTTCATCGCCATGGACGGCGGCCTGATCTCCAACTTCGGTCCGCGGCTGGGCCAGGCCGTGATCCAGCTCAACACCGCCTTCCACGAGGTGGCCATCGGAGGATGAGATCACGGCAGGTGCGCATCCTGGTGATCTGCGGGGTGGCCCTGATCGTGGCCGCGCTCACCGCCATGTCCGTGGGTGCCATGTCCGTGTCGCCCGCCGCATGGTGGTCCATGTTGATGGGTGGCGATGACCACTCCACGCGCCAGCAGGCGGTGGTGATGGTGGTGCGTCTGCCGCGCGTGCTGCTGGCCCTGCTTGCCGGAGCCGCGCTGGCCGCCGGGGGCGCCACGATGCAGGCCCTCTTCCGCAACCCGCTGGCCGATCCCAGCATCATCGGCGTGAGCTCCGGCGCGGGCCTGCTGGCCGCCGTGGCCATCACCGCCACCGCACCCATGGCCGCTCTGCTGGGCGCCTGGGCCGGCCTGGCCGCGCTGCCCATCATGGCCTTCATCGGTGCGCTCGTCAGCGCCCTGCTGGTGTTCGGCATCGCCCGCGAAGGCCGCCGCACCAACGTGGCCGCCATGCTGCTCGCGGGCATCGGCATCACCGCCATCGCCGGTGCGCTCACCGGCCTGCTCACATACACCGCCAGCGACACACAGCTGCGCAGCATCACTTTCTGGATGCTCGGCAGCCTGGGCGGCGCAGACCGTTCGGCCATCCTCATCATGCTGGTGGCCGTGCCGGTGCCCATGTACCATCTGCTGCGCACGCACCGCCAGTTCAATGCGCTGGCCCTGGGCGAACAGCAGGCGCGCTACCTGGGCGTTGACGTGGAGCGCGTGAAGCGCCGCGCCATCGTGGCCACCGCCGTGATGGTCGGGGCATCGGTGGCCCTCTGCGGGGTGATCGGCTTCCTGGGCCTGGTGGTGCCGCACGCCGTGCGCATGCTGGGCGGCGCGGACAACCGTTACGTGATGCCCGCCTCCATGCTCGCCGGTGCCTTGCTGTTGTGCCTGGCCGACACCCTGGCGCGCACGATGGCCGCGCCCGCCGAAGTGCCCATCGGTGTGATCACCGCCCTGTGCGGCGCCCCCGTGTTCCTGTACCTGCTCGTGCGCCGCCGCCGCACCCTTTCCGTGTGATGCTGCAAGTGGACCACATATCCGTGCGCGCCGGCCGACGAGGGCCGGTCCTGCTGCATGATGTGGCCTTCACCTGCCCGCCGGGCACCCTGCTCGCGGTGCTGGGCGCCAACGGGGCGGGCAAGAGCACCCTGTTGCGCAGCATCGGCGGCGAGATGCCCCCCGCCACCGGCACGGTGCGGTGGAAGAACACCCCGATCGCCGACCTGTCGCTGGAGGCCCTGGCGCGCGAACGGGCTTTCCTCGATCAGCAGAGCGTGGTGCCCTTCGCTTTCACGGCGCGCGAGGTGGTGATGATGGGCCGCTACCCGCATGGAGAGGGCACCGCTCCGGCCGACATCGCCGCGGTGGAACGCGCCATGGAGCTGATGCACGTGACCCCGTTCGGCGATCGCGAGATGCCGGCCCTCAGCGGTGGCGAGCGCAAGCGCGCGCACATCGCCCGCACCGTGGCGCAGCTCGATGGCGGCCCCGCCCCCACCCTGCTGATGCTTGACGAGCCACTGAACGACCTGGACGTGAAGCACCAGCACGCCCTGATGAAGTTCGCGCGGCAGCATGCCGAGGCCGGTCATTGCGTACTCGCCGTGCTGCACGACCTGAACATCGCCGCGCGCTACGCCCATCGCATGCTGCTGATGAAGCACGGCCGCACCTTGGCGATCGGCACCCCGCGTGAGGTGCTCACCGCCGACCATCTCACCTACGCCTACGACATGCCGGCCCACGTGCTGCCCCACCCGGTGGATGGCGGCCCATGGGTGCACTTCGGCATGGTACCCGACCGCACCCGCCACCCATTCATGCCCGTTGACCATCCCGAGACGGTCGATGTGGCCCCTTGAACCCTTTTCCAACGTCCGATGACCACTGCCACCCTTTCCCTGAAAGAGCGCTGGGCCGAACTGCTCGCCCAGGACCCCAAAATGCGCATTCGCAATGCCGCCCAGGCCCTGGGTGTGAGCGAGGCCGAACTGCTCGCCACCCGCGTGGGCGATGGCGTGGTGCGGCTGCGTTCCGAGCACCGGGCCATCATGAAGGAGATCGGCAGCCTGGGCCGGGTGATCGCCCTGACGCGCAACGATGACGTGGTGCACGAGCGCAAAGGCATCTACCTCAACCCCTCGATCAACCCCGGTCCTGTGGGGCTGTATGTGGGCGACGACATCGACCTGCGCATTTTCTGGGAGCCCTGGGCCTATTCATTCGCGGTGACCGAACCCGGCAAGGACGCCCCGCGCCGCAGCCTGCAGTTCTTCGGCAGCGATGGGGAGGCCGTGCACAAGGTGTACCTGATCGGCGAGAGCGACGGCGATGCGTACGATGCCCTGGTGGCGAAGTACCGGGCGGAGGATCAGGACAGCACCGTGGCGACCTCGCCCTGGCCCGCTCCGCCGGCCGAACGCCCTGACAGCAGCATCGATGTGGCCGCCTTCCGCGCGGAATGGATGGGGCTGCAGGACACGCACGACTTCTATGGCATGCTGAAGAAACATGGTGTCAGCCGCACGCAGGCCCTGCGCCTGGCCCCCGGCCCCGACCACGCCGTGCGGGTGAACAACACGGCCTGCCGCGCCGTGCTGACCCGCGCTGCGCAAAGCCGGCTGCCCATCATGGTGTTCGTGGGCAACAAGGGCATGATCCAGATCCACACCGGCCCCGTGATCAAGCTGGCCGACGTGCCGGGCTGGTTCAATGTGCTCGACCCGGACTTCAACCTGCACCTGCGCGAGGCCGCCATCACCGAAAGCTGGGTGGTGCGCAAGCCCACCAAGGACGGCATCGTCACCGCACTGGAGTGCTACGATGCCAAAGGCGAACTGCTGGTGCAGCTCTTCGGCAAGCGCAAACCCGGCATCCCGGAGCTGGAGGAGTGGCGCAGCCTGGTGGCCGCCGTGGAGGCCGAACAGCGTACGGCCTGACGATCGTCAGCCCCCGCGCGGTGCCGCCGCGCGGGGGATCTACGCAGGCATGACAGACGCCCCACGAGGCCGTCCGTTCTTCGCGGTCCGAAAGTGCCGATGAGGAGGATGACCGCCCTTGCACGACGCTTCGCGATGGCCACCGCCATCGTGATATCCGGTGATCTTTCCGCCCAAGTGCAGATCGAGGTGACCGACGGCACCTCCGGGCAGCCCCTGCCCCATGCCCACGTGCTGTGGCAACCGCTCGACGGCCGCACCGGCGGGGCCGACTTCACCGGCGTGGACGGCGCCGCCACGCTGCCGATCACGGCCGATCAGCTGCAAAGCGGTGTGGTGGTGCGCGTGAGCCATGTGGGCCACGTGACGCGCCATGACACGCTGCGCTCCCCGGCACCACTGCGCATCGTGTTGACACGCCATGCGGTGGCCATCCGGGAATTCGTCGTCACCGGCCAGTACGGCCTCACCCCCGCCGAGCAGGCCGTGCACAAGGTGCGCGTGCTCGATGCCGAACATCTGGAGCGCATGGCCGCCAACGACCTGTCCGATGCGCTGCGCAACGAGCTGAACATCCGCCTCACGCAGGACAACGCGCTCAGCTCCACCGGCATGACCATGCAGGGCCTGGGCGGAGAGAACGTGAAGATCTTGATCGACGGCGTGCCCATCATCGGGCGGCAGGACGGCAAGCTGGACCTATCCCAGATCGACCTGAACGGCATCGAGCGGGTGGAAGTGGTGGAAGGCCCGCTGAGCGTGAACTACGGCACCAACGCGCTGGCCGGCACGATCAATCTGATCACCCGCAAGCATGCGCCGGAGCGCATCCGTGTGCGGGCGTCGGCCTATGCGGAACACATCGGCCGGCTCAACCTGTGGGGCTCCGCATCGCGCCGCTGGGGCCGGCACCATCTCAATCTGGACCTGGGCCGTGACTTCTTCGGCGGATGGAACCCGGGCCAGACCGGTCCGCAGCTGGAGCCGACCCTGGCCGATACCGGCCGGTGGAAACAGTGGAAACCGCGCGAGCAGCACAACCTGCGGCTCAACCACCGCTGGATGGGCCAGCGCTGGCAGCTGGGCTACAAGGGCGAATTGAGCGATGACCGGGTGATCGATCGCGGGCGTCCCGCACCGCCCTACTACGACGAGGCCCTGGACGCCGAGTTCCACACACAGCGTCTGGACAACGCCCTCTTCGCCGATCACTACTGGCGCAACGGCCGCAAGCTCACCATGCTGGCCGCGCACGACCGCTACACGCGCACCAGCCGCACCTGGCGCCGCGACCTCACCGACCTGGAGCCCATGGGCACCGGCACGAACGACGCGGCCCACTTCGACCTCACCAACGTGCGCATGGCGTATGTGAGCGGCACGGACAGCGTGCGGCCGCGGTACGAGTTCGGCATGGACCTGAACCTGGAGCGCGGCAGCGGTGACCGCGTGGGCGATGGCGCCGGTGAACAGATCGGGGACTACGCCGTGTACACCAGCCTGGAATACCGGCCGCTGCAACGAGTGACGCTGCGCCCCGCCGTGCGCTACACCTACAACACGGAGTACGGCGCACCGTTGATCCCCTCGTTCAACGTGCGCTGGCAGCTGCCACACGACCTGGTGCTGCGTGCGAGCTACGCCCGTGGGTTCCGCGCACCGTCGCTGAAGGAGCTGTACCTCTTCTTCGTGGACGTGAACCACAACATCAGGGGCAACACCGACCTGGACGCCGAGCGCGCGCACAACATCAGTGGTTCGCTCACCTGGTCGAAGCCGGGCATGGGCGGTCGGTGGCGCGCCGAAGTGGGCGGCTTCCACAACGATGTGACGGACCTGATCACCCTGGCGCAGGTGAACAGCACCCTTTACTCGTACGTGAACGTCGGGCGTTACCACACCACCGGCGGCCATGCGGGCCTGGGCTGGGAGGATGCCCGGTGGGCGTTCACACTGGGCGGCAACCTCACCGGTCGGCGGGATGACCTGGCCAACGAACTGGCGGAGGGCCACCTGTGGTCGCATGAGCTGCGTGCCAACCTCACCCGCAGCTGGAAGGCCAAGGGCTGGAGCGCCCAGCTGTACTACAAATACCAGGGCGAGCTGCAGAACTACACCTACATCGATGAGGGCAGCGTGGGCCGCAGCACGCTCGCGGGCTGCCACGTGGCCGATGCATCGGTGACCAAGTCCGTGAAGGAGCGCATCACCATCACCGCCGGCTGCAAGAACCTGTTCGATGTGCAGGACCTCGCCACCACCGTTACCGGCGCGCAGGGTGTGGCGGGCACGCGCTCCGTACCGATGATGACCGGTCGCATGGCCTTCGTGCGGCTGGTGCTGCAACTGGAAGGCAAGCAACGATGATGGACCGCTCCCGCTTCCCGCTGCCCGTAATGGTGGGCCTCATGCTCACCGGCTGTCTGCCCGAGGAACTGCCCGTGCCCCCGCGCACCATGGCGCATGGCCAGTATGAGGCCCAAGTGTGCATGGGCACCGGCTATGGCGATCAGATCTGGTTCCACCTGGGCACCGGCAGCACCGTGGCGCGGCACAGCAAGATGGACTGGGACCTCGCCTTCGCGGGGCATCCGGGCGAAGCGCATGTGCGGCTCAACGGCGCACGCATGATGCGGGCCCACCGCCTGCCCGGCGCGGCCATCGACCAGCCCACGGACACCACCGGCCTCGCGGACCTCTGGCGTTACGACCACAGTGCCGGATCGCCGGACAGCCTCGCCATCGGCCGGTGGTGGGAGGAGCCCGGCACGGTGTACGTGATCGATCTGGGGCACAACCTCTTCGGCTCACCCATGGGCCTGCGCAAGATGCAGGTGCTGTCGATGACCGACACGGAGTTCACCATCCGCATCGCGCGGCTGGACGGCACCCAGGTCGAGGAGCGCACCGTGCAGAAGGACCCGTCGCGCCGCCATGTGCACTTCGACCTCCGCTCCCGGCAGCAGGTGGACATCGCCCCGGAAGACGGTGCGTACGACATCCTCTTCACCGGCTACAATTACCAGTTCTACGACCCGTACATGGTCTACGCCGTGAGCGGTGTGCTCAACGGCTTCAGCGGTGCGCGCGTGGCCCGGGTGACCAACCCCGACATGGAGGCGGTGACGCTGGCCGACACGCTGGCCCATCCTTTCAGCGCGGACGAGGACGCCATCGGCTATGACTGGAAGTTGTTCGATCTGAACACCAACACCTATCACGTGTTCCCGCAGCAGGTGTACATCGTGCACACGGCCGACGGGCGCTTCCACAAGTTGCGCTTCACGGGCTACTATGACCCCAGCGGGTCGGTGGGCTGCCCGCGCTTCGAGGTGGCCACGTTCTGAGGGGAGCGCGGGTCAATCCTCCCCGCCCTCGGCACCGCGCATGCTGGGCTCGCTGCGCGGCGCACGGCGGCGGAACATCGAGGCATCGTACTCGCCGAACTTCCACGTGAGCGTGAACCGCACGTTCCGCATCTCATGCTGGCTCGACGATTCCTGGAGGAACATGGCCGTCTCGTACGTGTTGCCCCAGCGGCGGGTGAAGAAGATGTCGCGCGCGGAGAGCACGGCGCTCCAGCGTTTGTTGAACTCCTTCGACACGGAGGCGTCCACCCCATAGCTGCTGAGCCGTCGGCCCTGTGGAATGATCATCGGGCTGCGGTACTCACCGTTCACCTGGGCGCTCCACTGCCTGCCCCATTCGTAGCTCACCAGCAGTTTGCCGTTCCCGTTGAAGCCGGAGTTGGCCAGGCCGGTGCCGCGTCCCACCTGCATGTCGCGGTACTCCAGCCCGGTGCTCAGCGTGGTGACCAGCTTTGGGGCGAGCTTCACCCGCAGGATGTTCTCCCAGCCATACTCGAAGCTGCTGCGCCCGTTCACCCAGGTGTTCACCAACACATCGGGGTCGGACTCCAGCGGGGTGGCCACGGCGCTGAACACGTTCTCCACGTAGCGGCCATAGAGCGCGGTGAGCCATGAGCCGTTGCCGCCCTGGATGGGCAGCAGGTGATTGATCTCCGCCATATTGTTCATCTCGGGCGCCAAGGCCGGGTTGCCGATTCGGATGTTGCGGCTGTCGGCGAACTGCACGAAGGGCATGATCTGCCAGAAGCGGGGTCGGCGGATCTTGCGGGAGAAGTTGATCTGCAGCTCACGCTGGCTGTTCTCCCAGCGGCGCGCGAAGTACACGGCCGGGAACAGCGCCTTGCCGAGGTCTTCCGTGCCGTCGGGGTACTTGTAGCCGATGGTGCGGTCCTTGCCCTTGAGGTCGGCCTCGAACCACGAGCCCTCGAAGCGCACCCCGCCCTGCATGGTCCACCGGGCGTTGAGGCGATGGTTCACGTTCACGTAGGCCGCGTACACGTCGTCCGTGATCCAGTAATCGTTGGTCTGGTTGGTGTCCACCACCATCTGCCCCAGCTCGGGCGTGGAGAGGAACACGTTGAGCCAGGTGTGGTCGTCGGTGTGGTAGCCCATGGCGCCCCACTCCAGCTTGGTGCGTTCGCTCAGCGGGTCCACCACGTCGAACTGCGCGCGGAAGGTCTGGGTGAAGGCCCCGCCCTCGTTGTCCTGCACGCGCGGGCTGAACGCCAGGTGACCGCCGCCCGGGCTGAAGGTCTCCGTGTTGAAGCCCGAGTAGCTGTCGCGCTCCCAGCGGTTGTAGTTCACATCGGCCGTCCACTCCCTGCCCTCCTTGGGAGTCTTGCGGCGGAACATGAGCTGCGTGCTCAGGCTCATGTTCTGGTTGTCAATGGTGTTGTACTGGCGGCCGTTGGAGACCGGCTCACTGCCCGCGGTCACCGTGCGGAACACCTGCTCCTCGTTGCCGCCCCTCTTCATGGCGCGCACGCTCTGCACCAACGAGATGGTGTTGCGGTTGCTGAGCTCATAGTCCAGCCCCAGGCGGCCGCCGTGCATGGTGTGGGACGAGGAATTCTCGCCGTCCTGGCGGTAGCGCCGATCGACCTGTCCATTGAGCAGGTCGGTGCGCTCGGTATAGCCGTTGGTGACGTTGCCGGAGGTGTTGTAGTTGTAGTTGAGGTTCACGCCGAGGCGGCCCTCCTTCACGTTGAGCGAGCCCGATGCCTGATAGCGGTCGTTGGTGCCGATGCCCGCCTGCAACTGGCCGAAGTAGCCGGGCTTGGTGTTCTTCTTCAGCACCACGTTGATGATGCCACCGGTGCTGCTGGCATCGAAGGCCACGCTGGGGTTGGTGATCACCTCCACGCGTTCGATCTCCTCGCTGGGCAGCTGGTCGAGGGTGATGGTCGAGGGCCGGCCATCGATCAGGATCTGCGGCGAGCCACCGCGCAACTCCACGTTCCCCTCCCCATCCACGTTCACACCGGGCACGTTCTTCATCACGTCCACGCCGGTGCCCCCCCGGGTGCTGAGGTCGCGGTCCACGTTGAACACGCGGCGATCGGCCTTCATCACCACCTGGCTGGCACGGCCGGTGACCTCCACCTCCTTGAGCACCTGGGCATCGGGCTCCAACATCAGGTTGCCCATGTCCACCTCGCGCGTGCCGGGGCCGAGGGCCACCTGATGGGTGGATGCGGCGTAGCCGATGAAGCTCACCTCCACCACGATGGGCGCCAAAGGGAGGTTCTCCACGGAGAAGTCGCCGTTGGTGCGCACGATGGTACCGCCCAGCAGGCTGTCGTTGCGTTGCAGGCGCACGGCCACGGTGGCGAACTCGGCGGGCTTGCGCGTGGCGGCATCGAGCACACGGCCATACACCTTGCCCACAGCGGGCGGGCGCCCGGCACTGGGCGGCATGCCGGCGGGCGGCTGGGCCAGCAGGGGAAGGCCGAGGAAGAGCGCAGGAAGCAGGAGGAGACGACCGAAGAGATGGATCATGCGGGCGCGAAATTACCGGATCGCCCTCGCGCGCCCGGGCGTTCCCCACCCACGCAGGCGGGCGCCCCCCGAAAAAAGAAAGCCCCCCGGCCAGGCCGGAGGGCTTCCATGGGTCGTAATGCACGGTCAGTATTCCTCATCCTGGTAGCCACCACGACGGTCGCCGCCGCGGTCGCCACGGTCACGGAAGCCACGGTCGCCGCGGTCACCACCGCGATCACCGTACCCCCGGTCGCCTCCACCATAACCGCCGCGATCGTTGCGATCGCGGAAACCGCCACCACCGCCGTTGCGGAAGGGGCGGTCGCCTTCAGTGCGCGGACGGGCCTCGTTCACCACGAGGTCGCGCCCTTGGAAATTCTTGCCATTGTTCGCCTCAATGGCGGCACGGCCGGCGGCATCATCGGCCATCTCAACGAATCCGAAGCCACGGCTCCGGTTGGTGACCTTGTCCATGATGATCTTGGCCGAGGTGACCTCTCCGAAGGGCTCGAAAAGTTCACGCAGGTCCTGGTCCCTCACGGAGTAGGGCACGTTGGCGACATAAATGTTCATGAGTTCTACTGACGTGTGTTTGTTGGTCTATGCCTGTACCGGGTGGTCTCGCCAAAGTTCACCCGGCCTCGGACGGGGCGAAGCTAGGTAGGAAACATGCCGTTCGCGGCAGCCCCGCTCAAATTATCCGTTGGTCGGACGGCAAGCATCTCCCGCCCCCCTCTCCCGCCGCACTGTGCCGATCCCCCCACCGCCCAGCGCCAGGCCGTACCCGGCGGTGGATCCCCGTTCCCCGGGCACAGGTCGCCGAGGCCCCTTACTTTCCCGCCACTTGCCGGTCCTTTCCCCCGGCGGGATCCCTGCACGATGCGCATCCGCACGCTGTTGTTCGGCCTGGCCCCCATCGCGGCGCTGGCCCAAGGCCCCGAGATCACCAGTTGGATCATCAACCCGGGCACCGAGACCGGCTATGGGGGCAGTCTCACCAACGTGCTGCAGGTGGCCTACACCCCCAACGATGTGTACGTGCGCTGCTCTTGCATCCCGGGCTACGACATCGGGCCCTGGACCGGCAACCCGAACGATGCGATGAACATGGACTTCGTGTTCAAGATCACGCGGTCGCCGCAGCCGGCCACCGGCCCGCACACGGCCACCCCCATGGGCCACATCGGCGTGTGGCGCAACGGCGTGAGCATCTTCAACGCCAAGGATGGCTTCAGCTACAACAACCAAGGCATCTGGAACCGCGACGCACTGGTGTTCGAGGGGCTGAGCTTCGATGCGTGCATGGGCCACCCCGCACCCAACGGCGAGTACCACCACCACGTGACGCCGAACTGCCTGTACGACCACATGAACGAGGTGGCGCACAGCGATCTCATCGGCTTCGCGTTCGACGGCTACCCCGTGTACGGGGCGTACGGCTTTGCGAACCCCGACGGCACGGGCGGCGTGGTGCGCATGGTATCGGGTTATCGGCGGCGCGACATCACCAGCCGCACCACCCTGCCCGACGGCACCACGCTGAACCCCGGCCAATATGGTCCGGCCATCGGCGGCCAGTACCCGCTGGGCGCCTTCCTGGAGGACTATGAGTACGTGCCCGAACTGGGCCACCTCGATGCGCACAACGGCCGGTTCTGCGTGACGCCCGAATACCCCGATGGCACCTACGCCTACTTCGTGACCCTGACCGAGGACCATGAGCCGGCCTACCCGTACGTGCTCGGCCCCACCTACTACGGCACGGTGCAACCCGGCAACACCGGTCCGCAGAGCGGCCACAACAATGTGCCCGGCGATGCCACGGTGTACGACCCCGGATCCATGAGCGTGGCCGAAACGCCCGCATCCACCACGGTGGAGCTGTTCCCCGTGCCGGCCGGTGATGTGCTGCACGTGAACGCGCCCCACGCCATCCGGGCGGTGACGGTGTACGATGCGCAGGGCCGCACCGTGCGCGCGACACATGGCCCCGCCCACATGCTCGCGATCGACCTGGTGGGCGTGCCCGCCGGCGTGTACACGGCGCGCATCATGCCCGTGGACGGCGTGCCCATCACGCGTTGGTTCGTGCGGCGATAGGGTCCGCTCACCCGTTCACCAGGGGTCGTCGCGACCAGCGGAACACCAGGGGGAACACGAGCAGGATGAACACCGTGGCGGTGACCAGCCCGCCGATGATCACCACGGCCAGGGGTTTCTGGCTCTCACTGCCGATGCCCGTGCTCATGGCGGCGGGCAGCAGGCCCAGGCTGGCCATCAGGGCGGTCATCACCACGGGACGGATACGCTTGCGCACACCGCTGATGATGGCCTCGTTCAATGGCAGCCGGTGGTGGAGGTTGTCGTTGAATTCCTGCACGAGGATCACGCCGTTCTGCACGCATATGCCGAAGAGCGCGATGAAGCCCACGCCCGCACTGATGCCGAAGTTGATGCCGGTGAGGTGCAGCGCGGCAATGCCCCCCACCAGCGCGAAAGGCACGTTGATCAACACGAGGCCCGCGTTGCGGCTGTCGCCCAGGGCGATGAACAGGATCACGAAGATGGCCGCCAGGCTGATGGGCACCACCTGGGTGAGCCGCCTGCCGGCCCGCACCTGGTTCTCGAACTCGCCCGTCCATGCGATGCTGTAACCCGGCGGCAGCTTCACCGCCTGTGCCACGATCCGCTGCGCCTCGGCGATGGTGCTGCCCAGGTCGCGGTCGCGCACGGTGAACTTCACGCCGATGAAGCGGCTGTTGTTGTCGCGGTAGATGAAGGCCGGACCGCTGGTGGTGGTGATGGTGGCGATCTCGCCCAGCGCCACGCGCGCACCGCTCAGCGTGGGCACCAGCAGGGCGCGGATATCGTCCTCGTTCTTGCGGTGGTCGTACGGGAAGCGCAGGCGGATGGGGAACTTGCGCTCGCCCTCGTACATCACATTGGCCGTCTTGCCCCCGATGGCCATCTCGATCACGGCCTGGGCATCGGCGGTGGTCACGCCGTAGAGGGCCATGCGCGTATCGCTCAGGCGGATCTGGATCTCGGGCTGGCCCAGGTTGCGCAGCACGCCGGGATCCTTGATGCCGGGCACATGCGCGATCGCCGCCAGCACCTGTGTGGCCAGTGTGTCCAGCACGTCCAGGTCGGGGCCGAAGATCTTCACGGCGTTGTTGGC
>CAYXKE010000010.1:42555-53839 GCA_964464935.1 uncultured Chryseobacterium sp.
CCAGTGTGTCCAGCACGTCCAGGTCGGGGCCGAAGATCTTCACGGCGTTGTTGGCGTTCATGCCCGCCACGGCCTCGGCCACGTTGTCGATGATCGGCTGCGAATAATTGAAGTTGATCCCTTGGAACTGCTTCAACTCCCGGTCCATCTCATCGACCAGTTTGTCCTTGGTGAGCCCCTTGCGCCATTCCTTCATGGGCTTCAGGTTCACCTGCATCTGCACATAGTAGAAGCCGCTGGGGTCGGTGCCATCGTTGCTGCGACCGGTCTGGCTCAGCACGCCTTCCACTTCGGGAAATCCCTTCAACTTGGCGCGGAGCGTGTTCACCATGCGCACGGTCTCGGGCAGGCTCATGCTCATGGGCATCTTGGCCTCCACCCACAGGGCGCCCTCGTTCAGTTCGGGCAGGAACTCACTGCCCATCCACCGCAGCGAGAAGAGCGACAAGGCCAGGATGGCGATGGCCGATAGGACGGTGGTGCGCGGCCGCCGCCAGCACCATTGGAAACCGCGGAACACCCAGGTGTCGAAGAAGCGGGCGATGAAGCTGTGCTTCTCCTTCACGTTGCGGCGCAGCAGCGCAGCGCACAGCACGGGCACCAGGGTGAGGGTGAAGATCAGCGCGCCCAGCAGCGCGAAGCCCAGCGTCCACGCCAGCGGGGCGAACATCTTGCCCTCCACCTTCTCGAAGCTGAAGATGGGGATGAGCGCGGTGATGATGATGAGCTTGCTGAAGAACACGGCCACGCCGGTGCGGGTGGCCGTGCGGCGGATCAGGCCCAGTTTGCTCATGCGGTTGAACCGCTCCATGCCCACGCGGTGCGCGAGCTGGTCGAGGGCGACGAAGATCCCCTCCACCATCACCACGGCACCGTCGATGATGATGCCGAAGTCGATGGCGCCGAGGGAGAGCAGGTTGGCGTTCATGCCCTTCATGCGGAGGCAGAAGAAGGCGAAGAGCAGGGCCAGCGGGATGATGATGGAGACCACGAGCGTGGTGCGCCAGTCGGCCATGAATAGCAGTACGATGGCGGTGACCAGGATGATGCCCTCCACGAGGTTGTGCATCACCGTGTCGGTGCAGTACGCCATGAGCTTGTCGCGGTCGTAGAAGGTCACCATCTGCACGTCCTTGGGCAGGTCGTGGGTGTTGATCTCGGCGATGCGCGCCTTCACGCGGGCCAGCACCTCGCTGGGGTTCTCGCCCTTGCGCATCACGATGATGCCCTCCACCACGTCGTCATCGTCGTCCAGGCCCACCTGGCCCACGCGGGGCAGGTCGCCTTCGCGCACGGTGGCCACGTTCTTCACCAGGATGGGCACGCCGTCCACCGCGGTGATGATGATGTTCTCGATGTCGGCCACGCTGTTGAGCAGGCCCATGCCGCGCACCACGAAGGCCTGGCCGTTCTTCTCGATCACGTCGCCGCCCACGTTGATGTTGCTGCGGGTCACGGCCTCGTACACCTCGAGGGGCGTGAGGTCGTACTGGATCATGCGCCCCGGATCGGCCTCGATCTCGTAGATCTTGTCGCGCCCGCCAAAGGCCACCACGTCGGCCACGCCCGGCACCTGGCGCAGCCGACGGTCGATCACCCAGTTCTGCAGGGTGAGCAGCTCGCGGCTGTCCTTGGTGGGGCTTTGCAGGGTGTAGCGGAAGATCTCGCCCGTGGGCCCGTAGGGCGGCTGCACCTCGGGGTCGGCACCCTCGGGCAGGTCCACGCCGGCCAGCTGGTAGTTCACCTGCTGCCGGGCGAAGAAGTCCTCCACGTCATCGTCGAAGATGATCTTGATCACGCTGAGGCCGAACATGCTGATGGAGCGCACGTTGGTCTTGCGCTGCACGCTGTTCATGGCCACTTCGATGGGCACGGTGACGAAGCGCTCCACCTCCTGCGCGCTGCGGCCGGGCCACTGGGTGACGATGATGATCTGCGTGTTGGTCACATCGGGAAAGGCCTCGATGGGCGTGTGCCGGAAGCTGACGACACCGGCCACCACGAGCACCGCCACCCAGAAGTAGGTGAAGAAGCGGTTCTTGAGCGAGAAGGTGATGATGGCGCGGATGAAGCTCATCGGTCGTTCAGTGCGTCGTACACGAAGAGCTGCTCGCGGCTCACGATCACTTCACCGGGCTCCAGGCCCTCGGTGATCCAGGTGCGTCCGCCGGTGGTGCGGAAGGGCACCACCTGCCGGGTGGCGATGTTGTAGCGGTCCTTGAAGACCATCACGAAGTGTTTGCCGCCCTCGTTGATGATGGCCCCGGCGGGAATGGCGGGCAGCTGCTGCTCCTCCTGGTAGGAGAGGCGCACCCGGGCGATCATCTCGGGTTTGAGCAGCACATCGGGGTTCTGCAGGGTGATGCGAATGCGCATGGTGCGCGTGCGCGGATCGAGGATGTTGAAGATCTTGTCCACCCGGCCGGGGAAGATGCGGTCGGGGTAGCTCAGGGTGATGATCTCGGCGTTGAGGCCCTCCTTCACGCGGGCGATGTCGCTCTCGTACACCTCGGCCAGCGCCCACACCTCGTCCAGCTCGGCGATCACGAACACCGGATCGCTGTGCCCGGTGGGCAGGGTGATGTCGCGCATGATGTCCTTCTGGATCACATAGCCGCTGATGGGCGCCTGCATCACGTACTGCGAACCGGCGCGGAGGCTGTAGATGGAGAACGTCTCCTCCATGCGGCGCAGCTTGGCGTGGGCCTTCTCCAGTTGGTGGCGGGCTTCCACCAGCTTGCGTTCGCTCAACAGGTGCGAGGCGAAGAGGGCCTCCTTGGTCTCGAGGTTCTTCTCGGCCACCTCCACGTCGCTGCGCGCATCGAAGAGCTTGCGCTCCAGGTCGGCCACCTCACTGCTGCGGATCACCGCCAGGACCTGCCCCTTGGTCACACGGTCGCCCAGCTCCACGGGCACATCGAGCACCTGGCCGCCGACGATGGGGTACACGCTCGCGAGGCGGTTGTCGGCGGCAGCGATGCGGCCGTTGAGCTCGATGATGCTTTCCACCGGCATCAGCTTCACGGTGTCGAGGCCGATCCGTTGCAGCATGGTGTCGCTCAGGGCGAAGGCCTTGGCATCGGGCACCGGTGGCCTCTCCGGCGTACAGGCGGTGAACAGGCCGGCCCAGCAAGCCAGGAGGAGCGCAGGTACCGTGGGGCGTGGCAGGGGCAGGCACATGGGGCTGGACGATGGTGCGATCATGGGCCGAACAGCGGTCGCCCCACGGCGAGCTCCAGCTCCTCCTGGGCGTGATGCAGGTCGGCCTTCAGCGTATGGATGGCGATGATCCCGTCGATGCACGAACCGAACAGGTCCGTGAACTCGAGCAGGGAGATGTTGCTCTTCACGTAGTTGTCCATGAGGCTTTCGCTCACCATTTCCAACTGCACCTCCAGCCCTTGGGCGCTGGTGAGGTAATGCTGGCGCAGGGTGTGCAGATCGGCCAGGGCGCGCAGCACCTCCTGGCGCACCTCGTGGCGCAGCTGATCATGGCGGGCACGGGCGGCCTCCACCTCGGCGTGGGCGCGCCCCACGGCCGCCTGCCGCCGGTCGAACAGCGGCACGCTGAGGCCCACGTTGAGGCCGGTATAGTTGGGCAGGTAGTTGCTGTTGCGGTCGTAGGTGGCACCCACCGCCAGATCGGGCAGCGCGGAACGGCGCTGGTATTTCTCCTCCCATTCTCCTGCGCGCACGGCGGCCTCGGCGGCCTGCAGCAGGGGGCGGTGGGCCAGCGCCATGTCCACCAGCCGGGCCGTGTCCACGGGCAGTAGCGGCACGAGCGCGTGCTCATCGCCCACGGGTTCGGCCACCACGTGACGCTCCTCCACCAGCAGCACCTGCAGGTCCCGCTGCAGCGCGTTCAGCTCGGTGCGCAGCCGGGCGCGCCGGTCGTTCAATTCGAAGTAGGCCGAGCGCAGGCGGGCCACCTCCCGAAGGGACACGTTGCCGCGCTCGAGTTGCACGCCGTACGCGTCGACCAGCTCCTTCAGCAGGTCGAGCTGGGTGCCGATGGCCTCCACGGCCTGCCGCAGATGGTATTGCCGGTACAACGCCGTGCGCAGGCGACAGCGCAGGGTGGCGGCCAGCTCGGCATATTCCGCCTCCGCGGCACGCACGCGCTGATCGGCGGCCCGACCGGCCAGGCCGCGCTGCCCCGCGACGCGCAGCAATTGCTCCACGTGCACGGCCATCTGACCATTGGGGCCGCCCACGTCGAAAAGGCGGCCGTCCTCCGGACGCACGCTCCATTCGGTGCGCAGCTCCGGGTTGGCGGGCAGGCGCGCCTGGCGGCGGGCGGCGGAGGCGGCTTCCACGGCATGGTGCTGCGCCAGCAGAACGAGTGCGCGCTGCTGCATCAACTCCTCCGCCTGGGCCAGGGACAGGCGCAAGGTGTCCGTGCCCCCCCACATCGCGGCCTGGACCCGGCCCGCGATCAACAGCATGAACACCAACCACCCGGGACGCATGGCCGCAAAAGGAGGGCCCACACCTTAAGTCGGGCTTTGTGCCGGGCTTAAAACCCCCTTAAGGCACGGCCGCTACCTTGGTCGCATGTTCCCCTACCACGACGAGAACGTGACGCAGCGCCGGGCGCTGGTGACGATGTGGATCATTGCGCTGAACGTGCTGGCATGGCTGCTGGTGCAGGGGGCCGGCAGCGCATACGCCCTGGCGGCGTCCGTGTGCGAATGGGGCCTGGTGGCGGGCGAGATCACCGGTATGGCGGAGCCCGGCAGCGGGGTGTGGCTGGCCGAAGGCCTGGCCTGCGTGGTGGACCCCGGGCGCCAACCGTGGACGGTGTTCACCTCCATGTTCATGCACGGGGGGTGGATGCACCTGCTGGGCAACATGTGGTTCCTCTGGCTGTACGGCAACAATGTGGAGGACAGCATGCGGCGCAGCACCTTCCTCCTCTTCTACCTGCTGTGCGGGGTGGCGGCGGCGGCGGCCCAGGTATGGAGCGATCCGGCGGCGGTGGTGCCCATGGTGGGCGCGTCTGGCGCGATCAGCGGCGTGATGGGCGGCTACCTCGTGCTCTTCCCCCGGGTGCGCGTGTACGTGCTCGTTCCTCTGGGCATCATTCCATTCACCTTCGCCATGCCCGCCTGGGCCACGCTGCTCTTCTGGTTCGGATCGCAGGTGGTGGCGGGGCTCACGGGTCTCAGCGCGGGGGTGGCCATCTGGGCCCACGTGGGCGGGTTCATCGCCGGGGTGCTGCTGGTGAAGCTCTTTGCCGTGCGCCGCCGGTTGCAGGCGCATGTGCATGGCACCTGGCGCCCCGCCGGGCCATGGCGGCCGTGGCGGTGAACGAGCGGGATCACCCGGCCGTGGGCAGTTCCACGGTGAAGCGATGCTGGCCGTCGCCGAACGCATAGTCCACCCTTCCGCCGTAGCCCTGCACCACCTGCCGTACGATGGACAGGCCCAGGCCGCTGCCGCGCACATCGCTCGCGCGCTCCCCGCGGTAGAACGGCTCGAAGACCCGGCCCGCCGGCAATGGTTCCGCACCCGCGTTGGTGAATTGCCACACCACCGCACCCGGCCGGCACCCCACGTGCACGTGGACCGCATGATCGGGCGCGTACTGCAGCGCATTGATCAGCAGGTTGCGCACGGCGGTGCGGAGCAGCAGCGCGTTGGCGTGCACGATGAGCTGGCCATCGTGGGTGATGGCACCGTCCAGGTCGACCGTGGTGCGGGCGTGCGGATACTGTTCACGCAGCTCTTCCAGGCAGGCGTAGAGCACCTCGTCCACGCGCACATGGCTGCGCTGCGCGGGGATGTTGGCCTGGAGCCGCTGCAAGAGGAGCAATGATTCCACCAGCGATGCCAGTGCGGCCACATCGTGCTGCATGGTGCGCAGGCCCTCGCGCGCCTCGGCCATGTGCGGCGGCCCGGCGAGCAGCTGCTCCACCTGGGCATTGATGCGGGCCAGCGGGGTGCGCAGTTCGTGGCTGGCGTTGCGCACGAAGGCGCGCTGCATCTCGAAGGCGGTGTGCAGGCGGGCACGCATGGCGTCGTAGCTGGCGGCCAGCCGGTCGATCTCGTCGCGGCCGCCGTGGGTGGTGAGCGGCTGGTCGAGGCGGTCCACATCGAGGGCGTTGATGGCCTGCTGGAGGCGTGCGATGGGCCGCAGCACGAAGCCGATGTAGAAGTAGGCGGCGAAGAAGATGAACACGATGCCCAGCCCCAGGGAGATCAGCAGGGTGCGCGCCAGGTTGTCCAGCTCGCGCTGCCCATAGGTGTCGTAGGCCGAGGCGAGCACCACCATGTCCGCACCGTTGCCGGTGTAGTGCAGGCCCACCACTTCATCGCGGTCGGCGTCGGTGTAGGCCACGCGTCCCTGCTCCCGGATGCGCCTGAGCAGCGCGGCGTTGTAGTGAATGGGCTCATCGTCGAGGCTGGCATAGATGAGCGCATCGTGCTCGTTGAAGAGCAGCACCTTCTCATCGTGGATGCGGTGGATGGTGTTGAGGTCGATGATCCGGAGCAGGTCACGATCGGCCTGGCGCACCTCGTCGAGCAGGGAGGCCACGCGCACGCATTGCGCCTCGAGGCGGGCGTAGAACTCCTGCTGGCGCGAGCGGGCGTGCGAGGCGTAGATGTACCCCAGGGAGCCCACCAGCAGCAGCAGGCTCAGGCCGGCGAACACCAGGGCGGACCGCACGCGCAAGGTCATGCCTCCCGATCGCTGAGCAGATAACCGAAACCGTGGCGCGTGTGGATGAGCTTCGGGTCGAAGCCCTTGTCGACCTTGCCCCGGAGGAAGCTCACATACACCTCGATGGTGTTGGGCGATACCGTGTGGCTCTCCTCCCACACCTGGGCGGCGAGCTCATCCTTGCTGAGCACGCGGTTGCGGTTGCGCGCCAGGCAGGCCAGCAGGTGGAATTCCTTTGGCGACAGGTCGATGCGGCGGCCGGCCCGTTCCACGGTCTTGGCGTGCAGATCGATGCGGAGATCGGCCACCTGCACCTGCTGGGGAGAAAGCGGCCGCCCCTCGCTGCGCCGCAGGAAGACGCGCACCTTGGCCAGCAGTTCCTTGAAGTGCACCGGCTTCACCAGGTAGTCGTCGGCGCCCAGCTCGAAGGCGTGCACCTTGCTCTCGATGTCACTGAAGGCGGTGAGGATGACGATGGGCGTGTGGCCGTCACGCTGGCGCAGCTCGCGGCACAGGGCGAAGCCGTCGACCCGGGGCAGGCTCAAGTCCAGCAGCACCAGCTGAAAGCCTCCGCTGGCGATGGCCCGGCGCGCCATCTCTCCGTCGTACACCTGCAGGCACTCCATGCCTTCGGCGTGCAGCTGGGCGGCGATGGAGCGCGAGAGGCGATGGTCGTCCTCGATGAGCAGGATGCGCGGCATGGGCCAAAAATGCGGCCCAACGGCCGTCCGCAGGCCACACCCAGCCACCGGAAAAGTTGTTAGATCTTCAAAAAACCGCGCGCCGAGCGCCATTTGGAAGGGATGGTATGCATGCATACCAATCTACCTTTGCGCCATGGAGCAGACCGCACAACGGTCCATCGAGACCACCCATGCCGTGCTGGACCGTGTTTCGCCCGCGCTATTGGAGATCCGGTTCAAGCCGGGCATCAAGCTGGATGCTGCCGGAGTGGGTGAAGTGATCCTGGCCAAGCGCACGCTGTGCACGGAAGGCACGCCCGATGTGCTGGCCGTACTGCCCGAGAGCGTGGAGGTGGAGATGCGGGCGGTGACGGTGGACCACCACGCGCTGCATGGTGCCTGCCGCAACGCCCGCCGCCTGGCCGTGGTGGCCCCCGGCCCGCTGAACCCCAAGCTGGTGGAGATCCACTACCGGTACCACCCGCGCGAGCACGCCACCCGGGTGTTCACCAGTGAGCTGGACGCACGCCACTGGCTGGCGGATGATGCGCCCCGGCCGTCGTTGTTGTGAGGGGTGCCCCGCATGTCCGGACCGGGACCCCTGCCGCCTGATGAGGAACCCCGCGTGAGGGGGCGCAGCGGTGGCCCGGCGCCGAAGCGGCCCTGCGGACGCGTGGAGCGAGGCGGCACCGCCCCCCGGCGGTGACCCCGGAGCCCCGCGACCGCCGGACGCGACCAGCCGGCCCCAGCGGAGCACCCGACCCGCCCGCCGCGCAAGGGCATGGGCCCGTGTGGGGGCGCGCCGGCGAAGGGGCACGCCCGGGAATTCTCCACGATCCACGCGCCTTATCCACAGCGCCCCGGCGCGGAGCCCCCCGCGGGGTACCTTCGCGACCCGGATACCCGTCCGGACATGCCCAAAGATCCTTCCATCAAGTCGGTCCTGATCATCGGGAGCGGCCCCATCGTCATCGGCCAGGCCTGCGAGTTCGACTACTCCGGCTCCCAAGCCAGCCGCTCCCTGCGTGAGGAGGGCATCGAGGTGACGCTGATCAACAGCAACCCGGCCACGATCATGACCGACCCGGTCACGGCCGACAACGTGTACCTGAAACCGCTCACCACGCAGAGCATCGAGGAGATCCTGGCCAAGCACAAGATCGACGCGGTGCTGCCCACCATGGGCGGCCAGACCGCGCTGAACCTGGCCATCGAGTGCGAGGAGCTGGGCATCTGGAAAGCCCATGGGGTGCGCATGATCGGCGTGGACACCGAGGCGATCGACATCACCGAGAACCGCGAGCGCTTCCGCCAGCTGATGGAGCGCATCGGGGTGCCCATGGCGCCCAGCCGCACGGTGACCAGCTTCCTGGAAGGCAAGCAGGTGGCGCAGGAGTTCGGCTTCCCGCTGGTGATCCGCGCCAGCTACACCCTGGGCGGCAAGGGCGCCAGCTTCGTGCACAAGCCCGAGGACTTCGACAAGCTGCTCAAGGCCGGGCTGGCCGCCAGCCCCATCCACGAGGTGATCATCGACAAGGCCCTGCTCGGCTGGAAGGAGTACGAGCTGGAGCTGCTGCGCGACAAGGACGACAACGTCACGATCATCTGCAGCATCGAGAACTTCGATCCCATGGGCATCCACACCGGCGACAGCATCACCGTGGCGCCGGCCATGACCCTGAGCGACCGCACCTACCAGCGGATGCGCACCATGGCGATCAAGATGATGCGCGCCATCGGCGACTTCGCCGGGGGGTGCAACGTGCAGTTCGCCGTGAGCCCCGATGCGCAGGAGGACATCTTCGCCATCGAGATCAACCCCCGCGTGAGCCGCAGCAGCGCGCTGGCCAGCAAGGCCACGGGCTACCCCATCGCCAAGATCGCCAGCAAGCTCGCCATCGGCTACCGGCTGGACGAGGTGGAGAACCCCATCACCGGCACCAGCGCCTTCTTCGAGCCCACGCTCGACTATGTGATCGTGAAGGTGCCGCGCTGGAACTTCGACAAATTCGAGGGCAGCGACCGCCGCCTGGGCGTGCAGATGAAGAGCGTGGGCGAGACCATGGGCATCGGCCGCAGCTTCCAAGAGGCCCTGCAGAAGGCCTGCCAGAGCCTGGAGATCAAACGCAACGGACTGGGCGCCGACGGCAAGGAGACCACCGACCCCAACGTGCTGCTCGAAAGCCTGGCCAACCCCAGCTGGCACCGCCTCTTCCACATCTACGACGCCATCAAGCTCGGCATCCCCTTCGCCAAGATCCAGGAGCTCACCCGCATCGACATCTGGTTCCTGAAGCAGATCGAGGACATGATCCTCACCGAGCGCGAGGTGGAGAAGCACACGCTGGACACCATACCGCGCGACCTGCTCTTCGAGGCCAAGCAGAAAGGCTACGCCGACCGCCAGATCGCCCACCTGCTGCGCTGCCTGGAGAGCCAGGTGTACAAGAAACGGAACGATCTCGGCATCAAACGCGTGTACAAACTGGTGGACACCTGCGCCGGGGAGTTCCCCGCGAAGACGCCCTACTACTACAGCACCTTCGAGGAAGAGAACGAAAGCGTGCGCAGCGACCGGAAGAAGATCGTGGTGCTGGGCAGCGGGCCCAACCGCATCGGCCAGGGCATCGAGTTCGACTACTGCTGCGTGCATGGCGTGCTGGCGGCCAAGGAGCTGGGCTACGAGACCATCATGATCAACTGCAACCCGGAGACGGTGAGCACCGACTTCGACACGGCCGACAAGCTCTACTTCGAGCCCGTCTTCTGGGAGCACATCTACGACATCATCCAGCACGAACAGCCCGAGGGCGTGATCGTGCAGCTGGGCGGGCAGACCGCGCTGAAGCTCGCCGAGAAGCTCCACCGCTACGGCATCCCCGTGATCGGCACCAGCTACGAGGCGCTGGACATGGCCGAGGACCGCGAACGCTTCAGCTCATTGCTGCGCGACCTGGGCATCCCCTACCCGAAGTTCGGCGCGGTGAACAACGCCGAGGAGGCCGTGAAGCTGAGCCGCGAACTGGGTTTCCCGCTGCTGGTGCGCCCCAGCTACGTGCTCGGCGGCCAGCAGATGAAGATCGTGCTCAACGAGGAGGAGCTCGTGGCCCAGGTGCTCGACATCCTGCGCCTGATGCCCGACAACAAGATCCTCATCGACCACTTCCTCGACGGCGCCATCGAGGCCGAGAGCGATTCCATCTGCGACGGCGACATGGTGCGCATCATCGGCATCATGGAGCACATCGAACCGGCCGGCATCCACAGCGGCGACAGCAACGCCGTGCTGCCCCCCTTCGATCTCAGCGAAAAGGTCATCCAACAGATCCGCGAGCACACCCACAAGATCGCCCTCGCCCTCAAGACCGTGGGCCTCGTCAACATCCAGTTCGCCATCAAGGACGAAGTGGTGTACGTGATTGAGGCCAACCCCCGCGCCAGCCGCACCGTGCCCTTCATCGCCAAGGCCTACGGCGAACCGTACGTCAACTGGGCCACCAAGGTCATGCTCGGCCACAAGCTGAAGGACTTCCAGTTCAAGCCGCGGTTGGACGGCTACGCGATCAAGGTGCCCGTCTTCAGCTTCGACAAGTTCCCCAACGTGGACAAGAGCCTCGGGCCCGAAATGAAGAGCACGGGGGAGGCGATCTACTTCATCAAGGATCTCAAAGACCCGTTCTTCCGGCAGGTTTACGGTGAACGCTCAATGTACCTGAGCAGGTAGGTTGTTGGGGCGTGCCCCTCGCAAAAGCCTCGGGGTCGCGTGTTCCGCTGTAGTTGCCTCGGTTCAGCGGGCATGGCTACGGCTCCGGTCGCTTCCGTTGGTCGCGTCCTCGCTCGTGCCATGCCTGCGCTTCACCTTCAGCAAGCTGCCGCTTCACCCGCTCACGCGGGGAGCGCGTTTCGGCACGGGGTGTAGCAGTCTTTTCTTCCGCAC
>CAYXKE010000011.1:0-17791 GCA_964464935.1 uncultured Chryseobacterium sp.
TCGGGGTCGAGCGGGGTGCGGATCACGCCCTGGTCCAGGTGCAGCAGCCCGCCGAAGGGGTCCACCAGCGCGCCCAGGCTGCCGGCGTTGAGCGAGATGGCCAGTGCGTTGATGGTGAAGTCGCGGCGGCGCTGATCGTCCTGGATCGTGCCCGGCTCCACCTCGGGCTTGCGGCTGTGGTGGCGGTAGCTCTCGCGCCGCGCGCCCACGAACTCCACCTGGTAGGCCGGTGCCTCGGGGTCGGCCGGGTCGGCCAGCATGAACATGGCCGTGCCGAAGTTCTTGAACACGTGCACATGACCGGCACCCAGCCGTTGGGCCACGGCCCGTGCGAAGGCGATGCCGTCGCCCTCCACCACGAAGTCGATGTCCTTGCACGGGCGGCCGATCAGCCGGTCGCGCACATAACCGCCGATCGCGAACGCGGGGATGCCCCGGGCCTGGGCCTCCTGGGCCACCGCTTGGAACAGGGGCTCGTTCGTCACGCCATCGAGACGACCGGGATCCACGGTGTAGGCGCTCTTGCGGGCCATGGGCGGCAAAAGTAGAGCCGCAGGCGTACGGCGGACGGTCTTCTTTCCATGCCCGTCGGTGACTTCGCGCATCTTTGTCCCATGCCCATCACCTTCACGCCCTTTGGCGCCGCAGGCACCGTCACCGGCAGCAAGCACCTGATCGAGATCACCCGCGACGGCGAACGCCCCCTGCGGGTCCTGCTCGATTGCGGCATGTTCCAGGGTGAGGCGATGGGCGGGGAGAACAGCAAGGACCGAAATCGCCGCTTCGGCTTCGACCCCGCGAGCATCGACATCGTGGTGCTGAGCCATGCGCACATCGACCATAGTGGGCTGCTCCCGCGCCTGGTGAAGGAGGGCTTCGCCGGCCCGATCTGGAGCACACCCGCCACGCGGGAACTGTGCCAGATCATGCTGGTGGACAGCGCCCACATCCAGGAGTACGACGCCGCTTTCGATCACAAGCGGGCCCGCCGCCATGACAAGCACGAGGAGCCGCAGGGCCCCCTCTACCGCGTGGACGATGTGCCGCCCACGATGGCCCGTTTCCGGGAGCTGGCCCTCGACACGCCCACGGAGATCGCCCCTGGCGTGGAGCTCACGTTCACCGAGGCGGGGCACATCCTGGGCAGCGCAGCGGTGCAGCTGAAGATCATGCAGGGGGCACGCACCTTCCGCCTGGCCTACACCGGTGATGTGGGCCGCTATGCCGACCGGCTGCTGCCGTATCCCGCGCCGTTCCCGCAGGCCGATGCCATCATCTGCGAAAGCACTTATGGCGACAGGGACCACGAGCCCTTGGAGGAGGCCGAGGAGGCGTTGCTCACCCATGTGCACCAAGTGTGCGTGGAGCAGCAGGGCCGCCTGATCATCCCCGCCTTCAGCGTGGGCCGCACCCAGGAGGTGCTCTACGCCCTGAACAAGCTCAGCAACGCCGGCCGTCTGCCACGCATCCCGGTGTTCGTGGACAGCCCCCTGGCGATCGACGCCACCGATATTTCGCGCCGCCATGCCTACCTGTTCCGCGAGGAGGTGCAGGCCGAACTGATCGACGACCCCGACCTGTTCAGCTTCGCCGGGGTGTACTTCGTGCACGAGGCCGAGCACAGCAAGCAGCTCAACACCCGCCCCGGGCCGTTCATCGTGATCAGCGCCAGCGGCATGATGGAGGCCGGCCGGGTGCGTCACCACCTCTTCCACGGTCTGGCCGACAAGCGCAATGGCGTGCTGGTGGTGGGCCACTGCACCCCCGGCACCCTCGGCGGGCAGCTGCTGGCCGGGGTGGGGGAGGTGCACATCTTCGGCGAGACCATCCCGGTGCGTGCGTCCATCCGTCGCCTGGCCTTCTACAGTGCCCACGCCGATCGCAACGAACTGCTGCGCTACCTCAGCTGCCAGGACCTGGGCGCCACCACCATCCACCTGGTGCACGGCGACGATCCGGCGCGGGAGGCCCTGCGCGACCTGCTGTTGGCGAAGGGGGCACGTCGGGTGGAGCTCCCGCGTTTCAAGGAGGCCCGCCGACTCCGCACCCCCGACCCCGTGGAGTAAGCCCATCGCGGCGGATCTCCGATCTTGCGCCGACCCCCATCATGCGTCTGCTTGGTACCGCCCTTCTGCTCCTCTTCGTGGTGAGCCTTAACGCCCTGCTCGGCACCCGACTGGTGGTGGATGGCAAGCCCCTGCCACCGCTGGGCCGCTTCCTGAGCCCGCAGGAAGGCTTCTGGGCCAACGCGCGACTGGCCGCCCGGCCCACCCCGGAACGCCTGACACTCCATGGCCTTTCCGCGCCCGTGCAGGTGGTGCGCGACGAGCATGGCATGGCCCACATCTTCGCCCGCAACCACACCGATCTGTACCGCGCGCAGGGCTACATCGTGGCCCACGACCGGCTGTGGCAGATGGACTTCGTGGCGCGCGCCGCTGCTGGTCGCCTCAGTGAGGTGATGGGGCCCATCACCCTGGCGTTCGATCGCGCCCAGCGCCGCAAGGGCATGCTCATCGGGGCCCGGGCCAGCACCGAGGCCCTGATGGCCGACACGCTGATGGCCCCCGTGCTCAATGCCTACGCGGACGGAGTGGACCAGTACATCGCCACCCTGCGCTACCGTGACCTGCCGCTGGAGTACAAGCTGCTCGACCATCGCCCCGAGACCTGGTCGCCGTTCCGATCGGCATTGGTGCAGCAGTACATGGTGGAGAACCTCAGCGGCTGGGACCGCGATGTGGAGGACACCTACGCGCGCGCGCTGCTGGGCGAGGAGATCTTCGAGCTGCTGTGGCCGGTGCGCCCGCCCGGCGTGGTGCCCACCGTGCCCACCGACGGCGCGTGGCCCTTCGATCCCGAAGTGGTGCCCGTGCCACCGGACCATGATCCCGGTGTCGGCTTTGTGACGGATGCGCACCGCAGCGACCCTGCCAACGGCAGCAACAACTGGGCGGTGCACGGCAGCCGCACGGCCAGCGGCCGGCCCATGCTGGCCAATGACCCGCACCTGGGGCTCATGTTCCCCTCCATCTGGTACCCGGTGCAACTGTCCACACCCGATGTGCGCGTGTTCGGCTTCGCCCTGCCCGGCGGTCCCGGCGTGGTGGTGGGCCACAATGAGCATGCGGCATGGGGCGTGACGAACGCCCCGCGCGACACCCGCGACTGGTACCACATCACCTGGCGGGACAGCGCCCGTACGGCCTATCTGTACGGCGAGGCGTGGCGGCCCGTGACATGGGCGGTGGAAGAGGTGCATGTGCGCGGTGAACGCACCGTGGTCGACAGCATCCGCCTCACCGTGCATGGTCCGGTGATGTACGACGAGCGCTTCGGCGATGTGCCCCACCGGGCCCACATGGCCTTCCGTTGGATGGGCCACGAGCCCAGCATGTCGCTCCGCGCCATCTTCCTGATGAACCGCGCCCGGAACCACGCAGACCACGTGGAGGCCATGCGCTGGTTCCACACTCCCGCGCAGAACTGGGTGTTCGCCAGCACCGTCGGGGAGATCTCCATGCGCGTGCAGGGCCGCTTCCCCAACAAGTGGGAGGGGCAGGGACGCTTCGTGCTCAATGGGGCCGACACCAACCACCGCTGGCACGGCTTCATCCCCTTCGCGCACACCGCCGCCCACCTCGATCCGCCCCGCGGTTTCGTGAGCAGCGCCAACCAACACAGCGTGGACGAGCGCTATCCCTACTTCTTCCACAACGCCTACCTGGAGTACTACCGCAACCGTACGCTGAACACCGCCCTGGCCGAGGACCGCGTGTTCACCGTGGAGGACATGATGCGGTTGCAGCACAGCGGTTACGACCTGCAGGCCGCCGAGGGCCTCGCGGCGATGCTGCCCTTGGTGGACACCCTCGCGCTGGACGACACCGGACGCGCCGTGGTGCGTCGCCTGCGCGCATGGGACCATGTGGCCCGGCACCAGGAGGAGGAACGTGCCCTGATGCAGTTGTGGCGCGACACGGTGAGCGCACGCCTGTGGGCCCCGCTGCTGAACCACGATCCGCCACTGGGCGAGCCCGTGCCCTACAACCTCTTCCGCATCCTGGCCGACAGCGCCCTGCGTGAGCGGGTGGGCGCGGCCATGGGCGTGGATGTGCGGCAGGTGGTGAACGGTGCACTGCGCGCCGTGCTGGACAAGCGCCGCAATGAAGGGCCCATCACCTGGGGAGAGCTGAACAACGCCCGGGTGGTGCACCTCGCCCGCGTGCCCGCGCTGAGCCGGGAAGGTCTGCCGGTGGATGGCGCCACCACGGCCCTCAATGCCCAGCGCGGCAACCACGGTCCGTCGATGCGCTTCGTGGTGGAGCTCACCGATCCGCCGCGCGCCTGGGTGCAACTGCCCGGCGGCATCAGCGGCGATCCGGCCAGCGTGCACTACGACGACCTGCTGCCCAAGTGGCTCACCATGGACTACTGGGCCGTGCCCTTCCTGCGCAGCGCCCACGAGGCCATGGAAAAGGGATTCAACTTCATCGAACTGGCCCCATGAGATCCCTCCTGACCTGTGTCGCCACCGTGCTGATGGCCTGGCTGGTCGGGCTGTGGCTGCCGTACTGGAGCCTCACGGCGATGGCCCTGTTGGCCGGCTTTTTCTGGCATCCCGGCGCGGGCCGGTCGTTCCTCGCCGGTGCCGTGGCAGGCGCCCTGCTTTGGGGAATGCTGGCCTGGACGGCCGATGCGGCCAACGCCCATGTGCTCTCCACCCGGATGGGGCGCCTCTTCGGCATGGGGCCCGGTGGTATGGTGGCGATCACCGCCGCGCTCGGTGCACTTCTGGCCGGTCTGGGCGCCCTCCTCGGCGATCGGATCCGCCGCGCGATAAGCTGAGGGTCCGGGCCTGATCTTTGGACCATGCACCGCGCCTGCGTCCTGGCACTCGCCACCATCGCCGCCCTGCCGGGTGGACCGCGCATCCCATTCGACCTGGCCCGGCCCACGCAGGTGATCGAGCTGCCCCGCGAGCTGCGGGAGGTCAGCGCCCTCACCGATGTGGACGACCACACCGTGGCCTGTCTCCATGATGAGGCCGCACGGCTCTATCTGGTCGATCTGCGCGATGGGCGGGTGAAGGGCGTGTTCCCCTTCGGCGGGCCGGGCGACATGGAGGGGCTGACCCGCGTGGACGATGCGTACTACGTGTTGCGCAGTGATGGCCTGTTGTTCCACCTCACCATGCGGCCCACCGGGCTGGTGTTGCGCGACACCGTGCGCCTCGCCCTGCCGCAGGGGGATCTGGAAGGGTTGGGCCACGACCCCATCGACGACATCCTGCTGGTCGCGCCCAAGGGCATGCTGAAAGGTTCTCCCAAGGCCAGGGACATACGGCGGGTGTATGGCTACGACCACCGCAACGGACGGCTTTTGCCCACGCCCGTCCTCGACCTTTCCGTGGAGGATCTGGCCGGGCAGGCCCGTCGCATGGGTTTGTCACTGCCCACGCGGGTCACGGACAAGGGGCGGGTGGTGCCGGCCCTGAAGCTGCGTTTCTCCTCCGTTGCGGTGGATCCGTGGACGGGGCATTACCACCTGCTCTCGGCCGTGGACCATGTGCTGTTGGTGGTGGACCGTAGCGGCGAACTGGTGGACCTGCACCTGCTGGATCCCGTGCGCTGCCCCAAGCCGGAAGGCATCACCTTCCTGCCCGGTGGGGACATGCTGATCAGCACCGAAGGCGAGGGTGTGCCCCCCGCCTTGTTCCGTTACGCGCGGATCACGCCTCCAGCGCAAAGCCGGTAGCCTTGCGCAGGCTGGCGGGGAGCGGGGGGAGCTTGCGCCGCTCGAACAGGAAGCTGCTCAGGTCCGCGATCTCGCTGAACACGTAATGGCTCTCCATGGCGCCACGCAGGTACGCCTTGCCCGTGCTGCCACCCGTCCCCACGCGCAGACCGATCATGCGGTGCACCATGTTCAGGTGGCGACTGCGCCAGCTCGCGAGCCCCTCGTCGATGTCCAGCAGCACCTGCAGGAAGCGGAAGGGCAGCTGGAAGATGGGCTCATCGCGGTAGAGCATGATGAACAGCGCGTGGCGGCAGGCCTTCGGCGAAAGCGCACGTTCGGTATCGCCCTCCACGAAGACCTTGCGCCACAAGGCCGCATTGCCCTCTTCCCCCTGAACCAAGGTGCTGCTGTACAGTTCCTCCAGGCGTTGGAAGAAGGGCGCCTCGTCCGCTGGCCAGTAGCGTGCGTCCAGGAACGGCATGCGCTCCAACCAAGCGTTCACCAGCTCGAGCAGGGTGGGCATGTGCTCCAGTGCCTCGATCTGGGCCTTGTGCTCGGGCTTCAGCTGGCTGGTGTAGTACTGCCGGCCGTGGCGTTTCTCCATGCGCAGGCCCAGCCGGGCCTCCAGCACCTTGAACTGCATGCTCTGGAACCCGCTCGCCGGACGCAGCAGGTCGCGGAAGTCCAGGAAGTCCAGCGGCGTCATGGTCTCCATGATGTCCATCTGGTGCACCAGCACGCCGATGATGGTGCGCACCCGCTCCAGGCGATGTACGGCGATGTTGAGCTCGCCCCCGTTGTCGTCCACGTGATGGTCGGCGAAAAGCCGCGACACACTGTCCACCTCGTGCAGGATCTGTTTGAACCACAGCTCGTAGGCCTGGTGGATCACGATGAAGAGCATCTCATCATGCGCCGGGCGGCCGTGCTTTTCGCTCTCCAGGGCCTGCGCGTTCAGGATCTTGTCCAACTGCAGGTACTCGGGGTAGTATACGTTGCTCATCAGGGGAGAAAGGCGCGCCCCGTGCAGGGCCATCGCGCATGGCCAAATGTAGGGTGGGGGAGCAGCAGCGGTCTGACGCCTGTCAGGCGTGAGTTGGCCTTCCGCCGATCACACCCGGGGTCCGTGCAATGGACAATGGGTCACAGGCTCAGCAACTCCTTGAACCGCGCGGACTGCCGGCGCGATACCTCGATCTTCTCGGGCTGTCCGTGCTTGTCGGTGCTGCGGAGTTTCACCATCAGGCCGTTGTTGAACCACGGTTCGATGCTCTCCACCCAGCGCAGGTTGATGATGTGCTTGCGGTTGGCGCGGAAGAACACCTGGGGGTCGAGCTTCTCCTCCAGCTTGTTCAGCGAGCGCAGCACCAGCGGCTTCTGGTCATGGAAGCGTACACGCACATAGTTGCCCTCGCTTTCGAACCAGCGCACATCACGCAGCGTCACGAACCAGCACTTGTCGCCGTCCTTCAGGAAGATCTGGTCATCCTCGCGCAGGGTTCCACGCACGGGCTCGGATGGGGCCACCTCGCGCAATTTGGTCAGCGCGGCACCGAGGCGGGCGGGTTCCACGGGCTTGAGCAGGTAATCCAACGCGTTCAATTCGAAGGCCTTGATCGCATGCTCATCGTAGGCCGTGACGAAGATCACCTGCGGGCTGTGGTCCAGCGATTCCAGCAGTTCCAAGCCGCTGCGGCCGGGCATGTTGATGTCCAGGAACAGCAGGTCGGGCCGCAGCTCTTCGATGAGGGTTTCGGCTTCGTCAGCGTTGGCGGCCTCGCCCACCACCTCGATGTGCGGGTGCTCGCTCAACAGGTTGGCGAGTGCCTTTCGTGCGAGTCGTTCGTCGTCGATGATCAGTGCTTTCATGGTCATGCGCGTTGGTCCTTGAACAAGGGTTCACCGGCGGGGAGGCGCACCAGGGTCACCACCTGGCCGTCCTCCTCCCCGATCTGCAGGCCGGCTTGGTCGCCGTAGATCATTTCCAGGCGCTTGCGCGTGTTGCGCAGGCCGATGCCGGTGCCCTGACTCTTGCCGGGGCGGTAGGAGCCACTGTTGCGGATGGTGATGTGCAGGTGGCCGTCCGCCTCCCGGCCCACGGTGATGGTGAGGTCGCCGCCGTTGGGCAACTTGGCGATGCCGTGGCGCACCGCATTCTCCACCAAGGTCTGCAGGAGCATGGGTGGCACCGGTTCGCGCTCCAGCTCGGGCGGCACGTGGATCTGGGTCCGTAGCCGCTCCTCATAGCGCATGGCCTCCAGCGCCAGATAGGCCTTCACCATATCGATCTCCTCGCCCAAGGGCACCACGTGCCGCTTCACACTGGTGAGGGCATTGCGCAGGATGGCGCTCAGCTGCGTAATGGCGCGCTTGGCCTGCCCGGGATCCTCATCGATCAGCGCCCGGATGCCGTTGAGGGCGTTGAACATGAAGTGCGGGTTCATCTGCGCCCGCAGATTGCTCAACTGGTTCTCCCGGTCAGCCGCCTCCAGCCGCAGCAGCCGGATCTCCTCGCGGCGATGCCGGATCACCAGGGCGTACACCAGGTAGGCCATGGACCACATCAGGAAGAGCACGGTCCAGTTCATCACCTGCGCGAACACGTCGAGCGGCGTGGTGAGGACCATCGGCGGGAACTGCGGGAAGAGCAGGTCGTGCAGGCCACTGTACACCAGATAGGCCACCAGGCCCATCACCAACGAGATGAAAGCGAGGCGGGGCAGCACGTGGCCCAGATCGTTCTTGATCCAACCCAGGCGCAGCATCACATGCCGCAACAGATGGCTCATGGCCACGCCGGTGGCGAACACCAGCAGCATGGCCATCATCACGCCGGGGTCCAGGCTGTCCTGCAGGTAGTTCCACAGCACGAACAGGCCCACGAACAGGCCCCAGCCCCCCAGTTGGGTGATCCAGTAGACCGGCCGGGGGGAAAGGCCTTCGTCGGAGGTGCGGGTGCGGAAGAGCGGCATTCGACGGGGGACGAAAATACCGGGGAAGATGGCGCCACCTGCGGCGATCACACGAGCGGCCCCGAAGGCGTGACGGGTGGCACCGAGCTACCTTTCGCCCCGGGGCACGATGAATTTCCTGGGACATCTCTACCTCTCCGGGAACGACCCGTTGACCATTACGGGCAACTTCATGGGCGACCATGTGAAAGGCCGCGACCTCTCGGCATGGCCTGAGGGGATCCAGCGCGGCCTGCGTCTGCACCGGTCCATCGACACGCACACGGACGAACATCCGGTCCAACGCACGGGACGCCAGCGCGTTCGGGCCCACGCCGGGCGCTACGCGGGCGTGGTGATGGACATCTTCTATGACCACCTGCTGGCACGGGATTGGCAGCGATACCATCCCGAACCGCTGGAGCAGTTCACCGCACGCATGTACGCCCTCCTCAATGCGCATCAGGACCTGATGCCCGCCGCCAGCCGGGAGGTGCTGTACTGGATGCAGCGGGGCGATTGGCTCAACACCTACGCCAACATCGACGGCGTGGCCCGGGCCTTGGAGGGGATGTCGCGCCGGGTGCCGGCGGGTGCGGTCATGCGCGGGGCCGAAAAGGTGCTCGCGGACCACCTCGAAACGTACCGGAGCGAGTTCGCAACTTTTCTGCCCGACCTACGTAGGAACACGAAGGACCTCCTGTGATGAGCAGGCGGAAATGGATAGTCGGAGCCGGTGCTCCCCTCGTGGTGGGGGTGGGTGTCGGCGTGATGTGGCCCGGGGAAGAGCCCCCCACGCCGCCCACCACGCCCCCGTGGTCCGAACCGCTGGTGGTGCGTGACTTGGACACCATCCGCACCGACACCCTCCGCGTACTGGTGCTCAACGACCCCCTCACCTGGGAGCGCCGCCGCGATGCCGAGGCCGGACTGGAATATGAACTGCTCGAGCGATTCGCCCGATCGGTGAACTGTGCCCTGGCGGTGGTGCCGATGGACCACCCGGACAGCATGTACATGGCCCTGCAACGTGGCCAGGGCGATGTGGTGGCCGCCCAGCGTACTCCGCGACCGGACCATGCCGAATGGGTGGCCTACACCGCGCCCTATCGCATGGTGCACCCCGTGGTGGCTTCGCGCCGCGACGATCCGCGCCATGCCCGCCACCTCCGGGACCGCCTGTTGCCCGGGGGCATCACCGATACCGCCACCGTGGGCCTGTGGTCGCCCTTCCGCACGCCGGGGTATCGCCTCAACGTGTCCAATGGCCGCCTGCTCCGGTTGGTGGACCATCCCGCCGGCACGCCCGAACAGCTGCTGATCGATGTGGTGGTGGGCGCAGCCCCGGCCACACTCGTCACCGATGCCCAGGCGCTCTACGAGGGGCGCCGCTTCCCGGTGCTGGAATTCAGTGGCCCGGTGGGCGATCCGCTGCCCCAGAGCTTTGTGGTGCGGCGCAATGCCCCCCAACTGCTGGCGGCCATGAACGAATGGCTGGCCCAGGAGGAGGAGAGCGGTGCCCTGGCCATGTTCATCAAGGCCTACACGCGCGCCATGCCCCGGCCGGGCGCCCTGGCCATGCGGCGCTCCATCCCCGTGGATGGCGACAGCATTTCGCCTTTCGATGATGCATTCCGTGAGCATGGTGCCCACATGCGCTGGGAGTGGGAACTGCTGGCCGCCATGGCCTATCGCGAATCGCGCTTCGACAGCACCGCCGTGTCGAGTCGCGGCGCCGCGGGCATCATGCAGATCATGCCCACCACCGGTGCCCGGCTGGGGCTGGACCACACCAGCGGGGCCAAGGACCATGTGCGCGCCGCCGTGCGCTACCTGAACAAGCTCGACACCATGTGGATGCGGGCCATCCCCGACCGTGACCAACGCCTGCGCTTCGTGCTGGCCTCCTACAATGCCGGCCCCGGCCACATCATCGATGCCCAGCGCCTGGCCGAGGCCCTCTGCCTCGACCCGAAGCGCTGGGAGGGCCATGTGGAGCGTGCCGTACTGCTGCTCGCCAAACCCCGCTATTTCATGCGGCCGGGCCTGCGCAATGGTTACTGCGACGGCAGCCAGGTCTTCACCTATGTGCGCGAGGTCACCGGCTTCTACCAGCAGTTGCGCGAACGGCCCATGGCCAGGCGAAAGCCTGCGCCGGCCGAGGCGGAGGACTTGGTGGAGCTGCCTGCGGAACAGGAGTGACCTCCTTCGCCCTCCAGCGCTTCGTTACATTGCCGGGGCAAACCCGGAACCATGCGCCATCTCCTTGTCGCTCTGCTCACCGTGTCCGCCGTGCCCATGTTCGGCCAGTACGAGACCCCGCTCCCCAAGGGCATGGCCGCGCATGAGTGGGACCTCATCCCGGCCTACCGGGATCACCTCGCCAGCACCGCACGCGGCATCAATGAGCCACCCGGCCTGCCTGTGCGTACCATGGCCGAGTGGGAGGAGGTGAGCACCCTCTGCATCACCTGGCGCGACTTCCCGGCCATCCTCAAGCAGATCGTGCGGCATGCCAAGGAGGAGGCCGATGTGCTGATCCATTGCGCCGCCTCGGGCACCAATTCGGTGCAGAACGTCACCAACTATCTGCTGGCCAACAACGCTGGAGGCCCGCCGCTGCCCGACCTGGAACGCATCACCTTCAAGGTGGCCTCCACCAACAGCATCTGGATCCGCGACTACGGGCCGGAGACCATGTACCTCAACGAGGTCGATTCACTGGTGCTGCTGGACTGGATCTACAACCGCCCGCGTCCCGCTGATGATGCCCTCAGTGAAGTGATCGCCGACCACCTCGGCATCCCCCTGTTCAGCACCACCCAGGGCCCGAACGACATCGTGCACACGGGCGGCAATTTCATGGCCGATGGCTTCGGTTCGGCGTTCTCGTCGAAGCTGGTGGACGAGGAGAACGGTCCGCAGGGCAACTTCAACATCACCAATAAGACGCCCGCACAGGTGGACGCGCTGATGAACACGTGGATGGGCGTTGAGCCGTACGTGAAGATGCAGACGCTGCCCTATGACGCGATCCACCACATCGACATGCACATGAAGCTGTTGGACGAGCAAACGCTGCTGGTGGGTGAGTTCCCGCTGGGCGTGAGCGATGGCCCGCAGGTGGAGGCGAACATCGCCTACGTGCAGAACAACTACGTAAGCACGTTCGGAACGCCCTACCACATCAAGCGCATCCCCATGGTCCCCTCCACCGGGGGCGCATACCCGCCCAATTCGTCCTACCGGACCTACGCCAACGCGCTTCTGCTGAACAAGCTGGTGCTGGTGCCCACGTACCGCGAGCAGTACGACACCATCGGCCTGCGGCTGTGGCGGGAGTACATGCCGGGCTACAAGGTGGTGGGCATCGACTGCGACAACAGCGGCGCCAACATCATCGGCCAGAGCGGCGCCATCCACTGCATCACCAAGGCCATTGGTGTCGATGGTCCGCTGCTGATCAAACACCAACCGCTCACCGATACCGAGGAGACCGAAGCACCCTACCTCGTGCAGGGCTGGTTCCGCCACCGCAGTGGCATCGCCGCCGCCCGCCTTTACTGGACCGCCGATACGACGGAGGCCTACGCCATGGTGGACATGGTGCCCGAAGGCGACCACGTGTGGGGCGCCAGCATACCGGCCCATCCGCCCGGCACGCGCATCTGGTACTACCTCGAAGGCCTGGCCAATGATGGCAAGCAGCAGGTCCGTCCCATCGTCGCCCCATTGGGTACCTGGTCGTTCGAGGTGCTGGGCACTCCCCTGGGGGTGGATGTGCGCCCTGCGCCGACGGTGGCCGGGGTGTACCCCAACCCGGCGCGCTCGCTGGTGATGATGGAGTTCGGCCACATGGCGGGAACACACGCCCAGGTGCGGCTGGTGGACATGACCGGCAGCACCGTGATGGAGGTCCATGCCGGCCGCATGCCCACCGACGGCCGCCTGTTCGTGGACCTCGGTCACCTGGCCGGGGGCACGTACATGGTGGTGGCGGAGAACGCGTACGGGCGTGCCTGGCACCGCGTGGTGAAGCAGTGATCACCGCGGCTGGGGCATCCGCAGCCGCTCCTTGTTGGGGTCTTCGTGGAAATAGTAGCGCAGGTCCACGGTGAGGTAACTGCCGTCCAGATCGGTACGGCGCACGTACGGATAGAACCACGGACCGTAGTAGGTCACGTCGGCCACAGCCATGTCGTTGAACGGCCGGTGGTACGTGGCGCCCAGATAGAACGTGCCGATCTTTTCCGTGCGGTATTCCACGCCCATGTTGCCGATGATGCCGGTCTGCACCCAGTTGCGTCGGAAGATGTAAACGCGGCCGCTGGGCACGTCGCGTTGCACATCGCTCGGGTACATGTCGAAGGAGAAGCCCAGGGCCGAGTTCATCCACGTGCGTTCGCCCAGGCGGATGTACACCAGCCCCATCACGGGGATCTCGTATCCCACATAGCGCACCAGCCCCTCTTCATCCACGCCGGCCGTGTCGTTCTGCAAGCCGAAGCGATAGCGCCGCACGATCTGGCTGATGCCGGTCTCCAGCGACACGCTGTTGGTGATGCCCACGCGCACGTTCATGCCAAAGGAGAAGCCGCCGGTGAGCTCCAGTGAGCCCTTCACATGAGGCATCTCCGTGGTGGTGAGCGGGTCGAAGAACTTCAGAGGGATCACCGGCTTCAATTGCACGCCCACGGTGGCCACACCGCGTTGGGCCATGGCGGGCGCCAGCACCAGCAGGAGCCCCAGCACCAGCAACGCCCGCCCCGGTGCGATGCCCCGTGCGGCGTCAGTGGGAATGGGCCTTTTCGGTGCGGTGATCATTGGCGATCGGTGGGCTTTCAGGGGGAAGGGCGGCGTATCCCCAACGCGTTCGGCGAAGTGCGAGTATGTCGTGCTTCACTTCACCCGTGGTGGGGTCCATGAAGACACAGGGGTCGATGGGCTGTCCCTTGAAACGGACCTCCAGATGCAGATGTGGACCGGTGCTGCGGCCGGTGCTGCCCGCCAGCCCGATCACGTCACCGGGGTCGAGCTCCTGGCCCACTTGCACACGCACCCGATGCAGGTGGGCGTAGAAGGTCTCCAGACCGTTCCAGTGGCGCACCACCACGATCCGGCCGTAACTGCCGTAGCTGCCGGCATAGCGCACCACCCCGGGGAACATGCAGTGGACGGGTTCGCCCGTGCGGCTGGCGATGTCGATGCCATTGTGCGGACGCCCATGTCGACGTCCGAACCGCGAGGTGACCGGACCGCGTACGGCCAGGTGGGCCCCACAGGCCAGCTCCGGACGGACCAATCGCAGGAACACCAAGCTGTCGCCCATGGGTGGTTCCATGGAGTACGCATTGGGTGAATCGGTGATCCACTCGCCGTACACATGGGTGGCCGGGATGGGGTGGCCGCCGTACCAGTCCACCACCGCGTCGTCGATGGGGGCCGTGTGTGCCCGGGCCATCATGCGGCTCACCTCGTTGATCAACGCATAGGGCACATCGTCCGATCCGAAGAGCGAATCGATCACCACCTCCAGCTCGTTCGGGCGCATGCGGCATAACCGCTCCAAGGCCCGCAGGTGGTCCAGTAGCTCGGCGGGCGGAGCGGGCAGTCGCTCCAGCGAGTCGATCACCGCTTTCACTTCTCCGGGGTCGGGCACGCCGTCCGTTTCCAGCAGCCGATGGTCACCATAGACCACCACGGCCGGCACGGTGTCGGGCTCCAGAACGGGGGGCGTGGCCATGGCCGTCCCCAATGGCCCAAGGCCCAGAAGGAGCAGGAGAAGCTGGCTTGTGCGACACATGGTCCTTGCACCGGGTGCCGAAGATATCCGCGGGCGCCTACCCGGTCCCGGGCGATCCGGCAACGGTCACTCGTCGTGCCACACCATCACCTGGTCCAACGGCTTCCGATAGCCCTTGGGCCAGGCATCGGCGGGGTAGCCCATGTAGAATAGTCCCAGCGCACGATCGGCGTCACCCAGGCCCAGAAAACGGCGCATCGCCTCGCCCGTGGCCACGCCCGGCGTGCTCCAGTAGGCGCCCAGGCCGTAGGCGGCACAGGTGAGGGCCATGTTCTGCACCGCACAACCCACCGCCAGCAGCTCGTCCGTCTCGCTGATCTTGCCGTTCGGGTCGCGTACCATGGCGATGGCGATCACCACGCTGCTCTTCAGGGGGCGTTGGGTGAGCTTCTCGAACTTGCGGGGAAGGAACTTCTCGGGAGGCACCGAGCGCCGGTATTCCCCGCCCAGCATGTCGGCCAGGCGTCGGCGGGCCGCACCGGTGAAGACGAAGAACCGCCAGGGTTGGGTCATGCCGTGGGTGGGCGCCCAAGTACCGTTCTGCACCACCCGTTCCACGATCTCACGATGCACCACGCGGTCGGTATAATTCTCCGGGGAGATGCTGCGGCGGTCCCGCACCAGCTCGGTGATCTCACTCACACTGAATTTCATCTGCGTCGGCGCCGGTCGTTCGATGGCCGGCCCTGCAAAGAGAATCGTTCCGCGCGGGATCCGCTCCTTTGTGCCGCCATGGGTGTCCTTCCCGCCCGAACGTTCCTGGTGCTACTGGGGCTGCTCACGCTGCTGCTCTTTGGCGGGGGCGGGGCGTGGCTGGTGCATGCCCAAGGCCGGTCGCTGCCACAGGTGGTGTTCGGCGTGGGCCCGTGGTGGCACGCGGTGCTGGCGGGGATCGCCGTGGGTACGCTCATGGGCTTCGGCGCATGGGCGGTGGCCAGCACGCGGTACGTGCGTCCGGCCATCGCCCGGTACGTGGAGCGCCTCGGCCCGCTGGTGGGCCACCTGCCCGACCGCCTGTTCCTCTCGATCTGCGCCGGGGTGGGCGAGGAGCTCTTCTTCCGTGGCGCCGTACAGCACTGGCTCGGCGTGGTGCCGACCGCCGTGCTCTTCGTTGCGTGCCACGGCTATCTGGACCCCCGGGACCGGCGCCTGTTCGTCTATGGCGCCACGCTGGCCCTGGCCATGTGCGGGCTTGGCTGGTGGGCCGATCGCGCGGGTGTGCTCGGGCCCATGGTGGCCCATGCCGCCATCGATGTGGTGCTTTTGGGGCGACTCCTCGCGGCGTGGAAGCGCGAAGCCGACAGTGGCCCGGATCAGGCCTGCGGGTAGTGGTGGATGTCCTTGTACTTCTCGTCCAGCTCACGCTTCACGTGGTAGATGCGCATGGCGATCATCGCCAGTTCGCGCTGCCCGCGTTCCATCAACCAAGGGATCGAACCCGGCTCATCGCCTGCCAGGGCCATGTGCCGGAGGGTGTGCAGCTCATTGCGCGCCAGCCAGTCCAGGGCCGCTTGCTTGCCTTCCGCCCCTTCGATCAGGGCCAGCAGATGCGGGTGCCCATTGTCCATCAGCCATTTCCGTGAACGGGGATCATTGCGGAGAGCCGAGGTGAAGATGCCCAGCTCCGGGTACCCGTTCGTCATGAGCCAATCGCGCAAGCCTGCATGGCCCTTGATGGCCTCGGCCCAGGCGAGCAGCACTTTGGCGGGATACTCCGTACGCATCAGGAGGACTGGACAGGCGAAGTTACGATGGGGCCTTCCGGTACATTAGCGCCATGCTTCGTGGGATACTGTTCCTGGTCGTCGTCCATCTCGTTGGATCGCTCGTCGCTGCGGACCCCGCCGCGGTATGGCGCAAGGCGGAGGAGGCCTACGCCAAGGGCCGCCCGTACAAGGCGGTGAACCTGTGCGGGCGCATGGTGGCCGGTGGGGGAGAGCAGCGCTTCCTGGTGTTGCGTTCCGTGGGGCAGAACCGCTTGGGATACCACGAGAAAGCCTTGCACGATGCCACCACGGGACTCCCATACGTGAAAGGGGATACCCTCGATCTGGCCCATGTGCAGATCGGGATCGCCTTGGCGGCCCTGGGCCATGGTGACAGCGCGCGACACTGGTTCGCACAGGCCTTTGAAGGAGCCCACGGTGCCGAGGCCCGGCGTCGTACGGCCGAGTGGCTCAAGCGCAAAGGGCAATGGGCGGATGCGAAGGCGTTGCTCGATGAAGTGCTGCGTGGCACGCCCGATGATGCAGCGGCCCTGCGGGAACGCGGCGGATGCCTCGCCGCTCTGGGCGACACGGCCGCCGCGCGGATCGATCTGGATCGCGCCGTGGCCCTTGCACCCCGTGATCCCGTGGCGTGGAACAGCCGGGGCTATGAACTGTATGCCCGCACCGGGCGATGGGAGGAAGCACTGGCGGACTTTGAGCGGGCCATCAAGCTCGACCCCAACTACAGCTTCGCGTTCAACAACAAGGGTTTCGCCCTGCACAAGCTGGGGCGTACGGACAAGGGCCTGAAGGCCATCGCCCTGGCCGGGCGCAAGCGGCCGGAGAACCCGCATGTGCCGCGCAACCTCGGGCTCATTGCGCTCGATCGGGGCGATACCGCGAAGGCTTGCGGTCATTTTCGTCAGGCGCTCACCTTGGGCTTCACCGCCCAGTACGGCCCTGAGGTGGAGGAGTTGGTGCGGGGGCATTGTCCGGATGCACCGCCGCCCGCCATGCCCACGCCGGCAGCAGCACCCGACACGCCCCGTCAGAATGCGCCCACGAAGCTTCCGCCGCGGAGCAACGCGCCGTGAGGCCTTGGGATACCTAACTTGGGCGCTCCCTACCCAACAACCAACCGATGAGAATGCGTTCGATCCTCACCATAGGCGCTATTGTGCTTTCCGTTTCCATGATGGGCCAGACCAGCATCAGTTCGCGGTCCGACCAAGGCAAGGCTGCGAGCCGTGATGGCGCCTCCTCTTCCGCTGCGCGTGCAGCTGCAGGCCTTGTCGATGAGTCGAAGATGCGGATGCAGCGCATCGCGGAGGCCTATACGGACGTGCTGTATCTCAGCAAGAAGGAGGAGGCCGCCATCATTGACCGACTGAACAGCATGGGCCCCGATATGGAGCGGGCACTTGCCCAGCTGGCCAAGGCGCAGGCCCATGTGGACGAGCTGATCGCCGCTGAGCTGAAGAAGTATGAGTCCACGCTGGACAAGGAGCAGTTGCGCGTGCTGGAGCGCGCCCGCAGCACCGGCGAGTGGGAGTGCCTGGTGGACCCCTGCAAGTGCACCCTGCAACCCA
>CAYXKE010000011.1:17891-52548 GCA_964464935.1 uncultured Chryseobacterium sp.
AGCACCGGCGAGTGGGAGTGCCTGGTGGACCCCTGCAAGTGCACCCTGCAACCCATCAACAAGCGGGCTCAGCGTCCCGGCGTGGACCGTGCGCGTCCGGATGGTGTGGGCGCTCCCTCCACCACCACGCCCCGCGAGCGGGACAGCCGCGCAAGCCCCGAAAAGCAGCCCACGCGCCGCTGATCCCATATCGCCATGCAATTGGAAGGGGCGCCAGTGGCGCCCCTTCTGCTTGCGGTGGGTGGAAGCCGGTCAATCGATCACCACCACCAGGTACCTCGAGATGCTCCAGAACGCCTGCGGGTCGGTGATCACCAGCTGGTCCGTGGTGGTGTCCAAGCGATAGCTGCCGTCGGGGTGGCTGGTCACCAGCTTCGCCTTCTTGGCCAGCAGGGGCAGGCTTTGGAAGCGCGTCACGTCCACCCGGGTGAAGCGCTCCTTGGGCAGGTCCGCGGTGTTCAGGCGGCGCACACCGCCGATGCCGGCCACACCACCTTCCTTCGTCAGAATGCCCTCATCGCGCAGCTCCTTCGCGGAGCCCACCACGTACCACGCCGTGTTGAGCTCCTCGGCCTGGGCCGTGCTCAGCTGGGCCTTGTCGCGGTACATGGCGATCAGCGTGGCCAGCGAACTGTTGGTGCTGGACAACTCCTCCTTCAGACCGGCGATCTCCTCGTCCTTCTCGCGCATGCTCTCCTCCATGCCGAGCAGGGCCTTCTCCACCTCGCTCATTTTGGAGGAGGAGGCCGACGCCTGGCGCCGCATGCGGGCGATCAGTTCGCGGTTCTCCTTCATCAACTCGTCGATGCGGCCGATGTCGGCCATGATGCGCTCTTCCATGCCTTGGCCGTCCTCCACGCCGCCCACGGGGGTGCTCAGCTGGCCCTGTTGGGCGCTGATGGCGCGCAGGTTCTCACTGATGCGGTTGAAGGTGCCGAACAGCTCGTTGATCACCGAGTCGCGCTCGGCGGCCCGGGCCTCTGCACGTCGGGCATCGTCGGTCAGTTGCTGGTACTCCGGGGTGGTACGCGGGTCATCGCTGCAGGCGCTCAGGGCGAACATGAACAGGGCGGACACGTATGGAATGCGGCGCATGGGCAGAAGCATTTCGAGTGGGAACGATGCGGAGGTGGTGATCGGTACGCCCTCCAAGGTGGCGAAAGTTAGGCGGGGAGCGATGGGAACCCCCGGGCGTGCAGGTGCGTAGAACGTCCGCGCATCATCCGGACATGGAGAGTGCGCCCGCTCCATGAGCCGTGCCATCCTCCTTTTCCTCCTGCTGCTCAGCGTCTCCGTTACGTGGGCGCAGGATGAGCTTACCGAGGGGTTCGCCCGGCTCAGCGCCAAGGAGCGCGCGCGCCTGGCCCGTCAGGAAGAATCGGAGGCCGCGCAGGACACGCAGTTCCAACAGGCGATGGCCTCGGCGGAGGAGAGCTTCCGCCAGAAGCGGTACGAGGAGGCCATGGCCCGCTATGAACAGGCCCGCGCCATGCGCCCGCTCAACGTGTATCCCAAGGTGAAGATCGATGACTTGCGCGCCTTGATCGCCCGGCGCGACAGTCTGGCGGCCCTGAACGCGGTACCGGAGCCCGTTCCGATACCGGATCCCCAGCCTCAGCCTGCGGTGGGGCCCGAGGCGGATGCGCCGCCGCCTGTGCAGCCTGCCCCCGGGCCCGCTCGGATGGAAGAGGCGCCCGTACCCCGTCCCGCTCTGCGTCAGGAAGTGCCGCCGGTGGTCCGCACCCCGACCCCTGCTCCCGTGGTGGACCGCACGCCCGCACCCGAACCGGAATTGATCCCCGATGGCATGACCGAGCGCACCCTCCGTGAGGGCCGGGCCATCGTGCTGGAACGCGTCAAGGTGGTCGATGGTCAGCGTGCGGTGTGGCGCCGCGTCAGCCATCCCTGGGGCGAGGTGGTCTACTTCAAGGACGGCCTGCCCATCTCATCGGGCGCTTGGATGCGGACGTTCGGCGATTGATCCCGACCCGGCACCACTCACAGCGCCACCAACTTCACCGGCACCTCCAGCAACGCCTTGAAGTCGCGACCGGCCTCTTCCATGTCCAGGTCGTCCGGCTCGTGCAGCCATTCGATCGCCACCTTGGTGCGGCCGGTGGCGTGGAGATCCTCCAGCAGCTTGAACAATTCGAGCAGGTACTTGGCCGAGCTGGAGTTGAAGTACTCCAGATGCACGTGCACCAGGGTCCGCTGCGCGGCATGGCCACCGTACTCGGCCAGGCGGTCGTACAGCGGGAGGTAGAACCGGTCGGCGTTCTCCGGGATGGAGCACCCGCGGATCGTCAGCCGCCCTTGCCGGGGCAGCCATTCCACCGATGGGGTGGTCTCGGTGGCCGCGATCTGGATGGGCGTCAATAGCTCGCTCATGCCGGTGGCCCAATGTAGTGACCCGCCCTCATAGATGGCTATGCGGACCTCCGCCGGGAGCGGCCGTTCCGCGATCGGCTGATGAATGTGCTTGGACCCGGGAGGCGCGGTGGCTACTTTCACGGACCATGCCGTCGAAGGAGATCCGCACCCTGCTCGTTCCCTACGATTTTTCCGACTGTGCCATGGACGCACTGCGGGTCGCGGCCGACATCGCTCGTCGCACGGGTGCCAGCATCGACCTGGTGCATGTGTATGAACCGCTGCATGGAGCCGGTGCGGAGAACATGCGTCAACGGGCCGAGATCGAGGTGCAGTTCGACCGCGTGGCCGAGCTGGCCTTCGTGCAGGACATCCCCCTGCGGAAGTTCCTGCTGCGGGAGATCTCGCTCAAGGACATGTTCCGCAACCCGCATCTCGCCAGCGTCGACCTGATCGTGATGGGCAGCCACGGCGCCACTGGGCTGAAGGGGATCATCGGCTCCAACACGCAGCGGGTGGTGCGCCTGGCACCCATGCCCGTACTGGTGGTGAAGGCGCCCATTGCCCAGTTCGCCCCGCGTGACGTGGTATTCGCTTCCACCTTTGCGCCGGAGGATGTGGAGCGCTTCAACGCCCTGCGCGTGCTGCTCGATGTCTTTGATGTGCGCCTGCATCTGGTGAAGGTCTGCACCCCGCAAATCTTCGCCCGCAGTGATGATGTGCACCGCGCCATGGACGCCTTCGTGCAACGCTTCGGCCTGGAGCGATTCACCGCCACCATCTACAACGAGCTCAGCGTGGAGGAAGGCATCCTGCGCTTTGCCCAGGGCGTGGATGCCGATCTGATCGCCATGATCACCCATGGCCGCACCGGTTTCTTCCAAATGGTGAACGGCAGCCTTACCGAGGATATCGTGAACCGCACCGCCTTCCCCGTCCTGAGCGTCCGTTTGTAGGCCGTGCTATATTTGGAGGGAGGTAAGATCCACACGCCCCATGAAGTTCCAGTACAAGACGTACGAGGCCAAGAAGGACGAGATAATCGAAGTGGAGATCGATCGGCCGACCAAGGTGAAGTTCATGACCGGCAAGCAGCTGAAGGCCTATCGGCAAGGCCGCACGCATTCCTACCACGGGGGGCGCTTCGAGGAGTCCCCGGTGCGCTTCGTGGTACCCTACGATGGGGTGTGGACCGCCGTTGTGGAGATGGGCAGCTTCCGCGAGCCGCTCGACGTGCGCGCCCATTGCCGGCTGCTGCCGCCCAACCGCACGGTGGTGTCCACCCGCGCCGTGGATGCTCCGCGTGGACTGGGTGCCCCTGACCCGGCGGACGCTGAACACATTTCCGATCTCAGCCTGGCGGCCCGCAGTGAAGGGTGATCAGCCGTACGACCATGGACCCGAAAGTGCAGCAACAACGGTTGGCGGGCCTGCTGCTCGGCTCCCAACGCCTGGTGGATGATGTCCACACGCTGTTCGCCGAGGAGCAACGCCGCGACGACGTGCTGCGGGCCATGGTGCTGAGCTCCCGTGGGTCGACGCCTGCGCGCCTGCGCGCCTTCGATCCGCACCGCGTCTTCTCGGAGGAGACCATCCGCCGTACCTGTGTGAAGTTCCGACTGCGTTTCCTGGACGCGGGGCTGTTCAAGGGAGAGATCCCCCTGCAGGCCATCCATGCCATCCGTGAACTGGAGCGCCACGCCGAAGGGCCGGTGCGGAGCTACAAGATCATGGCCCCGGCCAGCCGCTTCAAGCTGTGCGACACCGAGGTGGACCCCCTGCTGTTCGTGCCGTTGGGCGAGGGGCGCTACTATCTCGTGCACAAATGGGGGCATGACCTCTCGCCCCTGCGGGTGGTGCTGGGCTGGCCGTTCCGCTCCGCGCTCCATCTGTCCGCCACCGTGGTGCTATTGGCCTTGGTGCTCACGCTGCTGGTCCCCGCCGCATGGATCGGCGCCGCACCGGACGCTGGCTTCCTCAGTGCGGCCCGCATCGGCTTCTGGGCCTGGTGCACGCTGGTGATGGCCAGCTTCACCGTATTCGGCTGGCTGGCGTTCTTCGGCCAGTTCAGCACGGAGGCGTGGAACGACCGCCACTTCAACTGACCGGGCTCACTGCCGCACGAACAGGAAGAATACCGTGCCTTCCTGCGGGTCGCGTGCCGTGGGGCTGGAACTGAACCGGGCGCGCAGGGCCGAACGCAGCGCCTGCTCCTCCATGCAATCGTCCACTTGGGCGCTCTGCGCAGGGTCCAAGGTGGCCTTCAACACCCGCCCATCGCGGCCCACGCTCACGCGCACGGCCACACGTCCATCACGCAGGCAGCGGTAGCCCGGCACATCGTGCTCACGGTGGCGGCCCTCCAGCGTGTGCCATACCGTGGTGGCACCTTCCACCTTCACGGGTTCGGCGGCCCGGTCCATATAGAGCTCCTTGTTCCACTTGCTGGGGTCCAGCTCGGGCATCACGATCTCTTCGCCCCGCTCACGACGCTCCTCGGCCAACCGTTCGAACTCCTGCCGCTCGAACTCGGCGAGGTCCTGTTCCACCCGTTCGGCCAATCGCCGTTCGGAGAAGGTGGTGGCTCGGCCGCTCTGTCCGGTGATGTTGCTGGTGGCATTCGTCACCCTCCCGCCGAACGCGGCGACGCTCGGTTCCGACTCGTCGGGTTCGAGCTGCTCCTGCGGCTCGGGCTCCATCACCAACTCCATCTCCATCCGCATCTCATCGGCCTGGTCCAAGGGCACGGTCCGGATGGTCCAAGCCGTGAAGGCGATGAAGAAGATCGCGTGGACGATCACCGTACCGAAGATGCCGTGGCGATGCCGTTCGAAAAGGTCCAGGAGGGCGTTCAGCATCGTCTGCACCGGCCGCGCTGGCAGGGGGACCGGGCCATGCGAAGTTACGGGCACCCCTTATTGGCCCCGCATGCGAATGCGCCACGGGTGCGGCCAGGGGTTGTTCCAGCGGTTGCCGGCACCGTGCAGCCAGCCGATGGGCATACCGGCATGCATGAGCAGGGCGGTGCCGTGCGCGTCGGCGGAACGGAGGGTCTCACCACGGAGGTAGGCCAGGGCCTGTGCCTTGTCCACGTCCACCTGGCGGAAGGCCGATGGATCCATGTCCATGCTCAAGGCCCACGCGGGATGTGGGCGCACCGTGCCACCCTTGATCACGGTCATCGGCGTTCCGGGGGCCACGACCTGCACGGCGGTGCTCAATTCCCGGAGCCGCTCCGCATGGTGCCCATGCACCACGTGACCGGTGTCGTTCACGGTGGTCAGATGCAGTTCATGCACCCTGCTCCAAGCGGCCGCTCCCGGGGGAAGGGAGGTGGGGGCGTGGCGGCGTGCCGGGGGCGCTGAAGGACGTTCGCCGGGTTTGCGCAATGCGGCCAGGAAGAAGCCCTCGCCCTGCACGCGGTGCGGATAGGCACGCCATGCGGCTCCGGTCGATCCATCAACGGCCACGGGGCCCCATGCCGGGTCGATGGGCAGCGGCAGGGGCACGGCGCCGGCCCGCAGCAGGGGCTGCAATTGGGCCTCGTCCTCATCGGGCGACCACGTGCAGGTGCTGTAGATCAGGGTGCCGCCGGGGGCCAGGCAGGTCCATGCATGGGCCAGGATCTCGCGCTGCATGCGGGCGCATTGCTCCACGAGGCCGGACGTCCATTGGGCGCGGGCGAAAGCATCCTTGCGGAACATGCCTTCCCCGGAACACGGTGCATCGACCAGGACCAGGTCGAAGAACCCGGGCAGCGCCGCGAAGTCCTCGGCGGGCGAGCCGGTCACGACCACATTGGGGAGGCCCCATTTCCACACGTTCTCGCACAGCACAGGCCGCCGCTGGGCCACCATTTCGTTCGCCACCAGCAGGGCCTCCGGATGCAGCAGGCTCCGGAGGTGGGTGGTCTTGCCACCGGGCGCGGCACACAGGTCCAGGGCGGTCAGCGGCCTGTCCATCGCACCGCTGGCCAGCACGGCCTGTTCCAGGAGCATGGATGCGGCTTCCTGCACATAGATCGCCCCGGCGTGCAGCAGCGGGTCGAGGGTGAAGATCGGCCGTTCGCTCAAGTACCGGCCGGTGGCGCACCACGGCACGGGCGTGCCCGGATGGTCCTTCAGCTTGGCCGGATTGTATCGGACACTCGTGGGCGTGGGCGTGTTCAACGCCCGCTCCAGGCTGGGCCATTCGCCGCCCAGTTGCCGCTCCATGCGCTGGCGGAAGGCGGGGGGCAGCGCGGCGGGCGCAGGGTCGGTCCGGTGGTGACGCTGGCGCCCCATGGGCCACGTCAGGCGATGGCGGCCTCGCGGATGCGGGTCTGGGCACGGTCGGGCCCGAGGGATACGATGGTGATGGGCACGCCCACGAAGGCTTCAATGCGTGCGATGTACGCCTGCAGGCCTGCAGGGAGCGGAGCATCATCGCCCACAGCGCCCCATCCGGGCATCTCTGCGTACACCGGTTCCACACCTTGCGCCAGGTCGTAGGGCAGGCGCTGGGTCATGGTGCCGTCGGCCAGGCGGTAGCCCGTGCATATCCGCACCGTGTCCATGCCATTGAGCACATCGGCCTTCATCATGGCCAGTTCGGTCACGCCGTTGACCATCACGGCGTATTGCAGGGCGGGCAGGTCCAGCCAGCCGCAGCGCCGCGGCCGGCCGGTGGTGCTGCCGAACTCGTGGCCCGCCTCGCGCAGATGGTCGCCGGTGGCGTCGAACAGTTCGGTGGGGAAGGGGCCGCTGCCCACCCGGGTGCAGTAGGCCTTGAAGATGCCGATCACCCGGCCGATGCGGCCCGGTGCCACGCCCAGGCCCGTGCAGGCCCCGGCACTGATGGTGTTGCTGCTGGTCACGTACGGGTACGTGCCGAAGTCGATATCGAGCAGGGTGCCCTGGGCGCCCTCGGCCAGTACACGTTTGCCGCTGCGCAGGGCCTCGTCCAGGTAATGCTCACTGTCCACCAGTTGCATGGACCGCAGCTGTTCCACCGCCGCGTACCACTCGCCCATCAGCGCACGGTGGTCCATCACCGGATCGTGGTGGGACAACAGCCGTTCGTGCTTGGCCACCAGGGCTTGGATGCGGCCCTTGGGATCGTTCCCTTCGAGGTCGCCCACCCGCAGGCCATTGCGGCCCGTCTTGTCCATGTAAGTGGGGCCGATGCCCTTGAGGGTGCTGCCAATGCGTTCGCGGCCCTTCTCGGCCTCGCTCGCGGCGTCGAGCGCGCGGTGGGTGGGGAGGATCAGGTGGGCGCGGCGCGAGATCAGCAGCGTGCGGCGCACATCGACGCCCACGGCCTCCAGTGCGGCCACTTCCTTCACGAACACCACGGGGTCGATCACCACGCCGTTGCCCACCAGATTGATGGTGCCTTCGCGGAACACGCCGCTGGGAATGGTGTGGAGCACATGCTTGCGCCCCTCGAAGATCAATGTGTGGCCCGCGTTGGGCCCACCCTGGAAGCGGGCGATCACTTGGTACCCGGGGGCGATCACATCCACCACCTTCCCTTTGCCCTCGTCGCCCCACTGGGCGCCCAAGAGCACGTCCATCTGTGCAGCCATCCGATGGGCGGGATCAGGCGGAAAGCCGTGCCACGGCCTCGGCCACGTCGGCCGTGATGATGAAGATCGAATCGAGCTTGGTCACCACAAAGAGCTGGCGCACGCTCTGGCTCATGCCGGCGATCAGGGTGTCGCCACCGGCGTTGCGCGTGCGGGTGAGCACATTGATCAGGATGTTCAGCCCCGTGCTGTTCATGTACTGGAGCTCGGACATGTCCAGGATCACCGAGCGGTGACCGGAGGAGAGTTCGGCGTCCAAGGCCTGCATGAGGCGGTCGGCCTGCTGCTGGTCCATGAGCCGGCCCTTCATGTGGAACACACGGCATCCCTTCTCTTCGGATACCACCAGGTCGAAGGCGGGGCGTTCGGTCACCGTCATGGTCGTTGGCTTTTTTCTTGGCAGTTGTGGCACAGCCCGTGGATGTGCAGGGCATGGTCATGGACCTGGAAGCCCATCACTTCGCCCACGGTCTTGCGGATCTGCTGGATCCGGGGGTCGCAGAATTCCTGTACCTCACCGCATTGGTCGCAGATCAGATGGTCGTGCTGGCGGCAGGCGTGTGCGCGTTCGTACTGGGCCTGGTTGCCGGCGAACCGATGCTTGCGCACCAAGTCGCACTCGATCAACAGGTCCATCGTGTTGTAGAGGGTGGCACGGCTCACGCGGTAGTTCTTCGATTTCATGCGGCCATACAGCCGCTCGATGTCGAAGTGCCCCTCCTGGGCGTACACCTCGGTGAGGATGGCGAAGCGCTCGGGTGTTTTGCGGTGCCCCCGGCTTTCCAGGTATTCCGTGAAGATGCGGTGCACACTGTCCTGCTTCTCCGATCGGGCCATGTCACAAAGGTAATCCCTCCACCCATGCGGCGCACGGCGTTTCACACCCGCTCCACGCTGCGCACGCCCCGCACGCGCTTGAGCTTTTCGATGAGCGCCTGCAGGTGGTCCGTGTCGCGCACGTAGGCCATCACCTTGCCCTCGAACACCCCGTCGTGGCTTTCGAAGCTGATGGACCGCATGTTCACGTTGTGGTCATGGCTGATGATGGTGGTGATCTTGTTCACCAGGCCCACATCGTCCAGTCCCTTGAAGCGGATCCCCGCCTGGAACTCCCCGTCATCGCGGCCTTTCCACCGGGCCTTGATGTTGCGGGAGGCCATGCTGCCCATGAGCTTGATGGCCTGCGGACAGTTCACGCGGTGGATCTTGATGCTGCCGTCGTCCTCGACGAAGCCGAACACGTCGTCGCCGGAGATGGGCTTGCAGCAATCGCTCAGGTCGTATTTGATGTGCTGCACGTCGTCGCCGATCAGCAGGGCGCCCTCGGGCCGCCGCCGGATCTCGGCGATCACCTCATGGATCGTGCGCTCGGAGGGGTCCGCGGAGCGCTTGGGCAGGATGAGCCGGCCGCCTTTCATCTGCACGCCGTCCAGCTTGGAGAGGTCGATACGCCCCCGGGCCACCTGGTAGTAAAGGTCCATCACCGTGGGGGCCTTGAAGTGCTCCGCCAGCTGGCCCAGCGAGCGTTGGTTGGGGCGGGCCCCCCACTTCTTCAGTTGGTCGAGCACGGTCTCGCGCCCCACCCGCGCCAGCTTCTGTTTCTGTTCGCGCAGCGCCTGCTTGATGCGGTGGCGCGCTTTGCTGGTGACCACGAAGTGGAGCCATTCCTCCTTGGGCAACTGCTTGCGGCTGGTGATGATCTCCACCTGATCGCCGTTGTTGAGCACATGGCTCAGCGCCACCAGGTTGTGGTTCACCTTGGCGCCGATGCAGTGGCGGCCCACCTGCGTGTGGATGTCGAACGCGAAATCGAGCGCGGTGGCGCCGGCGGGCAGATTCCGCATCTCGCCCTGCGGCGTGAACACCACGATCTCATCACTGAACAGGTTCAGCTTGAAATCGTCCACGAAGTCCACGGCATTGGTGCCCGTGTCCTCCAGTGCCTCGCGGATGCGGTCCAGCCAGAGGTCCAGCGCGGATGCTTCTCCGTTGCTGCCCTTGTAGCGGTAGTGCGCGGCCAGGCCCCGCTCCGCGATGTCGTCCATGCGCCGGCTGCGGATCTGCACCTCCACCCAGCGGCCGCCCGGGCTCATCACGGTGGTGTGCAGGCTCTCGTACCCGTTGGCCTTGGGCAGGCTGATCCAGTCGCGCAGGCGGTCCGGGCTGGGCTGGTAGTGGTCCGTGACGATGCTGTACACCTTCCAGCAATCGGCCTTCTCCAGCTCGGGACGCGTTTCGATGATGATCCGGATGGCGAACAGGTCGTACACCTCCTCGAAGGGCACGCCCTTCTTCTGCATCTTGTTGTAGATGCTGTGGATGCTTTTGGTGCGCCCCTTGATCTCGAACTTGAGCCCTTCCTGCTGAAGGGCCCGCTTGATGGGCAGGGTGAAGTGGCGGATGAAGCGCTTCCGTACGGCCTCTCCCTTCTGGAGCTTCTGCTTGATCTCGTTGAAGACCTCCGGCTCCTTGAACCGCAGGGCGTGGTCCTCCAGCTCGCTCTTGATGCTGTACAGCCCCAGGCGGTGCGCCAGCGGGGCATAGAGGAACATCGTTTCGCTGGCGATCTTCAACTGCTTGTCGCGCGGCATGTTGTCCAGCGTGCGCATGTTGTGCAGCCGGTCGGCCAGCTTGATCAGGATCACACGCACATCCTCGGACAGGGTGAGCAGCACCTTGCGGAAGTTCTCGGCCTGGATGCTGCTGTCCGTGTTGATGTGGATGCCGCTGATCTTGGTGAGGCCATCGATGATGGTGGCCACCCGCGGACCGAAGATGTCGCGCACCTCCTCCAGCGTCAGGTCGGTGTCCTCCACGGTGTCATGCAGCAGCGCGGCCACCACACTGGTGGTGCCCAGCCCGATCTCCTCGGTGCAGATCCGCGCCACCGCGATGGGGTGGTAGATGTACGGCTCGCCGCTCTTGCGCCGCTGGTCCTTGTGGGCTTCCACGGCAAGGTTGAATGCCTTGCGGATCAGGCGCGTGTCCTCCGGTTTGCGTTCCCCCCGGATGCTGCGCAACAGACCGCGGTAACGGCGCAGGATCTCCGCGCGCTCGGCCTCCTGATCGATCACCACCGGAGATGCGGGAGCGGCCTCCGGAACGGTGACCGCGCCTTGCTGATTGCCTTTGTCCATGTGCTGTGGAAGGAACCCGCAGGGCCATGCGGGCCTCCGCATGATCATGAGGGGCGGACCGTCCACGTCCGCTGTCCAAAGTTATGCAGCGTGCGTGCTACGGGTGCGGTGGAAGGACCGTGCTGCGCACCTCGCCGAAGCCCACGCGCACACCGTTCTTCGCGCAGTGGCCGCGCATCACCACGGTGTCGCCGTCGAGGATGAACCGGCGTTCCGAACCATCGGACAGGCGCAGCGGTTTGGTGCCGCGCCAGGTAAGCTCCAGCATGCTGCCGTAACTGTCGGGTGTGGGGCCGCTGATGGTGCCGCTGGCCATCATGTCGCCGCAGCGCACATTGCAGCCGTTCACGGTGTGGTGGGCCAGCTGCTGGGCCATGCTCCAGTACAGGTGCTTGAAGTTGCTGCGGCACACCACCGTCTCTTCCCCTCCGGCGGGAGCGATGCCCACCTCCAACGCGATGTCGAAGGCCTGTTCGCCCGTGGTCTCCAGGTAGGGCAGGGGCGCAGGGTCCTGCGGGGGACCCGCGGTGCGGAAGGGCTCCAGCGCATCAAGGGTCACCACCCAGGGGCTGATGCTGCTGGCGAAGTTCTTGGCCAGGAAGGGGCCCAGGGGTACGTACTCCCAGGCCTGGATGTCGCGCGCGCTCCAGTCGTTGAAGAGCACCAGGCCGAAGATGTGGTCGGCGGCCTCCGTGGTGCGGATGCGCTGCCCCAGGGGCTTGCCGTCGAAGGTGATGAAGGCCACCTCCAGTTCGAAGTCGAGCTGCACGGTGGGGCCGAACACCGGCGGCTGGTCGGGGTCGGGGCGGCGCTGGCCCAACGGCCGGTGGATGGGCGTGCCGCTGGGGATGATGGACGAGGCCCGGCCATGGTAGCCCACGGGCAGATGCAGCCAGTTCGGCAGCAGCGCGTTCTTGGGGTCGCGGAACATGGTGCCCACGTTGGTCGCATGCTCGCGGCTGCTGTAGAAGTCGGTGTAGTCGCCCACGCTCACGGGCAGGTGCATGACCACCTGGTCCGCAGGCAGCAGGGCGTCCTCGCGCAGGTCGCTGTTGTCGCGCAGATCGGGTGTGTCGGCCTGCAGGAGTTCACTGAGGCGTTGGCGCAAGGCGCGCACCGCCGTCTTGCCACCCCGCATCACCTCGTTCAGGTGCGGGGCTTCGAAGGCCGCCCGTGGGATGCCGGTGCCATCGAGCAGGCCGGCCTCCGCCAGCACGCTCAGGTCCACCACCCGGTCGCCGATGCGGCTCACCGGCACCGGCGGCTCGCCGTTCCAGCTGCCGATGCCGAAGGGAAGGTTCTGGATGGGGAAATCGCTGTCGGCAGGTACGGGCACCCATGACCGCAGCGCGGGATCGTTCGCGGGAATGAACATGCCGCAAAGTTGGTGATCAATTGACGCGGGCGGCGACGCGGCCACCACCTGACCTGCGCCGCTGTGCGTGGGCGACCGCGATCCGACAGCCGCCCCGGAAACACATCCTCGCCACGGCGCGCACAATGCGGCGGCCCACGCGTGGGTGCTGCGGGGAACGCCGCACCTGCCGCCAGCCGTGAAGGGGGGCGCTGCTGGCGTACCGGGCCCGCCTTGCATCCGGGGTTACTCGATCATGCCCTTGCCGTCGGCCATGAACTCCTGCAGCCGGCTGCTGTTGCCCACCAGCCAAAGCAGGTCGCCCTGTTGCAGCACCACGGTGCTTTCCGGGTTGGGGATCCGCTGTTCGCCGCGCTCGATGCCGGTCACCAGGGCGTGGCCCTCCTCGCGGATGCCGCTCTCCCGGATGGTGCGGCCGATCAATGGCGACCGCGGCGGGATGCGGTACTTCCGCACGCGGAGGTCCTCCTTGTCCAGTTCGTCCGTGCCGTTCTCGGGCAGCGTGGTGGCCAGCTCATTGTTCACCTTCACCAGCTGTTCGTCCGTGCCGATCAGCACCAGGTTGTCGCCGGGCAGCAGGCGCTCATCCCGGGCGGGCACCGGGATCGTGCGGTCGCCCCGTTCGATCAGGGCGATGTTCACCCCATAGCGCTCCCGCAGTGCCAGTTCCTGCAGACTGCGGCCCATGGCCACGGACCCGGCGGGCAGCTCCACCTCGGCCAGGTGCATGTCCCAGGGTGTGAGGCTGGGCCGTTCGCGGGATGTTTCGCGCTGGGTGAGGTTCAGCAGGAAGCGCTGCTCCACCCGCTGGTAGAACCGCTGCAGGCGCCGGCGGAAGATGTAGGCCGAAATGCCGATGAACACCAACGCGGCGAACAGTGCCACGTTGGTCTGGAAGAACCGGGCCACCAGAACGGTGAGCACGAGGATGGCCGCTGCGATGCGTCCCACCTCCAGGGCCACCAGCGGGCCGCGCAGGGTGCGCTTGTTCAGCCACAGGTGGCGGTAGGCATCGGCCCGGATGCGGCGGAACGACATGGCCCAGATGAAGGGCAGCAGCAGCACCAGCGTGGCGAACCCGGCGAGCAGCCGGCCGTCGAACCAGCCGATACCATCACCGAACCACCGTTCCAGCACGCGGCTGCCCAGCAGGATCACGGCCAGAGAGCAGGTGCCCCAGAGGATCAGGTTCACCATGTAGGCCCGCAGCAGCACCCGCCATTCGCTCACCACGGTGGCCCGTTCGGTCTGCTGGCTGTATCGGTCCAAAGCCTGCATCACCCGGTGGGGGACCAGCTTGATCAGGCGCTCGGCGAAGGGCCCGGATAAGCTGATCATGTACGGGGTGGTGAAGGTGGTCACCGCAGATACCGCCACGGCGATGGGGTAGAGGAAGCCGCTCGTCACCCCCAACGACAGGCCGAGCGTGGCGATGATGAATGAGAACTCGCCGATCTGCGCCAGGCTCATGCCCGCCTGGATGGAGCGCTTCATGGGCTGCCCGGCCAGCAGGGCCCCCGCGCTGGTGGTCACCAATTTTCCCACGATGGTCACGGCGGAGATCACCAACACCGGCACCCAGTGCTCCAGGAGCGCTTTCGGATCGATGAGCATGCCCACCGAGACGAAGAACACCGCTGCGAACAGGTCCTTCACCGGCTTGATCTGGTGCTCGATCTTCTCGGCCATGACCGTCTCCGCCAGCAGCGAGCCCATGATGAACGCCCCCAGCGCCGAGCTGAAGCCCGCCTGCGCCGCCAGGTAGACCATGCCCAGGCACAGGGCGATGGCCACCACCAGCAGCATCTCGTCGTTCATCAGCTTGCGCACCTTGTTCAGGAAGGTGGGGATCAGCAGGATGCCGCCCACGAACCAGATCACCAGGAAGAAGCCCAGCTTGCCCAGCGCGAACAGCAGCTCGGTGCCGCTGAACTGCTGGCTCACGGCCACCGTGCTCAGCAATACCATCAGCAGGATGGCCACCAGGTCCTCCACCACCAGCACGCCGAAGACCAGCACGGCGAAGCCCTGCGTTTTCAGCCCCAGCTCCTCGAAGGCCCGGATGATGATGGTGGTGCTGCTCACCGAGAGGATGCCCCCCAGGAAAAGGCTGTCCATGGTATTCCAGCCCATCAGCCGCCCGGTGAAGTAGCCCAGCAGCAGCATGCCCACGGCCTCCACCACCGCGGTCACACTGGCGGTGCCGCCCACCTTGGCCAGCTTGCGGAAACTGAATTCCAGACCCAGTGCGAAGAGCAGGAAGATCACGCCGATCTCGCTCCACGTCTGGATGTTGGCGGCGTCCACCACCGAGGGCAGGAGCGGTGTGTGCGGGCCCACCAGCAGCCCAGCCACCACATAGCCCAGTACCAGCGGCTGCCGGAGCTTCTTGAAGATCAGGGTGACAATGGCCGCCACGCCCAAGATCAGGCACAGGTCCGAGATCAGGGGCGGAAGGTGCGTCATCACAGGCGAAGATATTCGATGGCAGGCTGTATCCCGGCCGCTGATGCCCGTCAGCTTCGGGCTGCATGATCCGGATAACTTTGGCGCATGGCCGAATTGCGGATCGTGGCATTGGCGGACGGTTCGCCGTACGCGGACGACGTGCTTTTTATGGCCCACCAGCTCGCGCGGTGGACGAACGGACAGGTCACCGTGATCCACGAGGTGGAGGTGGTGATGCCCGGCTTGTTGGACAATGAGACCAAGGCCCGCGCCCATGCCGATGCCGTGGAAGGGGGGCGAGCCGCGCTGGAGCGCCGCATCTCCGCCTTGGGCATGGAGGCCGAGGTGATCATCACTTACGGCGACCTGTTGGACCGGGCGCTGGAGGCCATGTCCGGTCCCGGTTTCTTCGTGGCGGGCATCAAAGGCAGTGGCCTTTTGCGCCGGGTGCTCATCGGCAGCACCGTGGTGAAGCTCATCGAGCGCAGTCCCGTGCCGGTGCTGGCCGTGCCCCGCGGCGAACGCCTCACCGCCCCGCTCCATCTCTACGTGGGTGTGGAACCCGGCGGTCGTTTCGAAGCGGCCCCGGTCCAGGCCTTGGTACAGCAGTTCACGGGCAATGTGGGCGCCACCACTTTCTTCTCCGTGACCCGCGAGGGGGAGCGTGCCCGCACCGAGGCGCTGGTGGAGCTGGAACGGTCGCGCGAGGCCTGCGCACTACCCATGCCCACGCACGTGCATGCGCTGCCCGGCGACCTGGGTCTGGCCGAATTGAAGGACCATGTGGCCACCGATCCGCACGCCCTGCTGGTGCTGCGGAAAGGCGGACGCGAGCTCTCCGATCAGCTCTTCCGCCGCTACTTCATCAACGAGTTGGTCTACGCTGGGCGCGCGCCCATGGTGGTGCTGCCGTAGGCTACCGCGACTTCCGGCCCTCCTTGGGGAGCTTCGTCCAGCCGGTGATCACCACGTACAGCCGCCGGTGTTCAGTGCCCACCTGATCCGCTTCGGTGATCGTGCGTGCCACCGCGTTGCGGCGGTTGCCGCGCACCACCTTGTGGAGGTCGAGTTGCAGATGGTCCTGCCACGGTGGGAAGGTCTCGCCCATGGTGTAGCTGCCGATCCGCAGGGTGTCGTCGGGGGCCAGGGTGAAGGTGCCGCCCGGCATGGCGGGTGAGGCATGCTTCGGCGTGGCCACCACCCGCACCGCCGCGTTGGTGGGGTTCACCACGAAGACCTCGTTGTTGAACAGGCGTTGGCAGGGCATCGCCTCCTGCTGCGGCGGGTCGGGGGGCGACGCCGTGGTCCTGACCTCGGGTCGGGGAATGATGCCGTAGTTGTCGCGCCCGAACGCCTTGAAGTCCGTCCGGTCGCCATCGCGGTCGAAGGTGGTGGTGCTTCGGTACCACTGGATGCCGCCGTCGGGCGCCGAGCTGAACTCCACCTTGTGCACCGCGCCGTTGGGGTGGTAGGTGTAGCGCGCGTAGGCATGGCCCGCAATGCGCCGGGTGGGCACATCGAAGATCACCGTGCCGTCGCGTTTGAACGCCTTGGACCGGCCCCAGCGGTCGTCGCGGTCGGTCCATTCCAGCGTGCTCACCTCGCCGGAGTCGAAGAAATGCAGCACCACCTTGCCGGTGTCGGTGTGCACCTCCTGCCGACCGATCTGCGCGGCCGAAGGCAGGGACAGCAACAGGAAGGGTAGGAGATGGGACAGGCGCATGAGGGGCCCCGGCCAAATTTCAGGCCAAGCCTTCGCATCTTCGTGCCCCGATGACCAGGAAGATCCAGAAACTCCTCGTCGCCAACCGTGGCGAGATCGCCCTGCGCGTGATGCGCTCCGCCCGCGAAATGGGCATCCGCACCGTGGCCGTGTACTCCGAGGCCGACCGCGATGCGCCCTTCGTTCGTTTCGCCGACGAGGCCGTGTGCATCGGTCCCCCGCCCAGCAAGGAGAGCTATCTCGTGATCGATCGCATCGTGCAGGTGTGCAAGGACCGCCATGTGGATGCCGTGCACCCCGGCTATGGCTTCCTCAGCGAGAACGGCACCTTCGCCCAGGCCTTGAAGGAGGCCGGCGTGATCTTCATCGGCCCCTCGCCCGAGGCGATGAAGGTGATGGGCGACAAGCTCGCCGCGAAGGAGGCCGTGCGCCAATTCAACGTGCCCCTGGTGCCCGGCACCGAAGGCGCGGTGAGCAGCGTGGACGAGGCCATGAAAGTGGCCCGCACGATCAAGTTCCCCATTCTGATCAAGGCAGCCGCCGGCGGTGGGGGCAAGGGCATGCGTGTGGTGGAGCGGGAGAGCGAGCTGCAGGAAGGGCTGGAACGCGCCATCAGCGAGGCGCAGAACGCCTTCGGCGATGGCAGCGTGTTCATCGAGAAATACGTCACCGGCCCGCGTCACATCGAGGTGCAGGTCATGGCCGACCAGCACGGCAACATCGTGCACCTCTTCGAGCGCGAATGCAGCGTGCAGCGCCGCCACCAGAAGGTGGTGGAGGAGGCCCCCAGCGCCGTGCTTACCCCCGAGCTGCGCCAGCGCATGGGCGAGGCCGCGGTGAACGTGGCCCGCAGCGTGGACTACGTGGGCGCCGGCACCGTGGAGTTCCTGCTCGACGAGAACGGTGATTTCTACTTCATGGAGATGAACACCCGCCTGCAGGTGGAGCATCCCGTGACCGAGATGATCACCGGCCTCGACCTGGTGAAGCTCCAGGTGCGTGTGGCCGAAGGGGAACGGCTGCCCTTCACCCAAGACGACCTTCGGATCAACGGCCACGCGATCGAGGTGCGCGTATATGCCGAGGACCCCGCCAACAACTTCCTGCCCGACATCGGCCGGCTGGACGCTTACCGCCCCCCCCAAGGCCCCGGTGTGCGCGTGGACGATGGTTTCGAGGCGGGCATGGAGGTGCCGATCCACTACGACCCGATGATCGCCAAGCTCATCACGCATGGGGCCACCCGGGAGGAGGCCATCGCCCGCATGGAGCGCGCCATCGACGACTACACCATCAGCGGGATCGAGACCACGCTCGGCTTCTGCCGCTTCGTGATGGGCCATCCGGCCTTCCGCAGTGGGAAGTACGACACCCACTTCGTGCGCGACCACTTCACCCCCAAGGTGCTCCAAGGGGACGACCCGGGAGCGATGGAGGTCGCCGCCCTGGTGGTGGGCGCCCTGCGCTCCGAGCGCGAACAGCATGCCCGTCCCATTGCCGTGGAGGGGCCGTCGGCGTGGAAACTTCGCCGGGGCTGATCACGTTGTAAGGGCGCCTTGTCCCAGGCCTGCGTCCTTACCTTCACACGGCATGACGGCCCATCTCCGTTCGATACTGCTCTGCATCTGCAGTGCGGCCGTGGGTCTTTCCGGCCTGCACGCGCAAACGCCCGCTCCGGAAGCCACGCGGGTGGCCGCCACCGTGGTCAAGGGCGATACCCTGCCCGTGGTGAACCTGCGGCATGTGGATGTGGAGGGCCGCTATGCGCCGGTGACCCGGAAGCACGTCCGCCGTTACGACCGGCTCACCCGCAACGTGCAGAAGGTCTACCCGTACGCCCGCATCGCGGCTGATCTGCTCGACCAGTACGAGGCGGAGCTGCAGATGATGGCCCCCAAGGACCGCAGCCTCTACATGAAGCTGGCTGAGGCCGAATTGCGCACCGAGTTCGAGACCGAGCTGCGCGACCTGTCCATGAGCCAGGGCCGTCTGCTGCTGAAGCTGGTGGACCGCGAGACCGGGCGCACCTCGTACGATCTGGTGAAGGACATGCGCGGCAGCTTCCAGGCCTTCCTGTGGCAGGGGCTGGCCAGACTGTTCGGTCAGGACCTGCGCTCCACCTACGACCCGTGGGGAGAGGACAACCTCACCGAAGTGGTGGTGCGGCGCATCGAGCGGGGCGAATTGCAGCCCGAGGCCCGAAAGCCGCGCACGCAGAAGGCCGAAGCGCGCCTGCTGAAGCGCAAGGCCCGCCTGTATCGCAGGTACGGCGTGGGCCGGGATGATGTGTCCCAGTTGGTGTTCCCGCCCGGTGACTGATCGTCGGCGTTCCCGTACATTCGCCGGCCATGGCCCGCACCGCTTGGTACTAAGGCCGGACCGATCGATGGTGAGGCGCACTGTGCAGTCACTGGTAAAATGGTTCTGCCGGCATGTGCCTGTCCGGGGGCGCCACCGTTTGGCGAACATCGTGGGGCGCTATACCATGGATCCCGTCACGAAGCGCACCATCAATGGGGTGGTCGTGGAGATGGACCGGGACGTCCAGTACCACCGCATGATGATGTTCGACCTGTATGAGGAGAACGTCCTGAACTATCTGCGGAAGGAACTGCGACCGGGCATGGTGGTGTTCGATCCCGGGTGCAACATCGGCTATTTCGCCGCCCAGCTCATGGGCATGGTACAGCCCGGTGGCCAGGTGTGGTCGTTCGAGCCATCGCCCATCTGCCAGGAGCGGATCGCGCGCAACAACCGACCGGGCGCACTGCCGGGCTGGCGGCTCTTCCACATGGCGCTCACCAGTCACAGCGGCACCATGACCTTCTTTGACACCCCGCGGGTGATCACCCGGGGCTATGCCGTGCTGGAGGATGCCAACACCCCCAAGGACCGGATACCGGTGAAGGTGGAGGTGACCAGCCTGGATGACTTCTGCGCGAAGCACGGCATCGTGCACATCGATTTCCTGAAGCTCGACATCGAGGACAGCGAACTGCCGGCCTTGCGCGGTGCGCAGCGGTTGCTGGCGGCCGGTGCCATCGACCGCATCCTGGTGGAGACCACCATTCAGCCCGACCGCGACGGGCTCAATACCGAGATCCACGACCTGCTCGTGGGAGCCGGCTTCGCTCCCCATGCCGTGCGACGCGATGGCACGCTGGTGCCGGTGCGGCCGCTGGAGATGCCACCGGGCAAGGAGGACCTGATCTGGGTGCACGTGCGCTGAGCCCGGAACGGGGTGGGGATCGTGCGGTCCCGGGGAATTTCCTCCGCACTTCGACCGGCCCATGGCCGGGCATTTCATCTGGTTCCGTGCGTGGCGGCTTCCTGTCGATGCGCTGGCATGCCGTTTCGGGGCTCGGAAGGAAAACCATCCATCATGAAGCGCACGACCACCTTCGCGGGCCTGTTCACGCTCGCCCTTGCCATGTGGGGTACCCCGGCCACCGCAGGCACGCCTGAAAAGAAGATCACCATCGATCAGGAGGCCCTCGCCCGGTTGTCCACCGAAGACCAGGCCCGTGCGTTTGCGATCCGTGACCGGCTGGAGGAGGTCACCAACCTCGATCGCAGCGCGATGGACCGCAGTACCCGCCGGGCGATCCGCGAGGAGGTGCGGGCACTGAAGGCCGAGGCCGCAGAGCTTGACCAGCGCGCAGGCGGAACGGTGATCTACCTGTCCACCGCCGGGATCATCATCATCATCCTGCTCCTGATCATCCTGCTGTAGCACCGGGTAGTCGCAGCACCATCACGTGGTCGTCCATCACGAAGCCGTTGCCGATGTCGAGCACTTCGTCGCGCTCGATAGTGAAGCCGAGATGGGCATAGAACCGCACGGACGGGTTGCGCTTGTTCACGTTGAGCTCGATCGTGTGGTCGCCGCTCCGTAAAGCGGCCTCCACCACACTCTCGACCAGCCGGCGGCCCAGACCGGTGCCCTTCACCGCAGGCCGCACGTACAACTTGTGCAGCCGGGTGCGCCCTTCCGTGTAATGGTGCGCGAAGCCCGCGAAGCCGACCGGCCGTCCCTCCTCCTCGGCCAGATGGAAAAGGTGGCCGTTGGCGAACTGCGTTTGCAGCGCGTCCATGCGGTACATCATCTCCAACATGTAGGCGATCTGCGCCGCGCTGATCATGCCGGCGTAGGCGATGGGCCAGGTCTCCGTGGCCACCTGGCGGATGGCCGGGAGGTCCGATATCACGGCCTGCCTGATCGTGACCGGCATGGACCGTACCTGTCGGATCAACGGAAAGCGGGGGACACCACCAGCTCCTTGCTGCCGGGCGTATGGATGTAGAAGCCTTCACCGCTCTTCACACCGAGCTTGCCGGCCGTGACCATCTGCACCAGCAACGGGCACGGCGCGTATTTCGGGTTGCCGAAGCCCTCGTGCAACACGCGCAGGATCGCCAGGCAGGTGTCCAGGCCGATGAAGTCGGCCAACTGAAGCGGCCCCATGGGGTGCGCCATGCCGAGCTTCATGATCGCGTCGATCTCGGCCACCCCGCCCACGCCTTGGAACAGCGCCTCGATGCTCTCATTGATCATGGGCATCAGGATGCGGTTGGCGATGAAGCCGGGGTAGTCGTTCACCGTCACCGGCACCTTGCCGATGGCGGTGCTGAGGTCCACCACGGTCCGGGTCACCTCGTCGCTGGTGCTGTAGCCGCGGATCACCTCCACCAGCTTCATCACCGGCACGGGGTTCATGAAGTGCATGCCGATCACCTGCTGCGGGCGCTTGGTGGCCGCGGCGATGCGCGTGATGCTGATGCTGCTGGTGTTCGTGGCCAGGATCGCCGAGGCGGGTGCGTGGGCGTCCAGGTCGCGGAAGATCTTCAGTTTCAGGTCCACGTTCTCCGTGGCGGCCTCCACCACCAGCTCGGCGTTCTTCACACCGGCGGCGCTGTCGGTGGTGGTGGTGATGCGCTGCAGCGTGGCGGCCTTGTCGGCCTCGCTGAGCGTGCCCTTGGCCACCTGGCGGTCCAGGTTCCGGGCGATGGTGGCCACACCCTTGTCCAGGCCGGCCTGCGCAATGTCGATCAGGGTCACTTGGTGCCCGTTCTGGGCGAAGACATGGGCGATGCCGTTGCCCATCTGGCCGGCACCGATCACGGAAATGTTCATGGATGCGCTGGGTTTCGCGCACCAAGGTAGGGGGCGCGCCGCGAACGCCTATTTGCCGTCACCCCGCAGCACGATCAGGATGGTGTACGCCAGGATCTTCAGGTCCACGGCCAGGCTCATGTTCTCGATGTAGAGGATGTCGTACTTGAGCCGGCGCACCATCTGGTCCACGTTCTCGGCGTAACCGAACTTCACCTGCCCCCAGCTGGTGATCCCGGGGCGCACCTTGTGCAGGTGGCGGTAGTGGGGGGCCTTTTCCATGATCGCCTCGATGAAGTGGCGGCGCTCCGGACGCGGGCCCACCAGGCTCATGTCGCCCTTGATCACGTTCCAGAACTGGGGCAGTTCGTCCATCCGGGTACGGCGCATCCAGCGGCCGATGGGCGTGATGCGGGGGTCATGGGCGGAACTCAGCTGCGGGCCGTTGGGCTCGGCGTTGTGCACCATGCTGCGGAACTTGATGATGCGGAACGGACGGCCATACTTGCCGATGCGCTCCTGGGTGAAGAACACGGGACCGGGGCTCGATAGCTTCACCAGAACGGTGAGCACCAGCAGCACGGGGGCAAGCAGCACCAGGGCCACGGCACTGATCACCACGTCCATCAACCGCTTCACCGAGAACTGCCAGGCCGGCATGATCTCGGGATTCACCTCGATCAGCGGGGTGCCGAAGATGCTGGTCATCTTCACCGAACCGCTGAGGATGTCGTACATGTCCGGCACGACCTTGATCCGCACGCCGGTGCCCTCCAGCTCGTTCATGATCCGGCTGATGTGGTCGTGCTCGGCCGAATCCACCGCCAGGATCACCTCTTCCACGTTCTCGCGTTCGATGATGTCGCGCAACTGGTCCCATTTGCCCAGCAGGGGCAGGCCCACATTGGAGAGCAGCTGGTCGCCCCCATTCACCTTCACGAAGCCGATGAACCGGTTGCCTGTGGACCGGGGCATGGACTCCATCTCCTCATGGAGGCCCAGGGCGCGTTCGTTCCCCCCCACCAGCACCGTGTTGAAGCCGATCTTGCGGCCGTGCACGCGCGCCACCGTGATACTGGTGAGAATGAAGCGCGGCACGAAGGTGCAGGTGAAGTGCAGGGCGAACAGCACCAGGAACGAGCGGTAGTAGTACTGGTAGCCGGCCACCTCATCGTCCAGCAGCAGGAAGAAGAAAATGGTCACCACGCCCACCAGGGTGATCAGCAGGGTCTGGCCCAGTTCCTTGGTCCGGTGCCGCCGGAAGATGTCGCGGTAGCCACCCACCATGGTGTACAGCCCGAACCAGAAGAGGGGGATGAGCACCAGTCCCTTGTAGAAGTTGGCGTCCAGGTCCAGGGGCACCTCGTAGCCGAACTTCAGCGGCTCCAGTGCCCGCTTGCGGTAGAGGTAGAACAACGCCCACGCCAGCGCGGAACCCAGCAGGTCGCTCACCACGTACTTGGCCACCTGCCAGCGCCGATCGGTCATGGTTGGAAGCGGACCACCTTGATGTTGTCCAGGTACACCGCTCCCTGGGTCATGTCCGCTGGCAGGGAGGCCTCGATGTAGATGTTGCGTTGGGAGAGGTTCTGGTTGAAGGAGCTGGTCAGGTCCAGGTACACCTTGTTCCAGCGCTCACCGTCCCCGCTGCCGGTGGGCTCGATGTGCACGTGGGGAATGGCCTGCAGGCCGCTTCCGGCGTTGAACATCAGGCCCACGGTGAATCGGATGCTGTTGCGGTGGTCCAGCTCCAGGTACACGGCGCCGCTGCTGCTCGGGAAATCGACCGTGGTGTGCAGCCGCAGGTAGGGGTGGGCCTGGTCCAGTACGAAGCCGCCGCAGCCGTTGCCGTACGCCACCAGGTCGGGGTATTCCGCGGCGGTGGGCAGCAGCAGGGTGGTGTCGCTCGCGGCGGTCACCTCCACATTGGTGCCGGCATCCTCGAAGCCTTCGATCCAGAAACTGGCCTGCGACACATATTGCACCACCGGCTGCAGCGTTGCGGTGTTCGTTGGGACCATGTCCACGGTGCCGGTCCAGGTGGTGTAGAACGGATAGCGCACCCGGTCATCGTACATGCCGTTGCGCTTCACGGCCGGCTGCACCATCAAGGTCGATGTACCCTCGCGCAGGATCGGGATGCGGGCGGGGATCTCATACACCCCGATCAGCTCTTCGTCGGCATATACCCACGCATCGGTGATCTTGGCGGAGGTGCCGCCCTGGCTGTCGCTCGCGTTGAGGGTGATCGCCGGGATCTCCACGTACGCCGGCACCTTGTCGCCCTTTTTGCAGGCGACCCCGACCCCGGTAAGGATGGCGAAGAGGAGTATCGAACGCTTCATGCTGGCGCGCCCACGATCGGGGAACGCAGGAGGTATGCGGATCATTATGCGATGGAGGGCCTTTGCGCACGGCCCATGCTTTCCAACACCCGGTGGGCCGCTTCCAGCGCCGCCGCCCCATCGGTGATCGGCACCACGGGCCGGGTCCCGTTCAGCACGCTCTGGGCAAAGGCGGCCAGCTCTTCGCGTATGGCGTTGATGGCCGGCACTTCCGGCTTGTCGAACATGATCTCTCGCGTGCCTTTCCCCGCACCCAGGTCCATCGTCACCGCAAAGGGGTCGGGCGTGCCCTCCACGTCCTTCATGCGGATGATCTCGGCCTCCTTCGTGAGCATGTCCACGCTGATGTAGGCATCGCGTTGGAAGAAGCGGCTCTTCCGCATCTTCTTGAGGCTGATGCGGCTGGCGGTGAGGTTGGCCACACAGCCGTTGGCGAAGGTGAACCGCGCGTTGGCGATGTCGGGGGTGTCGCTCACCACGGCCACGCCGCTGGCATCGATCCGTTCCAAGGGGCTGCGCACCACATGCAGTACGATGTCGATGTCGTGGATCATCAGGTCCAGCACCACGCTCACATCGGTGCCCCGCGGGTCGAACTGCGCCAGCCGGTGCGTCTCGATGAACATGGGCGTGTCCAGGTGGGGCAGCGCGGCCCGGAACGCCGGGTTGAACCGCTCCACATGGCCCACCTGCACCTGCAGCCCGGCCTTGTCCGCTGTGGCCACCAGCTCACGCGCCTCGTCCATGGTATGGGCCAGGGGTTTTTCGATGAACACATGCCGTCCCTTGCTCAGGGCGTCCATGGCCAGGGCATGGTGGGTCACCGTGGGGGTCACGATGTCCACCACGTCCACCGCGTCCACCAGTTGCGCGGGGTCTTCGATGATGCGCACGCCGAACTCCTCCTTCAGCAGCACACAGCGCGCCGGGTCGGGATCGTGCACGCCCACCAGGTCCCATTGCGGTATGGTGAGCAGCTGCTGCACATGGATCCGGCCCAAATGACCGGCCCCGAGGACGCCAATGCGGACTGTGGACATGGATGAGCGGGTGGAAGGGCCCGATGGGGGCGGCAAATGTAGCGGAGCGCGTTGGCGTGGACCCGCCGGTTAGTTTTGCGGCATGTTGGAAGTGGACGGATATCGTCACCAAGGACTGCGTCGGAAGCTGATCGAGGAGCTCGGCCGCAAGGGCATCACGGATACCCGGGTGCTGGAGGTGATGGGTCGCGTGCCCCGGCACCTGTTCATTGATGACTCCGCCTTTCTGGAGTACGCATACATGGATACCGCGTTCCCCATCGGGTGCGGGCAGACCATCTCCCAACCCTGGACCGTGGCCTTCCAGACCCAGCTCCTGGACCTGCGACCGGGCATGCGGGTGCTGGAGATCGGTACGGGCAGCGGCTATCAGACGGCCGTGCTCGTGGGCATGGGCGCACGCGTGTTCAGCATCGAGCGACACCGCCCGCTGCATGTGCGCACGAAGGACCGCCTGGCGCGCCTGGGCTACCGGGCGCTGCTGGTGCACGGCGACGGCTACAAAGGGCTCGCGCGCGAAGCCCCGTTCGACCGTGTGCTGGTCACTTGTGGCGCCCCGTTCGTGCCGCAGCCGCTGTTCGAGCAACTCAAAGTGGGCGGTACGCTGGTGGTCCCGGTAGGGGAGGGCGACGTGCAGACGATGCGCCATGTGCGAAAGCTGTCGGCTGAGGATCAGGAGGTTACCGAGCACGGAACCTTCCGTTTCGTACCCATGCTTGAAGAAAAAGCAGGGTGACTTGCGGAGTGAGGGGATCTTTATAATTTTGCGGCGCTTTCAGCGGACGAATCCCCCGGAACCATCGACGAACAGATGCTCGGCCGGTCGGCACTAAACACGAAACTGTTGAAATCGAGCGACCGCATTTGTGCGTAATATGAGGAAGGGGCATAGCTTTGCCCGCTGAGCCTTCGCACCAAGACCAACGAAAGCAGCAAACCAAAAACGATCGACATGAAGAAGACCGTACTCTGCGCAGTAGCGCTTGTTGCCGCCAGCGCTGCGTCCGCCCAAACGGGTGAGATCACCAGCAACCGCGGCGAGAACTGGCTGAGCCAGGACGGGGACTGGGGCCTGACCTTCGACGCCCAGCCTCTGCTGAACTACGCCGGCAACCTGTTCAACAACGGGAACAACACTGGCGTGGCCGCTCTGAACAACCTATGGAACACCGACTCCTTCCTGGGTATCAACGGCAACCAAGCCAACCCCGGTGGTTCCAACGTGGTGATCGGTGTGAAGAAACTGGTGGACGCCAACACCGCCTACCGCGGCAAAGTGCGCATCGGCTTCGGCAGCACCAAGGAAACCGTGCTTGTGAACGACGTGACCAGCACCGCCAACCCTCCCGCGCAAGTGGAGGACGTGACCAAGAACAGCTACATGGCTGTGAACCTGGGCGTCGGCCTGGAGAAGCGTGTGGGTAGCACCCGCGTGGTGGGTATCTACGGCGGCGAATTCAACATCGGCTTCGGCAACAGCAAGACGGTGTACGAATACGGCAACGCCATCAGCGCCAACAACCCCGTGGCCGGCCGCAACACCGAAGAGAAGCACGGTTCCGTGTTCGGCCTCGGCCTGAACGGCTTCGTGGGTGTGGAGTGGTTCGCTGCTCCCAAGATCTCCCTCAGCGGTGAGTACACCTGGGGCCTCTCCCTCCGCAGCAAGGGTCACACCGAGACGTCCACCGAAGGCTGGAACGGCACCGGCGTGGAGACCCAAACCGTGGAAGCTGGCACCAAGCGCAACCAGTTCAGCCTCGACACCGGCGTGAGCGGTGCCTCCATCGGCGTGAACTTCTACTTCCAGTAAGCCATTTGGTCTAACGGACGATAGGCTTCGTTTCGGAAGGCCTCCCCTCGGGGAGGCCTTCTGCTTTTCACCCCCTGGGCCCCCGCCCATGAGATGTCTGGATCCTGATCCGTCGATGATAATGCCACTTTGGTCTTGACAAGAGGACGGTCGAGGGGCAAATTGCGCCCTCGGTCGTCCTCGATCACCCCTCCAAGAAGAATGTGGCCCGTACAGACGCTCACCCTACTGCTTTGCCTGACCGAAGAGGAACAGCTCTTCGCTTGGGACCGTGCCCCCGAACTCCCTGTCCCCCCGGCGGTGGAGGTGGTCCTGCCCGATCCCGCGGATGAGGCTGAGGCCGAGGAGGATGTGATCGCCTTCCCCGTGGTGGGCTGAGGGCCGATCATCCGCCACGCCGCGCAGGACGCCTCGCGTACACCCGGGTTTGTGGGCTGGGCAGAGTCGGCTATATTGCCGATGCGATACCCCTACCTACCCACATGAAAGAGCTTCTCAACAAGGGCGGCGTCCTCGCCGCCGCGCTCCTCCTCGTCGGCCACTCCTACGGTCAATCCCGTACCAACCGCGCCAGCGTGGAGTGGGGCCCCGAGCTTTCCACTGCCAAGGAAGGCGCCTTCCTCGGCGTGGTCGGATCCACCGACGACCACGTTTACATGACCGTGGCCGTGAAGCGGGACCTCTTCCTGCGGAAGATGGACACCCGGTACCGCACGGTGTACCAGAAGTCCCTTGCGTTGAAGGATGGCAAGGACACCCATGAGCTGGAGCACATCGAGGTGCTCGACGACCGGATCGTGGTCTTCACCAGTCTGCTGAACAAGAGTGCCAAGACCTACGGGCTGTATTACCAAGTGTACGGCGAATCGAACTTGGCGCCCATGGGGAGGCGCGTGCGTTTGGCGGAAATGGACATCGAGCGCAAGCGCAACACCGGTGGTTTCGAGGTGCTGGTGTCGCCCGACCGGTCCAAGGTGCTGGTGCACCAACACCTACCCAATGTGAAGGTGGGGCGTGAGCGCTTCCGCCTGAAGGTGTTCGACGCCGACATGAACCCCTTGTGGGACCGCGAGTTGGACCTGCCGTACGAGGACAGTGAGTTCGCCGTGGAGCGCCTGAGCGTGGACAATGAGGGCGCCGTCATGCTGATCGGCCGCAAGTATGCCGAGAAGCGCACGGCCAAGGAGCTGCGCAAGGACGGCCTGAGCACGTTCACCTATCACGTGATCACCTATCGGAACAACGGATCAGAAGGCGTGGACCACCCCATCGAGGTGAAGGACAAGTTCATCCAAGACCTTCAGCTCCAGGTGGGCCATGACAACGACATCATCTGTGGCGGCTTCTACGGCCTTCGCAGCGGTGTGATCAGTGGCGCCTTCTTCATGCGCCTGGAGCGGGGCACCATGCGCGTGGTGCACTCCAGCTTCAAGGAGTTCGATCGCGACTTCATCACCTCCTTCATGACCGAGAAGGAGGAGAAACGCGCCACCCGCCAGGCCGAGCGCAAGGACCAGGAACTGGAGATGCCCTCGTTCCAGTTGCGCGAGATCGTGCGCCGCGATGACGGTGGGTCCGTGCTGGTGGGCGAGCAGTACAAGTACTTCGCCGTGACCACCTGCACCACCACGGGCAACGGAGGGCGGACCTGCACCACCACCCACCACTATCATTACGATGACATCATCGTGGTGAACATCGACCCGTCCGGCAATATCCAGTGGGCCGCCAAGGTGCCCAAGCGGCAGCAAACCGTGAACGACGGTGGCCGCTTCTCCTCGTACGCCATGGTGGTGAAGCAAAGTGAGATCCACCTGCTCTTCAACGACAACGGAAAGAACCTCATGCTGGCCCCGGGCGACAAGGTGGAGATGTTCAAGTACGACAAGAACATGCTCGTCACCCTGGTCACCATCAACCAAGATGGTGCAGTGAAGCGTGAGGCCTTGTTCCCGCAGGACAAGCGCGAGGTGATCATCAGGCCGAAGCATGCCGTGCAATTGTCCGATGACAATCTGTTCATCTACGCCGAATGGAAGAAGATGCACCGCTTCGGCAAGGTGCTTTTCAAGTGATGGACATCCGGTGCCGTGCCGTGGTGCGATCCGGTCTGCTGGCCTTGGGGCTGGCGGCTGGATCGTCCATTTTGGGCCAGTGGTCATATACCGGGAACACGGCCCCCACCTGGGCCGAGGCCATCGATGAGTACCGTGAGCTCGCGCACCAGCATGCGCGCCAGGCAACGCTCAGCACCATCGGCGCCGATGACAACGGCCAGCCCATCCACCTGTTCGTGCTGCACGACGGTACGCCGATGCATCCGGACAGCGCCCGGGCCGCGGGCAAGCGCGTGGTGTGGATCAACAACGCCATCCATGCCGGCGAGCCCGATGGCGTGCAGGCCAGTCTGCTGCTCGCCCGCGCCCTGCTGCACAGCGACCAGTACATGGGGTTGCTGGCCCGCACCGTGGTCTGCATCGTGCCCGTGTACAACGTGAGCGGCTACATGCAACGCAGCTCCACCACGCGCGTGAACCAGGTCGGGCCCGAGGAGTACGGCTTCCGGGCCAACGCCCGTCATCTGGACCTGAACCGCGACTTCATCAAGGCCGATGCCCGCAACACCCGCGACCTGCTCCAGGCCTTGGCGCGATGGGACCCCGACCTGTTCCTGGACACCCATGTGAGCAACGGCGCGGACCACCGCCATGTGATGGAACTGCTGGCCACGCACACGGACCGCCTGGACCCGCCGCTGGCCCGGTTCCTGGAGCAGCGCATGAAGCCCGGCCTCTACCAGTGGATGGAGCGTCGCGCCATGGCCATGTGCCCCTACTTCGAGACCGTGCGCGACCATCCGCAGCAGGGCATGCACGGGTTCATTGATGGGCCGCGCTACAGCACCGGCCATGCGACCCTGCGCCAGCGGCTCGGCATCATGGTCGAGACCCACATGCTCAAGCCGTACGAAGACCGCGTGAACGCCACGTTCGAGCTGCTGTTGGCGGCCCTGTCCGTGATGGACGAGCACGGCGAAGAGCTGCTGCGCGCGCGTGCGCAGGCGCGACAGGCCACCGCGCACGCCACGTCGTTCGACTTCAACCACCGCATCGACACCACGCAGGTGGAATGGCTGCCGTGGAAGGGCTACCGCGCCGGATACAAGCCCAGTGCGGTGAGCGGACTTCCCCGCCTGTACTACGACCGCGCGCAGCCCATCGACACCATGGTGCCGTGGATGGACCATGCGGTGCCGACGCTCACGCTCACCAAGCCCACGGCCTATCTCATCCCCCAGGAGTGGCATGAGGTGGTGCGACGCCTGCGCCTGGAGGCGGTGCCGATGGAAGTGGTGCGCACCCCCCGGCAGTTCACCGGTGAGGTGCAGTACATCCGCGACATGAAGACCGGCGGCGCCCCGTATGAAGGCCATCATCTGCATCGCGATGTGACCACGGAGGTCGTCACGAGCACGGTCAGTGCACATCCCGGTGATGTGCTGGTGCCCATGGGGCATGACACCGACCGCCTGGTGATGGAGATCCTGGAGCCGCGTGCCGCGGACAGCTTCTTCGCCTGGGGCTTCTTCGACAGTGTGCTGCAGCAGAAGGAATGGTTCAGCCCATATGTGTTCGAGGACATCGCGGCCGACCTGCTGGACCGCGACCCCACATTGCGCCAGGCGCTGGATGAAAAGCGGGCGGCCGATCCGGCCTTCGCCGCCGATGCGTGGCAGCAGCTCCTTTGGGTCTACCTGCGCTCACCGCACCATGAGCCCGGCCATCGCCGCTACCCGGTGGTGCGCATCGTGGACCAACGGCCATCTTTGCGGCCTTGAACGCATCCACATGGAACTGTACGACCTGGCCATCGGGGCCCGCGTGCATCACCCCACCCTGGGGGCGGGTGTGGTGTACGGCCTTGATCCCCGCACGGTGCACATCTTCTTCAAAGACCATGGCGAACAGGCGTTGAGCCGCAGCTTCGAGGGCCTGCGGGTGACCGGGCCCGGTGCCGAGATCGCCCCCGAGCCGCTGGACCTGGACCACGTGCGCGACGCGTTGCGCGAGGTGCTCGAAGAGATGCAGGTGCCCCAGCGCCCGGTGGAGCTCGCCCCGCGCTATGAGCAGGGCACGCTGGTCCTGAGGCCGGCCGATCCCGCGCTGAAGAGCAAGGAGCTGCCCATTGCCGATCTCTTCCATAAGATCGTGATGATCCGCGACCGCCTGCGCGTGCTGGAGCAGAAGATCAACGCCCATCCGAAACTGACCGACCAGGAGAAGGTGGAGATGCAGCAGTACGTGACGCGGTGCTACGGCAGCCTCACCACGTTCAACGTCCTGTTCGCGGACAAGGACGATCACTTCGTGGGGCAGAAAGGGGAGGGGTAGGGCCGCCACTTGTGGATCCGCGCTCGCTGTGCCTACCTTCGTTCTGCAAGCGCGTTCTTTCTCAGCCGTGTGCTGAACAACATACAGCCCACACAGGCCTTCTGCTCATCGGAACCAACAGTTATCCATCAGGGACCGTGCCCCTGACGGTCTACGGCGGGCCTCCGCGCCTTCGGGCGTTCTCTGCGACCGGTCCGTCCGGCCAGGGACGGGGAGGATTACGGACGCCGTCACTTCGGTCCCGCCCATGTGATCCATGGGTTCTATGAGCCAGGCCCTGTGTGGGCTTCTTTTGTACCGTGATCTCTTCCGAACCGATCCCCACCCGTGTCCCACCCGCGGACACCCTGCCCGTGATGGAGGCGTTCCATACGCTCCAAGGCGAGGGCGCTTTCACCGGCCAGGCGGCGTTCTTCATCCGCCTCGGCGGATGCGATGTGGGCTGCACCTGGTGCGACGTGAAGGAGAGTTGGGACATGGACGCGCACCCGCGCCGCAGCGTGGACGACCTGGTGCGCCAGGCGTCCGAACGACCCGCGCGCATCGTGGTGATCACCGGTGGTGAGCCACTGCTGCATGATCTGGGGCCGCTCACCTCAGCCCTCCGGGCAGCCGGGTTCCGCACCCATATCGAGACCAGCGGCAGTTCGCCGTTGAGCGGGGAGTGGGACTGGATCTGTCTCAGCCCAAAGAAGTTCAAGCCCGCGCTGCCCGAGGTGTTCGCTGCGGCACACGAGTTGAAGGTGGTCGTGTTCAACCGACACGATCTGCAGTGGGCCAATGCGCAGGCGGCGCACACGTCGCCCGGCTGCATCTGGTACCTGCAGCCGGAATGGAGCCGACGCGAGATGATGACACCTTTGATCGTGGCCCATGTGGAGGCCGATCCGCGCTGGCGTGTATCGTTGCAGACGCACAAGTACCTGAACATACCATGATGATCATCGCGGGCCACGCGGTGGCGCAGCTGGCCGCTCGGGCCGATCACCTCGGCCGCCATTTGAGGACCATGCGTGCGGTGCGGGCCGCCGTGCTGGCGATGCTCCTGTTCGGGGGATCCGTCGCACAGGCGCAACCGGGCCGGTACACCAGCGAGAACAAGGGGGCGGTGAAGCGCTATGAGGCCGGGGTGCAGTGCATGCGGGGCCGGCAGTGGGCGTGCGCCGAATCAGAGTTCACCAATGCCGCTGCGGCCGATCCCCGTTTCGTGGAGCCCCGGCTGATGCTGGCGGAGATCATGGCCGAACGGGGCGATGACGCCCAGGCCATCCGCTATTACCGCGAGGTGATGCAGCTCTCCCCGCGCTTTCATCCGTCGGCCCAGCTCCATCTGGCCGATCTGGAGTTCCGCAGCGGGCAATACGATGCGGCCGAGGCCAACTACAAGGGCTACCTCGCCACGGAGGATGATCCCCAGCGGAAGGCGCGTGCGCGGCTGGGCTTGGCGAACTGCACCTTTGCCCGGCAGGCCGTACAGCGTCCGGTTCCCTTTGAGCCGGTGAACCTCGGCCCCGGGGTGAACACGCCCTACCCCGAGTACTATCCCTGCATCACCGCCGATGACCGCACGTTGGTCTTCACCCGCCGCATACCCGCTCCCGACAACCCGATGGGCGCGCAGGAGGACTTTTTCGTGAGCCACAAGAACGCCGATGGCGTGTGGAGCCCGGCCACCCCGATCCCGTCCGTGAACAGCATTCACAACGAAGGCGCGGGCACCCTGTCGCCCGATGGGCGCTTCATCATCTTCACCGCCTGCGCCTTCATGGACGGCAGCTACGGCCCCGGCCGGCGCGGTCTGGGCAGCTGCGACCTCTTCATCAGTCGGCGCATCGGTGATCGCTGGAGCCCGCCGGAGAACCTCGGCCCGCCCGTGAACAGCCGCCACTGGGAGAGCCAACCCAGCCTGGCCAGCGATGGCCGCACCCTGTACTTCGTGCGCGGCATGGTGAGCCGCGACGGCATCCGCAATACCGACATCTACTTCACGGTGCTGAGCGACGAGGGCGTGTGGAGCGAGCCCGAACGCCTGGGGCCGAACGTGAACACGCCGCTGCAGGAGGAAAGCGTGCAGATCCATCCCGATGGCCGCACGCTCTACTTCAGCAGCAACGGCCACCCGGGCATGGGCGGGCTGGACATCTTCGTGAGCCGTAAGCAGGATGACGGCACCTGGGGCCCGGCCATGAACCTGGGCTGGCCCATCAACACCAGCGCCGATGAGAACAGCCTGCTGGTGGGCGCTGATGGCCGTATGGCCTACTTCGCCAGCGACCGGGCTGGTGGCCTGGGTGACCTGGACCTCTATGGCTTCGAACTGTACGACGAGGTGCGCCCCGACCCCGTGTCCTACGTGCAGGGGCGGGTGTACGATGCCGCGACGGGGAAACCGGTGGAGGCGGACGTGATGCTGTTCGACCTGGGAAGCGGTGCGCTCGCCACCGCCGCCTACAGCGACCCGGCGACCGGGGAGTTCCTGGTGTGCATCCCTGCCGGGCGCACGTACGCCTTGCACGCGGCCGCGGAGGGCTACCTCTTCTATTCCAACAACTACGACGTGCGTGAAAGCAGTGGCATCGGCGACCCCTTCACGCTGCAGGTGCCCATGGCCGCCCTGAAGCCGGGGGCCACCATCGCGCTGCGCAACGTGTTCTTCCCCACGGCCAGCCATGAACTGCTGCCCGAGTCGCAAGTGGAACTGGACAAGCTGGTGCGCCTGCTGACCTTCAACCCCACCCTGCGTATCGAACTGGGCGGGCACACGGACAACGTGGGCAACGACGCGGCCAACCAAAAGCTGAGCGAGCAGCGTGCGTCGGCGGTGCGCGAGTACCTCATCCACAAGGGGATCGACGCGGCCCGGGTGACCGCCAAAGGCTACGGGGAGGCCCGGCCGGTGGCCACCAACGACACTGAGGAGGGCCGGGCGCTGAACCGCCGTACCGAAGTGACTGTCCTCTGACGCAGCACCCTTCGTGGGGCATCGGTCACCTGGACTGCTTGACGGGGGGCCAGGTGAGCGGCTGCGTGAAGTGCGTTCGGCGCTTTCGGGGTCTGCTGGTCCCTCTGGTCGCACCCCGCACGGGGAGGAGCGGGCACGACTTGACGGCACATCGTCGGGCTTTCATCCATGCGGGATCAGGGAAGACCAAGGCTGATCCGTGGTCGAGCGATCAATGTCCGATCAGCGGTTTGCCGGACCGCTTTTCGCTGTCCCAGCGTTGGCGCGTGGGTGGGGGAAGGGCCTGCGGTGCGCTGATCCCTCCACGGATCGGTCCACCCGCAAAGCGAAGGGCCGCCCGGCAAATGCCGGGCGGCCCTTCATCTTTCGTCCGGGAC
>CAYXKE010000012.1:0-38077 GCA_964464935.1 uncultured Chryseobacterium sp.
GCGGAAGGCGATCTCCAATGGTATTTCAACGGTACGCCGATCGATGGCGGCACCATGGTCTGCATTGAGGCTGGCGCACCGGGCGACTACCACGTGGTCTCGGCGGACCAATATGGTTGCGTGTCGGCGCCTTCGGAAACCGTGGTGATCCTGCCCACGCAGGTGAACGTGTACCATGGTCCGGGGGACGTGCGCCTGGTGCCCAACCCCGCCAGCGGCCTGGTGCGGATCATTGGGCTGGGCGGTCCGGAGGCACGGTACGCACTGACCGATGTCCAGGGGCGCCTGGTCCGCACCGGGACCCTGGCTGCCACGCCGGAAATGGACGTCGCCGACCTGGTGCCGGGGGTGTACGTGCTGCGCATCGCCCGGCCCGAAGGGGCGGTGCGGCTGCGATTGGTGAAGGAGTAGGCAGCTTACGCCGACGCGGTCTCCAGCGCCCGGTCCACTTTCTTGAAGAGGCCCTGCAATACGTTGCCGGGGCCCACCTCCACCACCTTCTTCGCGCCGTCGGCCAGCATGGCCTGCATGGTCTGCGTCCAGCGCACGGGTGCGGTGAGCTGCGCGATGAGGTTCGCCTTGATGCGCGCGGGATCGGTATGCGGGCGGGCGTCCACGTTCTGGTACACCGGACATCGCGGGTCCACGATGGGGGTGTAGGCGATGGCCGCTTCGAGCTCCAGGCGGGCAGGTTCCATCAGCGGGCTGTGGAAGGCACCGCCCACGGGCAGCACCAGGGCGCGCTTGGCACCGGCGGCTTTCAGGGCTTCGCAGGCGGCATTCACCGCCTCCACGGTGCCGCTGATCACCAGCTGGCCGGGACAGTTGTAGTTGGCGGGCACCACCACGCCCTTGCCCGCGTTGGCCGTCACCTCCGCGCAGATCTCCTCCACCTTCGCGTCGTCCAAGCCCAGGATGGCGGCCATGGTGCTGGGCTGCTGTTCGCAGGCTTTCTGCATGGCATTGGCGCGGGCCGCCACCAGCTTCAGGCCATCGGCGAACTCCATGGCCCCGGCGGCCACCAGCGCGCTGAACTCCCCCAGGCTGTGCCCGGCCACCATCGCCGGCTGGAAGGCGTCGCCCATCACCTTGGCCTTCACCACGCTGTGCAGGAAGATCGCCGGCTGGGTCACCTTGGTCTGTTTCAGGTCTTCCTCGCTGCCACGGAACATGGTCTCCGTGATCGTGAAGCCCAGGATGTCATTGGCATGTTCGAACCAGATGCGCGCGTTGCTGTCGGCATCGTACAGGTCCTTGCCCATGCCGGGGAACTGGCTGCCTTGTCCGGGGAATACGTAGGCGGTCATTTGCTGCGGTTGTCAGGTGTGGGTGGCCGGTGGCTGGCTGCCGGTGATCAGCGTACGACCAGCGGATGACGACCATCGCCAGGGGTCAGTTGCGGCTGCCGCCGAAGAAGCGCAGCAGCATCAGGAAGAGGTTGATGAAGTTCAGATAGAGGCTGAGGGCACCCATCAGGGCCATCTTCTTCGTGCCTTCCTCGCCGGCGATGGCCTGTTCGCCCATGGCCTTGAGGCGTTGCACATCATAGGCCGTGAGACCGGTGAACACCACCACGCCGATGATGCTGATGAGGTAGCCCATGCCGTCGCTCTGCAGGAAGAGGTTCACCAGCGAGGCGATCACGATGCCGATGAGCCCGATGAACAGGATGCTGCCCAGTTTGGTGAGGTCGGTCTTCGTGGTGTAGCCGGCGATGGCCATGGTGCCGAACACGGCCGAGGTGATGAAGAACACTTTGATGATCGCGGCGGCGGAGTACGCCAGGAAGATGTAGCACAGGCTGATGCCCATCAGGGCGCTGAAGGCGATGAAGGCCAGCATCAGGGCCGCGCTGTTGAGCTTGTTCAGCAGGCCGCCCATGAGGAACACCAGGCCCAGCGGGGCGAACATCACCACCCAGCCCAGCATGCTGCGGCCGGTCACCATGCCGTCCGCGTTCACGCTGAACAGGTGGATGAGCAGCGAGGGGGTGGTGGCGAACCACCAGGCCATCACACCGCTGATCACCAGGGCCAGGGTCATGAAGCTGAACACATTGGCCAGGAATGTGCGGACACCAACGACCACGTCGGGGGCCGGACCGTAGATCACCTGACCATCCTGCGGGGTGGGGAATTGCTGTTGCATGGCGGTTGAAGTTGTTACGAAGGTCGGAAAAATGCGGGTGGACCGGCGGCGCTCCGCCACCGCAGCGTGGGAAGGGAGAAGGCTCCCGGGCGGGCCGGAGCGATCGATATGGAACGTCACCTCCGAAGTGAAGCCCGCTGTGCACTGGGCCGCGGAGGCTCAGTGGAGGCGCGTCCCGATCAACTCGATGAACTCCTCCCGCGTACGGTGGTCATCGAGAAAGATGCCGGTGAATGCACTGGTGGTGGTCACCGAGTTCTGCTTCTGCACCCCGCGCATCTGCATGCACAGGTGGCTGCATTCGATCACCACGGCCACGCCCAGCGGCTTGAGCGTATCGTGGATGCAGTCGCGGATCTCGTTGGTGAGGCGTTCCTGCACCTGGAGGCGGCGGGCGAAGGCATCGACCACGCGGGGCACCTTGCTCAGGCCCACGATGCGGCCGTTGGGCACATACGCCACGTGGGCCTTGCCGAAGAAGGGCAGCATGTGGTGCTCGCACATGCTGTACACTTCGATATCCTTCACCAGCACCATCTGGCTGTACTCCTCGGTGAACATGGCACTGCGCAGGATAGCGGCCGGGTCGAGGTCATAGCCGTGGGTGAGGAACTGCAGCGCCTTGGCCACCCGCTCGGGGGTGCGGCGCAGGCCCTCGCGCGCGGGGTCCTCGCCGATCGCCGCCAGGATGTCGCTGTAGTGAACGGCGATCCGCTCGACCAAGGCCGGGTCGTACTGGTCGATCCGCTCGTACCCTTCGCCCGTGGGCTCGTGTTCGCTACTCGCCATGGTACTCCACGTGGTTGTTCTCGGTTTCCTTCAGCTTCACGGAGTGCAGTTTGCAGCCCAGGGCCTCCACGGGCTCCTTCAGCTGCTCCCAGAAGGCGATGGCCAGGTTCTCGGTGCTGCTGTATCGGCCCCGCATGAAGTCCACGTCGAGGTCCAGGTTCTTGTGGTCCACGTGGCGGATCACGCGGTCGTTGATGATCCGGCTCAACTCGCTCAGGTCCACCACGAAGCCGGTCTCGGGACTGGGTTCACCCTTCACCGTCACCCACAGTTCATAGTTGTGGCCGTGCCAGTTGGGGTTGGCGCACTTGCCGAACACCTGCATGTTCTTCTCGGTGCTCCAGTCGGGGCGGCTCAGTTTGTGCGCGGCGCTGAACCGTTCGCGGCGCGTGATGTGGATAAGGGCCATCGAGTGCGGAATTCGGCCGCAAAGGTAGGTGAGGGAGGGCCCGCCCGGGCCGTCGGCTCAGCGCGATCGCCGGGTCCTGGAGGCGCTCCGCGATGGGGGGGCACCCGGTCGTTGCGGACCGGTAGGCTTTCCTTCTCCAGCTGCCCACCATCCGTGCCACCGGCTTGGGGCCTTGGTGGCGGGCGATGGCGCCGGGGCACCGGCTCAAATGCCGAAGCGCAGGTAGTGGATCTTCCGCCCCTCCTCCAGCCACATCCGCTCATAGTACGTGCGGATGTTCAGTACGGCCTGCTCCTCGGGCGATACCCGGGTCACCAGGTCGGTGTACACGTCCCGGCTTTGCGCGAAGATGGGCAGGCCATGCGCCGCGATCATTTCCAGCGTGTAGTCGTACAGCACGGGGCTGTCGGTCTTCAGGTGGATGATGCCGCCCGGCTTCATGATCTGCTTGTAGCGCGCCAGGAAGAGCGGACTGGTGAGCCGCTTGCGGGGCTTTTCGAGCTGCGGGTCGCTGAAGGTGAGCCAGATCTCATCCACCTCTCCCGGGGCGAAGCACTGGACGATGTGGTCCACGTGCGTGCGCAGGAACCCCACATTGGGCAGACCGAGTTCCCGGGCCGTCTTGGCGCCGCGCCAGATGCGCGCCCCCTTGATGTCCACACCGATGTGGTTGTGCTGGGGATGCAGCTGGGCCAGCCCCACGGTGTACTCGCCCCGGCCACAGCCCAACTCCAGCACCAGGGGAGCCTCGCGCTTGAAGTGGTCCTTGTTCCACCGGCCGCGCAGGGGCAGCCCGCCGTCCATCAACTCGGTGTAGGTGGGTTGCACCACATGCGTGAACGTGGCGTTCTCGGCGAATCGCCGCAGTTTGTTCTTGCCCATCGGGGGTGCGAAGTAAGCGCCCCGTGACCAGTTGCCGGTTCGGTGGGCGTGCGAACGGGAAGGCGGTTCACGCGGCCCGACGGCGGCGGAAGTACCAAGCCCCGATGAGGAGCCCCAGCACGATGGGGGGGATCACGGCGACCCGGGGCCAGCGTGGCGCGGCGATCTCCACGGGCGACACCTCGCCCACCAGCATCATCCCCGCCCAGTAGTACGGAAGCACCAGTTCATCCTGCGCCTCGGCCAGATGGTCCAGCTTGGCCTGCCGCAGGGCCTTGTGCTTGGGCTGGCCCTGGGCCAGGTTCCGATAGAACCGCGCGATGATCTCCGCGCTCACCTTCTCATCGATCTTCCACAGCGAGAGCACCAGGCTGGGGCAGCCCGCATAGGCGAAGGCATGGCCCAGCGACCGTACCCCCTCGCCCGCATCGTGCCGCCCGGTGCCGGTTTCGCATGCGGTGAGCACGGCCAGTCGGGCTTGCAGGTCCAGTTCGTAGATCTCGAAGGCATGCAGGTAGCCGTCCATTCCAACGGTGTCGGGGTCCTTGCTCAGCACCAGGCGCGAGAACATCGGCGCCACGGGGTTCATTTCGGCGTGGGTGCCCAGGTGAAGTACGCCGTGCTGGGCGGCCTCCTGGCGGAAATGCTGTTCGGTGGCGTCGTCGCCGAGCAGTACCCGGGCGGTGAACGTGCGGCCGAGTTCCTGCGCGGCCAGCACCGTGAAGGGCTGCCGCACCAGGCGGAGATACCCGCGGTCCAGACGCGTGGTGTCCTGGAGGCCGGCGACGTACCGCTGCTTCATATCGTCCGTGAAGCCGGGTGCCAAGGCGAGCAGGCGCGACGGGCCCGGTTCCTCCATGCGGGCATATTGCACCGCGGTGGTGACGGAGAGCTGCTGCGCGATGGCATAGCGCTGCAGCAGCACGTTCCTGCGCAGGTCGCCCAGGGTGCTCGGGCGTTGCAGGAGCACCTCGAAGTTGACGTTGTGCAGCGGGCCATCGGGCACGATGAGCAGTTCATCGCCCGTGAGCCATTCCGCCACGGGCGCGAACACGCGCTGGTACAGATCGTGCGCGGCGTGGAGGTAGGCGTCGGTGGCGCGGGCGGCCACGGCACGGGTGAGCACCTCCACCGCCTGGGCAAGGCCGGCCATGGGCAGGGCCATCAACACCGCCGTGTCCGGACGCACCACCAATGCGTAGAGTTCATCTTCGGACGCGGCGTATACCAGCAGGTGGCGTTGCGGGGTGATGAGGTGGTGGCGCACATCGGCCAGCGACACGGGTTCATCGCCGTAGCGCAGGGCGAAGTAGCGCGGGTGGTCGCGGCTCAGGCTGTCGAGGAAGGCGGCATAGGCGCGCTCGGCGGCGAGCAGGTCGGTGGCGGGCTCGGACGCGTCGGGGTCCACATCGAGCATGCGCAGCAGCTCCTGTTCGCGGGCCACCACCTCATCGGGCACACCGGCGAAACGCATGCCGCTGAAGGCGTTGAGACGGCTCTTGAGCAGGATGGCGCGATCGGCCTCGCTCAGGTCAAGGAAGCGTTGCAGGTCGGCCTCCGTGCCGGTCTGTTGGTAGCGTGCGTAGGCCAGTTCCAGTCCCAGGTCGAAGAGCCGCTGCTGGGCACCGATCAGTGTGAGCCGCGAATTCTCGTCGGTCATGGTCGACTTGTCGCGTTGCAGTGAGGTGATGGCCAGGTCGATGAGCCGCTGATGGGCATCGTTCTCATCGCTGCGGCCCAGCGCGCGTTCGGTGCGCACCTTCCAATAGATGGCATCGGGCAGCAGGTGCGGTTGCATGGACCGGGGGGGCACCACGCCCTTTTGCAGGGCCTGCACCCGGTCCTGAAGGGCGTTCCAGGCAGAGTCCGCATGGGCCAGCGCGCGCACCGTGTCGCCCACGGCCGCCCAGGTGCGTGCCAGCAGCACATCCTTTCCCACCACGCGGTAGTTGCCGGGGCCATGCACCTGCTTCAGGATGGTGCGGGCGCGTGCCAGGTCCGCAGTGGCGTCCACCCATTGGGCCCGCTCGATGTGCATCTCCCCGCGCAGGCCGTGGATGGTGGCCAGGAACGGGAACGCCTCCCCACCGATCAACTCACTGCCGATGGCGATGGCCTCCTGGAAGAGCGGCTCGGCCAGGTCCGTGCGCCCGGTCTGGGCGTAGGCCCGGGCGAGCTTGGCGGCGGCCATGACGTAGTGGCCGCTGCGGCGCCCATATCGCGCCAATGTGCCTTCGAGGTAGGTGCGCAGGGCCAGTACCGCGGCCTCGGGCTCGTTCTCCGCCAGCTCCAGTTCGGCGAAGCTCTCGTGCAGGCGCAGCACCTGTGGATCATCGGGCTCCAGCACGGACAATCGGTCGCGCAGGGTGCGCTCCAACAATTCGCGCGAGTGGCGGTGGTCGCCCGTGGCGAAGTAGACCGTGGCCAGGTTGAGCAGGCCCCGTGATCGCTCCACAATGGCCTGGTCGCGGCGCGCGGGGTCGGTGGCCATGCGGACGATGCGATCGCTGAGCTGCACGCTCATGAGGTAGTACTCCTTGCTGCGCGCCAGATCACCGGCGTCCTGCCACAGCAGGCCCAGGTTGCCGTAGGCGGAGGAGCGCCGCGCCAACCCCTCGATGGAGCTGTCGTTGGCCAGTGTGGCGAGGGAACGCTGGTAGTAGCGCTCGGCGTCGCGTATGCGTCCCATCCGCCAGGAGGTCACGCCCATGCCGGTGCATGTCTCCGCGATCTGTATGGGCATGATGCTGTCCGCCTGTTCATACACCTTGAGCGCAGCGAGGAAATGGCGCAGTGCGCGGGCATGATCGCCCATGGCATCAAGGTCGAAGCCGAGGTAGTGATGGGCCTTTCCCACCGTCTTCGGGGGCAGTTGGTGGGCGTGGGCCAGGGCGATGGTGAGGGCCATGGAGTCCACGCGCACACACTCGGGCACACGGCCCAGTTCGTAGTAGATCCAGCTCAGATCGCCCAGTGCCGCGATGCGGCGTCCGGGGTCCTGTTCGTGGCGGTCCACCAGGCTCCATACGCGTTCCGCGGCCTCCACGGCGGCATCCGCCCCGAACGCCTTCCAGCTCGCGCGGCCGAACTTGTAGAGGTATAGATGCAAGGAGTCCTGGTAGGGCGTACCGGCCACCGCCGTGAGTTGGGCATTGGTCTCGCGCACCACATCGGCGTAGCGCTCCTGCTTGTAGTGCGCCGTGATGCGGGCGTGGCGTGCGGCAAGGTCCTCGTGCTGGGCGTGTACGGCGGGTCCCGTGGCCCAGGCGATGAGGAGGAGCGCACCGGACCGGATCATTTCAAGTTGGACTTGATGGCGCGGGATCGCTCGCCGTACATCGGGTCATTGTCCAGCGGAATGGAGTCGAGCGCGGAGATGTCGCCGTTGCGCAGATGGGTGAGGAAAAGGTACCACCGGGCCTTGTCCTGGAAGGCCGATGTGCTGTCGGCGGCCACGGCGCGCAGCAGGGGCAGTGCCTCATGCGGGCGGCCCTCGGCCAATGTCGCGCTGGCGATGTAGTAGCGCAGGGTGTCGTTCGTGGGGGCCAGGGCAAGCAGGCTGGTCCACTTGGTTCGCGCCTCGGCGTGTTCGCCCAATTTGTACGCCACCATGGCATCGTGGAAGATGGGATCGCTGGTGATGCCGCTGCGTACGGCGGGCACGCTCATGGGCACGGGCAGGCCGGGGTCGGGCACGAAATGCTCCGCGAAGAGTCGCTCGTGCGGGTCCTTGCGGCCCATGGTCCACAGTACCGCACCCACCAGCAGGGCGATGGCCGCGGCATATCCCAGCAGCGTCGACCAGCGCGGGGCCGCGGGACGCGCATGGTCCATGAGGGATCGCATGGATGCACGCAGGCCGCCCAGTTCCACGGCGAGCATGTTCTCGCGCTGGAGCTGCACCTCGGCTTGCAGGGCGGGGTCATGGGCCATGTCGGCCTCGAAGCGCGTACGCTCCGCCGCGGGCATGGTGCCCAGCAGATAGGATTCGATGGTCTCGAATCGGGTGGGGTGGAGGGGGCTGTGGCTCATGGTCGATCGTGTGCCGGGTCACCGAAGGGTGCCGGGATATTCCGGGCCGGGTCCTTCCACGGGCGTGTGCAGCGATACGATGATACGCAAATGCGCGAAGGGCCCATGACTTGCCGGCGTTGAACTCACATCGGGACGCCCACCTAAATGTGAACAAGGCGTATCGGCCGAACAAGATCCTGCGGCGATCGTTCACATCGGGCCATGCTCCCCGATGTGATGATGAAAGCCTGGACCGCATGCCCAATTCATCCACCATCGACCGTACCCAGCCGCGCACCGTGATCATGTTCGCCGTGATGGAAGGGCATGGGATCACCAGTGAGGACATGCGCCTGGGAACACCGGGTATCCTGCTGAGCAGTGAGGACCCCGAAGTGCTCATGGCAGCCATCCGCGAGATGGGCCGCGGCCGCATGCCCGAATCGAACGAGGTCGCGCGCCGCGTGGTGCTCCATGTGACCGAGCCGCGCCCGGTGGAAGTCCTTGCTGAGCGGGTGACCGAACTGAGCCCCCGCGAGAAGGAGGTCCTCAACGCGCTGGTCGAGGGCCTGAGCTACAAGATGATCGCCGCGCGCCTCAGCATCAGCTTCGAGACGGTGCGCAGCCACATCAAGCGGATCTATGAGAAGCTGCGCGTACACAACAACACCGAGGCCGTGGCCAAGGCGCTCAAGTTCGGCCTGGTTGCCTGATAACCCTTCCTCCAATCCCTTCCTACCTGATGAACTTCAAGCCTTTTCTTCCCATGGCCCTCTCCCTGGTGCTCGCTGCATCGGGCATGGCCCAAAGTCCCCGCATCGTGGTGCAGGGCCCGGGTGCGCCCAGCGTCCACACGGACCTGGCCACGGCACTGAGCGCTGCCCAGCCCGGTGACCATGTGTACCTCAGCGGCGGTGTTTTTCCGGTGACGGCCAGCCTGATCATCGACAAGCAGGTGCACATGATCGGTGCGGGCATCCACCCGGACACGGCGAACGTGACGGCGACCACCCGCATCTCCATCACCGGCGACCTGCGCCTGCTCACCAGCAGCTCCGGCAGCACCTTCACCGGGATCTCGTTCAACCCTTCGGGCCACACCTATTTCGGTACCAACGCGAACGACGATGATCCGGTCGGCCTGGTGTTCCAGCGCTGCGAGTTCGTGCGGGGCTCCATCTACCTGCAGGGCTCCGGCGGCTCCACCGGATCGGCCACCTTCGATGAGTGCGTGCTGCACGCCACCGGCTCCAACCAGAACCTGAACGGAGGCCTCGGAGAGGTGGTGATCACCCGATGCATCTTCAACAACCGCACCATCAACGGCTTCTCCCGGCTCTTCCTGAAGAACTCCGTGATCCTCAATGCGCGCCTCACGAACTCCAGCAACGCCATCGTACAGAACTGCGTGTTCACCTACAATGGCGCTCCATTGTGGCAGGTGAACGGCGTGCAGATCAGCAACTGCCTGGTGGCCGGCAGCACGATGTTCAGCAACTCCAGCAGCAGCTCCGAAACGAACAACATCTACAATGTGCCGGCGGCATCGATGTTCGTGAACGAGACGGACAACGTGTATCAGTATTCGGACGACCTGCACCTGGCCCCGGGCAGCGGTGGCGTCGGCATGGGCAACGATGGTTCCGACATCGGCGTGTATGGCACCCATGCGCCGATGAAAGCCGGCCTCAGTCCGTACAACCCGCACTTCCAACAGGCGCAGATCGCTCCGAGCACCGACTGGAACGGCGCCCTGCCCGTGAACATCCGCACGGCCGCCCAAACCCACTGAGCCATGCGTTCCACACTTCCATTGAAACCGCTGCTGGTGGTATGCGCACTGCTGCTGATGGCGGCCGGGGTGCAGGCGCAGAACCTCACGGGCTACCGCTATTGGTTCAACGACGATCTGACCACGATGACGGTGGTGGACATTGTGCCCACTCCCGTGCTCGACACCGAGCTGACGTTGAACAGCGCATCGCTCCCCACCGGGCACCACCTGGTGACGATCCAATTCCGCGACGCGGACGGACACTGGAGCGCGCCTTGGACGACCACATTCGCGCAGCGTGGTACCGCGGTGAGCGCCCTGGAGTACTGGTTCAACGATGATCCCGCGAGCACCGTCACAACGAACCTCACACCGGGCACCGCGCCGCAGTATGCCGGTGCATTGAACACGTCCGCCATGCCCCTGGGCTTCCACACCATCACCTTGCGCGCGGTCGACTCGCGCGGTGTGCGCAGCGTGCCCTATACGGTGCAGTTCAGCCGCAACGGGGGGGCCATCACCGGCTATGAGTACTGGATCGATGATGCCATCGCCGACCGCATGAGCGGCAGCATCGGCCCGGACGGCACGGTGGACCTGATCGCCAGCCTCCCCGTTCCCACCACCGAGGGCGATCATCTGTTCACCATTCGCTTCCGCGATGCGGAGGGGGGCTGGAGCGTGCCCTTGAGCCGAACCTTCTCGTTCGTCGTGGGCATCGATGAGATCCCCGGCCTGAGCAACTACCTGCTGTATCCCAACCCCGCCAGCGCGGACATCACCCTGCGTGTGGACGCGACCGAGCACCGCATGGTGGATGTGGACGTGCTGGACGCCAGCGGCCGCACGGTCGTTCGGTCGGGCAGTTGGAGCGTGGACGGCACGGCCCATCGGGCCTGGGACGTCTCCGGCCTGGCGCCGGGGCGCTACGTGCTGCGGCTGATGAGCGGCGATCGCGTGATGCAGATCCCCTTCGTGAAACAATGAACCCGATCACGGCCATGACCAAATACATCCTTCTTCCCCTGCTGATCGGATGCGCCCTGCACACGCAGGCGCAGCATGCCCGCATCGTGGTGCAGCACGCCGGCAACGTGCAGGTGTTCACCGATCTGGAAGCGGCCATCAGCGCCGCGCCGTCCAACAGCGATATCTACCTCAGCGGCGGCACTTTCCTGGTGCCGGGTGGATTCGCATTGGACAAGACCCTGCACTTCATCGGTGCGGGCATCAACAACGACAGTACCAACGCCACCGGTGCCACCATCCTCACCACCAATGGCACGGCCCACTTCCGCCTCACCAGCGGGGCCAGCGGAAGCTCCTTCACGGGCATCCGCTTCAGCACCCCGGGCAGCAACAACTGCCTGGTGTTCGGCACCGCCCAGGGCGATCAGAGCGTGGTGAGCGTGGAGTTCCTCCGGTGCGCGTTCAACCAGCGTGTGATGCTCGGCGTTCAGGCGCCTTCCGAGGCGTCCTCGGCCTTCACCGAGTGCATCTTCCACAACCTGCTCAACGGGTACGATGGCACGGCGCAGTTCACCCGGTGCATCTTCGACCATCAAGCGGGCACCGGCGCCGAGGTCAGCGGCTTCCTCGACCACGGCCTCACCATGCACAACTGCGTGGGCCTGGGCACCCGCGTGGGCGACAGCCCGGGAGCGATGATCACGAACAGTGTGTTCACGCGGAACAGCGCGCCCTTCTGGCAGAGCAGCGGCTCCACCTTGCTGAACAATCTGCTGGTGAGCAATGAACTGGTGATCAACATGAGCGGACACGTCCATTCGGGCAACATCCTGAGCGTGCCCGTGGGCGCGATCTTCGTGAGCGAGGGCGACGGGAAGTACCAGTTCAGCGACGACCTGCGGCTGCAGGCCAACTGTCCCGGTGTGGGCGCCGGCACCGACGGCACCGACATCGGCATTTTCGGCACGAGCAGTCCGTTCAAGGTCGGCATGATCCCGCACACGCCGCACTTTCGCCGCGTGAGCGTGGCCCCGGCCACGAACGCCAACGGCGACCTGCCCGTGCAGGTGAAGGTGGCGATACAGCCGAACTGATCGGACCTTGGTCTTTTGATGAAGCCCCTTCCGGATCATCCGGGAGGGGCTTTCATCATGCGGTGTGTCGCTCACTTCAGCGCGGCGCGGATGGCACGGACCCGTTCGCCGTACACCGGGTCGTCCTCCAGGTGCAGCGAATCCAGTGCGGCCCGATCGCCCGCGTGCAGCAGGGCGAGAAAGAGGAACCACCGGGCCTTGGCGCGGAACGTAGAGGCATTGTCGGCGGCCACCGTGCGCAGCAGGGGCAGGGCTTCCGTCGTACGGCCCTCGACCAGGGCGGCGTTGGCGATGAAAAAGCGCAACGTGTCGTTGTGCGGTCGTGCCGGAAGCAGGGATGCCCACTTCGTGCGTGCTTCGGCCATGTGGCCCAGCTTGTAGGCCACCATGGCATCGTTGAAGAGCGGGTCGTGGATCAGTGCGTTGCTGCCGGGCGGGGTGCTCATGGTCACCGGCAGCCCGGGGTCTGCCGTGAAGTGCGCAGCGAAGAGGCGCTCATGGGGTGCCGGCCGCCACATCCACCAGATGGCCAGCGTGATCGGAAGCGCGATGATCGCCGCATGGCGCAGCCAGGTGCCCCAGCGCGGAGGGGCAGTCGCTGCATCGGCCTGGGCATCGTCCATGATCCGGCCGAGGGTCTGGCGCATCTGACCAAGCTCCACGGCAAGCATGTTCTCCCGTTGCAATTCCAACTCCGTGCGCAACACGGGATCGTGCGCCAGCTCCGCCTCGAACTGTTCCCGCTCCGTATCGGACATGGTGCCGATGAGATAGGCTTCGATGGCCTCGAACGTGCGCTGGCCCAATGGTCCCTTCTTCATCATCACGCGGTATCGTCATGGCCGTCGATGAGCCGGCGGAACGCGCGCATCTTCATCATGCAGCGGTACTTGATGGTGCGGATGCTCTCCTCCTCCACGCCCATGGCGGCAGCGATGGTGGCCAGGTCCTGCCGCTCGAAATAGAAGCGCCCCAGCACATCGCGGCAGCGCTCGTCCATGTGTGCGTACACCTCGGTGAGGCGCTGGATGCGCTCCTCGGTGGCGGAGGTCTCCTCGTCCGCCTCCTCGGGCATGTGTTCCACAGGCACCACGCGCATGTGCCGGTGCCCGGCCGAGCGCAGATGGTCCAGCCACTTGTTGCGGGCCACGCGGAACAGGAAGGCGCCCGCGTCGGAGCCCGGCCGGAGGGTGCCATCCTTCACGCGGAGCCAGAGCACGGCCATGGCCTCCTGGAAGAGGTCTTCCGCATCGCTCAAGGTGCCATTGTTCTTCAGCACATGCGCCCGCACCGTGGGGAAGTGCTGGGTGTAGAGCGTGCGCAGCACCCCGGGTGGGTTGCACCGGAGGAGGTCCATCCAGTCCGTGGCCAACGGCTGCCGATATGCACTTTCCGTCCTGTCCACAGCGGAGGTCAAGGAGGTACGATGTTACGGAAATGAGTCCCGATCGGGAAGCTCCGGCCGTTCAGAAGATGAGGACCAAGCGCTTTTCCACCACCTGGGGCCGCAGCTGCGGGATCAGGAATTCGATCGATAGCAGCTGCACGGGATAGTTCTCCAGCCGCAGGATCCGCCGGGGGGGCGGCGTGTGCGCCAGCAGCTCGCGGGCGTTGTCCGGATCGGTGTACACGGCCACACCGGGACGGATGTCGGCAGCAGCGGCCTGTGCATCACCATGCCAGCGAACGGTACCCCCCGCATGGAAGTCGAGTGCGGTGCCGCCCTGGCGGAAGGCGAAGAAGCGGTCCGGGTAAAGGCCCTGCTCGGCCACCCAGCGGCCCACTTGGGCGTTGGCCTGGTAGCGCAGCAGGGCGGGGTAGAGATGACCATTGAGGGCCACGAGGATCGCCATCATCACCGCGAACGTGGGCACGAGCTCGCCGCGTCCGCGTCGGATCCAAGTCAGTGCGGCAAGCCCCACCGCGCACTGCAGCGCCACGTAGGGCCAGGCCCCGTGGGGGAAGGCGCCGGCGGTGAGGCCCACGGCCACCAGCCACAGCAGCCCCAGGAGCACCCGGTGCGCGGGCCGCGTCCATGCGGGAGGATGGGTGTGCCAGGCCTGCGCGGCCATCACCGCATACAGGGGCACCACCACGTAGAGGTAATGGGGTAGTTTGAAGTGGGAGAGGGACAGTGCCGCCGTCACCACCACGGCGCCCACCCACGAGGCGTACTCGACCAGCGGCTGTCGACGCACCAACGCCACCGCCCCGCGCCACGCACCCACCAGCGTGAACAGGGTCCAGGGCAGCAGCTGCCAGAGGACCTCATGCGTGAAGAACAGCACGCTGCTGTCGTCCTTCCAGCGGTTCTCCCCGGTGATGCGCCCGAAGCTCTGTTCCCAGAAGAAGAAGCGCACACCGTGCATGCCGTGCTGTTCGTACAGGCCCACGAGCATGGGCGCGAGGACGGCGGCGATCACCACGGGCACCAGCAGCCATTCGGGCCGACGCAGTACATCGGACCGTCGGGCCAGCAGCACATGCCCGCCCACCGCGATGGCCGGTGCCATCAACCCCATGGGGCCTTTGGCCAGCATGCCCAGCCCAATGGCCACGGCGAACCCCAGCAATTGCATCGGCCGCCGTTCCTGCACCCATGCCATGCCCAGCCAGATGGCCGTGATCACCATGGCGGTGAGCATGGTGTCGGTCTTCACATCGCCGGTCATCAGGAAGAAGGCCGCGCAGCTGCCGTACATCAACGCGGCCGTGCGCGCCACGGGCTCCGGGTGGAAGAGGCGGGTGAAGCGGTAGGTGCTGTACAGCCCGAAGAAGGCGAACAGGATGCTCGGCAGGCGGTAGCTCCAGGCGTGCACGCCGAAGACCTTGTATGCGAGCGCCGACAGCCAGAAGAGCAGGGGCGGCTTGTCCAGGTAGTCCTGGCCGCGGTGGTACAGGTGGGTCCAGTCGCTGCTGTGGAGCATGTCGCGGGACATGGCCGCGTACTGGCTCGCGTCCACCTCCATCACGTCGAGCCTGGCGCCCAGGGCCACCACCGCGATCAGCGTGAGCAGGGCGAGGGGCATGCAGCGGTCCGTCATGGGGGCGAAGATCGGGCGTGCACGCCATGCGGCTGATCGACCCAAGCCTTGTTAAGGCCCGGCGGAGTGGGAAGGGGCCCACCGTAACATTGCATTCCTGCCATGGGCCGACGCGCGATAGGGACGCTGATGCTGCTCGCCACGATGAGCCTGATCGGCGTGGTGATCACCCAGCTCGTGTGGTTGGAGCAGGCCCGCCTGTACCGCAGTGAGCAGGTGGCCCTGCACAAGGAACAGGCCAGCCAGCTCGAGAAGCAGTTCAACGACCGTGTGGTGATGGCCCTCACCGAGGTGACCGAGCAGATCCTGTCCATCACCAAGGATCCCAGCGACCTGTACGATGCCGTGAAGCAGGAGCGGCCGAACTACTTCGCCGTGACCATCAACGACACCCTCCACCCGTACCTGCTCGAGGCCCTGCTGCGGCAGGAGTTCAGCCGGCGGAACATCATGGAGGACTTCGAGTACGGCATCTATGACTGCTTCACCGACAGCATCGTGTACGGCAACTACGTGGTGATGGACACCGCGGGCAGCGATTCCGTGGCCCCGTCGCGCCTGCTGAAGCTGGACAAGGACGGCCACTACTTCGGTGTGTACTTCCCCAACCGGCGCAGCACCCTCTGGGAGGACAAGGGTGATCACCACTGGATGTGGGTGTTCCCCATGATCGTGACCCTGATCGTGTTCAGCTTCTTCGCCTACAGCGTGTGGGTGATCATGCGGCAGAAGCGCCTCAGCGAGATGAAGAACGACTTCATCGGCAACATGACGCACGAGCTGAAGACGCCGATCAGCACCATCGCCCTGAGCGCGGAGGTGATCAGTGATCCCGCGATCGCACAGGAGCCCGATCGCCTGGCCAACTACGCGCGCATCATCCGCAGTGAGAACGAGCGACTGCGCACCCAGGTGGAGCGCGTGCTGCAGCTGGCCCGCATGGACCGCGAGCACATGGAGTTGGAGCGCCAACCGGTGGACCTGCAGGAGCTGGTGGCCGAAGTGGTCGACGCCTTCGCCCTGCCCGCCGAGGAACGCCGTGTGACATTGAACACGCGCATGGACACCGACCGCGCCGTGGTGAGCGGCGACCGCGTGCACCTCACCAACGCCCTGTTCAACCTGGTGGACAACGCGCTGAAGTATGGCCCGGACGGCAACACCATCACCATCGTCATCGGCCGTGCCGACCAGCGCCTGTGGGTGGCCGTGAGCGACCGTGGCATCGGCATCCGAAAGGAGGACCTGCCGCACATCTTCGAGCGCTTCTTCCGCGTGAGCACCGGCAATGTGCACGACGTGAAGGGCTTCGGCCTGGGTCTGCACTATGTGCAGCAGATCGCCCGTGCGCACGGCGGCGATGTGTCGGTGGAAAGTGTACCCGGCCAGGGCAGCACCTTCACCTTGAGCCTGCCGGCCGCATGATGGAACGCTCTTTGTGCCGGAACGCGACCACTGAGAGAGACCATGAGCACCAAAGCCACCATTCTGCTGGTCGAGGACGACCCCAATCTGGGCTTCGTGATCCAAGACGCCCTCAAGCGGAAAGGATTTACCGTGCATCTGGCACGCGATGGCAAGGAGGGGCTGCGCATGTTCAATGAGCATGTCTACGACCTGTGCCTGCTCGATGTGATGCTGCCCCAGAAGGACGGCTTCAGCCTGGCGGAGGACATCCGGCTGGTGAACGTGCAGGTGCCCATTGTGTTCCTTACCGCCAAGGGGCAGGCCGAGGACCGCATCGCCGGGTTCAAGGCCGGTGGCGATGACTACCTCACCAAACCGTTCAGCCACGAGGAGCTCAACCTGCGCATCGAGGCGATCCTCCGGCGCACCCGCGGGCAGGACGCCGACGATCCGCGCGACCGCCACCGCTTCGAGGTCGGCGATTTCACCTTCGACCATCGCAACCTGGTGCTGAGCCACCCCAGCGGCGAGCGCAAGCTCACCAAGAAGGAGGGTGATGTGCTGCGCCTGCTGTGCATGCACGAGGGCCAGGTGCTGCCCCGCGAACTCGTGCTCAACATGGTGTGGGGCGATGACACCTACTTCCTGGGCCGCAGCCTCGATGTGTTCATCAGCCGCCTGCGCAAGTACCTCAAACCCGATCCGCGCGTGAGCATCGTGAACAGCCACGGCGTGGGCTTCAAGCTGCAGGTGGTGGACTGACCCCCAAAGCGAAGGCGCGCCCGGGACCGGACGCGCCTCCATTCCACACCCGATGGGTCTGTCAAGACCCGCCGAGGATCTGCTTCACCAGGGCGGCAATGCGCGCCCCTTCGGCCTGTCCGGCGAGTCGTTCGTTGGCCGCGCCCATCACGCGGCCCATATCCTTCATGCCTTGTGCGCCCAGCTCGGTGATCAGCGCGCGTACGGCGCTTTCCACTTCCGCATCACTGAGCGGGGCGGGCAGGTATCGTTCGATCACCCGTGCCTGGGCCTCCTCCTCGGCGGCCAGCTCGGGCCGCAGTTGGGCGTTGTAGATCGACGCGCTCTCCATCCGCTGCTTGTGCAGCTTTTGAAGGATGCGCAGTCCGGTGCCGGTGGTCAGCGTGGCACCGCCCTCCTTGGTCAGCTCCAGGAGGATGGCGCTCTTGATGGCGCGCAGTGCGTTGAGCTGGTCCTTGTCGCGGGCCAGCATCGCTTCCTTGATGTCGGCGTCGATCCGTTGCTGGAGGTCCATGATCGTGGGGTGAAGGAAGTGGTGCGGGGCCCCGGCCGATCACGTGGAGCGGCCGGGGACGCCCCATCAATCCACGTTATCGTGAAGGTAAGCGTTGTTGCGCTTGATCTCCACGCGCCGTTCGCCGTTCTCGTCCGTGCCTTCGGTCAGGGAGAAACGGCTCACATTGCTCTCGTCGCTGCGGGGCGTTTCGCTCAGTTGCACCTGACGGCGCTTGTAGGCGGGCTCGCGCTCCATTTCCGTGAGGCCGGCCATGGTACGCACGCGGGTGCTCACCTCGCGCATGCGGGCCTGGCGCTCCTCCACCCGTTGCAGGTGGTCGGCCGGGGTGGGGCGCACCTCGGCCACCAAGGGCTCGGTCCGGTTGGGGAAGGCCTCGGCCTGCGGAGCCTCGGCGTCCGTGCCCAGCTCCTCACCGTCCAGGTCGAAACGGCGCACTTCGGTGTGGGCTTCGGGGCGCGGGTTGGGCTCGGCGGCCTTCGGCGGCTCGGGGACCATCGTGCTCCGCACCTCGAACTCGATGGTGCCCTGGGCCAGCGGGCTCACCGGCTCGGCGGCCACCGGTTTCAGGTAGGGCTCGTCGGCGGCCACCGGGTTCTCCACGGGCTTGGTCACCGGGCGGGGTTCATCGGCGGTGAGCATGGTCACCTTGCGCTCCACGGGGGCGTCGGCCAGTTCGTGGGGTTGAAAGCCGGTGGCGATCACCGTGATGCGCAGCTTCTCGCCCAGGCTCTCGTCGAGACCGTAGCCCCAGATCACGTCCGCGGTGCTGCCCGCCGCGTTCTGGATGTGGTTGGTGATCTCGTCGATCTCGTCCATCAGCACTTCGCGGGTGCCATGGGCGATGTTCAGCAGCACGTACTTCGCGCCGCTGATGTCGTTGTCGTTCAGCAGCGGGGAGGCCAGGGCCTCGGTGGCGGCGGTGAGCGCGCGGTCCTCGCCTTCGGCCTCGGCCATGCCCATGATGGCCACGCCGCTGCCGGTCATCACCGTTTTCACGTCCTCGAAGTCCACGTTCACCGTACCGGTCTCGGTGATGATCTCCGCGATGCCACGGGCGGCGGTGCTCAGCACGTTGTCCGCGTGGTCGAAGGCGTTGTTGAGGGTGAGGTTGCCGTAGAGCTCACGCAGACGGTCGTTGTTGATCACCAGCAGGGAGTCCACCGAGTCGCGCAGTTCCTTGATGCCCGCGGCGGCCTGCTCCTTGCGGCGGCGGCCCTCCCAGGTGAAGGGGCTGGTGACGATGCCCACGGTGAGAATGCCCAGCTCGCGGGCCACCCGGGCGATCACGGGAGCCGCGCCGGTGCCGGTGCCACCGCCCATGCCGGCGGTGATGAACAGCATCTTGGTGCGGTCGCCCAGCAGCTGGCGGATCTCCTCGATGTTCTCCTGTGCGGCCTCCTTGCCGCGCTCAGGCTTCGCGCCGGCGCCGAGGCCCTCGGTGAGGTGGGCGCCCAGCTGCAGTTTCACGGGCACCGGGCTCGTGTCCAGGGCCTGGCGGTCGGTGTTGCAGATGATGAAGTCCACGCCGCGGATGCCCTGTTCGAACATGTGGTTCACGGCGTTGCCGCCGCCACCGCCGACCCCGATCACCTTGATGATCGAGGACAGTTCTTTGGGAAGGTCGAATTTCATGACGTTGGGTGTTGGAATAGTGGAAGGTGGAAGTGGTCAGGGTCAGAACTCATCGTCCTTCAGCAGGTCGGTGACCTTGTTGAAGAAGTCGCCGAGGATGCGCTTGGAGTGGGTCTTCACCGGCACATGGTTCTCGGCCGGGGCCTCGGCCGTGCGCGGCCGGCTGGCCAGCTGCTCCAGGCCCTTCATCACCAGGCCCACGCCGGTGGCATGCAGCGGGCTGGTCACATCCTCCACGGCGCTGCGGGTCACGTGCTCGTTGGGGTAGCCGATGCGCGTGGTCATGCCGGTCTTGTACTCGGTGAGCTGCTTCAGGTGGCGCAGCTGGGCCCCGCCACCGGTGAGCACGATGCCGGCGATGAGCTGACGCTCCATGCCGCTGTTCTTGATCTCGAAGTACACCTGGTCCAGGATCTCCTCCATGCGGGCCTGGATGATCTCGGCCAGCGTGCGCAGGCTGATCTCCTTGGGCTCACGACCACGCAGGCCCGGGATGCAGACCACCTCGTTGTCCTTGTTCTCGGCGGCCAGCGCACTGCCGAACTTGGTCTTGAGCTTCTCGGCCTGGTCGCGCATGATGCCGCAGCCCTGGCGGATGTCCTCGGTCACCACATTGCCACCGAAGGGGATCACGGCGGTGTGGCGGATGATGTGGTCGAAGAAGATGGCGATGTCCGTGGTGCCACCACCGATGTCCACCAGCACCACGCCGGCCTCCTTCTCCTCGGCACTCAGCACGGCATCGGCGCTGGCCAGGGGTTCGAGGATGAGCTGGGTGACGTTGAGCCCCGCGCGGTGCACGCACTTGTTGATGTTGCGTGCCGCGGTCACCTGGCCGCTGATGATGTGGAAGTTCGCCTCCATGCGCACACCGTTCATGCCGATCGGGTCGCGGATGCCCTGCTCATTGTCGATGATGTACTCCTGCGGCAGCACATGGATGATCTCCTCGCCCGGGGGCATCACCAGGCGGTAGGTCTCATCGATCAGCTGGTCGATGTCGTCCTGGGTGATCTCGTCCTCGAGCCGCTCACGCATCTTCATGCCGCGGTGCTGCATGCTGCGGATGTGCTGGCCGGCGATGCCCACGTTCACGGAGCGCACCTCCACACCGGCGCTCTTCTCCGCCTCCTCCACGGCGGCGCGGATGCTCTCCACCGTCTTCTGGATGTTCGCCACCACGCCACGGCTCACCCCATCGCTGCGGGACTTGCCCATTCCGAGGATCTCGATCTTTCCCTGTTCGTTCCGTCGCCCGACGATGCAGGCGATCTTCGTCGTGCCGATGTCCAGGCCGCAGACGATGTCTTGGTTGTTCTCCATGGGGTGTGGTTTGGGTGTTAGGGCTGTGTGCGTTTGGTGCATACCACCTGCCTGCCGAAGCGCAGGTCGATGCGGGCGTAGCGGCGCCATCCGGCACGGGGCACGCCCTGTTCATAGAAGAGCTTGAGCTTGTTGAAGCGCTGCTGCAGCGCCTGTTCGTCGGGCCATTCGTCGGCGCGGCCCAGCACGATGCGCGTGGGGCCCACCGTGGGCACCAGTTCGTAGCCGCCCTGCGCATCGATCACGATCTGGTCCACCATCGCGCGCCAGAGCGGATCGGCATGGATGAACTCCGCCAGCCGATGGATCGCGGCCGAGTGCACGGACGCACTGTCCAGGTCGCCCACATGGCGCACACCGGTCCGCGCACCGGTCTCGTTCAGCGGACCGGTCACCACGGGCACGCGCGGGCTCCAGGTCGCACTGGGCGGCATGGTCCAGCCCTCCTCGTCGATGAAGAAGCTGCTGCCATCGCTGTTGAAGACGCGCACGATGGGGATGCGCTGGCGCACGTTCACATGCAGCACGCCGTCCATGGTGTGGTACACGTCCGCATCGGCCACACAGGGCAGGGCGCGGAGGCGCTCCTCCATGGTGGCGAGGTCGATGGCCCGCATGGGCGCACCCAGCACGGCCACGCCCTGGTCCAGGACCACGCGCTCCACGGCCACCTCGTCCAAGAAGTGCACGCCGTCGGCGTCGTACATGTGCACCTTGATGCCGTTCACCGGGCGGTCGCCGGCACTGCGCTCCGCGAAGCCCAGGACCAGCACGCCGCCCACCAGACCTGCGCACAGGCCCAGCAAACGGAGGATGCGTTTCCCTTTTCTGCTCATCGTTGGCGTGCGTTCATCATGGACCTTGCAGCGGGCGCCAGCTGACCGATGTCGCCGGCGCCCATCATCACCACCACGTCCGCATTGGCATCGCGCAGCGCATCCACCAGTTCATTGGCCTGCACCACGCGCTTGTCTGTGCACTGCACCTGTGCGATCAGCCATTCGCTGGTGATGCCGGCGATGGGCTCCTCCCGGGCCGGGTAGATGGGCATGATCAGTACGCGGTCGGCCTGGTCGAGGCTGGCGGCCAGCTCCGCGCCCAGGTCGCGGGTGCGCGTGAAGAGGTGGGGCTGGAACACGGCCGTGATGTGGCGGCCGGGGAAGAGCGCGCGTACGCTGGCGAGGCAGGTGGCCACCTCCACCGGGTGGTGGGCGTAATCGTCGATCAGCACCCCGTGGCGCCCGTTCACGTGCATGTCGAAGCGGCGGGCCACACCGCGGAAGGTGGACAGGCCATCGCGCAGGCCGTTCTCGTCAAGGCCCAGGAGCAGGGCCATGGTGGCGGCGGCCACGGCGTTCTCCACATTGTGCCTGCCGGGCATGGCCAGACGGAGGTCGGTGATGGTGCGGTCGGGGGTCACCAGGTCGAAGTGGTAGGCGCCGTCCTCCACCCGTACGTTCCTGGCGTGGGGGCCATCCACGGCGTCGATGGCATAGGTCACCAGGCCCGGTCGCCCGGCGAACCGGTGGGCGATGCGGCCGTGGGCGAGCATGGTTCCCGTGCACAGCGCGGCGAACTCGGTGTAGGCCTGGAACATGGCCTCGGCCGTGCCATAGATCTCCATGTGGTCGGGGTCCATGGCGGTGATGATGGCCTCGGAGGGGCTCAGCTGCAGGAAGCTGCGGTCGTACTCATCGGCCTCCACCACGTTCACCACCGCGCGGTCGTTGAGCAGCACATTGGTGGTGTAGTTGTTCGCGATGCCCCCGAGGAAGGCGTTGCAGGGCACGCCGCCATGGGTGAGCAGGTGGGCCAGCATGGTGCTCACGGTGGTTTTTCCGTGCGTGCCGGCCACGGCCACGGTGCGTCGGTCGCGCGTCACCATGCCCAGCACTTCCGCCCGCTTCAGGATGCGTGCGCCGCGCTCCTGCCAGTAGCGCAGCAGCGGGCTGTCCGCGGGCACGGCCGGGGTGCGCACCACCGCCACCGTGCCGGGGTCCGCCTGGCGGAACTCCTCGGGGATCAGGTGCGGGTCCTCATTGAACTGCATGGCGATGCCTTCGCTCTGCAGCTGGTTGGTGAGCTCGGTGGGCGTGCGGTCATAGCCGGCCACATCCACTCCGCGCCGCCGGAAATAGCGGGCCAGGGCGCTCATGCCGATGCCACCGGCACCGATGAAGAAGAGCTTATGTCCCGATAGCGTGTTCATCGGCGGGCGAGTCGGACCACTTCCTGCGCGATCGCGTCGGCGGCGTTGGCAGTGCCAAGGCCGGACATGGCGCGGGCGAGGCGGTCAAGCGCATCACGGTCGTGGATCAATTGGATCACCGTGGGGCCGAGCTCGGTCACGGTGCGGTCATCCTGCAAGAGCACGGCGGCACCGCGCTCGGTGAGGGCGCGGGCGTTGTGCGTTTGATGGTCCTCCGCGGCGGTGGGCAGCGGCACCAGGATGGCGGGCTTGGCCACCAGGCACAGCTCGCTTACGCTGATGGCGCCGGCGCGGGCCACCACCAGATCGGCCACGGCATAGGCCAGGTCCATGCGGCCGATGAACTCCACCACCTTGCAGTCGGTGTAGCCGAGTCGGGCCACGGCTTCGCGGGCCTGTTGCAGATAGGGGGTGCCCGTCTGCCACAGCACCTGCAGGCCGGCGGCCTTCCATTGTTCCAAGGCGGCCTCGGCCCCGCGGTTGATGCCGCGTGCGCCCAGCGAGCCGCCGGTGATCAGCAGCACGGGGCGGCCGTCGTCCAGGCCGAACGCCTCGAGGCCGGCGGCGCGCTTGCCCGCCACCTGCACCACCTCCTGGCGCACGGGGTTGCCGGTGAGCAGGATGCGGTCCTTCGGGAAGAAGCGCTCCATGCCGGGGTAGGCCACACAGATCCGTTGCGCACGGCGGGCCAGATGGATGTTGGTGCGCCCCGGCAGGCTGTTCTGCTCCTGGATCAGCGTGGGGATGTGCAGGCGCTGCGCCGCGGCGAGCAGGGGCGCACTGGCATATCCACCCACGCCCACGGCCACATGCGGGCGGAAGCGGCGCACCATGCGGCGGGCCATCCACAGGCTGCGCAGCACCCGCCAGGGCAGGCCCAGGTTGCGCACGATGGAGCCGCGCTGGAAGCCGCGGATCGGCAGGCCTTCGATGCGGTAGCCGGCGGCCGGTACCTTCTCCATTTCCATGCGTCCTTCGGCCCCCACGAACAGGAGCTCGGCGTCATGCTCGCGGGCGCGCAGTGCGTCGGCGATGGCAATGGCCGGGAAGATGTGACCACCGGTGCCTCCACCGGCGATCATCACCCGCAGGGCTTCATGCGGTGATGGCGGTGGACTTGCGTGCATCGATGGATGGGAAATGTTCTTCAAGACTGCGGCTCACGCTGAGCATGATGCCGATCGCCAGACAGGTGAACCAGGCGCTGGTGCCGCCCATGCTCACCAGGGGCAGCGGCTGGCCGGTCACGGGCACCAGGTTCACCGCCACGGCCATGTTCACCATGGCCTGCAGCACCAGCATCAGCCCCAGGCCCACGGCCACCAGCGCGCCGAAGGGTTTCTCGCATCGTGCGGCGATGCGCACGGCACGGTACATCAGGATGAGGTACAGCAGCAGGATCCCCAGGCCGCCCAGCAGGCTGCCGTACTCCTCAATGATGAAGGCGTAGATCATGTCGCTGTACGGGTGCGGCAGCCAGTTGCGCGAGGCACCACTGCCCGGACCGTTGGGCAGCAGGCCGCCACTGGCGATGGCGATCTTGGCGTGCTCCACCTGGTAGTTGGCCTCGCTGTCGGCCGCGCCGGCACTGAACGCCTTGATCCGGGCGGACCACGTGGCCATCCGGGGCAGCAGGTCGGGGTTGCTGTCTGCCAGCATCAGCAGCGCACCGAAGGCCAGTGCGGCCCCGCCCAGCACCACCGCCAGATGGCGCACGGGCACACGGCCGATGAACATCACCGCCAGGCACACGGTGAACAGCAGCGCCGCTGTGCTGAAGTTGGCGGGCAGGATCAGGCCGCAGATGGCGCCCACGGGCAGCATCAGCTTCACCAGCACATCGCGCAACGTCCACGGCACACCTTGGTGCTTCGCGATCACACGGGCCAGGTATACCACCAGCACCACCTTGGCCAGGTCGCTCGTCTGGAAGCTCTGGTTGATGATGGGAATGGTGATCCATCGGCTGGCGTCGTTGATGTTCGAGCCGAGCATCAATGTGAGCAGGAGCAGGCCCGCCACCAGCCCGATGGAGAGCTGGGCCAGCCGGGAGTAGATGCCATAGCGCACGCGCGAGGCGTAGTACATGATCACCCCGCCGGTGAGCAGCATCAGCCCGTGCTTCAACAGGAAATGCAGCGTGCCCCCCCCGCCGCGCTTGAACGCCAGCGAGCTGATCGAGCTGTACACCGCGAGCAGGCTGATCAGGCCCAGGAACAGGGCCGTCATCCAGATCACGCGGTCGCCTTTCAGCTTGTGGAACAGGGTGGACATGGGTGGGTGAGGTCGGGCGGGGTCAGGGTCGGTTCATAGATCGTGCACGGCGCGTTTGAACTCGGCACCGCGCTCCTCGTAGTTGGCGAAGCCATTGCCGCTGGGGCACGCGGGGCTGAAGAGCACCACATCACCGGCCTGGGCCAGCTCGCGCGCCACGAACACCGCGGTGCGCAGCTCGTTGGCCTGGATCAGCTCCACACCCTGCGGCGGCACCACGTCCATCAACGGGCCGAAGAGCACCACCGCGCGCACGCGTTCGTGCATCAGCTCCACCACGTGGCCTTCGCTCATATCGTCGCTCCACGCACCGGCGATCCACACCACCGGGCGCTCCATCTGGCCCAGCGAGGCCAGCGCCGCGTCGAGGAAGGTGGCGCGGGAGTCATTGATGTAGTCCACACCGTCCACGGTGGACACGGGCTCCAGGCTGTGCGGGGCACGGGCGCCGAGGGCGGCACGGCGGGCTTCCAGGAGCTGTCCGCCGACGAGGCGGAGCGCGGGAATGTTCGGGTTGGCCATGGCTGCGGGAGGATCAAAGGGCCTTCACCGCGGCCTTGAAGCGGCGACCGCGGTCCTCGTAGTTGGTGAACAGGTCGTAGCTGGCGCACGCGGGGCTCAGCAGCACCACGTCACCGGGCTCGCTCAGGGCGTAGGCGGCACGCACGGCATCCTCGGCGCTGCGCGTTTCCGGCATCGGCAGCCCCAGGTGGCCGAACGCCTGCTGCAGCGGCGAGTTGTCGGCCCCCAGGCACACAATGGCCTTCACCTTGCGCTGCACCAGCTCCATCAGCTGACCATAGTCGTTGCCCTTGTCCTGGCCACCGGCCACCCAGATCACCGGCTTGTCCATGCACTCCAGTGCGTACCAGGTGGAGTTGATGTTGGTCGCCTTGGAGTCGTTGATGAACTCCACATCGTGGACCATGCCCACGTGTTCCAGACGGTGCTCCACGTTCTGGAAGTCGCTGAGACAATCGCGCACCACCTCCTTCCGCAGTTCGAGCACGCGTGCCGCGATGCCGGCGGCCAGGGAGTTGTACACGTTGTGCCTGCCTTGCAGGGCCAGTTCGGTGATCGACATGCTTAGTGGGTCTTGGTTCGTGTTGATGTGGATGCGTTCGTGCTGCATGTAGCCGCCTTTCGGCACGATGCGTTCGAGCGAGAAGGGCCAGCGTTGGGCGCGGACGGCGTGCAGGTCGATGCCTTCACGCACCAGGGGATCGTCCGCGTTGTGGATGAAATGGTCCTCGGGACCCTGGTTCATGGCGATGCGGAACTTGCTGGCCGCATAGCGCTCCATGCTGCCGCCGTAGCGGTCCAGGTGGTCGGGCGTGATGTTGAGCAGCATCGCCACGTGCGGGCGGAACGTGCGGATGCCGTCGAGCTGGAAGCTGCTCAGCTCGATCACGTACCACGCGTGGTCACCCTCGGCCACCAGCGCGGCGAAGCTGTTGCCCACGTTGCCGCCCAGCGCCACGTTCAGCCCCGCGCGCTGCAGGATGTGGTGCGTGAGCAGGGTGGTGGTGGTCTTGCCGTTGCTGCCGGTGATCGCCACGATCCGCCCCTTGCAGTAGCGGTAGGCCAGCTCGATCTCGCTGATCACGGGGATCCCCCGGTCGCGTGCCGCCACGATCAGCGCGGCGGTGTCGGGCACGCCGGGGCTCTTCACGATCTCGCCGGCCGCCAGCACGCGCTCCTTGGTGTGGCCGTTCTCCTCGAAGGGGATGTCGTGCGCCAACAGGGTATCCCGGTAGCTGGCCTTGATGGGGCCGGAGTCGCTCACGAACACGGGCACCCCGTGCTTGCGCGCCAACCGGGCCGCGCCCACGCCGCTCTCCTGTGCCCCGATGACGACCAGCTCCTTCATCGCAGCTTCAGGGTGACGATGGATACCACGGCGAGGATGATCCCCACGATCCAGAAGCGGCTCACGATCTTGCTCTCGTGCAGGCCGAGCTTCTGGTAGTGGTGGTGGAGGGGGGCCATGCGGAAGATCCGCCGACCCTCACCGTACTTGCGCTTGGTGTACTTGAACCAGGAGACCTGCATCACCACGCTGAGGTTCTCCACCAGGAACACGCCGCACATCACAGGGATCAGCAGCTCCTTGCGCACCAGGATCGCGATCGTGGCGATGATGCCGCCCAGGGCCAGGCTGCCGGTGTCGCCCATGAACACCTGGGCCGGGTACGCGTTGTACCAGAGGAAGCCGATGCACGCACCCAGCAGCGCACCGATGAACACCGCCAGCTCCCCGATGCCGGGGATGTACATGATGTCGAGGTAGTTCGCGAAAACGATGTTGCCGCTCACGTACGCCAGGATGCCCAGTGCAAGCACGATGATGGCGCTGGTGCCCGTGGCCAGTCCGTCGAGGCCGTCGGTGATGTTGGCCCCGTTGCTCACGGCGGTGATGATGAAGATCACCACCAGGATGTAGAGGGCCCAGGTGTACTGGCGTGCGTCGTTGCCGAAGAGCTTGGCCAGGATCGACGAATAGTTCAGCTCGTTGTCCTTCACGAACGGGATGGTGGTGTTGGGCGATTTCCGGTTGATCATGTAGTGCACCCGGCCGTCGTCCTCCGTGATGCGGTACACGTCCTTCTCATCGAACTGCTGCGCGATCACTTCGGGCACCTCCACCCGCGTGCGGATCTCCGGGTGGAAGTACACCGTGGCCCCGATGATGATGCCCAGACCCACCTGGCCCACCACCTTGAACTTTCCGGCCAGGCCACGCTTGTCCTTCTTGAAGACCTTGATGTAGTCGTCGAGGAAGCCGATCGCGCCCAGCCACAGGGTGCTGATCAGGAGGAGGATGATGTAGATGTTGTCCAGCCGCGCGAAGAGGAGCGTGGGCACGATGGTGGCGGCGATGATGATCAGGCCGCCCATGGTGGGGGTGCCCTGCTTGCTCAGCTGGCCCTCCAGCCCCAGGTCGCGCACGGTCTCGCCCACCTGCGCACGGCGCAGCATGCCGATGATCGTGCGACCGAAGAAGAGGGAGATGAGCAGCGACACGCACACGGCCATGGCCGCGCGGAAGGAGATGTAGTTGAACACCCCTGCGCCGGGAATGTCGTGGCCGATGCTGTCGAACAGGTGGTAGAGCATCTATTTGTGCAGCAGTTCGAGGGTTTCCTTCAGCACGGCGGCATCATCGAAGGGGTGCCGCACCCCGGCGATCTCCTGATAGTTCTCGTGGCCCTTGCCGGCCAGCAGCACCACCCCGCCCGGCGCCACCATGCCCACGGCCTGGCGGATGGCCTCGCGGCGGTCGGCGTTCACCCAGGTGCGCTGCATGTCCGTGGCGGTGAGCCCGGCGCGCATCTCGTTCAGGATGGCCATCGGGTCCTCGCTGCGCGGATTGTCGCTGGTGAGCACCACCTGCCCGCTGAGCTCCGCGGCGATGCGGGCCATCACCGGCCGTTTGGCGCGGTCGCGGTCGCCCCCACAGCCCACCACGGTCACCACCCGGTCGCGCCCGCCCATCACCTCGTTCAGGGTCTCCAGCACGTTCTTCAACGCATCGGGCGTGTGTGCGTAGTCCACCACGCCGGTCACCTCGCCTGTGGCCCGCACGATCTGGAAGCGGCCCGGCGGCGGCACCTGTTCGCTCAGCGCGGTGAGCACATCGAGCGGGGCGTGGCCCAGCAGCACGGCCGTGGCGTACACCGCGGTGAGGTTGCTCGCGTTGAACGCGCCCACCAGACGGGAATAGAGGTCGTGGCCATCGATGTGCAGATGCAGCCCGCTCAACTGGTTCTCCACGATGCGCGCGCGGTGGTCGGCCATGTTGCGCACGGCGTACGACCGCTTCATCGCGGCGGTGTTCTGCACCATCACGCCGCTGTTCGGGTCATCGGCGTTCACCAGCGCGAAAGCATCGGCGGGCAGGCTGTCGAAGAAGCACTTCTTGGCCTTGATGTACTCGGCGAAGGTGCCGTGGTAGTCCAGGTGGTCGTGCGTGATGTTGGTGAACACGCCGCCGGCGAACTGCAGCCCGGCGATGCGGCCCTGCACGATGCTGTGCGAGCTCACCTCCATGAAGCAATGCGTCACACGTTCCTCCACCATGCGCGCGAGGAGTTCGTTCAGGCGGATGGCGTCGGGCGTGGTGTGTGTGGCGGGGATGCGTTCGCGCCCGATGCGCACTTCCACCGTGCCGATGAGGCCGGCACGCAGGCCCAATGCGCGGTGCAGACCGTGCAGCAGCGTGGCCACGCTGGTCTTGCCGTTGGTGCCGGTGATGCCCACAAGCTTCAGGCGGGTCGAGGGCCGGTCGTGGAAGTTGTCCGCCATCACGCCCAGTGCATCGGCCGTCGACGGCACGCGCACGTAGGTCACCGCAGGGTCCAACTCCGCCGGCATCACCGCGCAGATCACGGCACTGGCGCCACGCTCGATGGCCTGGGCGATGTGGTCGTGCCCATCGGTGCGCGTGCCCTTCATGGCCACGAAGGCGGTGAAGGGAACCACTTCACGGCTGTCCATCGCCAGCCGCTCGATGGCGATGTTGGTGCTGCCCACCACCTCCTCGATGCGCACCCGGTAGAGGATGTCCCGTAGCAGCTTCATGCCAGTTCGATCACGATGGTTGAGCCCACGGGAGCACGATCACCGGGGCGGAGGGATTGTCGGCGCACCATGCCGGTGCCGCTGAACCGCACTTGCAGGCCGCGGTTCTCCAGCAGATAGAGGGCGTCGCGCAGGCCCATGCCGCGCACATCGGGCACCAGACCGGTGGCGTCGCCGGGCAGCTGGCGTGGGGCGAGGGTCACGGCGCTGTCGCCGGCCTGGGTGCTGGCCCAGTCGCTCACGCCTTGGTCCACCAGGGGCACACGCAGGGTGGTGAGCACCGTGCGCAGGTCGCCGGCGTGACCGCTCATGCTCACCGGGGCACCGTCATCGCGACGTGCGGCCAGGTGCGTGTCCTGCAGCTCCAGGCGGTTGCTGTAGATCTTCTCGGCGATCTCCTGGAACACCGGACCGGCCACCACGTTGCCGTAGTAGCCGCTTGTGGTGGGGCCGTTCACCACCACGATGCAGCTGTAGAGGGGTTTGTCAGCGGGGAAGTAGCCCACGAACGAGGCCTGATAGCTCACGCCATGCTGCTTGTAGCTCCCGTTGCGGGCCACCTGTGCGGTGCCGGTCTTGCCGGCGATGGTGAGGTGCAGGCCGCGCAGGTTGGTGGCGGTGCCGCTGTCCACCACGCCTTGGAGCAGTTCGCGCACGATGCCCAGGGTGCGGGGCGAGCAGATGCGCCCATTGATCACCTCGGGTTCGAACGTCTTCAGTGTGCGGCCGTTGCGCGAGATGCGTTCCACGAAGCGGGGGCGCATGTACTTGCCATCGTTCGCCACGGCATTGTAGAAGGCCAGGATCTGCAGTGGTGTGAACATGGTCTCGTAGCCGATGCTCATCCAGGGCAGGCTGATGCCGCTCCACTCCTTGGCGTCCGGGCCGCGCAGCACGGGTTCGGGTTCCCCCGGCACCGGCACGCCCAGTTTGCGGTGCAGACCCATGCGACGAAGACCGTCCACGAAGCGCTGGGGCTCCTTGCCGTACGCGCGGTCCAGCGCCACGCTGATGCCGGTGTTGGACGACACCTCGAAGGCGCGCCGCAGGGTGATGCGGCCGTAGCCGCCTTCCTTCGAGTCGCGCATGTAGGCCTTGTGGAATTGCACCACGCCTTTGCGCGTGTCCACGGTGTCGGTCACGGAGATGAGGCCGTCCTCGAGGCCCACCATCAGGGCGGGGAGCTTGAAGGTGGAACCGGGCTCGGTGGCCTGGCCCACGGCATAGTTGAAATCCTCCACGTAGGTGCTGTCGCTCGTGCGGGTGAGGTTGCTGATGGCCTTCACATTGCCGGTGGCCACTTCCATCACCACCACGCAGCCATACTGGGCATTGTGCTTGCGCAGCTGGCGCTCCAGCACGTCGTCGGCCACGTCCTGCAGGTTGATGTCGATGGTGGTGTGGATGTCCGATCCGGGCACGGGGTCCAGTCCTTCATCGCCCACGGGCATCCATGCGCCGCCCGCCAGTCGGCGCTCCAAGCGGCGTCCGGTGGTGCCGTGCAGCACCTCGTCGAATCCACCCTCAAGGCCCACGGCGGCATGGCCATCGCTGTGCACGTAGCCCACCGTGCGCTTGGCCAGCCGCCCGAAGGGCATGCGGCGTTCGGTGCGCTTCTCCACGATGAGGCCGCTCTTGAAGCGCCCCATGGCGTAGAGCGGACAGCTGCGCAGCTGCTGCACCTGGTCGAAGCTTGCGCGGCGCTTGATCAGGTGGTAGCGCTCGCCGCGGGCGCGTGCATCGGCCAGGGCACGCCGACGGTCCGTGGCGGAACGGTCGGGGAACACACTGGCCAGGCACTCGGCCAGCTGCGGCAGGCTGTCGCTGAACAGCGGTTCAGTGAGCCCTCCGGCCAGCATGTCCATGTACACATCGTATACCGGCACACTGGTGGCCAGCATGCGGCCGTCCTCACTGAAGATGTTGCCGCGCTCGGGCACCACGGTGCGCCATGCGGTGGCCACCGTCCCGGCCTTCGCCAGCCATTTGTCGCCCTCCACCAGTTGGATGGTGAACAGCTTCACGGCGATGGCCAGCCCGAAGAGCACCAGCATCAGGTAGACCACGTTGGCCCGGAGCCGTATGTGCTTCATGCCTTCCATGCTCACTGGGCGGCGACTTTTTCGGGTACCTGGATGTGACCGGGCAGCTCGCGGCTCTCGCGCAGGCCCAGCTCGCGGATGCGTGCCGCCACCTGGCTCTGCTGTTCCTGCTTCTCCAGCTCGGCGCGCACGGAGATGTACTCGGCGCGCTTCTCCTTCAGGTCGGCGGTGGCCTTGTCCAGTTCGCGCACGATGCGCTCCGACATGTGGCCGTAGGCGATGTACACGATCATCATCGCCGCGCAGAACAGGATGAACGGCATGTTGCGCAGCACGTTCTCGCGTGCCAGGAACGATCCGTTCAGCACGCTCGCAAGGGAACGCGACAGCCCGCCGCCGGTCTTCTGGCCGGTGGTGGTCGCTTGTTCCTTCTGTGGCGTTCTGCTCATGTACGCTCTGCTATCCTGAGCCGGGCGCTGCGGGCCCGGGGGTTCATTTCCATTTCCTGGTCCGTGGGGCGGACCGCTTTTCGGGTGATCGGCTCGAAGGGGCGTTGCGGGTTTCCGCGCAGGTCGTGCTGCACGATGCCGTGGGGATCACCGCTGCGCATCCAGTGCTTCACCAGGCGGTCCTCCAGACTGTGGTAGCTGATCACCACCAGCCGGCCGCCGGGGCGCAGCGCCCGGGTGGCGCTGCGCAGCAGTTGCTCCAACCCGCCCAGCTCATCGTTCACCGCGATGCGCAGGGCTTGGAACACCTGGGCCAGGTAGCTGCTCTCCTGTCCGCGCGGGGCCATCGGTCGCACCACTTCGGCGAGCCGGGCGGTGGTGTCGATGGGGGCCTGCGCGCCGGCCTCCTTGATGCGGCGGGCCGATCGGCGTGCGCCGCGCACCTCGCCGTAGCGTTCCAGCACCTGCGTCAGTTCGGCTTCGCTCCAGCGCTGCAGCAGTTGTGCGGCGGTGCGCGTGGCGCGGCGGTCCATGCGCATGTCCAGCGGGCCGTCGAACCGGAAGCTGAAGCCGCGGGCGGCCGTGTCGAACTGGTGGCTGCTCACGCCCAGGTCGGCCAGCAGGCCGTCGATGGGCAGGGCGCCGAGGTGGTCCAGGAAGTTGCCGAGCCAGCGGTAGTCGGCGCGCACCAGCGTGAAGCGCGGGTCGTCCGGGGCGTTGGCCTGCGCATCGCCATCGCGGTCGAATGCGATCAGCCTCCCTTTGGGGCCCAGCTGCGCGAGGATGGCGCGGCTGTGGCCTCCACCACCGAAGGTCACGTCCACATAGGTGCCGTCCGCACGGACCTGCAACCCTTCGAGACAATCATGTAAAAGAACGGGGGCGTGGTAGTCATGCGCCATTCGTGGGAGCATTGCCGGCCATCACCTTCCTGGCCAACTCCTTGAAGTCGGTCCCGGATCCCGACATCACGCGACGCAGTTCCTGCTCGGACCAGATCTCGATCCGGTCGCCCATGCCGCAGAACACGATGTCCTTGCTCAGCGAGGCATGGCCCATCAGTGTCTTCGGAATGAGCAGGCGGCCCATGGAGTCCAGATCCACCGGCGTGGCCCCGTTGAGGAACCGGCGGATGAACTCCACGTTGTCCGGGTCGAAGCGGTTCAGCCGGCGCACATCGGCGCTCGTGCGGTTCCACTCCTCCATCGGATACAGGACCAGGCAGGGGCTGAACACGTCGCGGTTCACCACGAAGCCCTCCATGGCCGCCTTGCCGAGCTGCTTTTTCAGCGCGGCAGGCAAGAGCGCGCGGCCCTTGGCGTCCAGAGTGCTTGGGTATTCCCCCAACAGGTTCAACATCCTACGTGCGCGTGGGATCGGAGGCGAATGTAGCTTGACTCTCCCACTTTTTGACCCAAATTCCCCCGTTTGTTGATAAATCTTCAACGAAAGGCCCCCTGGGGATGTTGCCCTTCGCTTGGATACCGCAAGAATACTGAGAAAAGCTGGGTGGGAGATCGTGTCAGATCCGATCGATCCCTGGCGCGGCTGTGGAAAGCCCTTGGGCCGGTGAAAAAGTCCCCTTGGGCCGCAAAGGGATCACCGCGATCGCAGCCCACCACCGGGGGTGATGGTCCGTTCATTCACAGGCGCTTGTGAATGGTGGGGCGGGGTCGCCCGCTGATCCCCGCGGTGTGCGGTAGCTGTACCGGTCGGATGGGGCCCGTCAAGGGATGGCCGAGGGCGCTCCGGTGGATCGGTGGGAAGGCGGTGGGAGATCCCTGGCGGAACACTCACCACCTCCGGCCCCGGGGTGATCCATGACGCATGCGCCGGGATGATGCCGCTCATTTTCCAAGGCGCCTACCTTTGGGCGAACGCCTCAATGCCGTGATGGGCGGGGAGGCCAATACCGAGGTCGATGATCGGAATGATGAAGGAAGAGGGGGAGTTCCGCTACGTGGAGCAGGGCGATGGCCCGGTACTGGTACTGCTGCACGGGCTCTTCGGCGCGCTCAGCAACTTCCACGACGTGATCGATCACTTCTCCACGAAGTTCAAGGTGGTGGTGCCGATGCTGCCGGTGTACACGCTGCCCATGCTCAATACGAACGTGCCCGCGCTGGCCGAGTTCCTGGACCGTTTCCTGCGCCACAAGGGCTATCCGCACGTGCACCTGTTGGGCAACTCGCTCGGGGGGCACGTGGCCTTGATCTATTGTACCCGCTTCGGCACCGGACTGGTGCGCTCGCTGATCCTCACGGGCAGCAGTGGGCTGTACGAGAACGCCTTCGGGGGCAGCTTCCCCCGCCGCGAGGACAAGGCGTACCTGCGCCAGAAGATCGCCCTCACCTTCCACGATCCGAAGCACGCCACCGACGACCTGGTGGAGGAGTGCTACCAGGTGGTGAACGACAAGGCCAAGCTGATCCGGATCCTCTCCCTGGCGAAGAGCGCCATCCGGCACAACATGGCCGGCGAGGTGCCCAAGATCACGGTGCCGGTGCTGCTCATCTGGGGCAAGCAGGACACCATCACCCCGCCGCACGTGGCCGAGGAGTTCCACAGCCTGTTCCCCAACAGCGAGCTGCACTGGATCGATGAATGCGGCCACGCCCCGATGATGGAGCAGCCCGAAGCGTTCAACGCGATCTTGGAGCCGTGGCTGCAGCAGATGGCGCAGCCGGCCTGAGCCTGCCATGGCCGTTTACAAACCCCTGCTCGCCCGTCACCTCGGCAGCGGCCGCGAACCGGCGCACTGGCCGGCGCCCGACCTGCCCGAGTACTGCTTCATCGGCCGCAGCAACGTGGGCAAGAGCTCCCTCATCAACATGCTCTGCGGTATCGGCAAGCTCGCCCGCGTGAGCAACACGCCCGGCCGCACCCGCATGGTGGAGCACTTCCGCGTGGAGGGCACGCTCACCAGCCGCAGCCCCTGGCTCCTCGCCGACCTGCCGGGCTATGGCTTCGCGAAAGCATCGAAGAGCGACCGGGAGGCCTGGCGCCGGATGGTGCACACCTATCTGTTGCAGCGGGAGAACCTCATGTGCGTGTTCCTGCTCGTGGATGTGCGCCTGGAACCGCAGCGCAGCGATCTGGACATGATCGAATGGCTGGGGGGGAACGGCGTGCCCTTCGTCATCGTCTTCACCAAGGCCGACAAGCTCTCCCAGCCGAAGGTGGCCAGCCACGTGGCCCGCTATCGCAAGACCTTGCTGCACACCTGGGAGACGCTCCCGACCATGTTCCTCACCTCGTCCGAGACCCGGCAGGGACGTGATGACCTGCTGGCGTACATCGATGCGGTGAACGCGCAGTGGGGACGATAGCCGCCAGGTGCCGCGTCGGTGGATGGTCGCGTCCCACCCACCACCTTTGTCCCATGCTCGTCGGCAGGCGCATCCTGGTGGCCCCATTGGATTGGGGGCTCGGCCATGCGGCGCGCTGCGTGCCCATCATCCGCGCCCTCCTGCAACGCCAGGCCGTGCCGGTGATCGGTGCCGATGGCGGTGCGCTGGCCTTGTTGCGGGGGGAGTTCCCCCGGCTGGCGCATGTGCGGGTGCCGGGGGTCACGGTGCATTATGCCCGGGGACGTGACCAGCTCTGGACGCTGGCCCGCCAGTTCCCCGGCCTGCTGCGGTCCATCGGTCGTGAGCGGTCCATGCTCCGCCGGCTGCGCGATGAGCTGCACCTCGATGCCGTGATCAGCGACAACCGTTTCGGGTTGCACATGGCCGGGCTGCCCAGCGTGCTCATCACGCACCAGGTGTTCCCGTTCACCCCCATGGCGCAGGGCGTGTTGCGCCGGGTCAATCGCGCCTTCATCGATCGGTTCGATGCCTGCTGGATCATGGACGAGCCGGTGGCGCCGGGCCTCGCAGGCGATCTGGCGCATGGGCCTGCGCTGCCGCGGAATGCCCGATACATCGGCCCGATGAGCCGCCTGCATGCGCCCACGGTCAGCGAGCCCGCACCCTACCGCGTGGTGGCCGTGATCAGCGGGCCTGAGCCGCAGCGCACCTTGTTGGAGGATGCGTTGCGGGCGCAGTTGCAGCACATCGAGGGACGCCACCTCATCGTGCGCGGCCTGCCGTCCTCCACCGCCAGCGAGCGGGGGGGCGCGGTGGAATGTGTGCCGCACCTGGACGCTGATGCGTTGGGGCGTGTGCTGGCCGGTTGCACCATGATCGTGGGCCGCAGCGGCTATACCACCATCATGGACCTGACCGCGCTGGGACGGAGCGCACTGCTGATCCCCACACCGGGCCAGCCGGAACAGGAATACCTCGGCGCCCTGCACGCGTCCACGGGGCGCTTCCTGGTGCAGGCCCAACATGCGGTGGACCTTGCCGCGGCGCTGAAGGACCCCCGGGTGCACCGACGCATGCCGGCCGCGACGCCCAACGTGCTGCTCGATGAGGCGCTGGATGCGCTGGGCCGCATGCTCCGCTGAGGCCCGTCCACTACTTTCGCTCGTCATGATCGCTCACCGCTTCCTCCTGCTTGCCCTCTGCGCCGGCATGGCCCTGCACGCCACTGCTCAGGACGACCTGGACCGACATCTTCAACAGCTGGAGGCCGAACGCCGGGCATGGGATGAGGCCGGCGGGCGCCTGCGCGAGCGCATGGACAGCGCCAAGCTCGCCATCATCCGGCGCGACTTGATGCGCATCGGCCTGCCCAAGCTCGAGCCGGGCGAGGTGCTCATCACCCATCCCGGCCACATGCTGGTGTACAGTGAGAAGCACGAACAGCCGAAATGGACCGCCCACATCGCGGCACCCGACCTTATCACCGGCCAGCTGGCCCGCATCGACTCCTTCCGGCCCGATCCGCAGGTGGTCACCGGTACGGCCGTCACCGCCGACTACTGGAACAGCGGCTACGACCGTGGCCACATGGTGCCCAGTGCCGACATGCGCTGGAACCAGGACGCGCTGGCCGCCACCTATCTCTACAGCAACATCAGCCCGCAGCATCCCGACCTCAACCGGAAAGCCTGGGCCGAGCTGGAGGACTGGGTGCGGCGCTATGTGAACTTCACCGGTCGTCGGGTGTTCGTGGCCACCGGGCCGGTGCTGCGCGATGGCCTGCCCACCCTGCAGAAGGCCGACCGCATGAACGAGGTGAGCATCCCGGAGTACTTCTGGAAGGTGATCGCCGATCTGGACGGTGATGCCCCGAAGGCCATCGGTTTCGTGATGCGCAACACGTCGCTCGATCATCCGCCGATCAGCTATGCCGTGCCCGTGGACAGCGTGGAAAAGCTCACGGGGATCGACTTCTTCCATGGGCTTGACGATGCCGTGGAGGACCGCATCGAGGCCATGCGCCAGCCCAAGGACTGGTACGCCGAGGGTGATCCGTTCTTCGGTGAGGTGGAACCGCTGCGCGCCCCGCTGCCCAAGGGCCTCTTCAACACCGTACAGGCCCGCTACCATGTGGGGCGCACGGCCACGGTGTGTGGCACGGTGGTGAGCACGCGCAAAACGGCCAAGGCCCAGGCCATCTACCTAAACTTCGACCGGATGCACCCGCACCAGGATTTCTACGCCACCATCTGGTCGTACAACGGACCGAACTTCAGCTACGACCCGGAGACCTGGCTGCTGAACAAGACCGTCTGCGTCACGGGCAAGGTCACGCTCTACGACGACATTCCGCGCATCAGCATCAACAACGAGAAGGAGGTGGTGCTGTATGAGGACATGATCCGCTGAGCGGGCTCAGGCCTCTTCCCGTTGCAGGGTGAAGCTGA
>CAYXKE010000012.1:38177-49933 GCA_964464935.1 uncultured Chryseobacterium sp.
GCTGAGCGGGCTCAGGCCTCTTCCCGTTGCAGGGTGAAGCTGAACGTGGAACCCTGGCCCGGTGTGCTCCGCACGGTGATGGTCTGGTGGTGCGCCTCAATGATGTGCTTCACGATGGCCAGCCCCAGGCCCGACCCCCCCTCATGGCGGGCACGGCTCCGCCCCACGCGGTAGAACCGCTCGAACAAGCGGGGCAGGTGTTCCGCAGCGATGCCGATGCCATCGTCCGTCACTTCCACCACCTGCTGATCGCCCAGCGGGAAGGCGCGCACCGTGCATGTGCCACCCGGCCTGCCGTAGACCACCGCGTTCGTGAGCAGGTTGGTGAACACCTGCGCCAGGCGCCCGCGGTCGCCGCGTACCCGGGTGCCCGCTTCCACGTCGTTCACCAGTTGTACCCCGGCGGGATCGGCCTGCCGACCCAGGGCTTCGATCGCTTCGTCCACCAGCGCGCGCAGGTCGAAGCTGGTCGCCCGCAACTCCATCACACCGCTCTCCAGCTTGGTGATCAGGTCCAGGTCCTCCACGAGGCGCATCAGCCGGTCCACACCATTGCTGGCCCGGGCGAGGAAATCGCGGTTCACGCGTTCGTCCTCCAGGCCGCCTTCCAGCAGGGTGAGGATGTAGCCCTGCACACTGAAGATGGGTGTCTTCAGTTCGTGCGCCAGGTTGCCGATGAACTCGCGGCGGAACTTCTCGCGCTCTTCCAGCTCGGCGATCTCCGTGCGGCGTTCCTGGACCCATGCCCGCACCTCCTGTTCCACCTGGCCCAGCGCGTCGCCACGGGGCATGGGGCGGTCGGTCTTGCGGCCGCGCCGCAGCTCATGCACGGTGCGGTACAGCGCCTGGATGCGCTGATGCACGAAGCGTTCGATGCCGAACCGCACGGCCGCGTAGGTGGCCACGAAGACCACGGCGGCCAGGGCCCAGTACCACCACATCGCGCTGCGCCATTGTCCCGTGGTCCATGCCGCCAACACCGAGACCAGTGCCGGGACCAACGCCACGCGCAGCGCGACCTGTCGGGTGGAAAGCGGGGCCAGTGGATGGGCCGCAGGGGGGTGGTGCACGTCCGGCGGCGGAGGCCAAGATAGCTGCGGCACAAGGCGTTCCTGCGGCGTGTCGTGGGCTTTAATGTGGTCGATATCCGCAGGGAACATTGCCGTAACATGGCCCGGATACTTTCGTGGCCCTTGCGCTGGCCATGTGGTCCGGAACGATCGAACTACTCATGCTGGTGGGCGCCCTGGGCCTGCTGATGCATGGCATGCGCAGCATGAGCCAGGGCCTGCAGCGGCTGGCCGGTGCTGGTCTGCGCAAGGTGATGCAGGCCATGACCGCCAGCCCCCTGATGGGTGTCGCCACCGGCTTCATCACCACCGTGCTCGTGCAGCTCTCGTCGGTCACCTCGGTGATGACGGTGAGCTTCGTGAACGCGGGCCTGCTGCCCCTCCGCGGTGCGATCCCGGTGCTGATGGGCGCCCACATCGGCACCACCGTGAAGGCGCTCCTATACAGCGCGGCGGGTTTTGCCGGTGAGGCCGTCCATGCCTTCGCGCTGCCGGTGGCCGCGGTGGCGCTGCCCTTGTTGCTGCTGAAGGACCGGCGGTCGCGGGCCATGGGGGAGTTCCTCATGGGCGGTGCAGTGCTGCTTGTGGCGCTGGGCTTCATGCGCATGGCCGCTCCCGATGCCGCCGCGCTGGTGGCGCTGAACGGATGGACGGACGGTGGACCGCTGTCGGTGCTGCTCCTGGTGTTGCTCGGCGCGCTCTTCACCGTGCTGGTGCAGAGCAGCAGCGTGGCCCTGGCCGCCGTGATGGTGCTGTGCGAGGGTGGCGTGATCGGCTATGAGCTGGCCGCCGCGGCAGTACTGGGCATGAACGTGGGCACCACCGCCACCGCCAATATCGCGGCGCTGGTGGGCAACGTGTGGGCCCGACGCGCCGCCTGCGTGCACTTCGTCATCCAATTCATCGGCCTGCTCTGGGCGCTGCCGCTGCTGAGGCCGTACCTCGCCCTCATCGACAGTGGCGTGACATGGGTGCACGGCGCCTCGCCCCGCACCGATCCGCTGATGATCGCCTGGGCGCTCACGTACCTGCACATCTCCTTCAATGTGCTGAACACATTGCTGCAGATCGGCTTCCTGGGTGCGCTGGAGCGCCTGGTGGTGTGGCTGGTGCCGGCGCGTGCGCGGGGCGATGAGCAGCCCCGGCTCCACTACATCGATGACCCCGTGATGGGCCTTTCACCCCAGCTGTCATTGCTCGAGGCGCGTCGCGAGATCCTGCGCTTCGGGCGCATCACCGCGGAGATGTCCGGGCTGATGCGGCAATTGCTCCTGGCACGGGAGGAGACCGAGCGCCGCGCCTTGTTGGACAAGCTGGCGCACCATGAGGAGACCACCGATCGCATGCAGCTGGAGGTCGGGCGTTACCTCACCCGCACCAGTGCCGAGCTGCGCGATGAGGCCGCCAGCGTACGCATCCGCGCCATGCTGTCCATCATCGGCGATCTGGAGCGCGTGGGCGACATCTTCTATCAGATGTCGCGCGTGGTGGAGCGAAAGAACGACGAGCGCCTGTGGTTCACCCCCGAGCAACGCAACGAGCTGCTGGGGATGATCGATCTGCTGGACACCGCTTTCGGCGTAATGCTGCACAACCTGGAAGCTGCGGACGGGGCGGTGGACATCTCGCGGGCCCACGCGGTCGAACACCGGATCGACCGAATGCGCGATCAGCTGCGGCGAAGCCACTTGCGGAGCATCGAGGCCGGTGTGTACAACGTGAAGAGCGGCCTGGTCTATAATGACCTGTTCAGCAGCTGCGAGAAGGTGGGCGACCACCTGATCAATGTCTCCGAGGCCCTGGTGAACGAGGTGTGAGGTGGCTCAGTGGGTCACCAACATCGGCTCGGTGTACACCACATTGCTCAAGTGCAGGGCACGGTCCACCAACTGCAGGGAGAATTTCACCGTGTCCGTGGGCGAGCCGGGCGGCATGGGGAACACCGGCCAGGAAAGGCCCACGGAGAGTTCACCTTCCAGCGCCTTGTTTCGTCCCTCGGGTGTGAGGCGCGGGATCCGGTAATGCAGCGGCAGCAGCAGCGGCGGACTGGTCCACTCACCGTTCACCTGCTGATAGTACTCCACGAAAAGGTTGTTGTGCCACTGCGAGCCACTGTCGAAGGGCGGCGCGCTGTCCGCGTTGTCCAGCCCCACGTCACCATCGCCGTCGGTGAAGGAGATGGTCAGGGAGAGGGAGTCGTTGAACACCTCGGCCGAGATGAACTCGATCCGAGGCTCCACCGGGAACTCCTTGCGTTCCCGGCAGGCGGATACGAGCACCAAGGCCACGGCCCACACGGCTACTTTTGCGCGGCTGCCCAACAGACTTTGCATACGTGCAAAGTTAGGCAGGTCGCGCCCCCATGCCAGCCTCCGCACTGCTCCCGCCCGAGGCTTTCCTCGATCGCCCCTTCGACCTGACCGACCACCAGGCCGTGGAGCGGCTGGCGCTGGACATGTTCCAGCTGCATGCGGCGTACAACACCGTGTACCGCACCTATCTGCAGGCCCTGCGCATCGATCCGGTCACGGTGACGCGCATGGACGCGATCCCCGGCCTGCCCATCACCGCATTTCGTACGCACCAGGTGTTGCTCGATGGGCTCGAGCCCCGACTGGAGTTCACCAGCAGCGGCACCACGGGCGCGATCACCAGCACGCACCACGTGCCGTGGCCGGAGCTGTACGAACGCTCGTTCATGACCTCGTTCCGTGCCGTGTACGGCGATCCCCGCGGGTGGCGCATCATCGCCCTGCTGCCCGCATACCTGGAGCGCCCGGGCAGCTCGCTGGTGTTCATGGCCCAGCACCTGATCGCCGCCACGAACGATCCGCTCAGCGGCACCTATCTGCACCGCTACGACCAGGTGGCCGATCTGCTGCAGCGCAGTGAGGACGAAGGCCGCAGGACGCTGCTGCTGGGCGTCACCTTCGCCCTGCTCGACCTGGCGGAGCGCTTCCCCATGCCCTTGCAACACACGGTGATCATGGAGACCGGCGGCATGAAGGGACGACGGCCCGAGATCGTGCGCGAAGCGGTGCACCAGATCCTGAAGGAGGCGTTCCATGTGCCCGCCGTCCACAGCGAGTACGGCATGACCGAGCTGCTGTCGCAGGCGTGGAGTACGGGCGATGGCATCTATCGTTGTCCGCCATGGATGCAGGTGCGCATCCGTGAGGTGAACGATCCGTTCACGCCTGCCGCGCCCGGTCGCACCGGTGGCATCGACGTGATCGATCTGTGCAACATCGCCAGCTGCCCCTTCATCAGCACGCAGGACCTGGGCCGCATGCATGAAGACGGCGCGTTCGAGGTGCTGGGCCGCTTCGACCACAGCGATGTGCGGGGCTGCAATCTGCTGGTGGTGTAAGGCGCACTCACCCCACCTTCACCAGGAAGTAGTTCTTCCTGCCGCGCTGCAGCAGCAGGTAGCGTCCGCCGATCAGGTCGTCGGTGTTTATGATGCGGCTCTCGTCCGCCTTCACCTTGTTCACGCTGATGCTGCCCTCCTTGAGCGCGCGCCGGGCCTCGCTCTTGCTGGGCAGGAACCCCGTGTGCTCGGTGAGCAGGTCCACGATCGGCAGGCCGCCGGAGAACCGGTCGTGCGGTACGTCGGCCTGGGGCACACCCTCGAACACATCGTTCCACTGCTGGGGGGTGAGCGTGGCCAGGCCCTCGGGGCCGCCCCCGAAGAGGATGCCGCTGGCGGCGATGGCGCTCTGGAGTTCGCTCTCACCGTGGGTGCGCCGGGTGATGTCCGCGGCCAATTCCTTCTGCAGCAGGCGCTGGTGCGGGGCCTGCCGGTGCGTGGCGATCAGCTCCTCGGTGCGCTCTCGGTCCCACGTGGTGAAGATCCGCACGTACCGCTCCACGTCGGCATCGCTCGCGTTGAGCCAGAACTGGTAGAACTTGTAGGGACTGGTGCGTGCGGCATCGAGCCACACGTTGCCGCCTTCGCTCTTGCCGAACTTGCTGCCATCGGCCTTGGTGATCAGCGGCGTGGTCACCGCGTAGGCCTCGCCACCACCCATGCGGCGGATCAGCTCGGTGCCGGTGGTGATGTTGCCCCACTGGTCGCTGCCACCCATCTGCACGGTGCAGCCCGCGTGCTTGTTCAGCCAGTAGTAGTCGTAGCCCTGCACCAGCTGGTAGCTGAACTCGGTGAAGGACAGCCCGCTCTCCAGACGGCTCTTCACGCTGTCCTTGGCCATCATGTAGTTCACGGTGATGTGCTTGCCCACCTCGCGGATGAAGCGGAGAAAGCCCATGTCCTTGAACCAGTCGTAGTTGTTCACCATGCGGGCCGGGTTGGCACCGCCGAAATCGAGGAAGCGTTCCAGCTGCCTGTGCACGCACGCCTGGTTGTGACGAAGGGCGTCCTCATCGAGCAGGTTGCGCTCGCTCTTTTTGCCGCTGGGGTCGCCGACCATGCCTGTGGCGCCGCCCACCAGCGCCACCGGCCGATGCCCGCAACGCTGGAAGTGCATCAGCATCATGATCTGCACCATGTTGCCCACGTGCAGGCTGTCCGCGGTGGGGTCGAAGCCGATGTAGCCACTGGTGGGGCCCTTGAGCAGGTGCTCCTCCACACCCGGGGTGCTGTCGTGCAGCATGCCGCGCCAGCGCAGTTCGGCGATGAAGTTGGTGACGGCCATGGGGCGAAAGCGCTTTTGCGCGGAGCGCGAAGATAGAAGGCACGCGGGCGCCGGGTAACTTGCGCCCCGCATGGGCGAGGTGTTGGTCACCGGAGGTACCGGTATCGTGGGCGTGCACCTGCTGGTGGAGCTGACGGCGGGTGGGCAGCGGGTGCGTGCGTTGCATCGCGCGGACAGTGATCGCGCGGTGGTGGCGCGCATTTTCCGGCATTACCGGCCGGATGCAGCGGACTTGCTGGAGCGCATCGAATGGGTGCCGGGCGACCTGGACGACATCACCGCGCTCACCGAGGCCTTGGACGGTGTGGAGCACGTGTACCATGCCGCTGCGATCGTTTCGTTCGATCCGCGCGATGCGAAAGCGATGGACCGGGTGAACCGCGTGGGCACCGAGAACCTCGTGAACGCCGCACTGATCACCGGTGTCCGTCGGTTGCTGCACGTCAGTTCCACGGCCACCATCGGTGAAGGGAATGCCGGCGAGGTGCGCGATGAGGGCATGCCGTGGAACGAGGCCGGGCGGTCGCCTTATGCGTTGAGCAAGTACGCCGCCGAGCGCGAGGTGTATCGCGGCATCGCCGAAGGACTGGATGCCACCATCGTCAATCCGTCGGTGGTGATCGGGCCCGGCGCCCCCGGACGCAGTTCCATGGCCCTGGCCGAACGCCTGCGCCGCGGCACCCGCTTCTTCCCACCCGGCACCAACGGGGTGGTGGACGCGCGCGATGTGGCCGGTTGCATGGTGGGGCTCATGCGCGCCGGGGGCACCGGTGAGCGCTATCTGTTGGTGGGCGCCAACCCGAGCTATCGGGAGCTGTTCACGGCGTTCGCGCGGGCCTTTGGGAAGCCTGCGCCCACCCACCGGATCGCCCCCTGGTTGCTGGAGCTGGCCTGGCGCGCGGAACGGGTGCGCACGCTGTTCGGTGGGAGGGCCTTGGTGACCCGCCACACCGTGGGCAGCGCCGTGGCCACGCGTCGGTACTCGTCCGCCAAGGTGGAGGCGACCCTGGGCCACACGTTCCGCAGCGTGGAGGAGATGACCCGCAACGTGGCCGACTTCATGGGCGGTCGTCCGGCCTACTGAGCACCCTGTGCTTCGTCCTTGCGCCGCACGATCTCGGTGAGCACTTCCTCATACACCGCCTTCAGATCGCGCGGACGTTCCGCATAGGCGTTGAAGGTGGCGCGGAAGGTGGCCGAGTCGGTGCCGTAGGCCGCATAGAGCGAATCGAAGGCCGGCCCCGGCCCCAAGTCCTCCAGGACCAGGCCCACCGTGGCGCGGGCGCGGGTGGTGGCCGTGATGAGATGCGCGCCCACCAGCATCTCCTTGAATGTCTCGCGGGGCAGCACGTCCGGCGGCAACGGAGGCTCGCTGTCCGTGCACGCCGTGGCCGCGATGGCCGCGAGGATGAGCAGGCGCTTCATCGGTCGAATGTGAGCCGTTCGCCGCGCGCGGTGGTGTCCACCCGATCGCCATCGAACACGCGGCGGCCGTTCACCCAGGTGCTGCACACCCGGGCCCGGAAACGTTGGCCTTCGAACGGCGACCACCCGCACTTGTACCGGATGTTCGTCGCGTCCACCGTCCATGGCGCGTTCATGTCCACGAGCACCAGGTCGGCCTTGCAGCCCGCGCGGATGAAACCACGGTCCTTGATGTGGAAGAGCCGCGCCGGTGCGTGGGCCATCTTGTGCACCACTTGCTCCAGGGTGAACACGCCCTGGTGCACCATCTCCAGCATGGCCACCAAGCTGTGCTGCACCAGGGGTGCGCCCGACGGGCACTGCGGGTAGGGCCGGGCCTTCTCTTCGCGGGTGTGCGGAGCATGATCGGTGGCCACCACATCGATGCGGTCGTCGATCACGGCCTGGCGGATGGCGGTGCGGTCGGCGGCCGTCTTCACGGCGGGGTTCCACTTGATCAAGGCACCGCGTGCGGCATGGTCCGCATCGGTGAACCACAGGTGGTGCACGCACGCCTCGGCGGTGATGTGCTTGCCCTCGACCGGACCGGGCGCGAAAAGCGCCAACTCACGCGCCGTGCTGATGTGCAGCACGTGCAGGCGGGTGCCGTGCGTGCGCGCCAGGGCCACGGCGTTGCTGCTGCTCTTGTAGCAGGCCTCGGCGCTGCGGATCAGGGGGTGCTGGTCCATGGGGATGTCGTCGCCCCAGCGTTCCATGGCCCGCTGCATGTTCGTGCGGATGGTGGTCTCGTCCTCCGCATGCACCGCGAGCAGCATGTGCGCCTGGCGGAAGAGTGCGTCGAGGGTGGCGGGATCGTCCACGAGCATGTTGCCCGTGCTGCTTCCCAGGAAAGCCTTGAGCCCGCACACGGTGCGCGGATCGGTGCGCAGGGCCTCGTCGAGGTTGTCGTTGGACACCCCCATGTAGAACGAGTGGTTCACCACGCTGGAGGCGGCGGCGCGGCGGTACTTCTCCTCCAGAAGCTCCTGCGTGAGCGTGTTGGGCACCGTGTTCGGCATCTCCATGAAGGAGGTGACCCCGCCGGCGGCGGCGGCGATGCTGCCATGCGCGATGTCGTCCTTGTGGGTGAGGCCGGGCTCGCGGAAGTGCACCTGATCGTCAATGGCGCCGGGCAGCAGGTACAGCCCTTGGGCATCCACCTCGTCGGTGTTTGCGGGCACGCTGCCGATCCCCTCCGGCGCCACGCGCTCGATGATGCCATCGCGCACCAGCACATCGGCCGGGAAGCGGCTGCCTTCGTTCACCACGGTGGCGGCTCGGATCAACAGGGTGCTCATTGGCGGATATGCATGCGCATCTTCAGCACGCCGAGGAACGCTTCATGGAAGATCCCCATGCTCATCTTGCTGCGGCCCTTGACGCGGTCCACGAAGTTGATGGGGACCTCGGCGATGCGATAGCCGGCGCGCTTCACACGGTATTTCATCTCGATCTGGAACGCGTAGCCGATGAAGCGGATCTCGTCCAGTGGCAGGGCGGCCAGGGCCTCACGCCGGTAGCACACGAAGCCCGCGGTCGTATCCTTCACGGCGAGCCAGAGCACCAGGCGCACATAGAGCGACGCGCAGTAGCTGAGCAGTACGCGGTGCCACGCCCAGTCCTTCACGCTGCCGCCCTTCACGTAGCGCGACCCCACGCTCATGCCCACCCCCTCCACATGGCATGCGGCGTAAAGCCGGGGCAGGTCCTCTGGCGAGTGGGAGAGGTCGGCGTCCATCTCGAAGATGAACGCGTATCCGCGCTCCAGCGCCCATTTGAAGCCCGTGATGTAGGCGGTGCCCAGTCCCAGCTTGCCCGCACGCTGCACCAGATGCAGCCGGCCGGGCCAGTGGGCCTGCAAGCCCTTCACGATGTCGGCGGTGCCGTCCGGTGAGCCGTCGTCCACCACCAGGATGTCGAAGTCCAGGGGCAGGCCGAACACACGCGTGATCACCTCCGCGATGTTCTCCTGCTCGTCGTAAGTGGGGATGATGACCAGACGTTCCAGTGGCGCAGCGTTCGGCGATCAAAGATAGCCCGGATGGTCAGCGCAGCAGGGTCACATGGCCCACGCGCTCATGCACTTCGCCGGTGGTGCCATCCATCACGTGCAACCGCCACACGTACGTGGCCACGGGCGCCTCGGTGCCGCTCACCAGGCCGTCCCAGCGCGCGTGGGGGTCGGTGGTGGCGAACATCTCCCGGCCCCACCGATCGAACACTTCAAAGCGGTAGCCCGTTCCCGAGGCCGCCAGCATCAGGGGACCGAACGTGTCGTTCACACCGTCGCCGTCGGGGGTGAAGGTGTTCGGTATGAACACGGACAGGCCGTCCTCCACCACCACGGTGCGGCAGACCCGGTCGGCGCACACGGCGGAACCGGCCATGGCCGTGAGGCACACCTCGTAGGTGGCGCCCAGGTGGACGGGGAACATGAAATTGGCATCGGCGATGGTGGACGAGCCCGCCCCGCCGAAGTCCCACAAGTACGCGGTGGCGCCGCTGCTCAGGTTCTGGAACCACGCCTGCGGTGCACTGGTACTGATGACCTCCGGCGTCATGGCGAAGTCGGCCACGGGTGTGGCGAACACCTGCACCAGCCCCGGCAGCGTCACGCTGGCCGTGCCGCACCCGTTGGCGGCATCCACCACCAGGGTCACATCATAGATGCCGGGCGTGTCGTACGTGTAGGTGAACGGTGCACAGCTGTGCACCACGGTGCCGTTGCCCAGGTGCCATGTGCAGGAGCTGCTCGTGGGCGACGCCTGGGCGAACTGCACCACCGCCGGGGCGCATCCGATGTGGTCCGTGACGAGCGCCACCGCCTCCGGCGCGCCCACCACGGTGATCTGCACCGTGCTCGTGGCAGCCGCACAAGGCGCGCTTGCGGGAACGGTGTAGGTGTATGCCCCACTGGTGTGGATGGCGGGGTCGAACACGCTGGGGAAAGGAAGGTTGTCCGGACCGGTCCATTGGCCGTTCGGGTCCACCGGACCGGTGAGCGCGCCGGACAGTTCGAACGCGGGCTGGTCCGTGCACACCATCATAGATCCACCGGTGCCGGCCTGCGGTGCGGTGGTCACGGACACGGTCACCTGGGCTTGGTCATCGATGCATGGCGCGATGCCCTGCACCACGTAGGTGTAAACGCCCGGTGGAGTGGATCCCGGCACGAAGAAGGCTTGGGCGGTGGAGCCGTCCGGTGCGATCCACTGTCCACCGGACTGCGGCGTGCCACCGAGCAGGGCGAACAGGGGCAGACCGGCGTCGGTGGAGCAGAGCAGCACGGAGCCGTCCACACCGGCATCGGGTTGTTCATGCACGGTGACCTCCACCGTGGCACTGGCGCCTGCACAGGCGGGCGATGCGCTCACATGGTACGTGTACGATCCCGGGGGATCGCTCAACGGGTCGAATACGGAGGGGTGGTTCTGGCCGTTCGGTCCGGTCCACGTGCCGCCTGCATCGAGTGTTCCGGTGAGGCCGTCGAAGAGCGACACCGGAGCGGAGGTGGAACACACGGCGAGAGGGCCGCCCACACCGGCCTGCAGGGCGGGCACCACCGTGACGTTCACTACGGCGATGGCCGTTGCACAGGCCGCACCCGTGCTGAGCGTGTAGGTGTAGGCCCCACTGGCCGCCACGGCCGGGTCAATGGGCATGGATACGTTGGTCGAGCCGTCCGGAGCGGTCCACATGCCTCCGGCATCCGCGCCGCCCAACAGGGGCAGCAGATCGATCGGTGCATGCGGTAGGCAGATCACGATGTTCGTGTCGTTGCCCGCGGAAGGCGCTTGCTGCAGGGAAACAGTGATCGTCGATGTGGCCGTTGGGCAGACCACTCCGGTGATGGTATAGGTGTATGTGCCGGGCATGCTCGCGGCCGGATCGAAGAGCCCGCTGGTGGCACCGTTCGGACCTGACCAGGTACCACCCGCCTGCGCGCCAATGCCCAGCAGACCGAACAGATCGATGGGGTCGCTGGTGGTGCAGAGCGCGATGCTCGACGAGGTGCCCGTGTTGGGGAGGGTCTCCACGGTGACGGTCACCGTGGCGCTGGCATCGTTGCATGGTGCGGCAGCGCTCACGGTGTAGGTGTACGCCCCAGGCGCATGGGTCGCAGGGTCGAACGTGCCGCCGAACGCGCCATTGGGCCCGGTCCATGAGCCACCGGCATCGGGTGTGCCGCCCAGCAGATCGAACAGATCCACGGGTGTGCCATTCGCACAGAGCGCCACGGTCGCATCCGTGCCGGCGCTCACCGTGCCCGTGACCTGCACGGAGACCGTGGCGGAAGCCGCCAGGCAGGGCGCATCGCCCGCAACGGAATACACATAGCTGCCGGGTGGATCGATGGCCGGATCGAACGTGCCGCCGAACGCGCCGTTCGGGCCGGTCCACGTGCCGCCGGCCTGAGGCGTGCCGCCGAGTGCGGTGAAAAGATCCACCGGTGCGGCAGCGATGCACAGCGTGATGGCGGCATCATTGCCCGGCTGGGGCGGATCGACCAGCGTGACGGTCACCGTGGCGCTGGCATCGTTGCATGGTGCGGCAGCGCTCACGGTGT
>CAYXKE010000013.1:0-4917 GCA_964464935.1 uncultured Chryseobacterium sp.
TCGGCGTCGGCCTTCTTCTTGCGCTCGTTCTCGATCACTTGGGGCGGCGCACCGTTCACGAAGCGTTCGTTGCCGAGCTTCTTCTCCACGCTGGCCAGGAAGCCGCGCAGGTAATTGAGCTCCTCCTCGGCCTTCTTCGCCTCCGCGCCGGCGTCCACCTGGCCGCCCAGGTCCACGCCATAGGTGGTGGTACCCACCAGGAAGGTCACGCTACCCTCGCTCACCGCAGCCACGGTACGCAGGGCGGTGACGTTGGCCAGCTTGTTCACCAGCCCGGCCACGGCATCGCGCATGGGCAGGGCGCCTTTCACCTGCACGTCCATGGCCTGCTTAGGGCTCAGGCTGCGTTCGTTGCGCACGTTGCGCAGGGCGCTCACCAGATCGAAGGCGTGACGGACCTCGGCTTCGAGGATGGTATCGCCTTCACCGCCTTTGGGCCAGCGCTGCACGATGATGTCATCGCCGGCCTGGCGTTCGCGCAGGTGGTGCCAGATGTCCTCGGTCAGGAAGGGCATGAAGGGATGCAGCAGTTTCAGCACCTCCTCGAACAGCCCGATGGTGGCCGCGTACGTAGTGGCGTCGATGGGCTGCGCCACACCGTCCACAAAGGCGGGCTTGATGCTTTCCAGGTACCAGCTGCACAGATCGTCCCAGATCAGCTTGTAGGTGGTCATCAGCGCCTCGCTGATGCGGAACTGGCCGTAGAGCGCGTCGAGCTCGGCGGTGGTGCGCTGCACGCGGCTGCGCATCCAGTCCACCGCTGCGGCATGGGTGATGGGCTGTTGCACGTCGGCCACCGTCCAGCCCTTCACCAGACGGAAGGCGTTCCAGATCTTGTTGGCGAAGTTGCGTCCCTGCTCGCACAGGCTCTCATCAAAGGGCAGGTCGTTGCCGGCGGGGCTGCTGAAGAGCATGCCGGTGCGCACGCCGTCGGCGCCGTACTTGGCGATCAGGTCGAGCGGGTCGGGGCTGTTGCCCAGGCTCTTGCTCATCTTGCGGCCCAGCTTGTCGCGCACGATGCCGGTGAGGTACACGTTGCGGAAGGGCACCTCGCCGCGGTACTCCAGCCCGGCCATGATCATGCGCGCCACCCAGAAGAAGAGGATCTCCGGGGCGGTCACCAGGTCGTTGGTGGGGTAGTAGTACTTGATGTCGGCGTTGTCCGGGTCCTTGAAGCCGTCGAACACGCTGATGGGCCACAGCCAGCTGCTGAACCAGGTGTCCACCACGTCCTCGTCCTGGTGGATGCCGTTGATGCTCTTCCCTGCGGTCTCGAACTGCGCGATGGCCTCGGCCTCGGTGCGGCACACGGCCACATCGCCGGCATCGTTGTACCACGCCGGTATGCGCTGGCCCCACCAGAGCTGGCGGCTGATGCACCAGTCGCGCACGTTCTCCATCCAGTAGGTGTAGGTGTTCACGAACTTCTGCGGGTGCAGCTTCACGCGACCGTCCTTCACCACTTCCAGGGCAGGCTTGGCCAGTTCGCCCATGCGTACGAACCATTGCAGGCTCAGGCGCGGCTCGATCACGGCGTCGGTGCGCTCGCTGAAGCCCACCTTGTTCACGATGTCCTCCACCTTCACCAGGTGGCCTTCCGCCTCGAGGTCCTTCGCGATCTTCTTGCGCACCACGAAGCGGTCCTCGCCCACGTAGCGTTGGGCGGCGGCGCTGAGCGTGCCGTTGGGCTCCAGGATGTCGATGGTCTCCAGCCCGTGCTTCCTGCCCAGTTCATGGTCGTTCACATCGTGGGCGGGCGTCACCTTCAGCGCGCCGGTGCCGAACTCACGGTCCACATAGGCGTCGAAGATCACGGGAATGCTGCGGCCGATCAGCGGCACCAGGACGCGTTTGCCCTGGAGGTGGGCGTAGCGTTCGTCATCGGGGTGCACGGCCACGGCGGTGTCGCCGAGGATGGTCTCCGGACGCGTGGTGGCGATGGTCACCCACTCGTCGGCGGTGCCTTCCACCTGGTAGCGCACGTGGTACAGCTTCGAGCTGACCTCCTTGTGGACCACCTCCTCGTCGCTCACGGCGGTGAGGGCCACGGGATCCCAGTTCACCATGCGCAGGCCGCGGTACACCAGGCCTTTCTTGTGCAGGTCGATGAACACGTCGATCACCGCGTCGCTCAGGTCGGGCTCCATGGTGAAGCGCGTGCGGTCCCAGTCGCAGCTGGCGCCGAGCTTCTTGAGCTGTTCGAGGATCACACCGCCGTACTTCTCCTTCCAGGCGAAGGCGTGCTTGAGGAATTCCTCGCGGCCGATGGCGCTTTTCTTGATGCCCTGTTCACCGAGCAGGCGCACCACCTTGGCCTCGGTGGCGATGCTGGCATGGTCGGTGCCGGGCACCCAGCAGGCGTTCTTCCCCTGCATGCGCGCGCGGCGCACCAGCACGTCCTGGATGGTGTTGTTGAGCATGTGGCCCATGTGCAGCACACCGGTCACATTGGGCGGCGGGATCACCACGGTGTAGGGCTCGCGATCGTCGGGCAGGCTGCGGAAGTAGCCCTGCTCCATCCAGTGCTTGTACCACTTCTCCTCGGCCTGCTGCGGTTCGAAACGCTTGGGGATCTCCATCGGTGCGCTGCTCGGGCCCAAGGCCCATTTTCGGATCGCGAAGGTACGCCGACGGCCCTTGCGCGGTGGGCGTGAAAAGCGACGCCCCGGCCTTTTGGACCGGGGCGTCGAAGAAGAAGAGGCGGAACGCGGATCAGGCGCGGACGGCCTTGCGACGCTTGGCGCGTTCGATGATGTCCACCGCCAGGCCGGAGCCCACGAAGATGGAGGAGTAGGTGCCGATGATCACGCCGAAGAACATGCCGAACACGAAACCTTTGATGGCCACCCCGCCGAAGAGGAAGATCACCACCAGCACCAACAGGCTGCACATGCCCGTGTTCAACGTACGCCGGAGCGTGCTGTTGAGGGCCTTGTTGAACACGGTGACGGTGTCCTCGCGCTTGTGGTCGCGCAGGTACTCACGGATCCGGTCGAACACCACCACGGTGTCGTTGACGGAGAAACCGATCACGGTGAGGATCATGCCGATGAAGGCTTCGTCCACCTCGAGACTGATGGGGAGGAGGCCCCAGAGCAGCGAGTACAGGCCCATGATGATGACGGCGTCGTGGACCAGGGACAGCATGGCGCTGAGGCCGTAGCTCCAATTGTCAAAGCGCACCCAGATGTAGATGAACATGAAGATCAGGGCGAGCGTCACGGAGAGTGCGGCCTTCGACTTGATGTCGTCCGAGATGGTCGGGTCCACCTTGCGGGCCTCGAGGATCTGGTGTTCGCTGCTCACCTTGGCCAGTCCTTCGTGCAGGCGGTCCTCCACGCGCTGGTCCACTTCCCGGCCCGGCTCATCGATCAGGTAGTTGGTGGTGATCTTCAGCTGTTGGTTGCTGCCGTAGGTCTTGGCCTGCAGGGTGTACTGGCGGCCGGCCTCGTTCACCATCATGGGCTCGAGCACGTTGCGCACGTCCTCGGGGTCAACAGCCTGGTCGAAGGCCACCACGTAGGTGCGGCCACCGGAGAAGTCCACACCCAGGTTGAAGCCGCGCACCACCATGGAGCCCACGCTGATGAGGATGAGCACCAGCGAGATGCCATAGAACAGTTTGCGGCGGCCCATGAAGTCGTAGTTGGCGTTGGCCAGCAGGTTCTCCGACCAGCTGCGCCAGAAGGATAGGGGCTTGCCGCTTTCCAGCCGCCGCAGCATCAGCAGGCGCGAGATGAAGATCGCCGTGAACAGCGAGGTGAGCAGACCCAGGCCCATGGTGGTGGCGAAGCCGCGGATGGGGCCGGTGCCGAAGTAGTACAGGATGGCGGCGGTCACCAACGAGGTGATGTTGGAGTCGATGATGGCCGAGAGCGCGCCTTGGTTGCTGAATGCGGTCTCCAGGGCGGGGCGCAGGGCGCGGCCGGCCTTGAGTTCATCACGTATGCGTTCGTTGATCAGCACGTTGGCGTCCACCGCCATGCCGATGGTGAGCACGATACCTGCGATACCGCTCAGGGTGAGGGTGGCCTGCAGCGAGGCCATGGTGCCGAGCAGGAAGAAGACGTTCAGCAGCAGGGCGATGTCGGCGATGGCACCGGCGCGAGCGTAGTACAGCCACATCACCAGCAGCACGCCGAGCAGGGCGATGGCGCAGGAGATCAGGCCCTTGTTCACGTTCTCCTCACCCAGGGAGGGGCCCACCACGGTCTCGTCGATGATGCGGGCGGGCGCGGGCAGGGCACCGGCCTTCAGGATGTTGGCCAGGTCGTCGGCCTCCTTGATCTGGGTGCCGATATCGCCGGAGCCCAGGCTGATGCTGGAACGGCCCCCGGCGATCTCGCTCTGTACCACGGGGGCGCTGTACACCAGGCCGTCGAGCACGATGGCCACGGCCTTGCCCACGTTGTCGCCCGTCATCACTTTCCAGGTCTGGGCGCCTTCGGGGTTCATCTGCATCACCACCTCCACGCGGCCGCGGGGATCGAAGTCCTGGGCGGCATGGATGATCACGCTGCCGTCCAGCTTGGGCTTGCCACCGCGGGGCACGCGCAGGGCGTGCATGCTCAGCAACTCCACGCGGTCACCGCTCTGGGTCTCGATCTGGTCCGGTTTGGCGGACCAGGCGAGCTTCAGGTCATTGGGCATGAGCTTGCGCACGGCGGGGTCGGCCAGGAAATTGTTCACCATGGCGGTGTCGCTCAGGCGGGCGGAACCCACCACCGAGCCACGCATCAGGCTGAAGCCACCGCCCTGGGTCTGGAACACCGCCGGGGTGAACACATTGAAGAGCGGGTTGCGTACCGCGAAGTCCTCCTCCGTGGTGGCGGCGCTGTCCGCCGCGGTGCTGTCGGCGCTCACCTCCGTGGCGTCGGCCAGGGTGGCATCGGCCTCGGTGGCGGTGCTGTCGGTGGC
>CAYXKE010000013.1:5017-49191 GCA_964464935.1 uncultured Chryseobacterium sp.
GCTTACCGGCGGCGGTGCGGTCGGCCAGGAGGCTGTTGATGCGCTCCAGGACGGGGTACACGTCCTCGTTCTCGTAGGTCTCCCAGAATTCGAGGTTGGCCGTGCTCTGCAGCACGCGGCGCACGCGCTCCTTGTCCTTCACACCGGGCAGCTCGATCTGGATGCGGCCGCTGAACTGCTGCTTTTGGATGCTGGGCTGCGCCACCCCGAACTTGTCGATACGGGTGCGCATGATGCGCTCGGTGTTGTCCACCGCGTTGCTGGCCTCCTTGCGCAGGGCATCAAGGATGGAGGCGTCGCTGCCTTCCCGGTCGAACATGTCCTTCCGCTCGGGCGTGTAGAAGATGGCGGCCAGGGGCTTGCGGTCCGGGATCTTGGCGTACTCCTCGCCGAAGATCGTGAGGAACTCCACGGATTCCGTGCGGGCGCGCTCGCGGGCACGCTCCAAGGCGGTGCGGAAGCCCGGGTCATCGCTGTTCTCGCTCAGGTTCTGCACCAGCTCGGGGATGTCCACCTCCAGCGTCACGGCCATACCGCCCTTGAGGTCCAGACCAAGGTTGATCTGGCGCTCCTTGCACTCGGCATACGTGTAGCCCAGCACCGGGTAGATCACCTGGCTGTTGCGCTCACGGAACAGGGCGTTCTCGTAGGTCAGGTAAACGTCCTCCCGGTCGGGGACGGCCTCGCCGGCGGCCTCCAGGGCTTGCAGCAGCGAATCGGTGCGGTAGTTCGCCTCCTGGGCCACTTCACGTTCCACCCGTCCGGTGAACAACGAGAAGGACAATTGATACACACATGCCAGCGCCAACAGGATGGTGAAGATCCACAGCGCGCCTCGGTTCTGCATTCCGGTGGGGTTTCTAAAAGAGGCGGCAAATATAGCGTTGTTGCCCAACGCGGAAAGGGCGCTGCACAGGGCCCTTTCCTACATTTGAACGCGCCCCCGGCACCATGCCCGAAGGGCACCCTCATCCATGGCGATCCTGCGCTGTTCCGTGCTCGTGTCATTCCTCGCTCTGCTGGGGCCCATCACCCTCCCCGGCCAGCCCGTCGTCCACTTCGATGGCACCGTGCCCGTGCTGCGCGACGGCCACACCCTGCGCATGCCGTGGGCCGGTGGGCTCAACTTCGTCCACGCCAGCACCATGGACCTCGACCAGGATGGTCATGACGACCTGGTCCTGTTCGACCGCGGCGGCCACGTGGTGGTGACCCTGCTGAACGACGGCCTTCCGGGACAGGCCAGCTACACCCACACCCGGGCCTACGACCACGTCCACCCCTTCGACTCCATTCCCTCCTGGCTGCTGCTGCGCGACTACAACTGCGACGGCCAGATGGACATCTTCACCGGTGGCCCCGAGCAGGGCATGGCGGTGTACCGCAACACCGGGCATGTGAACGGTGTGCCCACCTTCTCCCTGGTGACCCCCCAGATCTGGTACGACTGGGTGTTCTCCAACGGCAGCACCCAGTACGTGAACCTCTACGTGCCCAACATCGACATGCCCGGCCTGGTCGACGTGGACGGTGATGGCGACCTGGACATCCTCAGCTTCGGGCTGGCCAGCACCACCATGTCCTATGTGAAGAACATGAGCATGGAGCTGTACGGCACCTGCGACAGTCTGACCTTCCGCCAAGGCAATTTCTGCTGGGGGTTCTTCGCCGAGGACGCCAGCGACAACACGGTGATGCTCGATGTGCCCTGTCCCTTCAACGTACCGAATCCGGAGATCGGCACCGCGCCGGAGGGCGGCATCACCCCCGATGAGGAGCGCGCCCACGTGGGCAGCACCGTCACCCCCCTTGACCTCAACGGCGATGGCCTGCTTGACTTGTTGGTGGGTGACGTGGGCTTCAACAACCTCGTGGCCCTGTACAACGGGGGCGCTCCCGACCTGGCCTTCATGACCGCCGCGGAGACCTATTGGCCGGAGAACGATACGCCCGTGGACATGCCCACGTTCCCCGGGGCCTGTCACATCGACCTGAACAACGATGGCGCCCGCGACCTGCTCGTGAGCCCGCATGCCACCGCCCAGGCCGAGAGCGTCCAGAGCATGTGGTACTACCGCAACACCGGCAGCGACCAAGCCCCGGCCTTCACCCTGGACCGCCGCGATCTCATTCAAGGCGAGATGATCGACCTGGGGGAGGGGGCCTATCCCGTGTTCTTCGACCACGACGGCGACGGTCTGATGGACCTGGTGGTGGGCAACCACGGCTACTTCGACCCCGGCGCGCTGTACACCAGCCGACTGGCCCTGCTGCGCAACGTGGGCACGGCCACCGCGCCCGCCTTCGAATTGGTGACCACCGACTACATGGGGCTGGGCACCAGTGGGCTGGGCCTTGGCCTGTACCCGGCCTTTGGTGATCTGGACGGTGACGGCGACCTCGACATGTACGTGGGCGACCTCAGCGGGCAGATCCACTACTACGCGAACGTGTCCACCGGTCCGGTGGCCCAGTTCCAATTGGTGCAGCCGAGCATCACCCAAAGCACGGGCGCCGTGCTCGACGTGGGGCAGGCTTCCACCCCCCAGCTCTTCGATCTGGACAACGATGGGCTGCTCGACCTCATCGTGGGTGAGCACAACGGCAATCTCAACTACTACCGCAACACCGGCTCGGCCACCGCGCCCGCATGGACGCTGGTCACCGACAGCCTCGGCGGGGTGGACACCCGCACTTTCGTGGGCAGCCCGGGATACTCGGTGCCCCACTTCTACCGCACACCCGAGGGCGAGACCCAACTGCTGGTGGGCACACGCGATGGCTGGGTGTACGCCTACCGGGGCATCGACGGCAACCTGGACGGCACCTTTGAACTGGTGGACGACCGCTACCCCGGCCTGCGCGATGGCTATCGCAGCAGCCCCGCCGTGTACGATCTGGACGGCGACGGCCTGCTGGAGGTGGTGGTGGGCAACAGCCGGGGCGGCCTCACCATGTGGCGCAGTGGTGGACCCACCGGTACGGCCCCGGGGCCCCACCGCCCGCGCGGCTTTGGCATGCATCCCAACCCCGCCTCCACGAATGTGGTGCTGGAGGTGGCCGTGGCGCCCCCCGCCGGCAGTGTTTGGGTGGTGCACAACGCGGTGGGGCAGGAGGTGCTGCGCGCCCGGCCCGACGGCCTGCGCACCGTGCTCGCGCTCCACGGCCTGGCCAGCGGCCTCTACCATGTGCGTCTGGAGGGTGCCGATGCCGGTGCCGCCCAACGCTTGGTGGTGCTGCCCCACACGGACCGATAACGACGAAGGCGCCCCACGGGGCGCCTTCGCACAAGGATATCGGTTCGGGGGATCAGGCCTTCACCTGGTCCATCCGGTCCAGTACGTCCATCACTTCCTTCACGGCCTTGGCGCTGTTGTTCACCAGCTCCATCTCGGCGTCGTTGAGCTGGAGCTCGATCACGCGCTCCACACCGTTGCGGCCCAGCACCACGGGGGCGCCCATGTAGATGTCCTTCAGGCCATATTCGCCCTGCAGCCACACACAGCAGGGGAAGATCCGCTTCTGGTCGCGCACGATGGCTTCCACCATTTGTGCGGCGGCGGTGCCGGGGGCATACCAAGCGCTGGTGCCCAGCAGGTTCACGATCTCGCCACCCCCTTTCTTGGTGCGCTCCACGATGGCGTCCAAGGCGGTGGCATCGATCAGTTCGGTCACCGGGATGCCGCCCACGGTGGTGTAGCGGGGCAGGGGCACCATGGTGTCACCGTGGCCACCCATCAGCACCGCCTGGATGTCCTTCGGGCTCACGTTCAGGGCCTCGGCCAGGAAGGCGCGGTAGCGGGCGGTGTCCAGGATGCCGGCCATGCCGAACACGCGCTGGTGGGGGAAGCCACTGTTGATGTAGGCGCAGTAGGTCATCACGTCCAGCGGGTTGCTCACCACGATGATGATGCAATCCGGGGAGTGCTTGATCACGTTCTGTGTCACGGACTTGACGATCGCCGCGTTGGTCGCGATCAGGTCGTCACGGCTCATGCCGGGTTTGCGGGGCAGGCCGCTGGTGATCACCACCACATCGCTGCCGGCGGTCCGGGCGTAATCGTTCGTACAGCCCACGGGGCGGGTGTCGAACAGGTTGATCGGAGCGGTCTGCCAGATGTCCAGGGCCTTGCCTTCGGCGAAACCCTCCTTGATGTCGAGCAGCACCACTTCATTGGCGAGCTCCCAGCGGGCCACGGCGTCGGCGCAGGTAGCGCCCACGTTGCCGGCCCCTACCACGGTCACTTTCATTGGGTAGATGGGTGTGTTGTGTGGGGTGAGATGGAACGAACGGCCCGGCCAACTGCCGGCGGCGCGAAGGTAAGCGGGGGGCGGCCAATGCGCCGTCATCCCCTGCCCATCAGGGCCGTGCGGCCAACTGACGCCGGTCAGGCATCCTTTCGCGCCCATCTGCGTCTGGTAACATAGCATGGCTATCTTGTCCACCTCAACGGTGCATGCCTTGGTCAGTGATCCCGTCATCCCGCAAAGCCGACTCAAGGTGAGTTGGAACGGTGCCGACCCCCAGGTGCGGGAGCACGAGGCGCTCATCGATGGCTGCATCCAGGGCGACCGACGTGCCCAGCAGCGGGTGTACGAGCTGTTCTATGGCAAGATGATGGCCGTGTGCATGCGCTACACCAAGAACACCGACCAGGCGAAGGACATCCTGCAGGATGGCTTCATCAAGCTCTTCGGCAGCATCGGCCAGTTCAACCGCAACGGCTCGTTCGAAGGGTGGATCCGCCGCATCATGGTCAATACGGCCATCGACCACTTCCGCCGCAACCGCCATTCGTACCTGCTGCTCGGCACCGAGCGCAGCATCGAGGAGGTGGGCGATGACGATGACCAGCTGGTGGATGATGAGCGCGGGGAGGAGCCGGAATACCGCGCCGCCGATGTGATCAATGCCATGCAGAAGCTCACGCCGGCCTATCGCACGGTCTTCAACCTGTACGTGTTCGAGGAGCTCACCCACAAGGAGATCGCCGAGCGCCTGGGCATCAACGAGGGCACTTCCAAGAGCAATCTCGCGAAGGCCAAGATCAGACTCAAGAAACTACTGAACCAGGGCGCGAATGCCCGATAATCGCAGTACTTCATGAAGGGAATGGACGCTTTCGAGCGGTCTGTGCGGGACGCGTTGCAGCACTACGAGGTGCCCTACAACTCCTCGGATTGGAACCAGCTGGCCGAGCGTATGGACCAAGGTGCCGGGCGGGCGGAACGCAACGCCTCCACGGCCATGTCCATGCTGCTGCTGGCCGGGGTGCTTTCGGTGGCCGCCACGAGCTACCTGATCTTCTCCGAGAGTGCCTCCTCGGTGCCTCCGCCCAGCGGCACCGGCACGGGCACCGAGATCGCCATGCGCATGCCCGAAGCCGCGCCCTCCGCCGGGGTGATCGTCGCCCCGGTGACAGAGGTCACCAACCCTCCGGATGATGGCACTGCCGCACCGGAGGAACTCCCGCGCCAAGCGGCCCGTACCCCCGAGGTGCGTCCCAGCGCGGCCTCCAGCGGACCGGACCTTCCCGCCGAAAAGCCCCACACCACCACCATCGCCCCGAGCGGTGCCACTGCTTCCGTGACCGAGGCCTGCCCCGGCATGCCGATCACCTTCGACCTCGGCACCCTGCCCGAGGACGGCATCCACCTGTGGAACTTCGGTGACGGCAGCTTCTCCAACCAGCCGAACCCCACGCACGCGTATGTAAAGCCCGGTCGATACGAGGTGATGCTGTCGCATTCCTCGGAGGGCGGTGGCAACTTCTCCAACCGACCCATGGCGGCGCCCATTGTGATCCACGAGGCACCCCAGGCCGACTTCCATACCATCTCGCGCCGGGCCGAACACGCCATCCCCAGTGTGCATTTCGAGAACCGCAGCAAGGGTGGGAAGGAGTACCACTGGGATTTCGGCGATGGCAACACCTCCACGCTGCCCCACCCGGACCACGTGTACCGCACCAAGGGCACCTACACGGCCACCCTCACGGTGACCAACGCCAACGGCTGCGTGGACCGCGCCGAGACCCGCGTGGTGGTGGAGGAGGACTACAATCTGCATGCACTGACCGCCTTCTCGCCCAACGGCGACGGAGTGAACGACACTTTCATGCCCGAGGCGCTGCGCCACCTCGGCCTGCCCTTCAAGCTCAGCATCTTCGATGCGACGACGGGCCAGTTGATGTTCACCTCCGAAAAGACCACCGATCGCTGGAACGGGCGCGTGGATAACACCGGCGACCCCTGCCCCGTGGGCGACTACGTGTGGGTGGTGGAATTCAAGGACGGTGTCCAGTACGGTGGGTTCAACGGCAAGGTGAGCCTGGTCCGCTGATATGCTGCCCGATGCCCGGTGCCCATTGCGGGATGGGACCTGTGCGCAACGGGCCAACCTGGAAGCGTGTAGCTGCGTCATCCCCTGCGAGGTCGGTCCTTCCTTCGCCGGACCAGACCCGAACAACCGAGATCTCCCAGCATGAGGTACGTTGCCGCCGGTGCCCTCTCCCTTTTGATCACCACGGCGTCACACGCCCAATTGACCGTTCTGAACAACGCCACGCCCGCGCAGTTGGTGCAGAATGTGCTGTTGGGTGAAGGGGTGACCGCGTTCAATATCCTGTACAACGGAGTGCCCACACCGCCCAACTTCCAGTTGGGCCGGGGCTCGTTCACCTCGGGTACCACGAACCTGGGTCTGGCCAGCGGGGTGGTGCTTTCCTCGGGAAACGTGCTGCAGTTGCCGGGCTTTGCCAACTTCAACATGAGCACGGCCCTGAACACGGGGTCCGATCCCGATCTGGTGGCCATCGCGGGTGGTCCGGTCAACGACCGTTCCGTGCTCCAGTTCGACTTCATCCCCACCGGCGATACCCTGCGCTTCCGCTATGTGTTCGGCTCGGAGGAGTATCCGGAATACGTGTGCAGCTTCAACGATGCCTTCGGCTTCTTCCTGAGCGGGCCGGGCATCGTGGGACCGTACCAGAACGGAGCGATCAACATCGCCCGACTGCCCAATGGAGCCCCGGTGACGATCAACAACGTGAACAACGGGTTGAACAACAACCCGAACACGCCGGGTTGCCCGGCCCAGAACCCGGCCTACTACGTGAACAACCTCACGGGCACCACCATCCGCCTCGATGGCTTCACCACGGTGCTGGAGGCCATGGCCGTGGTGCAGTGCGGCCAGACCTACCGGATCAAGCTCGCCATTGCCGATGCGGGTGATACCGGTTGGGATTCGGCGGTTTTCCTTGAGGCCGGCAGCTTCGCCGTGACCGGAACGGTGAGCGCCCAACTGCCCGCCATCCCCGGCGTGGTCAACGGCAACACCATGATCGAGGGTTGTGGCCCGTATGAGATCACCTTCTCCCGCTCGGGCGACGTGAGCGAGAGCCTCGTGGTGGACCTGACCGTGGGCGGAACCGCCACACCCGGCGTGGATTACACGCCCGCCTTCCCGAGCCAATTGGTCTTCCCTGCGGGTTCGGCCACGGCCACGGTCACGCTGAATGTGCCCATTGACCCCGATCCGCTGGAGAACATCCAGATCACCATCATTGAACCGGTGGAATGCGGCGTGCTCAACGTGGAGACACAGGTGGAGCTGTTCATCGATGGCGCCGCACCGCTCCAAGTGACGGTCCCGCCGGTCACCGCACATTGCGATGAATCCGTGGTCCTGGCGCCCGTGGTCTCGGGAGGCTTCGGTGGATATGGGTTCATCTGGGGGACCAACGAGACCTCGCCCACGATCACGGTGAGCCCGGGCATCAGCACCAGCTACCCGCTGACCGTGAGCGCCGTCTGCGGTGCCGATCCGGTGACCGTGGATTTCCCGGTGACCGTGCCGACCTATCCGCCCCTGTCCATGTCCGTACCCACCACGGTGGAGGTGCCCTGCACGAGCCCCGGCGGCACGCTCGCGGTGACCAACCCCATGGGTGGCCATGGCACCTACTCGTTCACGTGGACCCAAGGCGGGAACACCGTGGGCACCGGCCCCACATTGAATGTGACCTCGCCGGGGGCGGGCAACAGCACGGTCTACACCGTGACGATGACCGATGCGTGTGGATCGGAGATCTCGCAGGATGTCACGGTGAGCGCACCGGCCATGCTGCCTTTGGATGTGACCCTTGCCCCGTACGATCCCGTGCTGTGCGCCGGTCAGACGCTGGTGCTGCAGATCACCAGCATCAATGGCGGGGGCGGCCAGAACACCGTGAGCTGGACCAGCGCCACCGGCCAATCGCTGGGCTCGAACATGACCCTTTCGTACACGCCCACGGATTCCGGACCGGTCCAGTTGACCGTGAACGATCAATGCGGTCTGGTGTGGAACACCACGATCCCCGTGCAGGTGAACCAGCCGTCGAACGCGGGCAGCAATGGCGCGGTGGTGCTGTGCAACACGGGGTCTGCCGTGCAGCTTATGGATCACTTGGGCGGTACGCCGCAGACAGGTGGTTCATGGAGCGGACCGAGCGCGACCGGCGGCATGTTCAACCCCGGGGTCCACACCGCGGGTGCGTACACGTACACCGTGCCGGGCCTGCCGGGCTGCCCGGACGTTTCGGCCACCGTGAACGTGACGGTGAACACGGCGCCCAGCGCCGGCATCAACGGCAGCCTGGCCTTGTGCGGCTCGGATGCGGCCGTGGCGCTCATCAATAGTCTCGGTGGCAACCCCGGCCCCGGGGGCACGTGGACCGGCCCGAGCCAGACCAACGGCACTTTCCACCCGGCCACGCATCTGCCGGGCACTTACACGTACACCCTCAACGGGGTGGCCCCGTGCCCCAGCGCGTCGGCCACGGTGCAGGTGAGCGTGGTGGCCCCGCCCAACGCCGGCACCAATGCCACGGTGACCCTCTGTTCGGTGGGGGCGCCAGTGTCCTTGTTCGATGAACTGGGGGGTGCTCCGCAATCTCCGGGCACGTGGTCCGGCCCCTCCGTGCTGGTGGGTGGCATGTTCAACCCGGCCGTACATCAGGCCGGCACCTATGTGTACACCGTGGCTGGCCAGGGACCCTGTGCCGATGCCACCGCCCATGTGCTGGTCAACGTGCTCGCTCAGCCCCATGCGGGCTACAATGGCAGCGCGACGCTCTGCACCACCGACGGACCGGCCTCCCTGTTCAATGCCTTGGAAGGCTCGCCGCAAACCGGAGGCACGTGGTCCGGCCCCTCGACCCTGGTGAACGGTCAGTTCGACCCGGCCGTGCATGCGCCGGGATCCTACACCTATACCGTGAGCGCACCGGCTCCGTGCGTAGCCTCCACCGCCACAGTGCAAGTGGCAGTGAATACCCCGGCCAACGCGGGCACCAACGGCAGCGTGCTGGTATGTTCCAGTGATGCCCCGGTCGCTCTGTTCAATGCGCTCGGCGGTTCGCCGCAATCGGGTGGTTCGTGGAGCGGTCCCGGCACTGTTCCAGGTGGCAACTTCAACCCGGCCACCGGTACGCCCGGCCTGTACACGTACACCGTGGCCAGCCCCACGCCCTGCCCCGCAGCCACGGCCACGGTCAGCGTGGTGGTGAGCCCCGCCACGCAGCCGGGGGTGGGCCAGACCCTGCATCTCTGCGCGAGCCAATCGGCCGTGGACCTTTTCGGCGCGCTCACCGGAACGGCCACCCCGGGCGGTAGCTGGACGGGTCCGGCCGGTGTGATGAACGGCATCTTTGACCCCGCCACGGACACGCCGGGCACCTACACCTACACCGTGGCCGGTATCGCGCCATGCCCAAGCGCTTCCGCCAGCCACATCATCACGGTGACCCAGGTGCCCATTGCGGGCGGCTCGTCCTCCTTGTTGCTTTGCCCGGGTACCCCGGCGGTGGACCTCTTCGCCCAGCTGACCGGTGCGCCCCAGAGCGGTGGCAGCTGGAGCGGCCCCGGCGGCGCCAACAACGGCACGTTCACCCCGGGGCTGAACACACCGGGCGTGTACACCTACACGGTGAGCAATGGCCCGGCATGTCCGCCCGCCACCGCCACGGTAACGGTCACCGTGCCCAGTTTGCCCCAGGCGTTCGCGGGCAACGACGCCGTGTTCTGCACCATGAGCGGCCAGCTCGCCGCCAGTGCCAACTGGGCCAGCGGCACTTGGAGCCATCCGCCCGAGCTGACGCTGGATGATGTGCATTCGCCCACCAGCGGCATCTCCACCGCGATCGCGGGCACGTACACGCTCACGTGGAACACGGTGTCGGCCGATGGCTGCACCGGCTCGGACCAGGTGCAGGTCACGTTCACGCCGCCCATGTCCGCCACAGTCACCGCATCCCCGGCCACGTGCCACGGCGTGTGCAACGGCCAGGCCAGCGTGCAGGCGACCGGTGGTCACGTGGGCCCCCCGGGCTATCAGTACCTCTGGTCCGGTGGCTTGGGCACTTCGGCCCAGGCGGTGAACATCTGTGCCGGTGTGCATCAGGTGACGGTCACGGACATGAACGGCTGCAGCGTGGTGACCGACTTCGTGATCGTTCAACCCGAGCCGGTGGCGATCGACTCGGTCATCGCCACGCGGGTGACCTGCGTGGACGACTGCGATGGCACCCTCCTCGTATCCGCGCCGCAGGGCATGGCATACAGCCTGAACGGCGGCCAGACCTGGCAATCCGATCCCCTGTTCACCGGTCTGTGCGCAGGCCCATGGACGGTGGTCGTGAAGGACAGCATCGGCTGCACGAACAACACGCTCGCCACCGTCACCGCGCCGCCGCCCACCATCGCCGCCTTCCACTGGGCGCCCTCGGTGGTGTACGTGAGCACGCCCGTGGTGCAGTTCCTCAACGCCTCGAGCAGTGATGCAGTGACGTTCAACTGGGACTTCGGAGGGATCGGCACCAGCACCGAACATTCGCCCACGTTCACCTTTCCCCGCACGCTGGGCGCCACCTACCCGGTGTGCCTGGAGGTGGCGAACATCGACGGATGCACCAGCTCGGTGTGCCGCGATGTGGAGGTGCGCGATGAACTGATGGTCTTCGTACCGAACGCCTTCTCGCCCGATCAAGACGGCGTGAACGACTTCTACGGCCCGGTGTTCCGCACCACGGACGCGGTGGATTATGAGTTCATCATCTTCGACCGCTGGAACCGCGAGCTTTTCTCGTCCACCGATCCCACGGAGCGGTGGGATGGCAGCGCAGGCGGGGAGATCGTGCCGGCGGGCACCTATGTATGGCTGCTGCGTTATCGGCCCGACCGCCTCAGCGATCGGAACGAGCTGCGCGGCCACGTGACGGTGGTGCGTTGATCCCCTACAGGGCGATGAGCCGGCCCTGCCCCGTGATGGTGCTTTCCACCAGCGCCGGCTGCCCGGCATAGTACACATCGCCGCGGGCGCGGATATCGGCGCGCAACACGGCGGCGGCGTGGCAGTGCATGTCGCATGTGCCGGAGTTGTTCAGCTGCACCTCCTCAGCCCGCAGTGCACGGGCATCGACGCGGCCCAGGGTGGAGGTGTAGTAATAGGCATGCTGCGCCGTGCCGGAGAGCACCGCATCGCCCACGCCGGTGTGCAGTTCCACTTGTACGTAGCGCACCTCCAGCTCCAACCGGATGGTGCCATGCCCGTCCCATTGCTCCAAGGCGAACCGATCGCCACGGATCGGGGTGATGCTCTCCACATCGCCCAAGCCGTGGTTCATGATCCGCTCCAGACGGGGCAAGGTGATGTGCACCACCGGCCGCTCCCGCATGTCGCGCACCCAGTGGCACCGCATGCGGTCACTGATGTGCAGTGCGCCATCCTCCACCACGGTGCGGATATGGGGGATCACCTTGTGCCCGGCGCGCACCACCACCACGGGCAGGGTGAGCGTGGTGTCCTGCGCCAGCACCACGTCCACCTTGTCCTCCAGCACCAGCGCGGTGAAGAGCGGCAGGTCACGGTGCTCCGCGCTGGTGCGGCCGCGTCCGGTGAAGCAGTCGCCGAGCCGCTCGGGCTTGCAACCGACCAGCAGCACCATGCACAGGAGCGATGCGAGAAGACGGGTCATGGGAAGCGGTAGCCGATGCCCACCTCGAAGTGGTCGGCCACGAAGAAGTGCGATTTCAGGGTGAGGTTGATCAGCAGGCGTTCGCCCACGCGGTGGCGCATGCCGAAGCGCGTGTACAGGGGCGCGCTCTCCTGCACGGGGGAATACACGTAGGCGCCCACCTCCGCAATGAGCGCGAGGCGGCCGAAGAGCAGGTTGTAGCCACCGTGCAGCCCCACCTGGGTGCAGGCCACCTGCGCGCGACCCCGGAGGGTGCTGTCCGCCAGTGATGCCGTGCCCTTGTTGAACACATCGACACCGGCGCCGAACGCGCTCCGTGCCGTGCTCCGGCGGTACGCGGATCCCACCGCGCTCACCACGCCCCGCCGGCCCGAGCCCACGGGCTCCACCTCGTTCATGCCGGCGTTCACGAGCACGTCCAGCCAGCGCCGGGGGGCCGTGCGCCAGCTGCTGTCGGGAACGGCTGCGGGTGGGGCGGCATCACTGAGGCGATGGCTCCAGCCCACGCTCAACGAGGCCACGTTCACGCCCAGATTGGGCTGCTGCATCGACCCGTTGCTCAGGTGGTCCAGCGCGATGGCCACATCCACCGCCGATCGTCCGAAGTGGCGACGCAGCACCAATGCGCCCTGTGCCGCGATGTTCAGGCGGCTGCCCACCAGATGCTGTTTGTGGTTGGTGCGCCGGTCGAACGGATGCGCCACCAGTCCCAGACCCCAGCCCACGCGGAAGTTGAGCTCCAGCGCCCCGGGCGCCCGCAGAGGCAGTTCCAGGTAGGGCAGTACGCGTACGGCCGCTCCCATCCGGTCCGATCCTGTGCGCATCCACAGCGCGGACACCCCCCAGGCCGGGCGGAGGTAATTGCCATGCCATTCGCGCCTGCCGGAGAACCATCGCTGCATGAACAACTCCCCGCCCAGTGCATGACGGTCCTGCACCAGCCGGATCCGCGGGTGGTGGGGCACGATGAAGCCGCCCAGGCCGCGCACGCCCACGGTCCACGGCGGCGGATCGGTCGCGCACAAGGCTCCCGGCAGCAACAGCAGCAGGGCAATGGACCACGAACGCAGCGACATGCGGGGAAAGGGCAGGCGATGCAGCGAAACTAAGCGGGCATGTGGTGCACGCGGCCTCGGGCCAGGCGCCCATCTTTGTCGGCATGAAGGTCCTGGTGCTGTATACCGAGGTGGCGCCCTATGTGCTGGCCGGTTTGGATGCCTTGGCGCGCAAGGGCGCGGAGGTGACCTTGGTGCGATGGCCGGTGAACGCCGAGGCGCCGTTCGAGTTCGGCGCGCTCTCCGGCATGAAGGACCACCTGCGCACCGCCTTGAGCGATGACGCCCTTTTGCGCATGGCCGATGAGCTGCGCCCGGACCTGGTGCTGGCCAGTGGATGGGTGGACAAGGGCTATCTGGCGGTGTGCCGTCAACAGCGTGCCCGGGACGTGCCCACGGTGATGACCTTTGATACGGCATGGCGCGGGGATGCCCGGCAATGGGCGAACGTGCTCCTGGGGCGGATGCGGCTCCACAGCGCGTTCTCTCATGCCTGGGCGACCGGCACGCCCCAGCGCAACTATGCCCGCCGACTCGGATTCCACGCGCCCCGCATCCGCGACGGCTTCTACACCGCGGACACGGACCGCTTTCTTGCGTTGGGCCAGCGCTTGCTCGCGGAGCGCACCACGCAATGGCCGCACCGCTTTCTGTGCGTGGCCCGCTACATCCCCACCAAGGGCCACCAGATGCTGTGCGATGCCTTCGCGGCCTTGGCCGACGCTGGGGAGGCCGGCGACTGGGAGCTGTGGATCGCGGGCACCGGCGAACTCTTCGATCAGGTGCGCGGGTCGGCCACCGGGCAACACCCGCGCATCCGCCATCTCGGCTTCAAACAGGCCGATGAGATGCCCGACGTGGTGGCCCAGTGCGGGGCGTTCGTGCTGCCGAGCCTCTATGAGCCTTGGGGCGTGGTGGTGCATGAACATGCCTGTGCAGGGCTGCCGCTGGTGTTGAGCAGTGCCGTAGGCGCCGCCGAACGCTTCCTTGCCGAGGGGCTCAACGGTTTCCGGTTCACTGCCGGCGACCGGGGCGCTCTGCACGACGCCCTTCGCGCCATCGTTCGACGGAGCGATGATGAATTGCGCGTCATGGGCCTGCGCAGCGCCGAAGTGGGGGGCAGTTGGACCCCCGAGGCCTGGGCGGAACGGGCATTGTCGTTCATCTCCGCCGCCTGATCCCATGACCAAGCCCCGCGTCCTCGTCCTCATCGACTGGTACAAGCCGTTCTTCCGGGCCGGCGGACCGGTGCGCAGCATGGTGAACATGGTGGACCACCTCCACACGGAAGTGGATTTCCACATCATCACCGGTGATCGCGATTACACCGCCACCGAAGCGCCGGCGGACCTTCCGAAGGACCAATGGGTGCGCCAGGACAAGGGTGAACAGGTGTGGTATGCCTCGCCGGAAGGGCGCTCCATGGCGCGCTGGAAGGAGCTGCTGCATCAACCCCAATGGGACGTGGTGTACATCAACGGGCTTTGGTCCCGGTGGAGCACCTTGGTGCCCCTGTGGCTGCTGCGCGGCACGAAGCAGCGCCGCATCGTGGCCGTGCGGGGCATGCTGGCCCATGGCATGATGCGGCAGAAGCGTCTGCTCAAGCGCGTGGTGCTCCGCGCGTTGCGTACGGCCGGGTGTTTCCGCGGCGTGGAGTTCCAGGCCACCAACCAGGAGGAGGTGGAGGACGTGCGTCGATGGGTGGGCCGCGATGTGCGTGTGCATCTGGTGCCGAACCTGGGCCGACGCATGGTCGATCAGGCTCCGCGCCCCATCGCCAAACCGTGCGGTGAACTGCGTCTGGTGAGCGTGGCCCGCATCGCCCAGGAGAAGAACACGCTCTTTGCGCTGGAGCAGCTCAGTGGCCTGCCCGGGCGGGTGCATCTCGACCTCTACGGCACGGTGTACCATGAGGCCTACTGGGAGCGCTGTCGCCAGGTCATCGCCGCCCTTCCGCCGCATATCACGGTGAAATGGCATGGGCAGATCGACAGCGAGGCGGTGCCGGAAGTGCTGGAACGGGCGCACGCCCTCTTCATGCCCAGCCTGGGCGAGAACTTCGGCCATACCATGCTCGAAGCGCTCGCCGTGGGCCGTCCCATCCTGATCAGTGACCGCACGCCATGGCGGGGGCTGGAAGCCCAACGGGCGGGCTGGGACCTGCCCCTGGAAAAGCCCGAACGCTTCAGGGAAGCGCTGCGGATGCTGGTGGACATGGACGATGTCACCTATCATCCATGGAGTGACGGTGCTTTTGCGCTGGCCGCACGATCTTTGGCCGACCCCGCCGCACACGACCGCACATTGGCCATGTTCCAGGGATGAGCCGCCCCACCGTTGATCTCTCCCGCTTCGACAACTCGAAGACGTTCGACCCCGGCGCGGGTCTCATCAAGCGCACGCTTTGGTACTTCACCAATGCGCTGTTCTTCATCAATCCGCTCTTTCCGTTCCGCAGCCCGAAGCCCGCACTGTTGCGGCTGTTCGGTGCGCGGGTGGGCCGGGGCGTCGTGATCCACCCCGGCGTGAACATCAAGTTCCCGTGGAAGCTCCGGATCGGGGACCACTGCTGGATCGGGCAGCGGGCCTGGCTGGACAACCTTGACACCCTCACCATCGGCAACAACGTGGTGATCAGCCAGGGGGCCATGATCATCCAAGGCAGCCACGACTACAAGCGGGTGGATTATCCCACCTACACCAAGCCCGTGGTGCTGGAGGACGGCAGCTGGGTGGGGGCGGGGGCCATCGTGACCCTGGGTGTGACGATGCGCAGCCACAGTGTGCTGGCCGCGGGCAGCACCACCAGCAAGGACCTGGAGCCCTATACCATTTACCGGGGCAACCCCGCCGTGGCGGTGCGTGAGCGGGTGATGGCACCCGACGCGCACTGATGGGCCTCGCCCTATCTTGGTAGTGGGTCCCGCTCAAGGCGATCCGCCCCCAGTCATGGAAGAGCTCCCGCCCGCAGGGGCCCGCGATGTGGACGGCACGGACCCGGTCGAGCCACGCCCGCTACGGCCTTTCCTGTTGCATTACCTGCGGGTCACCGGTGGGGCGGCCGTGCTCTGCGTGCTGGGCTGGTATCTCTCCCGGACCTTCCTGCCCGAGTGGGCTGCCCAGCACCTCAGTGCGGACGCGCTGGGCCCGGCGCTCGTGTTCCTGCTGGTGGGCTTCGTGGCCCAGCTGGTGGACGGGTCCATGGGCATGGCCTACGGCATCACCTCCACCACGTTCCTGCTGAGCGCGGGTGTGCCACCGGCGGTGGCCAGTGCATCGGTCCATACCGCCGAGGTCTTCACCACGGCAGTTTCGGGTGTATCGCACTGGCGTTTTGGCAATGTGCACCGGCGGCTCTTCGCGGCCCTGGCGGTGCCGGGTGCGATCGGCGCGGCGTTGGGCGCGTGGCTGCTCACGGTGTTCGATGGCGAGGTGATCAAACCCTACGTCGCCACCTACCTCGTGCTGATGGGCGTGTACGTGCTCACGCGGGCGTTCCGCAAGGTCCTGCAGTTCCGCCGGCCGCGGCGTGTGGTACCGGTGGCGCTGTTCGGTGGCTTCGTCGATGCCTCCGGTGGCGGGGGCTGGGGACCGGTCGTCACGGCGAGCCTGCTCACCACCGGAAAGCCGCGCCACATCATCGGTACGGTGAACGCGGCCGAGTTCGTGGTGGCGCTGGTGGCCAGCATGGTGTTCATGCCGCATGTGGGCCTCTCTCTGCCGCTGGTGGTGCTGGGCCTGATCCTGGGCGGTGCGCTGGCCGCCCCGCTGGGCGCGGTCATCGTGGCGCGCGTACCCCACCGGGTGATGATGCTGCTGGCGGGCCTGCTGATCATCGGCACCAGCGGTTACACCCTGTGGCGCGCCCTCACGGGATAGTGCGCCCCTTGGCGGCGCTTGCCGTTCTTTGCAGCCTCAGTCCGATCCCGTGAAGGTCACCCTCATCACCGTCTGTCGCAACGCCGTTGCGGTCCTGCCCGATACGCTGGAGAGCGTGGCCGCCCAGACGCATGCCGGCCTGGAGCACATCATCATCGATGGCGCCAGCACCGACGGTTCCGTTGAACTGCTGCGCCGCCACGTGGAGGCGCCCGCGGCTCCCGGCCACACGCGGGTGCTGGTGAGCGAACCGGACCGCGGCATATACGACGCCATGAACAAGGGGCTGCGGCACGCCACGGGCGATGTGGTCGGTTTCGTGAACGCCGGCGATCTGCTGATGGCGCCGCACACCATCGCTGAGGTGGTCGATGCGTTCCAGAAGAGCGGGGCCGAAGCGGTCTACGGCGACATCATCATGGTGGACGAGCACGACATCCAGCGCGTGCAACGCACCTGGCGCAATGGCCCCTACCGCCGGGAGGATTTCCGCCGCGGTTGGATGCCACCCCATGTGGCCACGTTCTTCCGCAAGGACGTGTACGACCGCTACGGTCACTTCCGCGACGACCTGCGCATCGGTGCCGACTACGAGATCCTGCTGCGCTTCATGTACAAGATGGGCGTCTCCGCGGTGCACCTGCCTTCGACGTTGGTGCGGTTCCGCCTGGGCGGCATGAGCAACGGCAGCGTGACACACATCCTCAAGGCGAACCGTGAGGTGCGTGCGTCGTGGGGGCTCAATGGCCTGAAGGCGCCGCCCCTGCTGGTGACGCGCAAGCTGTTCAGCAAGGTGCTGCAGTTCTTCCGCCGCTGAGCGGGGTCACAGGCCCGGCCCGTTGGCCAGCCGTTCGAGCTTCGCCTTGTTCACGATGCGGATGTCGCGGCCGTGCGAGTCGATCAGCCCTTCGTCCTTCAACGCGGTGAGGCAGCGGATCAACGATTCGGTGGCGGTGCCTACGATGGCGGCCAGGTCGTCGCGGCTGATGTTCACGCCCAGCCCATCGTCGTTGCCGGCATAGCGGGAGTGAACGCGGAGCAGGGCCTGGGCCACCCGTTGGCGCACGGGGGAATAGGCGAGCTCCAGCAGGCGCTGCTCCTTCTCCTTCACATCGCGCGCCAGCAGTTTGATGAAGCGCACGCTCACATCGCGGTCGCGGTACAGCAGGGCCAGCAGGTCCTCGCGGGGCACCAACACCACCTCGCCGTCCTCCAGCATCTCGGCGGTCTCCATGGCACGCCCGTTCTCCAGCAGGCCCATGTAGCCCAGCAGATCGCCCTCGGCGTGCAGACCGGTCACGAACTCCTTGCCGTCGCTGTTGATCTTGTAGGTGCGGGCCTTGCCGCTCACGATGCGGGGCAGGTAGCGCAGTTCGTCGCCTTCGTCGAAGAGCACCTCCTTGCGGGCCACCTTGCGCACCTTGCGGTCGTTGCCGATGTCCTTCAGCGCTTCGATGCTGCGGGCCTGCTCCATGAACCGGTCGAAGCTCGAGCCGTCGCTGCTGAAGCCCTTGCGGAAGAGCTCGCTCCGCTTCAGGCGGCCGGCGATGGCGTTGAGCAGTTCGCTCTCCTCGAAGGGCTTGGTGAGGTAGTCGTCCGCACCCAGCTCCATGCCTTTGCGCACGTCGCCGCGTTCGGCCTTCGCGCTGAGGAAGATGAAGGGGATCTCGGCGGTGGCGGGGTCACGCCCCAGCAGATGCAGCACGCCGTAGCCATCGAGCTCGGGCATCATGATGTCGCACAACACCAGATCGGGCTGCTCCTTTCGGGCCAGCTCCACGCCCACCCGTCCGTTGGGGGCTTTGAGCACGCGGAATTGGGCGAGTTCAAGGATCTCGGCCGTGTTCTCGCGCATGTCGGCGTCATCCTCGATCAGCAGGATGGTCTTCATCGGGTGGTAGGTGTTGAGGGAATTCGACCACGAAGGTGGTGTCGCCCGGGCGACTGGTGAAGCCGATGGATCCCTGCATCAGGTCCACGTAGCGCTTCACCAGGTTCAGGCCCAGACCCGTGCCTTGGATGGTGGTGGCATTGCTGCCGCGGAAGAAGCGGTCGAAGAGGTGCTGTTGATCGGTGTCGGGAATGCCGATGCCGGTGTCGTGCACGGTGATGTGCAGCCGCCCATGCTCGATGCGGGTGCGCAGCTCGATCGCCATGCCCTCGGGGGAGTACTTCACGGCGTTGGTCACCAGATTGGTGATCACGTTGCCCAGCATCTGGCGGTCCAGGGTCACGCCGCGCTCGTTGCCCTCGTGGTCGTAGGTGATGGTTTGCCCGCTCTTGGTGAGGGCGCGCAACTCCTCGATCAGTTCGATGCCCAGGTGCACGATATCGATGGCCACCGGCTGACAGGCCACCAGTCCCTGCTCGATCTTCTCCAGCGAGAGGAACTCGTTGAGCATGGCCGTCATCTCGCGGACCTTGGTGCGGATGCGGGCCACGTGCTTGCCCACGCGTTCGTCGTTCTCGACGTATCGGGCGATGAGGTCCACGCTGCTCATGATCGTGCTCAGCGGGGTGCGGAACTCGTGGCTCGCCATGGCCACGAAGCGGCTCTTCAGGGCATGCAGCTCCTTCTCCTTCTCCAGCGCCTCGCGCACGTTGCGTTCAGCCTCGCGCAGCTGGGCGGTGCGTTCCTCCACGCGGCGTTCCAATTCCTGATTGGTGCGTTGCAGGGCGGTCTCCGCGGCGTGGCGCAGGGTGATGTCCGTGACCAGCCCCATCACGTAGCGCACGCCGTCCACGGAGAAATGGTTCAGGCTCACTTCCACGGGGAACACGCTGCCGTCCTTGCGCCGCCCCCACAGGTCCATGCCCAGCCCCATGGGGCGTTGCACGGGGCGATGGTCGAAGTTGGCGCGGTGTTGCACGTGCCGTTGCCTCACGGCGTCGGGCAGCAGGATCTCGATGGGCTGGTCGCGCAGATCGTCGGGGCCATAGCCGAACATGGCATGGAGCCGCGGGTTGTGCATGAGGATGCGGCCGCTCACATCCACCACCACCAGGCCTTCGGCGGCCGTGACGAAGAGCATCTCGCACACACGCGCCACATCGGCGGGGCTGAATGTGCCATCGTCCGCACTGACCATGGTGGCCAAGTTAGCCTGTGCGGTGGTCATGAGGGCGATCCGGCAATGGCCTCCGTGGGCGAGCCGGTACGCTCATCGAACACCTGCCACTTGCGCATGGGCGGCGCGTAGAGGTTGAGGGTCACGGCTCGGGCGGGGCCCGCGTTGGTGAACCGATGGATGGAGTTCTCGCGGGTGAGCGCACCCAGCATGCCGGGGCGCAGGCGGGTCTCCTGCACCAGCTGCAGCACACCGCTGTCCGGATGGCGGGCGAAGCGCTCCTCGATCACCTCGCCCAGCACCGGATGCACCCACGCCATGTCGCTGTCGTAGTCATGGATGCTGGTGCGCTGGCCGGGCGCGTAGCACACCACCAGCAGCTCGAAGGCGGGGTTGCGCACCACGCAGTTGCGGGTGTAACGGCGCGGGTCCCAGTGGAAATAGGGCTCCAGATCGTGCACCGGAACAGCATAGCGCATCAGCGTCGCGCCGTAGTCTGCCGGGGCCTGCACGGCGAGCAGGGCCCGCACCAGCTCGTCCAATGAGCTGATCGGCCTTCCGGTGGATGATGCATGGCTCCCTCCAAGCATGGCGGGCAAACGTACCGGGGTGCGCACGCCCGCGGGATGATTTTCGTCAACCCCATGCCGCTGGGATCGCCGTACTTCGTGGTCCACACTTGTCCCATGGCCCGGATCCTCCTTCCCACCGATTTCAGTGAGAACGCCCATCGTGCGACCGTACAAGCGGTGCGCCTGCTGGGGCCTGACCACCGCTACCTGCTGTTCCACGCGTACTCGGGTCCCACCTTGGCCAACCCGCTGCTGGCCGAGCTGGTGGTGGAGGCACAGGCCGCCACGCGCGAGCAGCTCGATCTGGCGGCGGAGCGCTTCCGCCAGGACACCGGCCTGAAGGACCTGGAGGTGCGCATGGTGGCGGGTCCCACCGCACTGGCGGTGCGCTCCATGGTGCGCAAGGAGGGCGCCGACCTGGTGGTGATGGGCCACAGCGGTGCGGCGGGTGCCGCCTTTCTGGGCAGCAACACCACGGATACCATTCGGGGTGGCGACATCGCCGTGCTGGCCGTGCCGAAGACCGGCGGTGAGGGACCGGTGCGCCGCATCCTGCTGGCCAGCGACCGCAGCGGGGTGAGCGCCGAGGGCATGCGCGCCCTTGCCACCTTGGTGAAGCACACCGGCGCCGAGGTGGTGGTGGTGCACATCACCAGTGAGCCCGAGGGCGGAACTTCACCCGAGGATGAAGCGGGTCTGGCCCAGGCCCTGCCGGGGGTGAAGCTGCAGTTCCACACCAGGACGGCGGACGATGTGGCGACCGGCATCGTGGATGCCGCCCGCGCGTTCGATGCCGACATGGTGGCCGTGGTGCACCGCCCGCGCACCGGCTTCCTGGACCGGTTCTTCGCACCCAGTGTGTCGCGCAAACTGGCGTTGGAAAGCGCGCTGCCGCTGCTGGTGCTGCCGCAGGACCGATAGGTTTACTTCACGATCCAACACCGGGCACCATTCCTTTTCCATGCGCCATGTGCAACGATCCGTACGATCAAGCCGGGATACCTTGCCGCCATGTTCACCGATAGCGTCCTACGCCACGAGTTCGAACGGGTGGTGGTGCGCCGCCAGCTGCCCGCCGGCACGGAGCTGATCGCCGTGGGCGACACCATCACCCACACCCCCATCGTGCAGAAGGGCAGCCTGCGCATCCTCGCACAGGACGGCGAGGGCCGCGAACGCTACCTCTACCACATCCTGCCGGGCGAATCCTGCGCCGCATCCCTCACCTGCTGCGTGAGCAGGCGTGTGAGCAGCGTGCGGGCCGTTGTGGAGGAGGATGCCGACCTGCTGCTGATCCCCGTGCACTACGTGGATGAGTGGATGATACACCCCGAGTGGCGCAAGTATGTGAACGAAGTGCAGGCGCAGCGCTTCCAGGAGCTGCTGGAGGCCTTTGAGGTGGTGGCCTTCCGCAAGCTGGACGAGCAGCTATGGGATTACCTGATGAGGCGCGTACAGGCCACCGGCGAACATACGCTGCACCTTACCCACCAGCAGATCGCCGATGAATTGAGTTCGCCGCGTGAGGTGATCACACGCTTGTTGCAGCAGTTGAAGGCACGGGGCCTGGTAAGCCTTGGGCGTGGGCATGTGGAGGTGCATCCGGGCGCGGTGAACGAGTGAAAGGGTGCGCGAGCGTGCGACCCTGGCACCCGCTCGATCATACACCCTCACACAAGGGCATTCATTTCACCACCGGTGCGCCCGCCTTCTTCCACGCGGAGATGCCGCCGTCCAGGTCCTTCACGTCCTTGAAGCCCATTTCACGCAGCAGTTCACGCGCATCCTCGCTGCGGCCACCGGCTGCGCAGTACACGCGCACGGGCCTGTCCTTGTCCAACTTCGCCACGTGTTCCCTGAAGTCGTCATCGAACCAGTCGATGTGTAGCGCGTCGGCGATGTGACCGGTGCCCCATTCCTGCGGAGTGCGCACATCAACGAGCTGCACGGTGCCGGTGGCGAGTTCGGTCCGTAGGGTGGGCACATCTACCATGTTGCCCGGCTGCGCGTTGCAGCAGGAGAGCACGAGGGAGAAGGCGACGGCGGGAAGGAGGGTTTGAAGGCGCATGGGTGAAGACCAGCAAGAGGGTGAAAGAGTGATCGGGTGCGATGGAGGGTCGAGGGGGCACACCCGCACTCCTGAACCTGGTTCTCAAAGATGAGGCATCATCGCCTCCTTCAGTTGAGCGGCGCTGATCACACCCGATCGGCGCCACACGGGTTTCCCGTTCTTGAAAATGATCAGCGTCGGTACACCGCGCACCTGGTAGGCTTGTGCGGCACCGGGGTTCTTGTCCACATCGACCTTGATCACCGTGGCCTGGTCGCCCATCATCCCCTTGAAGTCGTTCAGGATCGGTGGCATCATCTTGCACGGGCCGCACCATTCGGCGAAGAAGTCAACGAGTACCGGCTTGTCGCCGGCGATCAGCTCCTGGAAGGTCTTTGGCTTGTCCATGGTGGAAGTGTTGGAAAGTTCGAGGGTGCCAAGGTGAGCGAATGCAACGGCAAAGTGTGCGGGGGTAAGACTTTCATGCGTGCACCTTCTCACCCTTCACTTCTTCATACACGATGTTCGTGCCATCGGCAGGCTTGGAGGAGGCGCTGTCGGTTGTGCAGGCCGCGCCGCAACACCCGAAGTTGAACAGCGCCTGCAGTCCGACGAAAGCCGAAGCCGCATACGCCACGGCATCGCCCGAGGTGATGCCCGCCATGAGCAGCACCAGGGCCAGCCCGAGGCGTATCCAGCGCACCGCGCCCCAGTTGTGGAACAAGGTGCGCATCAGCCTTTGAGCTTTTGTACGTTGGTCCATGGGCCACCGTTGTAGGCTTCGAAACCGGCTTTGCGGAGGATGCCTTCGGCCATGCCGCTGCGCGCCCCGCTGCGGCAGCAGGTGATCACCGGTCTCCCTTTGGGCACCTTGGCGGTGCTGCGTTGCAACTGGTCCAGCGGAATGTTCATCGCCCCCTTCACATGGCCCTGGGCGAATTCGGCCGACGTGCGCACGTCGAGTATGGTGGCACCTTGTTGGATGATGGCCGTGAGATCCACTTTGGGACCAAGGCCGAAGAGGGAACGGAGCATGGGGAGGTGAATGGGGGATCGGAGTTGGTGAATGGGGAACCACGGCGCGTCTATGGCTTCGCTTGCTGGTCAGCCGGTACGGATCCCTTGAACGAGCTGAGCAACAGGCCGCCCATGAAGGCACCGTACAGGGTGCTGTTCACCGGGCTGCTGGTGATGGTGCATCCGTCCACACAGCCCCACTGGTACCAGTAGTACCAGCCGGCGGCGGCACCGAGCGCCACGCCGATGGCGGTGATGATCCACGTGCGTTTCATATCAGTCCTTATGGGTGCGGGATCCGAACAATGGATACAGCGGGCAGAAGCGCATGAAGCTGGTGAGGGCAAGGACGGCTGCGAGCACAAGCAGTATGATGGCCCAGGTGCCAGTGAGCACACCGGCGAAGTACAACACAACGATCACGATGGCGGCCATAATCCGCAGCAGACGGTCCGTGTTGCCCATGTTCGGTCTCATGTGGGTGGAGGTTGATGGAACAAAGGTCCGGCAGGCCTGTCGGACGCTCTGTGAGGATCGTCACGAAGATGACATGCCGCCTGCCCGCCGTACAATGTCGGGCTGTGACCTTTCTCACGATCCAGTGAGAAGCATCCGCATTACTTCGCCAAGAACCCTGAGCGATGTCACGGACCTACGACCTCCTCGTGATCGGCGGCGGCAATGCCGGCCTCTCCGCTGCCGCCCATTTTCTGCTCAAAGCCCCGAAGACCAGGGTAGCGATCGTCGAACCATCGGAGAAACATTACTACCAACCCGCGTGGACCTTGGTGGGTGGCGGGGCATTCGACCCGCTGGATACCGAACGCCGCGAGGAGGATCTCATCCCCAAAGGCGCCGAATGGATCCAAGCGGCGGCGTCCACCTTCCAGCCAGAAGTGAACTCGGTGACCCTGGCCGATGGCCGTGTGCTTGCCTACAGGCATCTGCTCGTGTGCCCCGGCATCCAACTGGACTGGGGCGCAGTGAAGGGGCTGCCGCAGGCGCTGGGCCGCGATGGTGTCACCAGCAACTACAGCTTCGCCACCGCACCCTATACCTGGCAGTTGATCAAGGGGCTGCGTAGAGGCCGCGCGATCTTCCACAATCCGCATACGCCGGTGAAATGCGGCGGCGCCCCGCACAAGATCATGTACTTGGCGGCAGACCACTGGCGACGCACCGGCGCACTGGAGAACATGGACGTCCAGTATTGGAGCGGCGGCTCACGGCTTTTCGGTGTGGCGAAGTACGAGAAGACGCTCCTGAAAGTGGTGGAACGCGGCCATATCGGCCTCCACTTCTTCTGGCGGCTCGATGAGATCGACGGCCCCAACAGGCGCGCTCGATTCACCGGCTTCGGACCGGCGAACAAGGACCAGGAACGATGGCTGGATTACGACATGATCCACGTGACGCCACCACAGAGTGCGCCGGACTTCATCAAGAAAAGCCCGCTCGCTAACACCGCAGGATGGGTGGATGTGGACAAGCATACCCTGCGCCATAACAAGTATCCCAACGTGTGGAGCATCGGCGATGCCGCCGGCCTGCCCACATCCAAAACAGGCGCTGCCATCCGCAAGCAGACCCCCACGGTGGTGGCGAACATCATCGCCGCCATGGCCGGCAAACCCCTGACCAGTAGTTACAATGGCTATACGTCATGCCCACTGGTGACCGGCTATGGGAAGCTCGTGCTCGCCGAGTTCGATTATGATCACCTGCCTCAGGAAACATTCCCCTTCGACCAGAGCAAGGAGCGCTGGAGCATGTACCAGCTCAAACGCAAAGTGCTTCCCTGGATGTACTGGAACCTGATCCTTAAAGGGAGGGCACAGGGGTGAAAGAGCTGGAGGGATCAATATGTATGTATGGCCATGCATATTGATCCCTCCAGCCTTCCTACGCGTCACCGGTCAGGCGTTTCTGGGCCGATACCAGATCCCGGCATAATTGATCTGTTCCAGCGGCTCCAAGCAGGTTCGTGTACTCCACACGCAACTTCTTCCATGCCGCTTTGGCGTCGGCTTCGCGCTCTTCTCCCTTTCCCGTAAGAAAGATACGTACGGACCTGCCTATGGTCTCCCGTTGTACCAAGCCCTTGATCACCATTTTGTCCAGTGTCTTCATCACTGTGGATTGGTCCAGGTAGAGCACTGCGGCCAAGGAACTCGATACCCGTCTGGCCGACAAGAACGTCGAGCTCATCGACTTCTATCTCGCCAAGAAGGAACTCGCCTGAGGTCCACACCGCACTACTGGATGAAAGGCTCCACAAGGGGCCTTTCGTCGTTTCCACCAAGACGATCATCGCATCATCCCGGCATCCGCTCATCGGTGACATCCCTCACACAAGTCCGGCGTGTATGACGATCATCACCAAAGGCGCACGCCCGCTGCGGGATCTTCGCGTCATTGATCACACGGACCTGTTCCCGGTCCACAAGAACACCGATGCCATGACCATCAAACAGATCTACACCGGGTGTCTCGCCCATGCGGCCTACTACCTGGAGAGTAATGGAGAGGCGGCCATCTTCGATCCGCTGCGCGAAACGCAACCATACATCGACCGTGCTTCGGCCGATGGCGCGAAGATCAAGTACGTCTTCGAAACACACTTCCATGCCGACTTCGTGAGCGGCCATCTGGACCTTGCGAAGAAGACCGGTGCCACCATCGTGTACGGACCCACGGCCAAGCCCGGATTCGCCGCGCACGTGGCCACCGACGGGGAGGTCTTCCACGTGGGGAAGGCTAGGGTGAAGGCCATCCATACACCTGGGCACACGATGGAAAGCACCACCTACCTTCTCATCGATGAGGACGGGAAGGAACACGGCATCATCACCGGTGACACGCTCTTCATCGGCGATGTGGGCCGGCCGGACCTGGCCCAGCATGTGATCGCCGACCTCACGGAAGAGAAGCTCGCAGGCCATCTGTACGATTCGCTTCGCAACAAGATCATGCCCCTCGCCGATCACCTGATCGTCTACCCCAACCACGGCGCCGGCAGTGCCTGTGGCAAGATGATGAGCAAGGAGACCACCGACACGCTGGGCAATCAGAAGCGCACCAACTACGCGCTGGATCCGAAGCTCACGAAAGAGGCGTTCACCAAGGCTCTGCTCGCCGGCCTCACCCCGCCGCCGGGGTACTTCCCCAAGAACGTGCTGATGAACATCCAGGGCTACGAGAGCTTGGACCGGATCATGGCGCGCGGCAGGCGACCGCTCAACGTGAACGATTTCGAGGTGGTGGCCAATGAGGAACGGCCGCTCCTGCTCGACACACGCCCTGCGTCCATCTTCGCTCAGGGCTTTATACCCAACAGCATAAACATCGGGCTGGACAGCAACTTCGCCATGTGGGTGGGCGAGATGATCTCCGACATCAACCAGCCCATCCTGCTTATCACAGAACCCGGCAAGGAGGAAGAGAGTATCATCCGGTTGAGCCGCGTGGGGTACGACAACACCATTGGCTACCTTGAAGGAGGATTCCAAGCATGGAACGACGCGGGCAAGGAGATCGATACCGTCAAGCGTATCACTGCCGATGAGTTCGCCGCACGCTACACGGAACAGCCGTCGATCTTCGACGTGCGCAAGAAGAGCGAATACGACAGTGAGCACGTGGTGGGTGCGATCAACACGCCGCTGAACCGCATCAACGAGCACTTGGCCGAATTCCCGAAGGATCGGCCCTTCATCCTGCATTGCGCCGGCGGCTACCGCAGCATGATCGCGGCGAGCATCCTGAAGGCACGGGGCTGGAACGACTTCGTGGACGTGGAAGGCGGCTTCGGCGCGATCAAGAACACCGATGTGGCGCGCACCGAGTATGTGTGCCCCACGACACTGCTGTGATGTCGCACGACCTGATCGGAAGGACGAAGCCCGGCGATGAGCCGGGCTTCGTCGTGCCCATGCCGTTGGACACTCACTCCACCATCACCCGCCAGGCACCACCGTGGCTGCTGCGCAACAAGTACGGCCCGGATGGCAGACCGCTCAGGTCCATGCGGTCCGTTCCGGGCACGAGTGTTTGTCGCTTCAGGCACTGACCTGTACCGTTCAAGAGTTCCATGGCGAGGGGGCGCATGCCGGGCACATCGATGAACAGCGTACCGTGCACCGGGTTGGGCCGAATGGATGGACGGTCGGCGTTGAAGGACAGGGACACCGATGTGGTGATGACCTGTACGGTATCGGTGCTCCAGAAGCAACCATCGGCATCTGCCACCAGGGCGTGATAGCTGCCACTGGTGGTGGCGGTCAGCCAGGGGTTCTCGCCCAGTAATGTGCTCCCATCATGGAACCACTGCCAACCCACACCGCCGTCCACCCAAAGCGAATCGCCCTCCATCTGGATCGAGAAGCCCGGGTCGGGTAGCGAAGGCACCGTGACCGTGACGGCCAGCAGGGCACCATGGGCGTCCGTCACTTCCACGGAATAGGTGCCGGGGCATAGTCCGGTGAGGCTGGGTTCCGTGGAACCGGTGCTCCACTGGTAGGTGAAGGGCGCGGCCCCTTGCGCAAAGATGGTCCCGGTGCCATTGCATGGTGTGCCACAGCCCGGTACCGCATGGGTGTTGACATGGAAGGTGGTGTCCATGCCGCTCACGAGCATGCCGTCACCGTTCTGCATATCGCTGATGGTGCTGTTGCCATAAGTGATGGTACCCCAGAAGTAGCCGCCAAAGGCCAGGCGGTATGGGGGGGCATGCTGCCGGTGGATGCACAACGGAATATCACGCTGGTGGCCACTCGGCTGGCTCGTCCATACGGGTGAACCGTCCGCAGTGATCTTCATGATCAACGCGTCCTCGTCGCCCAGCGCGGTGAACGGTTGGCCCAGCAGTTCCATCGTTCCCTTGAACTGCATGGCCACGTATGCATTCCCATACCGTCGGCCACCACACCCCACGCCAGGTCGCGTTCAGCGGAACCGGCACTGTGCCCCCAGCGATGTTCGCCCTCCTGGTCCAAGCCCAGCAGCAGAATGTCGTCATCGCTGCTCGTGGACGCCAGGGTATCGTCGGGCAGGTGCAAGCTGCCCCAGAGCCTACCGACCACGAAGAGGTTGCCCAGCGGATCGGCCGCGATGCCGGTGCCTTCCACGTCGGACATGCCCGAGTAGGGCCGCGACCACAGCCCATTGCCATCCAGGTCGCAGGCCAGCACGTACAGGTTGCCGGTGCTGGCGGTGTTGGCAAGCGGCAGTCCATCATACTCGCTCATCGCCGAAGGATGGCCGCTTCTTGCCCGGTCCGATGGGTGTGATCCGGGAGGACCGACGCCCAGGAGATCACTCCGCCACCCACAATCGCACCTGTGCCGCCCGGAACATCAGCTCCTCCGCATGGCCCATCCAGTCGCGGGTGGGCGTGATGGCATGCACGTGTATGTGCGCATCATGGTGGGTGAAGACGGTCTTGTGACGGGTGGAGAAAAAGCCAATGGCTTCGGCATCCGTGTGGCGCAGGTGGTAGTGCTTGTTATGCCGTTGGGCATCGGACCGTTGGCGCACCTCGGTGCCCGGAGGAACATCGAGCACATGCACGTCCACCGCGTCGAAATGGCCGGTGAGGCGGAAGGCGAAGGGTGCGGCATCCATGCCGAAATGTGCGGTGAGGTAGGCATCCAGCGCACGGAGGTCCGCAACGCTATCGGGAAGTGGCAAGGCCACCCAGCGTTCCACTCGCTGGTGGACGAAGAAGGGGGCTCGTGCCGCCGGGCGCAGGTCCACCTGCATGGTGCTGTCAGTGATCGCCGTGGCGCAATAGGCCTGACCATCCAGCAGCAGCAGTTCGCCGCGCAGGTATTCCAATGGCCCCACACCGTAGTACCCGGGGCTGGCGATGCTGTCCAGCTGGATCAGACCCGCAAGCTGGCCATGTGCCATGGTGGCACGCATGGCACCGGTGGGCACCACCGGTGCGTGCTGTGCGTACAGGGTGAACGCCACCAACGACAATACCATGGTGGCGTGAAAACGCTGTTCGATCGTGCGCATGTGCAGGTAAAGATGACAAGGATGTTGCGTGAGCGATGGGAACGGCGGCCCGGCGAAGTGCCGGACGTGTGAGCGCACGGGGTGAGGAGGCGACCGGAGGAAGCCCCCGCCACGCCGATGCGCCACCGGCCTGCACGAGCCGGCCACAGTGGACAGCGCGGCCCGTGCGTGGCCGGTGCGCGGGCCGGGGACACGCCCTTCTCAGAACCGGTAGTCGACCACGAGGCTGGCATGGTGCATATCCACCCGGTTGTACACGTGTGCGCTGGTGAGGTCCTCCCGCTGCAGTGGCCATTTGTGCACGTACAGCAAGCGTAGGTCCAATCCTTGGAACATGCCTTGGAAGGCATAGCGCAGATCGAGCATGGCGTGCCCGTACGATACCATGTTGTACTTGTTGAGGCGTGCGGATGAGGGGGGCGGAAGGCCGAACAGCCCGGCGCCGGCATGGGTGGTAAAACCTTTGACCCGTTCGCTCCTGCGCTCGGTGTGGAGTGTGGCGGCCCATACGTCGCCCAAACCTTCGTTGCGTTCGCGGCTCAGGTAAGTGAAGAGGGGTTCACGGCCCCATTCGCGCGGCATGATGAAGCGGCCTTGGGCCGTGATACGCGTACCGTTGAGCTGGAAGGTCCATGGGCCACGGGCGTACTGTACGCGCGTGGTGGCGATGTGGCTCGCCGTTCCGGGCTGTACGTACCGAAGGCTGTCCACGGCATGGCCACCGTTGCCCACGGCATCCTGTCGAATGGCTCGGAATTGCACGGACCACGATCCTGTTGTGCGGTAGCTCACCTCCAGGAAGGCGGTGTTGATGATGTCTTCCACGAACAAGTCATGGGCGATCACGTGGAAGCGCGCGGCAGGCTCCCATTCGCCCAATGTGCTGAAAACCCCGGCGGAGTGCAGCATGCCTGCATAGCCCGATGGCCGGCCGGCTGCATCGCGTCCCTGTCCCGGGTACACGCCGATGCTCTGCGCAGCGCTGTACCAGTGCGCGGTGGAACGCGGGGCTACATGGTGGATCCATAGCACTTCGTAGCGCGCGCCTTTTCGCCCGCGCCGTTGTACGGTCACCCCATCGAACAGCGTGGGGTGCATGCGGCTATCCTGCCCGTTGAGGAAGGGATCGTCCAGGTGCTGTTTGCCCAGGGTGAACTGCCAACGCCGGTCGCGCGTGCGGAAGTCGATGTTGAACTCATGGAGGTAGAGGTATTCGCCCTGTTCATGTCCGGTGGCATCGAAAAGCCCGATCTCGTACCGGCTGGGCTGCAATGCGGGATCATCGGCACCATTGATCGCAGAGGCGAACAGTGGCATGGTATAGCCGCCCATGAGGCTGAAACGCAAACCATGCCAACGCGCGCTGCGGTAGCCCAGCGTGCCGCCGAATGCTGCGGCGTGGTGATCGGTCAAAGCCCCGCTGTTCACCGTGCCCATGGCGAAAAGGCGGAAGTGGCCGTCAATGGTACCATGGGCGAAGGCGTGGCGCAGCGTGGTGTCGCACCATAGGGTGTCGGTGTCGGTACGGTGGGGCAGCTGGGCCACCACCGGCCCTGGGAACAAAAACAGTCCGAGCAGGGCACCATGTGCGCCTCTCAGCACGGCGACCGGTCGTTCCATGCCGCGAAACTGCGGCGGTGGGCCGAGCTGATCGGTGACCTCGCTCACAGAGCGGAGACACTATTTCCCGAGGTAGGCGCCGTACATCCACACGAGCTTTTCCTGCGCGCGGATGTAATCGCTCATCAGGGCGTTGGTCCCTTCATCGTCCGCGTCGGCGCTCAATGTCAGCAACTCGCGTTGGAGCCCGATCAACGTGCGGAAGGAGTTGATGATGTCCTGCACGGCCGCCTCCCCATCGCTCACCAGCTTGCTCTCCTTGATCTCGGCCACGGTGAAGTAGTCGCTGTATGTGTGCTTGGGTGAGGCCCCCAGCGTGAGGATGCGCTCGGCCACCTCGTCGATCTTCAGCAGCAGGTCGTTGTACAGCTCCTCGAACTTCAGGTGCAGTTCGAAGAACTTGTCGCCCTTGATGTTCCAGTGGTACCCTCGTACGTTCTGGTAGAAGATGGAGTAGTTGGCCAGCAACACGTTGAGCTGGTCGGCGAGTTGGGCGGCCTTCTTCTCGTCGAGGCCGATGGCGTTGGTGCGGCTCATGGTCAATGGTCTTTTTTCAAAGGAACAACACGTGGCTCGGGGTGGCGCTGTCGATCGTCAGTGCGGCAGACGGTCGCGAATGCGGCCGTACACCCACGTGCCCGCGACGGCACTGAGGAGCGTCACGGCCACCACCGAGAAGCCCATGCCGATCTGGGCGAAGAGCGGGCCGGGGCAGGCGCCGGTGAGGGCCCAGCCCACGCCGAAGATCAGCCCGCCATAGATCTGGCCCTTGTTGAACGTCTTGTTGGGGATCACGATGGGCTCGCCATGGATGGTGCGTGCCTTCAGGCGCTTGATCAGCTGCACCCCGAGCAGCCCCACCACCACGGCACTGCCGATGATGCCGTACATGTGGAAGCTCTCGAAGCGGAACATCTCCTGGATGCGGAACCAGCTGACCACTTCGGCCTTGGTGAAGGCGATGCCGAAGACGATGCCCCAGGCCGCGTACTTCAGGTTGTACCACCACGGGTGCTGAAGTTCGCTTTCGTTCACGCACATGGCGTCGAGCGAGCGCACTTCGAAGTCGTTCTCCGGCACGCGGGGTCGTTGCGTTGTCATGGGATGCGAGTGGAAAGGTTTACAGCGCCAGCAGGTGCGGCAGGATGAACCAGGTGGTGATCACGCCGCCCACCATGAACATGATGGTGGCGATGAGGCTGGGCCATTGCAGATCGCTCAGGCCCATGATGGCGTGGCCGCTCGTGCATCCGCCCGCGTAGCGCGTGCCGAAGCCCACCAGGAAACCGCCGACCACCATCAGAATGAAGCCGCGCAGCGTGAAGAGCGACGCCCAGCTGAAGAGCTGCACGGGAACAAGCTCAGAGGTGTCGGTCACACCCTTGGAAGCGAGGTACGCCGCGGTGGGCTCGGCCAGTTGGACCGGTTCGGGGTCGTTCAACCAGGTGGCCGCGATGAAGCCGCCCATGACGATGCCTCCCACGAAGAAGAGGTTCCACACCTCCTTGCGCCATTCGTAGCGGAAGAAGGGGATGTTCGCGGGCAGGCAGGCCGCACAGATGTGGCGCAACGAGCTGCTGATGCCGAAGGTCTTGTTGCCCAGCAGCAACAGGAGCGGCACGGTAAGGCCGATCAGTGGACCGGTCAGGTACCACGGCCAGGGTCTGGAGAGGATCTCGATCATACGGTGCACAGGACTTCAGTGGATCGGTCGATCGGTGGGGACGGTCATTCTCATTCGCACATCAGCGCGGTGACCGGGACATCGGTCTTCTTGATCGCGTTGAAGCCGCCCCGCACCTCCACGAGGTTGTGGTGGCCGCGCGCCTTGAGGATCGACGCGGCGATCATGCTGCGGTAGCCACCCGCGCAGTGCAGGTAGTTGGTCGCCTCGGGGGCGATCACGTGCAGGTGGTCATTGATGTACTGCAGGGAGGCATGGTGCGCGCCTTGCACGTGGCCGTTCTCCCACTCCCCGTCCTTGCGCACGTCCACCACGTGGAGCGGGGCCTGCTTGAGGCGCGCCGCGAATTCCTCCGCGTCGATGCGCTCGATCGTGTCCACCTCGCGACCGCTGGCACGCCATGCGTCGATGCCGCCTTGGAGGAAGCCCAGCACATTGTCGTAGCCCACACGGGCCAGGCGCGTCACCACCTCATCCTCGGTGCCTTGGTCGGCCACCACGAGCAGCGGCTGGCGCACGTCGGGGATCATGGCGCCCACCCAGGGAGCGAAGTCGCCTTTGAGGCCGATGTTGATGCTGCGGGGCACGAAGCCGTCCTTGAACACTTCCGCGTTGCGGGTGTCGAGCACCAGGGCGCCCTCGGCCTCGGCGATGTGTTCGAAGTCCTCGGGCGGGAGGGGGCGCAGGCTCTTCTGCTTCACCTCGTCCACGCTGGGGATCACCCCCTTGTTCATCGCCACGTTCTGCGGGAAGTAGGCGGGCGGCGGCAGCAGGCCCTCGGTCACCTCCTTGATGAACTGCTCCTTCGTGGAGGCCCGCAGCGCGTAGTTGGTGCGCTTCTGGTTGCCCAGCGTGTCGAAGGTCTCCTTGCTCATGTTCTTGCCGCAGGCGCTGCCGGCCCCGTGGGCGGGGTACACCAGCACGTGGTCGGGCAGGGGCATGATCTTGTTCTGCAGGCTCTCGTACAGGTGGCCGGCCAGGTCCTCCTGGGTGAGTTCGCCGGCCTTCTGCGCCAGGTCCGGCCGGCCCACGTCGCCGATGAAGAGCGTGTCGCCGGTGAAGATGCTGTGCGGCCGGCCGGTCTCATCGATCAGCAGGTAGCAGGTGCTTTCCATGGTGTGCCCGGGTGTGTGCAGCACCTTGATGCGGATGCGGCCCAGCTTCAGTTCCTCGCCATCCTGGGCAATGTGGGCGGTGAAGGCCGGGTTCGCGTTGGGGCCGTACACGATGGTGGCCCCGGTCTTCCCGGCCAGGTCCAGGTGGCCGCTCACGAAATCGGCGTGGAAGTGGGTCTCCAGCACGTACTTGATGCGGGCCCCACGGGCCTCGGCACGTTCCAGGTACGGGCGGGTGTCGCGCAGCGGGTCGATGATGGCGGCCTCGCCGTCGCTCTCGATGTAGTAGGCGCCTTGTGCCAGGCAACCGGTGTAGATCTGTTCGATGTTCATCACGGGGTAATGGTGGGCCGAGCGGGCTCGGCGGGTGAGTGTGTGGTTGAAGCGGGCCACTTGCAGGCGCGCGTAGTGTCCATCAAAGTACAATGAGTTCACGGCCGATGATGCAGAGCCCCATCACCAGCACGAAGTATCCAAAGGCGGGTCGCAGCTTCTCATTGGCCACGCGCCGGCTGAGCCGACTGCCGAGCACGATGCCGACAATGGCCACCATGGAGAAGGTCAACAGGAAGGTCCAATCGATGATCGTGTCGCCCTGCAGATCGCCCAGGAAACCGATCAGCGACTTGGCGGCGATGATCATCAGCGAGGTGCCCACGGCCTGTTTCATGGGCAGGCGCGCCAGCAACACCAGTGCGGGGATGATGAGGAAGCCCCCGCCCGCGCCCACGATGCCCGTGACCACGCCCACCAAGGCGCCCTCGGCCATCACCAGCGGCAGCCGGGGCAGGGTGGGAGGGGGCGCGGCCCCGTCGGCACGCACGGGTTTGCGGATCATGCTCAGGGCTGCGGCCAGCATCACCACGGCGAAGAGGATGAGGATGCCGACGGGCTTGCTGATCACGCCATCGCCCAGGCGCATGATGGGATCCGGGATGGCGGGTACCAGCCAGGCGCGGGTGGCGTACACGGCGGCGATACTGGGCAGACCGAACATCACGGCGGCCCGCCAGTGGATGTTGCCCATGCGGCGGTGGCTCCATCCGCCCACCAGGCTGGTGAGGCCCACAATGAAGAGCGAATACGCCGTGGCCTGCACCGCATCGATGTGGAAGAGGTACACGAGGATGGGCACCGTGAGGATGCTGCCGCCCCCACCGATCAGGCCCAGCGAGAGGCCCATGATCACCGCACCGATGTAGCCCGCCAATTCCATCAGAGTTTGTCGCAGCAGTTCTCCAGTTGACGCAGGATCGAGAGGAAGCCGGGCTGCGCCACCCGGTAGTAGCTATACCTGCCCAGACGCTCAACCGCGAGCAGGCCCCGTTCGCGCATCACGGAGAGGTGCTGGCTCAGGATGGCCTGTTCCGCGCCCAGCCGTTCCACCATCTCGCTCACACAAAGCCGACCCTGCGCGCCCAGCAGGTCGAGCACCGCCAGCCGCATCGGGTGCGCGGCCACCCGCAGCATCTCGCTGGCGCGCATCAGCTTCTCCGCGCCCACTCGTTCGATCAGGATGCTGTCCATTGCGGATGCAAATATATAGTCATTTTGCTATATGAAAATGACGCCGGTCAGTCGGATGGGGGCACATGCTTCGCCGCAACATGGTGCGGGCCGGCCGTAATGCTTACCTTTACACCCCGTGATCGCCTCTCCCCATTGGGCGGGGATCGCAGCGTGATGACGGGATCCACCAAGTACATCTTCGTTACCGGCGGCGTGACGTCCTCCCTGGGGAAGGGCATCATCAGCGCCAGCCTTGCCAAACTGCTTCAGGCCCGTGGCTTCACGGTGACCATCCAGAAGCTGGACCCCTACATCAACGTCGACCCCGGGACGCTCAACCCATATGAGCACGGGGAGTGCTTCGTCACCGAGGACGGTGCGGAGACCGACCTTGACCTGGGCCACTACGAGCGTTTCCTGGACACCCCCACGTCGCAGGCGAACAACGTCACCACCGGGCGCATCTACCAGAACGTCATCAGCAAGGAGCGCCGCGGGGAGTATCTGGGCCGCACCGTGCAGGTGATCCCGCACATCACGGACGAGATCAAGCGGAACATCCAGCTGCTGGGCCGCAAGGGGATCTATGATTTCGTGATCACTGAGGTGGGCGGCACCGTGGGCGACATCGAGAGCCTGCCCTATGTGGAGGCCATCCGCCAGCTCAAATGGGAGAAGGGCCGTGACGCCATCACCATCCACCTCACCCTGCTGCCCTTCCTGCGCACCAGCGGTGAGTTGAAGACCAAGCCCACCCAGCACAGCGTGAAGGAACTGCTGAGCCTGGGCGTGCAGCCGGACATCCTGGTGTGCCGCACCGAGCACCCCATGCAGAAAGGCATGAAGGAGAAGATCGCCCTGTTCTGCAATGTGGAGCCCCGCGCGGTGATCGAAAGCCGCGACGCCGATACCATCTACGATGTGCCGTTGATGATGCAGGACGAGGGGCTGGACACCGTGGTGCTGCAGAAGCTCGGCATCGAAGGCGGCCCCGAGGCCGACCTGCGGGCGTGGAAGGACTTCCTGCAGCGCTACAAGAACCCCGGGACGGAGGTGGCCATCGGGCTGGTGGGCAAGTACGTGGAGCTCCACGACGCCTACAAGAGCATCAAGGAGGCGCTGGAGCATGCCGGTGCGGCCAATGGCACCCGGGTGCGCATCAAGTGGATCCACAGCGAGAAGATCACCGCCAAGAACGTGGCCCGTACGCTCGAAGGCCTTTCGGGCATCCTGGTGGCGCCGGGGTTCGGGCACCGCGGCATCGCCGGCAAGATCGAAGCCATCCGCCACGCCCGTGAGAACGGCATCCCCTTCTTCGGCATCTGCCTGGGCATGCAGTGCGCGGTGATCGAGTTCGGTCGCCATGTGCTGGGTCTCGATGGGGCCGACAGCACGGAGATGAACACCGGAACGCCGCATCCGGTGATCGCGCTGATGGAAGAGCAGCGCACCATAGCCGACAAGGGCGGCACCATGCGGCTGGGCGCGTACCCGTGCAAGATCTCCGATGGCAGCCTGGCGGCCCGCGTGTACGGACGCAAGACCATCTCCGAGCGTCACCGCCACCGCTACGAGTTCAACAATGACTACCTGGAGCGGTACAAGCAGGCGGGCATGGTGGCCACCGGTATCAACCCCAAAGGCAAATTGGTGGAGATCGTGGAGGTGCCCGCGCACCCGTGGTTCATCGGTGTGCAGTTCCATCCGGAATACCGCAGCACGGTGATGAACCCGCATCCGCTCTTCATCGGCTTCGTGCAGGCGGCGGCCCAGCGAGGCGGTGTGCCCGTGAGCCGAAGTGAGGCGCAGGCGGAGGCCTGAGGATCCGTACTTCAGCGGGGTGTGGTGCACGTCACCACCCTCATCCCCATCCCGAACCCCTTGCCCCGTTCGACCGGCCGGGAGCGCCGGTCCGGCCCGCCCACCCCGGTGCTTCGGTCCCCGCCTCATCCCCCCGGCTATCTTTGCCGCCCTCGCACCGCCTGCACCTCAGCTGAATGGACCGGAATTCACTCATTGGCTTCGTCCTGATCGCCGCCATCCTTGGCGTCTACACCTGGTACACCCTGCCCAGCCCGGAGGAGCAGGCCCGCATCCAACGCGCGCAGGACAGCCTGGCGGCCCTGGCCATTGAACAGAAGGCCCAGGAGGCCGAACGCGCCCTGGCCACACGCACGCACGAGGTGCCGGAAGCCACCGCCACCTTCCGCGCCACCAATGACAGTGTGGAGGACGCCGCCAGCGCCTGGATCGCCGATAGCCTGCGCCGCGCCGCGCTGAGCCAGCGCTTCGGACCCTTTGCCCCCGCCGCGGAAGGCCAGGAAGGCCAGATGACGATCGAGAACGAGCGCCTGCAGGTGACCTTCAACACCAAGGGCGCCCGGCCCACCATCATCCGCCTGAAGGAGTACCAGACCTACCACCGCACCCCGCTCTACTTGGCCGACCCCGACAGTGGCCAGTACGAGTTCCGCTTCTTCGTGGACAATGTGGACCTGAGCACCGCCCAGCTCCACTTCGAGCCGCAGCCGCTGGGTGAGGATGCCGTGCGCTTCGTGGCATCCACCGGCACGCCCGGCCGGGAGCTGGCCATCACCTACCGCCTGGACAGCACCACCTATTTCATGCACGTCGACGTGGCCTTCAACGGCCTCGATCCCGCCGTGGACCCCCGCAGCCTCTTCTTCCGCTGGGAGGTGGCCGGCCTCTCCAAGGAGAAGCACCAGCCCAACGAGCTGCAGACCAGCAGCGTGTACTTCAAGTATTTCAACGACAAGCGCGACTACCTCAGCGAGCGGGATGCCGATGAAAAGAAGCTGCAGGGCCGCACCAACTGGGTGGCCTTCAAGCAGGGCTTCTTCAACGTGGCCCTGATCAGCGACGAGGGCTTCTCCAGCAGCGGTTCGGAGATCGCCGTGACACCGCTCACCGACCCGAGCCACACCAAGCACTACGCGGCCAAGCTGTATTTCGAGAAGGAGCGCGGCGCCAAGGCCGATGTGGCCATGCGCTTCTACCTGGGGCCGAACCACTACGGCACGCTGCGCCGCACGGAGGTGCCCGAGTTCGACAAGATCATCGACCTGGGCTGGGGCATCTTCGGCTGGATGAACCGCTGGTTGGTGATCCCCATCTTCAACTTCCTCAACGGCTTCGACCTGGGCTATGGCATCATCATCCTGGTGCTCACCCTGGTGATCAAGCTGCTGCTGATGCCGCTCACCTACAAGAACCTGGTGGCCAGCGCCAAGATGCGCGTGCTGAAGCCGGAGATGGACGTCATTAACGAGACGTACAAGGATGGCGATCCGCAAAAGAAGCAGCAGGCCACCATGGACCTGTACCGCAAGGCGGGGGTGAACCCGGCCAGCGGCTGCCTGCCCATGCTGGTGCAAATGCCGATCCTGTACGCCATGTTCCGGTTCTTCCCCAGCAGCATCGAGCTGCGGCAGGAGAGCTTCCTGTGGGCCGACGACCTGAGCAGCTACGACAGCATCCTGGACCTGCCCTTCAGCATACCCCTGTACGGCGACCACGTGAGCCTCTTCACCCTGTTGATGGCGGCCAGCACCATGATCTACACGCTGATCAACCAGAAACAGATGCCCACCCAGCAGGGGATGCCGGGCATGAAGCTCATGCTGTACATGTTCCCCATCATGATGTTGTTCTTCCTGAACAACTTCAGCGCGGGCCTGAGCTACTACTACCTGCTGGCCAACTTGATCAGCATCCTGCAGATGACCGTGTTCAAGCGCTGGTTCATCGATGAGGACAAGATCCGCGCGGAGCTGGTGCAGAACATGAAGACCCCGCGCAAGAAGAGCCGCTGGCAGCAGCGCATGGAGGAGCTTCAGAAGCAGCAGCAGGCACAGGCCAAGGCACGTCGTCGGTGAGGTGGCATGGTGTTGGTCCCTACCTTTCCCGACCAAGCCGAACCGCAGATGATCCGACCGTTGATCCTCACCCTGGCCGTAGTGGGCTTCGTGGCGTGCAAGAACCAGGAAAAGACCGCCGATACCGCCGATGGCGGTGCGCCGGCGCAGGCCGCCTCCGCCGAAGGCATCGCCCACGATGGCGCCGTGCAGCTGGGCGGCAGCAACGCGGCCGACAGCCTGGTGCTGAGCATTGAGCGCACCGCCTGCTTCGGCACGTGCAAGTCTTACCGCATCGATGTGTACCGCAGCGGTTTCGCGGAGTACGTGGGTCGCGCGCACGTGGAGCTCATCGGCCGTGGCCAGGGTCGGGTGGACCAGGCGGTGATCGAGCGGCTGGTGGCCCGGGCCGAGTCCATCGGCTTCGCGCGCATGGATCCCGTGTACGACAGCCCCGTGACCGACCTGCCGGCCACCACCATCCGCGTGGCCGCCAATGGCACCGACCACACCGTGATGGGGCGCGTGGGTGCCCCTGACCAGTTCCGCTCGCTGGCCAACCAGATGGAGGAGGAGCTGCTTGCGCTGCCCTGGCGCCCCGTGCCGGACCAGGACTGAACCGTTCGTCCCGGCCCCACCGGTCGTTCACTGCTTTCCCGGCCCTTTTCCATGGGCGGGGTACATTTGCCCTGTTCTCCCGCTTTCTCAACCTATTGCCACGCATGAATTTCCGCTCCAAACTGTTGGCGCTCGCCGCCGTCGTTACATCGTTCGCAGCCCAGGCCCAGGAAGGGATGTGGCTGCTGGACAAGCTCAAGACCATCAACGAGGCCGACATGCAGCGCATGGGCCTGAAGCTCACCGCCGATGAGATCTACTCCATCAACGGCAGCAGCTTGAAGGACGCCGTGGTGCGTCTGGGCGGCGGCTTCTGCAGCGGCGAGATGGTGAGCCCCGAGGGCCTGTTCCTCACCAACCACCACTGCGGCTACAGCGCCATCCAGAGCCTGAGCAGCGTGGAGCACGACTACCTCACCGATGGCTTCTGGGCGATGACCCGCGCCGATGAACTGCCTGCCGGCTTCAGCGTGAGCTTCCTGCAACGCATCGAGGACGTGACCGCCCAAGTGATGGCAGAGCTCACCCCCGACATGGACGAGGAGACCCGCAGCGAGAAGGTGATGGAAGTGGGTCAGCGCCTGCGCGCCGCCGCTCCCAAGGGCAACGGCCTCAGTGCCGACTTCAAGGTGATGTACGAGGGCAGCGAGTTCTACCTCTACCACTACAAGACCTACCGCGATGTGCGTTTGGTCGGCACCCCGCCCAACGCCATCGGCAAGTTCGGCGGTGACACCGACAACTGGATGTGGCCCCGCCACACCGGTGACTTCGCGCTCTTCCGCGTGTACACCGGTCCGGACGGTGAGCCGGCCGATCCCGCTCCGGAGAACATCCCCTACAAGCCCGCCCACTACTTCCCCGTAAGCCTGCAAGGCGTGGAGGAAGGCGACATCGCCATGGTGATGGGCTACCCCGGCAGCACCGACCGGTACCTCAGCAGCCACGGCGTGAAGCTGGCCCTGGACATCAGCCAGCCCAGCACCGTGAAGCTCCGTCGCGCCCGCCTCGACGTCTTCGACCGCCACATGGACGCCGATGCCAAGGTGCGCATCCAGTACGCCGCCAAGCACGCCCAGGTGAGCAACTACTGGAAGTACTTCATCGGTCAGCAGCGGGGGCTCAAGCGCCTGAAGGTGTACGACAAGAAGCACCACCAGGAGCAGGAGCTCATGGCCTGGGTGAACGCCGATCCCCAGCGCAAGGCCCGCTATGGCAGCTTCCTGCAGGAGCTCGAGGAGGGCTACCACGAGCGCACCAAATTCGAACAGGCCGCCACCTACATGCAGGAGGGTGCCTTCGGCAGCGAAATGGTGATCATGGGCTTCCGCAGCCTGGGCCTGCTGAACCAGCTGCGCAAGGACCCGAAGGACGCCGCTGCCGTGAAAGCCGCGGTGGACCAAGTCCGTGCGCAGGCCGATCGCTTCTTCAAGGACTACCACGCCCCCATCGATGAGGAGGTGACCGCCGCCATGTTCCGCATGCTCATGAGCGATGTGGAGGCCGATCTGCTGCCGGACGTGTTCGCCAACACCATCCGCAAGAAGTACAAGGGCAACGTGGAGGCCTGGGCCAGGGCCGTGTTCAGCACCAGCATGCTCGTGGACCGCAAAAAGCTCGATGCATTCCTGGCGAACCCCACGCTGAAGGCCATGGAAAAGGACCTGGGCGTGCAGGTGGCCGAGAGCTGCATCAACCATTACCGGAATGTGCTTGGCCCCGCCATGGGCGCCAGCGATGTGCGCATCGAGAAGGGATACCGCCTCATGGTGGCCGCCATGCGGGAGAAGGACCCCCAGCGCATGTGGTACCCCAACGCCAACAGCACCATGCGTCTGTCCTATGGCACCGTGGGCAGCTACCGCCCGGCCGATGGCGCGTTCTACAACTACTACACCACCCACCGCGGCATCCTGGAGAAGGAGGACCCCACGCACGACGAATTCATCGTGCCCGCCCGTCAGAAGGAACTGCTGCTGGCGAAGGACTTCGGCCGCTATGCCGATGCCAACGGCGATCTGGTGCTGTGCTTCATCAGCGCCAACGACATCACCGGGGGTAACAGCGGCAGCCCGGTGCTCAACGGCAACGGTGAGCTCATCGGCATCGCCTTTGACGGCAACTGGGAGGCCATGAGCGGCGACATCGCCTTCGAACCCGAGCTGCAGCGCATGATCAGCGTGGACATCCGCTACGTGCTCTGGACCATCGACAAGTTCGCCGGTGCACGTCACCTGGTGGACGAGATGACGGTGATCGAGCGCAAGGCGCCTGAGGCGACCGGCACCGTGCAGGCCCCCGCACCCGTTCGCTGAGAGTAAGCACCCGCAACGAGCGCCCGGTCATGGCTGGTCCATGGCCGGGCGTTCGTGTGTTGGGCCCATGCCATCGCGCTCCGGCAGGCATCGCTCCCCGGTCGGGGCAGGGGGCCTGTGGGCCAGGCGTGGGGGCCTCAAGTGTGGAACGGATCATCTGTGGTCGGATCCGGGCTTGTGCGCACCGCGGAACGTTCCCGATGAGCTCGGCCTGTGGTCATTGGCCGCGGGCGGGCGGTTCCGGGGCAGGAGATCGGAGGCCACGCGCCATCCCACCGTGCACTGTCCGTCGGGAGCTTCGTGCCTGATCGTGGGGACGTGAGGGAGTTCGTGTTGCGGGGGGGGGGCAGGAGAGGAGCACCGCGCTCCGGCCGGTCGCCCCGGTTCCCGAGTGAGGCGGCCCAAGCGCGTCCATCTCGCGGTGTACCTCCAGCGCATGCCGAAGGGATCATGCGATGGGCGTGGTGGGGGCAGCGCTTGGACAAGGTGGGCGCATCCTTCCCGAAGTGCGGACCCGGACATGATCGGACCGGACCGCATGCCCATGCGCCGGCACCATGAAATGCGTGGAGGTGCTGCCCGGACCGCCATGCGGAATGGGGCGATCCCCCCCGCGTGCCGGTACCGGCTTTGGGGTGGGGTGGGGAGAAAAAAAAAGCGCCCGGCGAGATCCGCCGGGCGCTTTTCAAGAGGTCCGTGATACCGATCAGTCGGCGATCACCAGGCGCTCTACCAGGCGCTGATCACCGGCGGTGATCGTCACCAGGTAGGTGCCGGCGGCGAGGTCGCCGTTGAGGTCGAGCAGCATGGTGCCCTGTTGGGCGGCCAGCTCACGAGCCATCACGCGCTTGCCGCTCAGGTCGTGGATGTCCACCGCGATGGTGCGAGCACCGTTGCCGGCGTTCACTTCCATCCACAGCTGCTGGCCGTTGTTGGGGTTCGGCCACATGCGCACGTTGCCCATGTCGGCAGCGAGATCGCTCACGCTGGTGCCCACATCGCCGTACACGCAGAGGTCGAAGACGCCGGTGGCCCCATCCCAGCCATAGATGCGTACGTAGTAGGTCTGGCCCACCACGAAGTTCTCATACACCAGCGTTTCGCCACCCACATTGGGGACCTCGTCCACACAGGTGATGAGGGTGGAGCAGTCGTCGTACAGGCTGATGATCATGTCGAACGAAGAGGCGGGAGCCTCGATCGTCAGCGTGGTGGTGGTGGCGGTGAACTGGAACCACACATCGTTTGCCGTGGCGCTGGTCCAGCCGGTGCAGAGGTTGGCCGGCGCGGACTGGGTGGCCAGCAGCGTGCTGTAGGTCGACGGCGTGCAGGACGTGTACACGTTCACCGGGGTGGCGTTCGCGCAGTCGTCGTTGGCCGGCGTATCGGGGCCGCCTTCCAGGCAGATGGTGTAGGTGCCCGAGAAATTGGGGAGGGTCAGCAGGCGGAAGATGTAGTCGGTGTTCGGTTGCACCGGGAACACGCCCACGGTCTGGTCGCCCATGCAGAACACCTCGTTGCCGTTGCAGGCATCGAGCACCTGGATGCCCACGGCTTCCATGGTCAGCAGCTCGATGTTCCACATGATGCTGGTGTTCTCACCCGAGTTGAAGCTGTACCACACATCGGTGAGGCCCGTGATGAGGCAGCTCGGGAGGGAGCCGGGGCTGCCGGTGGCGGCGCTCATGTCGCCCGACACCGCGTTCTCCGGGCAGCTGCCGCTGGCGCCTACGGTGAGGGCGATCGCATTGGCGCA